>UEHQ01000035.1 GCA_900489925.1 Hyphomicrobiales bacterium | reverse complement strand
GATCGACGACGGCGCCCGACAGGATATGGGCACCGACTTCGGCACCCTTCTCCAGCACGACGACCGACAGTTCAGGATTGACCTGCTTCAGCCGGATCGCAGCCGACAGACCCGCAGGACCACCTCCGACGATCACGACGTCGAATTCCATGCTTTCGCGTTCGGGCAGGTCTGGCGTATCGGTCATGCATCACTCCATTCGGCCGGCATTGCGGCCACATTCCCCGTATCGGGCCCCGTATCGGGTATCTCTTGGCAAAACCCGCAACCATTGTCGAGCCGGGAAACGACACCCAATCCCCCATTTCACGCAATGATATTCTCAAGTGCGGAAGAAGTATATTACCTTTACGTTAACGTCAATAAAATGAACAGAAATGCAGCTTCGGCCACCCTTCCCTTTTGAGCTTTCCGCACCCTATAGATTGGGCAGAACAACAGGAGACGACACAATGGATCTCGGCATCAAGGGCAAGCGCGCGCTCATCCTGGCATCATCGCGAGGACTTGGGCACGGCATTGCCGTGGCGCTTGCGCGCGAGGGCGCCAACGTCCTGCTCTGCGGGCGCAGCGGCGAGACGCTGGAAGCAAACTGCAAGGCGATCAACGCCGAGGGCAAGGGCAAGGCCGACTGGATCTGGGCGGATCTTTCCGATGAGAACTTCACCGAAACCGTGACGGCAGCAATTGCCAGCAAGCTCGGTGGTGTCGACATTCTGGTCAACAACACGGGCGGCCCAACGCCAGGAACGACCGAGGACATGACGGCAGACCGACTCGAGACCTATTTCTTCTCGATGGTACTGCGCGTCATCACGCTGACCAATGCGTTGCTGCCGGCGATGAAGGCGCAGGGTTGGGGTCGCATCCTGACGGTCGCCTCATCCGGCGTCATCGAACCGATCCCCAGTCTTGCTCTGTCCAACACCCTGCGTCCGGCCCTTGCCGGCTGGAGCAAGACGCTGGCCTCCGAGGTCGGCCGCTACGGAATCACCACGAATGTCTTGCTTCCCGGAAGCATTCTGACCGGTCGGCTCGACGATCTCGACGGTGCAGCCGCCAAGCGGACAGGCAAAAACATGGCGGATATCCGCGCGAGCAAGGAAGCTCTGATCCCCGTCGGGCGCTACGGCACCGTCGAAGAGTTCGCAGCGACAGCCGCCTTTCTGTGCAGCCAACCGGCAAGCTACATCACCGGCAGCCTCATCCGCTGCGACGGCGGCGCAGCGCGATCGGTTTGATTGCAAAGGATATTTGGGCGCGGATGATCCGCGCCCCTGTCCACTGGCGTTCCGCGGGCGGAAACATTATAATATCAACACATTCTTTTATTACAAAAATTTAAGCTATAATAACCACTTAGTGATGGTCATTCCGGAATTGTGTCGTTTTTGCGCCGTAATAAATGTGGTTCAATGCAGGCTCCACTTTAGCGCAACTGCCCGAGACCAGTCCTACCATGAAGAAACTTTGGATCCCCATTTGCATTGTTGCTGCAGCCGGCGTCGGCGCCTGGCAGTATAGGGATCGCATTCCCTATCTTTCGCAGTTCGGCGACACGGCGGCCAAGCAGGCGGATGCGGGAGGCGACAAGGCTGCAAATGCAGATGCGACGCCGGACTCTGGAAATCGAAAGGGCGGCGGAAAGGGGCACAATGGCGGACCTACGCTCGTCAAGACGGTCGCCGCGGTCAAGACCACCCTGCCCCGTGACGTGACCGCGTCCGGCTGGGCCGACGCCGATGACAATACGACAATCGCTGCGCAGGAACAGGGACTGGTTACCGAGATCATCGCCTCAGACGGTACGATGGTGAAACAGGGCGACCTGATCGTCAAACTCGACAACCGCACGGCCCAGGCGACCGTCGACAAAGACAATGCCATGATCGTTCGCGATACCGCCACACTTGCGGAAACCGATACGGCGCTGACGCGAGCCCACGATCTCTTGACGTCGCAGGCCGGAACGCAGCAAACCTATGATCAGGCGAAGGCCGCGCGAGACAGTGCTGCGGCAACCGTCCAAGCCGACAAGGCAAGCCTTGCGGCAGATCAAGTTCTGCTCGAACACACCGAGATCCGAGCTCCGTTCGACGGCCGGCTCGGAGATATCGCTGTCAGCCCCGGCGCCTTCGTGAACGCAGGCTCTGCAATCGTGACGATTGCGAAGTTTGATCCGATCTATGTCAAGTTCCACCTTCAGGAGCGCGACCTGCGGCAACTGAAGCAGGCGCTGGCGACGGGGCCCGTCGATGTCAGCACGGTGCCTCAATCGGGCAAGGGCAAGCCTCGGCAGGGGCATATCAGCTTCTACGACAACACGGTGGACCCAGCCTCTGGAACGATCCTTGCAAAAGCGAAGTTCGAGAATGCCTCCGGCGCACTCTGGCCGGGTCAGTCCGTCAATATTGTCGTTCACTTCAACAACAATGAGCAGCAGGTCGTTGTGCCGACAGTGGCTGTAAGCCCCGGTGCCGATGGCTTCTTCTCGTTTGTCGTGAAGGACGGAAAGGTACGACAGATGCCGGTGACGGTGGCACGCGCAAATGGCGATTTCAGCGCCATCTCGTCGGGCCTGTCGGAAGGCGACCATGTCGTTGTCGAGGGGCAGGCCCAGCTGGTCGACAAGCAGCCTGTCAATGAACAGTTCAACGCCAAGACGCTTGATGTCGCCTCGGCCACCCTACCGGACAACAAGGCAACCACAGCGGCGGGAACCGAAGAATGATACCGAATTTCTGTATCCGGAGACCAGTTGCCACCACGCTGCTAGCGATCGGCGTCGTTCTTGCCGGCCTCGCGGGCTACCAGCTTGTTCCCGTGGCAGCCCTGCCGCAGGTCGACTTCCCCACCATCAATGTCTCTGCTGCGCTGACCGGCGCATCGCCGAAGACGATGGCGACGTCCGTGGCGACACCGCTGATCAAGCAATTCCAGACAATCCCCGGCATCAGCGAAATCAGCGCGACCAATTCGCTCGGCAATACGAGCATCGTGCTGCAGTTCGATCTCAATCGCAACATCGACGCAGCGGCGGCTGACGTCCAGGCGGCGATCTCGCACGCGACGCGCCAGCTGCCCGACAACATGACGACGCCGCCAAGCTATCGCAAGACGAACCCCGCTGACGCGCCGGTCATGTTGCTTGCCATCCAAAGCAATACGATGCCGCGCAGCAAACTGGACGACATTGCAGAAAACATCATCTCGCCGTCGCTTTCGACGCTCCCGGGCGTGGCCGAAGTGTCGGTCTTCGGTGCGCAGACCTATGCGGTGCGCATCGAGGTTGATCCGAACAAGCTTCTCAATCGCGGCATCGGCATCGATACCGTGAACAAGGCACTGGTCGCGGCAAACAGCCAGGTGCCCGTGGGGACCCTGCAGAACGCCAGCCAGAGCATGACCATCAATGCTGATACTCAGCGGACCAATGCCGCGGAGTTCCGGTCCTTGGTGATCGCCAATCCGGGCGGCGCGCCGATCCATCTCGGCGACATTGCCGATGTGCAGGATAGTGTCGAGAACCTGAACACCGGTAGCTGGTACGACGGCAAGCAGAGCATCATTCTCGCCATTCAGCGCCAGCCCGACGCGAATACGGTCGAGGTGGTCGATGCAATCAACGCCAAGCTTCCCTCCCTCCACGCGGAAATTCCGGCGTCGGTCACAACGACCGTCATGAACGATTCGGCCAAGCCGATCCGTGATGCAATCGCCGACGTGAAGTTCACCCTACTTCTGACGATCGGCCTTGTCGTTCTGGTCATCTACCTGTTTACCGGCCACCTGACCGCGACCCTCATCCCGGGACTGGCTGTTCCGCTGTCGCTGATCTCGACGTTCGGGATGATGTATGTGCTCGGCTACAGCATCGACAACATCTCGTTGCTCGGACTGACCCTTGCGGTCGGGCTGGTTGTGGACGATGCGATCGTGATGCTCGAGAACATCCTTCGACACGTCGAGGAAGGCATGCCTGTCATGGATGCCGCGATCAAGGGCGCAGGCGAAGTGAGCTACACGATCATTTCCATGTCGGTCTCGCTGATTGCCGTCTTCATCCCGATCCTGCTGATGGGCGGCGTCGTGGGCCGAATCTTCAACGAGTTCGGCATGGTCGTGGCGATCGCAATCGTCGCGTCCGCGATCGTCTCGTTGACCGTGACGCCGATGCTGGCATCCCGCCTGGGGAATGCCCACGATCGGCCGCCGTTCTTCATCCGTTGGTTCGATGCCGGGTTCGACTGGACGCTTCGCGGTTATGGCGCGGCTGTCGGCTGGTGCCTGCGTCACCGCCCCGCCATCCTCGCTCTCTTCCTCGCCTCAGTCGGATTGACGATCTATCTGTTCATGACACTGCCGGCGAGTTTCTTCCCGACTGAAGATATCGGCCGCCTCAACATTTCGACCCGCGCGCGCCAGGATATCTCCTATCCGGCAATGCAGGCTCTTCAGAACCAGGCCGCCGAGCTGGTACGGCAGAACCCCGCTGTAAACCATGTGATGTCGATCGTTGGTGGCAGCGCTCGCAGTCCCTTGAACAACGGCACGATGTTCGTCGAACTGAAGGACAAGGACCAGCGTGTACCGCTTGATCAGACGCTGCGAGAGTTACGCGCGAGCATCAACAAGATTGCCGGCCTGCAGGCGTTCATAACGCCTCAGCAGAGCTTGCGGTTCGGCGGACGGCAGACGGCGAGCCAGTATCAGCTGGTTATCCAGGCGCTGAATGCCGACCAGACCAACCTCTGGGCCGACAAGATGCAGCAGGCGCTGCGGGCTGATCCCCGCTTTACCGACGTCACGTCCGATGCCCAGAACAACGCCTTGCAGGCCGACATTGTCGTGGACAGCGAAAAGGCGGCGGCGTTCAATATCGATGACGACCAGTTGCGCACGACACTGCAGGAAGCCTTCAGCGGATATGCGGCGACGCAGATCCAATCGACCGGCGAAAGCTATGACGTGATCGTCGAATACGACACCGGCAGACCCTGGGACGACCAGAAGCTTCAAGATATCCGTGTCGCATCCAGCAATGGAACGCTGGTTCCGCTGTCCAACTTTGCGACCGTGCGGCGAAACACGGGCCCGGTGACGATCAACCAGACCGGTCAGCTCGTTTCCACCACCGTTTCCTTCAACCTGCCGGCCGGCGAAGCTCTCGGCGACGCCACGGCCGCGATCGATCAGATCAAGAAGGACATCAACATGCCGACGGACATTTTCACGTCCTACGGCGGCACGGCGCAGATCTTCCAGCAATCGCAGGGCAACACACCGTTGCTCATTCTGGCGGCCGTCCTGACGATCTATGTCGTCCTGGGTGTGCTGTATGAGAGCTTTATCCATCCGCTCACCATCCTCTCCGGCCTGCCGGCAGCGGCCCTCGGAGCGTTGCTCGCCCTCAAGGTCATGGGCTTCGACCTATCCATCATCGCCTTGATTGGGTTGCTGATGCTGATCGGCATCGTGAAGAAGAACGCGATCATGATGATCGACGTGGCGCTGGAGAACCTCCGATCGGGCAATGGAATGTCGCCGTCGGAAGCAATTCACGAAGCCTGCGTGCGACGTTTCCGGCCGATCATGATGACCACCTTCTGCGCGTTGCTTGGCGCGCTGCCGATCGCGCTTGGCTCGGGCGCGAGCTCCGAACTGCGCCAGCCGCTCGGGATTGCAGTTGTCGGCGGCTTGCTCGTCTCTCAGGCGCTGACCTTGTTCATCACCCCGGTTATCTTCGTCGAGATGGGCCGGCTCAGCGATTGGTTGCTGAGCTTCGGGCGAAGGAAGCCAGCAGAGGAGCATGAAAATGCTCCGGAGGCGATTGCCGCGGAATGATCCAACGGGCGCCAAGGGCGCCCGTTTCATTTTCGATTTGGCCTTGAATCTGCCGTTCCCCTATGGCATCACGCGCCCTCTTCGAACTGGCGCCCCTCCCGCGCCTTCGCGGGGTTTTGCCCCGATCTCATACACAATCGACATTGAGAGGTGCGAGCATGGCTCAGGCGCTGGGTTTGGACTTCGGCACAACGAACACTGTTCTTGCGATGGCGGATGGGGCGACCACCCATTCGATGGAATTTACGAGCGCGGCAGGCAAGGCCGACAGCATGCGCACGGCTCTTTCGTTCATGAAGGACCCAAATCTCGGCGCATCCGCACTCAAGGTGGAAGCCGGGCACGCGGCGATCCGCCAGTTCATCGAGAACCCTGGCGACAGCCGCTTTCTGCAGTCGATCAAGACTTTCGCGGCAAGCGCACTTTTCCAGGGAACGATCATCTTCGGAAAGCGCCAGAGCTTTGAAGATCTGATGGAGGTTTTCATCCGCCGCCTGCGCCACTATGCGGGTGAGAACTGGCCGGGCGATGTAACCCGCATCGTCACGGGCCGACCGGTGCATTTTGCCGGCGCCAACCCGGATCCCGAATTGGCGACCACGCGCTATAACGAGGCGCTCGCCCGTTTTGGGTTTCCTGAGATCCACTATGTCTACGAGCCTGTGGCGGCGGCGTTCTATTTCGCGCAGAACCTGAAGGCGGACGCTACCGTGCTGGTTGCCGACTTCGGCGGCGGTACGACCGACTATTCACTGATCCGCTTCGAGACGATCGCAGGAAAACTGACGGCGACACCGATCGGCCACTCCGGTGTTGGCGTCGCCGGCGATCACTTCGACTACCGCCTGATCGACAACATCGTCTCGCCGCAAATCGGCAAGGGGAGTCATTTCAAGAGCTTCGACAAAATCCTTGAAGTGCCGACAAATTACTATTCGGCCTTTGGCCGCTGGAACCAGCTGTCGATCTTCAAGACCTCGCGCGAATTCCAGGACCTGAAGAAACTCGTGCGCACCGCGCTGGAACCGGAGAAGCTGGAGACCTTCGTGGATCTCGTCGACCACGATGAAGGATATCCGCTCTATCAAGCCGTTTCAGCTACCAAGATGGCTCTGTCTTCCGCCGACGAAGCTGCTTTCGACTTCGCGCCGCTGGGCAGCGGTGGTCATTGCACGATCCGTCGAACCGACTTCGAAACCTGGATTGCCGACGACCTCGCCCGGATCGAAGGAGCGCTTGATGACGTGCTCGAGAAGACGAACACGCCATCGACGGCGATCGACAAGGTGTTCCTCACAGGAGGCACGTCGTTCGTGCCTGCCGTTCGCCGAATCTTCACGGAACGGTTTGACACAGACCGCATCGAGACGGGTGGCGAACTTCTGTCGATCGCGCATGGTCTGGCGTTGATCGGAGAACGAGACGATATCGCGCAATGGACGGTGCAATAGCAGGCACAGGGACGCCTGCGCCCTTTCATTGAGGCTACCGCTTCGCTACAGTTCCGATCATGATCTCCGTCAACGACCTCTCCCCGGCCGAACTTGCCGCACTGCTCCATTTTCATGCGGATGCAGGCGTGGAATGGCTGCTGGAGGAAGAGGCCGTCGATCGGTTCGCCGAATTCGAGGCAATAAAGGCGACGCGACGTAGCGCGCCCCCCGCCTCGCAGGCCACCGAAAACAGACAAGCGCCGTCGCGAGCCACACCTCAAGCATCCGCTCGCGATGCTGCCCCTGACCGCTCGGCCCAGAGACCGCATCCTGCTATTCCCGATGGCGAAGCGGTTCAGCAGGCGCGCTTTGCTGCTGAAAGCGCCCGGTCGCTGGCCGAACTGAAGACGGCGCTCGAAGCATTCGGCGGCTGTAATCTCAAGAACAGCGCGCGCTCGACCATATTCGCCACCGGTGATGCGGCTTCGGGCGTCATGCTGATCGGCTCGGCGCCGAGCGCCGACGATGATCGGGAAGGACAGCCATTCGCAGGCCGTCCCGGACAGCTGCTCGACAAGATGCTGGCCGCGATCGGCCTCGACCGTTCGGGTATCCTGCTGACCCAAGTCGTCCCTTGGCGCCCCCCCGGCAATCGCGTGCCCTCAGCGGTGGAAATGGATATCTGCCGCCCGTTCATCGAGCGCCAGATCGCGCTTGCCGAGCCCAAGGCGATCCTGCTTCTTGGTAATTTTGCTGCACGCGTTTTCTTCGGTGAAGGCGACACGATCCACGGCCTTCGTGGTCAGTGGCGCGAAATCGCCGTTGATGGAAAGGTTATTCCGTCGATTGCGACGCTTCATCCGCAGGATCTGCTCACCGCCCCAATCAACAAGCGGCTGGCGTGGAACGATCTGCTGGCTTTCCGAGCAAGACTCGGCTCAAGCCAGTAGTGCATAAAAAATAGACGAATATGAACGTTTTATAAATAAACCTACGCGCTTTTTGCATAGCTGTTGCGTGTTTTCGGTTATTGTTAAATCTATGCTGCACTGCAATATTGCGGATGTGTCTTGGGAGGAATCAATCAGGAACCAAGGCCATGCCGACATTGCTTCGTCCTATCCATTGCAGGTTTGAAACCCTGCGCGTCGCCAGCGACCCGGTTCGCTCGGCACAAAGCCGCAACCGCATAGGCTTCGCCACCAACGAGCAGATGATTGCTCGTGGCACTGGCGCCAGCGGACGCATCTCGCGCCCGGCTGCAATTTTCGCGGATTTTCAACAGTACTGACGTGAACCCGAGGTGGGCAGCCCGTCTGCCTCGGCTCTCTGCGATCCGGCTTCTACGTGGCCTCGCCATCGAGTTCGGCCTTTGCCCAACTGAACGCCTCATCAACATAGGCAAACTTGACCGCCTGCCAGCGGCAATATTCTTCCACGAACGCGCGTGATATCCACAGCACGGGCTTCTTTCCAGCCTCCCACCCTAAGCATTCCTTCTGCACAGCCTTGGCAAACAACCGCTGCATGTGCGTCCGTGACATCATGAAATCGGCCGCAAGCGCTCGACTGTCCACCGGACCGACGAAAAAGCGCTCCGGGTCCGTTTCCTCGATGTCGATTCGAGACATCAGGTTGTCGACGATCAGGCCGCCCGCATCACTCCACAGAAAGAGGCCGACTTGTTCAGGCGGCTCCCGCCAGCGCTGGTCCGCCAGGCAATTGCGGGCGATTCGAGGCTGCATCTGCCGAGCCATGGCGGGATGACTCTCGAAATAGGCGGTCCTCTCGCCTCCGTCCAAAAGGTCGAGAGCAACGAGATTGGAGCAGAGCCACCCATACATGGACTGGTGGCTGATCTCGGCCGGCTCGAAGTGACGAGGCCTCTTTCGCTCCTCGCCCGGCTCGTAGGCAATGAAACGGTAGGTCAGCAGCTCGTCCACAAAGCTCAGAACGGTGTTGCGGCTGGCCACCTTGTAGGCGGTGATCTCATTGGTGAGCCTAACCGCCGTCAGGCCGGAAGACGAATCAGCGGGATCACGCTCCACGCTCAGCGCATAGGCCATCTGAGTCAGCAGCCAACGCTGTTGGGATGCCAGGAGCCGCGCAAGCCGTGGGCCTGCCTCGTACATGGTGCGCATTCGTTCAGCGTGAAAGCGGATGCCCAGTATAAATTTCGGGTCGGCGGCAAGGTCTTCAGCACGTAAAGGCATTTCTCTCCCGGATTCCGGACTCATTCGGCATCAAGTACCGTTCACCGGTAATATGTATCTTCGCGAATAAATGAACTTTCATCAACTTTAAAAACACGCGCATACGCCACAATCTACGCGCGAGTCAATTCGCGCGCGGCGCTAGTCTCAAGATTGAAACAGATTCAGGAAAAATCTGACGGCGTCAGGAAGCGGAGCGGCCCGAGGCACGGCGCTCCAGCTGGATCCTGTGCTCCCGATATATGATGAATATACCCGCCGCCACGACGATGGCGGTCCCGAGCAACATGCTCCCCGTCGGGATATCGCCAAAGACGACATAGGCGATGATGGCGCCAAGCACGATCGACGTGTACTCGAACGGCGCGATCGTGGACACGTCGGCGTGACGGTAGCTCTCGGTCAGCAGGATCTGCGCCACGCCACCGCAGAAGCCGGCGGCAATCAGGTGCAGTTGCGGCCAGAGGTCCAGAAGGTCCCAGCCGAAAGGCAGGGTCGCGAGTGAAAATACCGATGCCGTGATCGAGAAGTAGAGAACGATCGTCGAGGTCTTCTCTTCTTCCACCAGCTTTCGAATCTGGATCATCGCCATTCCGCCCAGTACGGATGCTAGCAACACCGTTACTGCGCCGATCGCCTGATCGGACTGGACGCCGCCCTCCCGAAAGAGCGTGAGCTTGGGCCAGGAGATGATCGCGACACCAACGAGACCGACCAGAACGGCGGTCCAACGGTAAATACGCACCGTTTCTCCAAGAAAGAATGCCGCGAGCACAACCGCCACAAGCGGTGTGGCATAACCCAGCGCAATCGCTTCAGGCAACGGCAGGTGCAACAGCCCATAGAACCCCAGGCCCATGGAAATGATGCCGAGCGTCCCCCGCTTCAGATGGCCGATTGGATTGGCAGTGTAGAACGACGACCGCAGCTGCCCGCGATAGGCCAGATACACCATGATGGGAAAAAGCGCGAAAAAGGAGCGGCAGAATGTCACCTGCCCCGGCTGGATATCGCTGCCAGCGAGCTTGATGAAGGTTTGCATTGCAAGGAAGACACAGACGGAGGCAACTTTGAACGCGATGCCTCTCATCGGACTTCCGAAAACCGACCGCATGTCAGGAAACTCGCGAATTGGCCATCTAAAGGCTTGGGAGAGCGCGCCAGACTCGACGCAACCCAAGTGTGGCAGTCGCGATGCTTAATGAACAGGGCAAAAATCAAAAAAGCGACACATCGCTCGCACGTCTTGGTAGATCGGGATCGCCGAAAACATCCTTTGCATCGTACGCCGACGCAGGAATACGCGGTTAAGTATCTCTCAGCGTCTGACTGCCAAAACTTGCACTCCTGATGTTTCGCTTTAGCTTTGGTTCAGACTTTGATGTAATCATGTCGTCAAATTTTGCTGCAGAGCGCCCACTCCGCTGCAAATCTATGTCTTAAGGTCTTCAGGGAACACCATGCGCACAGATACCGGCCAGGTCATCAATCTGGCAGACTACCGCCCCACCGACTTCGTTCTGGAGCGTGTGGACCTGACGTTCGAACTTGATCCCACTGAAACCAAAGTAGAATCAAGATTGATCTTCCACCGTCGGGAGGGCGCTGATGTGACTGCGCCCCTTATCCTCGACGGCGATGAACTGGCACTGTCAGGGCTCCTCTTCGATCAGATGGAGATGGCCGCCGGTCAATACACCGCGACGCCGGAAAGCCTCACCGTCCGTGACCTGCCGGAGTCCGGTCCCTTTGAACTGACGATCACGACGATTATCAATCCGGAAGCGAACACCCAGCTCATGGGGCTTTACCGCACCGGCGGGATCTATTGCACCCAATGCGAGGCCGAAGGCTTCCGCCGCATCACCTACTTCCCCGACCGCCCTGATGTACTTGCGCCCTATACGGTCAACATTATTGCCGACAAGGCCGCCAATCCGCTGCTGCTGTCGAACGGCAACTTCCTCGGCGGTGCCGGCTACGGCGAAGGCAAGCATTTCGCCGCCTGGTTCGATCCGCATCCGAAGCCCAGCTACCTTTTCGCATTGGTGGCCGGCGACCTCGGCGTTATCGAGGATACGTTCACCACCATGTCCGGGCGCGAAGTCGCGCTGAAGATCTATGTGGAGCATGGCAAGGAGCCACGCGCAGGCTATGCGATGGATGCGCTGAAGCGCTCGATGAAGTGGGACGAAGACGTGTTCGGCCGTGAATACGACCTCGACATCTTCATGATCGTCGCCGTGTCGGACTTCAACATGGGCGCGATGGAGAACAAGGGACTCAACGTCTTCAACGACAAGTATGTCCTTGCGGATCCCGAAACGGCAACCGATGCCGACTATGCCAACATCGAAGCAATCATCGCACACGAATACTTTCACAACTGGACCGGTAACCGCATCACCTGCCGCGACTGGTTCCAGCTTTGCCTCAAGGAAGGCCTGACGGTCTATCGCGACCACGAATTCTCGGCTGATCAGCGCTCGCGCCCGGTCAAGCGCATCGCGGAAGTGCGCCACCTGAAATCAGAGCAGTTTCCGGAAGACGGCGGTCCGCTTGCTCATCCGGTGAGGCCAACGAAATATCGTGAAATCAATAACTTCTATACGACGACCGTCTATGAGAAGGGCAGCGAAGTCACGCGGATGATCCACACGCTTCTGGGCAAGGAAGCTTTCAAGAAGGGTATGGATCTCTATTTCGAACGACATGACGGCGAGGCTGTGACGATCGAGAATTTCGTCAAGTGCTTCGAAGAGGTCAGCGGCCGTGACCTCCACCAGTTTTCGCTATGGTACCATCAGGCAGGCACACCGCTTGTGACGGCATCAGGCACCTATGATCCTGCAGCCAAGACATTCAGCCTGGCTTTGGAACAGATGATCCCGGCAACGCCCGGTCAGAGCGACAAGAAGCCGATGCATATTCCGCTCAGCCTGGCGCTATTCTCCGAGGACGGCACTGCTTTTGCCCCCTCCTCCGTGGAAGGCGCGGAGTACGGCGGCAATGTCCTGCACCTGACCGAGAGAACCCAGACAGCAGTATTCCACGGCATCGCCTCGCGGCCTGTCGTCTCGATCAACCGAAGCTTCTCGGCACCCATCAATCTGCATTTCGATCAGACACCAGCCGATCTTGCCTTGCTCGCGCGCTATGAAACGGATCACTTTGCCCGTTGGCAAGCGCTGACAGACCTGGCACTGCCAACGCTGCTAAAGGCGGCGCGCGATGCGCGTGAAGGCAAGGCCATCGTCGCTGACCAGACCTTTATCGACACGCTGCTCGCCGCCGCGTCCGACGAGAGCCTGGAGCCGGCCTTCCGTGCGCAGGCGCTGGCATTGCCAAGCGAAGCCGATATTGCGCGGGAACTTGGCGGCAACAACGACCCCGATGCCATTCATGCCGGCCGCCAGGCAGTCATGAAGCAGGTCGCGGACGCCGGAAAGGATGCGTTTGCAGCCCTTTACGACAAGATGACAACGCCGGGCGATTTCAGCCCTGATGCAAAGAGCGCCGGCCGGCGCGCCCTGCGAAACACCGCACTTGCGTATCTGTCCTATGCGGAAAACGCTCCGGCACGCGCGAAAGCCGCGTTCGACGCCGCAAACAACATGACCGACCTGATGCAGGCGCTGACGATCCTTGCACATCGCTTCCCCGATAGCGACGAGGCAATCCAAGCGCTTGCGACGTTCCGCGATCGCTTCGCCGACAATGCGCTGGTGATCGACAAGTGGTTCTCCGTCCAGGCGACCATTCCCGGCGCGCAGACCCTCGACCGCGTTCGCAAGCTGATGGAGAACCCGCTGTTCAAGCGGACGAATCCCAATCGCGTGCGTTCGCTCATCGGTACGTTCGCCTTCACGAACCCGACCGGGTTCGGTCGTGCCGACGGTGAAGGCTACCGGTTCCTCGCCCGCGAGATTCTGGATATCGACCAGCGCAATCCTCAGCTCGCCGCACGCATCCTCACGTCCATGCGTTCGTGGCGCTCTTTGGAGCCCGCACGTGCCGGCCACGCGCAAAAAGCCCTGGCTGAGATCGAGCAGAGCTCGGGCCTTTCCAGCGACGTCAGAGACATCGTCGAACGCACCCTCAAGGGGTGATTTGCACGAGGAAGCGGCTTTGCGAAACGCAGGCCGCTTCAGATCCCTCAAGAATAATCAGCACTTAGAATCGGTTAACAGATTTTTACCTTTTCCTCTGGACAAGGCGAATCACCAATGATTCATTGATGCAGGTTCGGGCGAGCGGCGCAGCGAATCACACGAGGGATCAAGGCTGAGAGATGATGGACGTGCGGCGGGCAACCGTGGCCGAAGGACGGCTGCGTGTCGATTTCGAGGGCTTTCGCGCCTGGCGCGACCGCTTCGCCGATAATGCTTCCGCGCCCCTTCGACCGCCCGTTCGCAATCTCAACCACGCAGAGACCGTCCTGAAGCGCGTCATTCCAATCCTCATCGTCGCCTTCCTTGCGGTTGTCGCGGCATCGCATTTCTTTGGCATGATGTCGGAGTACAGCCGTATGACGGCGGCCGCGCGTCACTCCACCGCTCTGGCAGCGGCGACCGCTGCCGCGGCATTTGCTGATTCCGCCGCCGTGTTCGAAGCCGGGGACGCCGCTGCAGCGCAGACGCGGCTGGCGCGTTTCCTTCCACAAGACCGTCTCGACGACGACGCGTTCGTGCTGCTGGTACAGCCGTCGGGCAAAGTGTTCGCGTCTTCGACGGCCGGTGCCGCCTATATCGGCGCGAGCGTTGGTGACTTCTTCTCCGAAGTCTCCGCAGTTCGCCGCTTCGGCGATCGTGCCGGCGTCATCGAAACGACGATCAGCGGCCGGCCTCACTATGCCGAGATCACCCTTGTTGGCGACTCCGGCGGATATATCGTCGCGGCCACCTCGCTCGACCGCATCAGCAGTCTCTGGCGTGAGACGATGACCCTGAACGTCAGCCTTTTCGCCGGCATCTCGTCGATCCTGCTTGTTGTTCTCTATGCCTACTACATGCAGGTCCGCCGGGCTCGCGACGCCGACGACATCTTCCAGGAATCCAATTTGCGGGTCGAAACTGCTCTGTCTCGCGGCCGCTGCGGTCTCTGGGACTTCGACTTCGATCGCCGCGAGTTCTTCTGGTCCCGGTCGATGTACGAAATGCTCGGCCTGCCCGCTTCCGAAGGCAACATGTGCTTCGGTGACGCAGCGCGACTGATGCACCCTGATGATGGTGGCATCTACGAAATCGCCCGCTCGATCTCTCGCGGCGATTCCGAGCAGATCGACCAGATCTTCCGCATGCGTCATGCAGGCGGCCACTATGTCTGGATGCGCGCCCGCGCGCAGGTCATTCGGACCAATGCCGGTCGCGTCCACATGATCGGCATCGCGATGGACGTGACGGAGCAGCACCGTCTTGCACAGCGCTACGCCGAAGCCGACCAGCGCCTCGCCGACGCCATCGAGTGCACGTCCGAGGCTTTCGTGCTTTGGGACAAGAACGATCGGCTGGTGATGTGCAACGCTCACTTCCAGCAGGCTTACGGATTGCCGGACAATGTACTGGTGCCGGGCACGGAGCGGAGTGTCGTTAACGCCGCCGCGGCTCGCCCTGTCATCGAGCGCCGCATCGCGGATGCTGATGGATCCGGCCACTCCCGCACCACCGAAGTTCAACTCGCCGACGAGCGCTGGCTCCAGACCAACGAACGCCGTACACGCGATGGCGGGATGGTTTCGGTCGGCACCGACATCACTTTGCTGAAGCGCAACCAGGAGCGCCTGCGTGACTCCGAGCGGCGGCTGATGGCAACGATTGGTGACCTCTCCGCATCCCGGCAAACGCTGGAGAGCCAGAAGGCTGCCCTTTCCCTCGCTAACGCCAACTATCAGGCAGAGAAGGAACGCGCCGAAGCCGCCAACAAGGCGAAGTCGGAGTTTCTGGCGAACATGTCGCACGAGCTGCGGACGCCACTGAACGCAATCCTCGGCTTCTCTGAAATCCTGCAGGACGAGATGTTCGGGCCGCTCGGCTCTGCCAAGTACGACGAGTATGCCCGCGACATCCACCACAGCGGCAGGCACCTGCTGAACGTCATCAACGACATTCTGGACATGTCGAAGATCGAGGCAGGCCATATGAAGCTGCATTGCGAGACGATCGATCTCGTGCCGCTGATCGAGGAAAGCCTACGCTTCACCACTATTCCAGCAGCAGAAAAGAACATCCGGATCGAACAGCGTATCTGCGACGGCATGACATTGAAGGCCGACCGCCGGGCGATGAAACAGATCCTGCTCAATCTGCTTTCGAATGCCGTCAAATTCACCAATGACGGCGGCCGTATCGCGGTGCGGACGCGCCGGACGAATGGTCATGTCCTTCTCACCATCGCCGACACTGGCATTGGCATTCCGCGGGCGGCGCTGAGCAAGATTGGGCAGCCGTTCGAGCAGGTTCAGAACCAGTACGCGAAGAGCAAGGGCGGCTCTGGCCTCGGACTGGCGATCTCCCGCTCCCTCACCGATCTGCATGGCGGCCGCATGAAGATCCGATCGCGCGAAGCCGTCGGAACGATCATCTCGCTGCGGATACCCGACGCGCAGAATTAGGGTTTCACGACCGCCAGCAGTATCTTGCGAACAGCCTTGGAGAGCCGCTTGACCTCGCTTTCCAGCGTGCGGATGTCGGGGCAATCACCGGCGCGACAGACCAGATCGATGAGGCCGGATGGCGCTTCCTTCGGATCAAACACCCCGTCGATGCACAGCCGAATGAGTTGCGACAGCTCGGTATAGAGTGAAAATGCCTCGATGCAGGTATCGACATCGGCCGGAGCCATAAGCCTGCCGCCAAGCAACTTCAGGGCCTCGCCCGTATTCAATCCGCGAACGCTGACCTTGGCACCCTTCGCGGGTGCGATCAGCGCCAGATATTGGGCAATGAACTCGATGTCGATGACACCTCCCGGGATCAGCTTCAGATCCCAGAGGCTTGAAGGCGGCTTTTCCTTCTCGATCAACTCACGCATCTCGGCGACGTCATGCGTCACACTTGCGATATCGCGGCTCTGGGATAGCACCTCGGTTGCGACGCGCTCGGCTTCCGCGATCAGCCCTTGATCTCCGCAGATGAGGCGGGCACGGCTAAGCGCCATATGCTCCCAGGTCCAAGCCTCCTCGCGCTGATACTTTTCGAATGCATTGATGCGCGTGGCAACCGGCCCTTTGTTGCCGGATGGCCTCAGCCGCATATCGACTTCGTAAAGCACGCCTTCTGCGGTCGGCGCGGAGAGTGCCGCGATCAGCCGCTGGGTCACGCGGGTGAAGTAGCGCACGGCATCGAGCGGCTTGGAACCATCCGACTCCGATGCTCGCTCGTCGTAGTCGTAAAGAAGAATGAGATCGATATCGGAGCCAGCTGTCAGCTCGAAGCTGCCCAGCTTGCCCATACCCGCGACGGCGATACGGCCGCCCGGAAAGTCGCCATGAACGTCGCGGATTTCCTTGACCACAGCGTTGAGCGCAGCCTCGATAATCAAGTCCGCGAGGTGGGTGAAAGCGCGCGCTGCCATGACGCCGTTGATTGTTCCGGTGAGCAGGCGGATGCCGATCAGGAAACGTTGTTCGGCGGCAAAAATGCGCAGCCTGTCTAGCACCTCTTCATAGTAGCGAGCCTGCAGCAGCGATCCCTTCAAGCGCTCGGCTAGATAGTCCCGGGTCGGCAGTTCCGCCATGAGGCCCGGGTCGAGCATGCCATCGAAGACGTGCGGCTTGGCGGCGATTACCTCGGCGAGCTTCGGAGCCGAGGACATGATGTTGACGATGAGCGACAACAGCGCCGGATTGCTGCCAAGCAGTGAGAAAAGCTGGATACCAGCAGGGAGGCCGGACATGAAATTATCGAAGCGCAAGATCGCTTCATCCGCCCGCTTGCTTTCCCCGAAGACACGCAGAAGCTCCGGCGTCAGCTCTGTCAGCCGTTCGCGCGCTTCGACCGATTGCGTCGCCTTATATCGCCCGTAGTGCCAGGTGCGGATAACGCGCGATATGTCCGACGGCCGCTCGAAGCCGAGCTTCTTCAGGGTGATCAGCGTGTCCGGATCGTCATTCTGTCCGGTGAAGACAAGGTTCCCGGTTTCCGTGGACAGTTTGGTTTCCTGTTCGAACAGGCGGGCATAGCGCCGTTCCACGGCTCTGAACACCTCCACCAGTCGCTCCGAGAAGCTCTGAGTGTCGTTAAAGCCCATCATGAAAGCGATGCGCTTCAGGTCTGTCTCTGTCTCCGGAAGCAGGTGCGTCTGTTCATCTCGAACCATCTGGATTCGATGCTCGACATCACGAAGGAACCAGTAGGCTTCCGTCAGCTCCTCGCGGGTCTCTTCGTCGATCCATTTCGCCTTGGTGAGCTCCGCAAGCGTCTCTTCCGTCCCCCGGCAACGCAGGACGGGCATGCGTCCGCCAGCGATCAGTTGTTGGGTCTGGGCGAAGAACTCGATCTCGCGAATGCCGCCACGTCCGAGCTTGACGTTGTGCCCTTTGACAGCAATTGCGCCGTGCCCTTTATGGGCGTGGATCTGCCGCTTGATGGAATGAATATCGGCAATCGCCGCGTAGTCGAGGTACTTGCGAAATACGAACGGCACGAGGTCACGCAGGAACTGCTCGCCGGCCTTGATGTCGCCAGCAACGGCGCGAGCCTTGATGAATGCCGCCCGCTCCCAGTTCTGCCCCCTACCCTCATAATAGATCATCGCGGCATCGACCGAGATGGCCAACGGCGTCGATCCCGGATCGGGCCGCAGTCTCAGGTCGGTCCGGAAGACATAGCCGTCAGCGCTTCGCTCCTGCATGATCCTGACCAGCCGGCGCATCATGCGCGGAAAGATCTCGATCGCATCCTCCGGATCGGGCAAAATCCCGGCATGCTCGTCGAAGAACACGACCACGTCGATATCGGACGAATAGTTGAGCTCCGAGGCGCCCAGTTTGCCCATGCCGAGAACGATCAGCCCCGAGCCCTCACTGGGCCTGGAAATATCCTTCAAGTGAAGCTTTCGGCTCTCGTGTGCAGATAGCAGCAGGTGATCGATCGCCGCAGCGACGGATGCTTCCGCCAGCCTGCTTAGCCACATGGTCGTCGCCCGACCATCGAAAATGCGGGCAAGATCGGCGAGCGCCACGAGGAAGGCCACTCGGCGCTTGATGACGCGCAAACGGGTCATGACCTCGGCCTCAGTCGGCGATGCGCCGTCTGCTGTCGGCTGCCATACCAGCCGTGCCTCGCCGATCAGTGCGGCGATCTGCGGCTCCAGCGGGCCGGAGACCGCAGATGCAAGAACGGCGTCGTCCACGTTGGCGATGTCACGCAGATATGGAGACAGGCTAAACGCAGCGGTGATGAAGTCGCGGAGCGCGCCTTCATCCTTCAGCATCTCGGCCACCGCGGGCTCGGACTTCCCGATTTTCTGCAAATCGGCGAGCGCGAGTTTCAACTCGGTCTTGCTCAACGGCTTCAACAGGCCGTCGGCCACCTCCTTGAGACCGTGCTTCGATTCCGTCAGCATGCACCCTCCCACTCGCCGCATCAGATATGGACGGAATCACAATCACTCCGTGCCACCGCCAGATAAGTTAGGGTCTGGGAGGACAATGGCCAACCATCAATTGAGCGATCGTGCGCAATCGATGGACGAACTATTTGACGGGAAAGATCATGGCGACGGCAAGGCCGGGCTTCGCCGTATCATCGGGATCCGTATCGGAAAGCTCGAGCTTGCCGCCGTGCAGTTCCATGACAGCCTCGACCAGTGAAAGCCCAAGGCCGGTCCCCGGCTTCGAACGGCTCTCGTCGAGACGCACGAAGCGCTTCAGGACCTCACCGCGCTTCGCAGCGGGAATTCCGGGGCCGCGATCGGCAACCTGCAGGCATATGCCGTCCTGCCGGCGGGTGAGTTTAAGAGAGACCTCGCCTCCGCCTTCGACATCCGCCGAATACTTGATGGCGTTGTCGATGAGGTTGAAGATCGCCTGGCCGATCAGCTCGCGATTGCCTTGAACCTCGATGTCCTTCTCGATCGACGAGTTGAGCGCAAGTCCGGCCTCCTCGGCGACCGGTTCGTAGAGTTCGGCGCTGTCGGCGACGATAGCCGAGAGATCGACTGTGGACATTTCAGCTGCCGCGGAGCCTGCCTCCACCCTGGAGATCATGAGCAAGGCATTGAAGGTGCGGATCAGCTGGTCGGACTCGGAGATGATGCCCTCCAGTGCGATCCGACGTGTCTCGGTATCCGGCGTATCCAGCGCATCCGCTGCCTTGTTGCGCAGCCGTGTCAGTGGTGTCTTGAGATCGTGCGCGATGTTGTCCGAGACCTGCCGCAGGCCTTCGTTCAGCTTCTCGATCCGCCCGAGCATCGCATTCAACGAGGCCGAGAGGCGATCGAACTCGTCGCCCGAGCCGCCGACCGGCAAACGTTGCGACAGGTCGCCGGCCATGATCTTCTTGCTCGCCGCCGACATCCGATCGATCCGCTTCAAGGCATTGCGACCAATGCCGAACCAGATGATGACCGCGCCCAGTCCCATGATCGCCAAGGCGATCATCAGCGCTTGCCGCACAAGAACGCGAAACGCCTCCGGCTCGCCAAGGTCCCGGCCGATCAGCACGCGCAAGCCGTTGTCGAGCACCTCGATATTGGCAACCGCCATGTGCTGCTTGGTGGCACCACCTTCGGCATAGCGTCGATACTTGAAAGGCAACGTCGTCCAGCCCTGCTCGTCGAGCACGCCCGGCTGAACGGACGCAACGTTGCCGGCAAGGATGTCGCCTGAGGGACCTGCGATGATGTAGAGGTTGGCACCGGGCTGGCGTGCCCGCCGCTCCATCGTGCGCAGCAGAAGGTTCATGCCGCCCGCGTCATAGGCGCGCTGGACCTGGTCGACTTCCTGTTGCACAGCCTCCCGTATCTGGCTGGTCAGCAACCGCTCGGACATTGCGGTCACATAGAACACCAGCGTCGCCGCGCAGATGGCAAAGAGCAGAATGTAGAGGGCCGAGAGGCGGACTGCGGTGGACTTGAAGAGAAACCAGAAACGGTTCATCCCTCATCCTTGATCATGTAACCGGCGCCGCGAATGGTCTTCAGCAACGGCTGGCTGAAGTCCTTCTCGATCTTCGAGCGCAGGCGCGAGACGTGCACGTCGATGACGTTGGTCTGCGGATCGAAGTGGTAATCCCAGACATTTTCCAGGAGCATGGTGCGCGTGACCACCTGGCCGGCGTTCTTCATCAGGTATTCGAGCAGGCGGAATTCGCGCGGCTGGAGCGGAATTTCCTTACCCCCGCGCCTGACTTCATGCGACAGGCGATCAAGCTCAAGATCGCCGACACGGTAGACCACGTCCTGTTCCGGCGTACCCTTGCGGCGGCCGAGCACTTCGACACGCGCCAGCAGTTCGCTGAAGGCATAGGGCTTCGGCAGATAGTCGTCGCCGCCCGCCCGAAGGCCGGTCACGCGGTCATCGACCTGGCCAAGCGCCGAAAGAATGAGAACGGGTGTGTGGATGCCCTTGCGACGCAGCTCGCTGATGACGGAGAGCCCGTCACGGCGTGGCAGCATCCGATCGATCACGATGACGTCGTAGGTGTTTTCGGTCCCCATGAAGAGGCCGCTTTCCCCGTCACTCGCGTGATCGGCAACGATGCCCGCCTCACGAAACGCCTTCGTCAGGTAAACCGCAGCTTCGAGATCGTCTTCAATTACAAGAATCTTCATGCGGCCGACATTACCCGCAGGCTGTGTTTCGGCAAGGCTCAAAGCTGTGTCCTGTTGAACGGAAGTCATTGCAGCCACCCACGATGTATTGGTGAAAAAGGAGCCGCACCCTGCGGCGCGGCTCCAGTTCTTCGGATTTGGGACAGATCAACCCTGGCCGTTGATAGGAAGCGCGACGAAGCGGCTGCCTTCCTTCGACTGGATCTGGAACAGTGCACGTGTGCGACCGTCCTTCTTCGCCTGGTTCAGCACCTTGACGACATCATCAGCGTTGGAGACCTCCTGGTTGTTGACCGAGGTGATCTTCTCGCCTTCCTTGATGCCCTTGTCGGCGGCATCGGAATTCGGATCGATACCGGTGATCTGCAGACCCTTGCCATCGTCGGCGGGGCCGACGCTCAAGCCGAGGTCGGCAAGCGCCTTTTCGGAGGCAGGCGTCTGTGCTTCAGGTGCCTGATCGCCGTCGTCAGCCGAGGCGTCCTTCTGTTCGGCCGGCAACGTGCCGAGTTCAACCGTTACAGGGGTAGCCTTGCCCGAACGCCATACCGACAGTTCGACCTTCTTGCCCGGCGTCATCGCGCCGATGCGGCGGCTCAGATCGCGGGCGTCCTTGACGGTCTCGCCGTTGACGGCCGTGACCACATCGCCGGCCTTCAGACCGGCCTTTTCGCCTGGGGTTCCGGCCTGGGCCGAGACGACCAATGCGCCGCTTGCTTCAGACAGGCCGAGCGAGTCCGCGATATCCTTGGTGACCGGCTGGATCTGCACGCCGAGATAGCCGCGCGAAACCTGGCCGTCCTTCATCAGATCGGCAACAACGTCCTTGGCGGTCGATGCCGGGATAGCGAAGGCGATACCAACGCTGCCGCCCGACGGCGAGAAGATCGCGGTATTGATGCCAACGACTTCGCCAGCAAGGTTGAAGGTCGGACCACCGGAGTTACCGCGGTTCACAGCAGCGTCAACCTGCAGGTAGTCGTCGTATGGGCCGGAGCCGATGTCGCGACCACGCGCTGAGACGATACCGGCCGTGACCGTACCGCCGAGACCGAAGGGGTTACCGACGGCGACAACCCAGTCACCAACGCGAACGTTGTTGTCGTCTGCCCAGTTCACGTAGGTGAACTTGCGGCCCTTGCCGTCGACCTTCAGCACAGCAAGATCGGTGCGCGGATCCTTGCCGATGAGCTTGGCGTCGAGTTCGGTGCCATCGTTCATGACTGCGACGAAGGCCGCGCCGTCGGAAACGACGTGATTGTTGGTGACGATATAGCCATCATCGGAGATGAAGAAGCCGGAGCCCTGTGCGACGGGACGAAGGCGACCTTCCTTGTCCTGCTGGCCGAAATGCTTGCCGGGAGGACCACGGTGGCCCTGCGGACCCTGCGGGCCCTGCTCGCCAAACTGGCGGAAGAACGGCTTCAGCGCATCGGGAAGATCGTCGAAACCACGGCCGTTGAAGTCGAAGGAGAAACCATTGCCACCGTCTTCATCGGAAACCGGATTGACGCGGCTTTCAACACGAACCGACACGACAGCAGGCGAAACGGCGTCAACGACGTTCGCGAAACTCGGAACGGACGGAGCCTGTACCTTGACTGCTTCTGCGTAGGAACGGGTAATTTCAAGGGGAATACCGGTGGCGAGGACTGCTGCGGCAAGGCCCGCGACTGTCGACGCCTTGAGCGCGGTGTTCAGCGACGGAGCTTTGATATTCTTGAACATGAGTGGCACCTTCTTTTCTCTTTGCATCCACGGGATCGGCAAACACCGGATCAGTTGATGGACGAAGATATAGGACGGCACACCTTACTGCGAACTGTCCGAGCGATGAAAAATTCGTAATGTGCGAAATCGCTCGCAAAAATTGTTTCAGCGTCGTTCGCAATCCCGGCGTCTCGACTAAGTCGCCGCGACCCGCTAAGCGTCTTGCCCTGACGCAAGCGAGGAGCGATCAATGACCCATGCTGTTCCGGCAGATGATTTTGCGCCCGACGTGGCAGCAATCGCCGCCGTGATCGTGGGCGTCACGGCGTTTGCCGTCGCGCAAGGACTGACCTATCCCCTGATTTCTCTTGTTCTCGAGCACCGAGGCGTCTCCCAAAGCCTGATCGGCTTCAACGCCGGCTGTTTTGCGGGCGGCCTAGCAACCGCGACATTCGCGGTCGGATGGCTTTCGCGGCTGGTGCGGGGAGATCGCCTGATCGTTGCAGGCCTGATCGGCTGTGCGCTCAGCCTTTCCCTGTTTGCGACCTTCGACAGTTTCTGGGTCTGGTGTCTCGCTCGCTTCTCGCTGGGTGTCTGCGTCAGCATCATCTTCATGCTGAGCGAAGCCTGGCTCAACACCGCCTGCCCCGATCGTCTGCGCGGGCGAATGTCCGGTCTCTACGGCGCCGGCATGTGCGGTGGCTTTGCCGCCGGTCCCCTCGCGATCCCGCTGTTCGGGACAGAGAACGGTTTTGCGTTCGCGCTGCTTGCCGTCTACGTGGCTTGCGTCGCGTTCCTGACGGTCATCCTCAGCAAAAGGGCGCGGACGCAGCCGGAGCAGGCCGCCTCCGGAGCGCTTTTCAACTTTGCCAAGAGCGCCCCGATGCTGATCGTGATGGTCGCCGCTTTTGCCTTTGCCGATATCGCCGCAATTTCCGCGATGCCGGTCTACTTCGTGCGGCTTGGGTATTCGGAAGCCTTCGCGGCAATCAGCGTGTCCGTCTTGGCTCTGCCGACGGCGCTTGCTCAACCGCTCGTCGGCTGGTTCCTCGACAAGACGTCGCGATCGGGCGTTGCCGTCTGCTCGGGCTGCCTTGCCGGATTGAGTTTTATCGCCATTCCGTTTCTTCAGTCGCAGGCAGCAATCCTGATTGCCTTCGGCATCATGGGTGCGGCGAGCTTTTCGCTCTATACCTGCGCTCTCACGCTGTTGGGTGAACGGTATAACGGCGATACGCTTGTCGCTGGAAGTGCGGCGTTCGCGCTTGCCTATGCCGTCAGCAGCGCGGCCGGCTCATCAACGGTTGGGGCCGTTATGGATATCTACTCCCCGGCCGCAGGCCCGATCGCTGCGGGCAGCGTCGTGCTGGCGCTGACAGCCGTGATCGTTGCGGCCCTGCTGCGCCAGCGTCTGCGCCGAGCCGAGATCACTTCCTGAGCAATTCGGTCAGGCGCGCCTGTTCTTCGGCGGTCAATGCAGACCCGGTCGGCTTTCCCGCGCGCCTCCGCGCAAACACGGCCAGCGCGATGCCGCCGACGACAAACAGCAGAAGCGGCGCGCCCCAAAGCAGCATTGTCTTCATTTCGAAGCGCGGCTTGAGCAGAACGAATTCGCCATAACGGGAGACGATGTAATCCATCACCTGGGAATCGCTGTCGCCATCCGTAACGCGCTTGCGAACCAGCAGGCGCAGATCCTTGGCCAGTTCGGCATTGGAATCATCGATGGATTGATTCTGGCAGACCATGCAGCGCAGCTCCGCGGAGATGGCACGCGCGCGGGCCTCCAGCGCCGGATCGGCAAGCACCTCATCAGGATTGACCGCAAACGCCGGAGCGGCAGCAAACAGGATCGCCAGCACCATGATGAAGCGTCGGATCATTCGGCCGGCTCCATGGCGGGAGCCGCAGGCTTTGCCTTGCGCCTGGGAGCCCCCACCCGCAATCGACGGTCGCTAAGCGAGACGAAGCCGCCGATCGCCATGATCACGGCTCCACCCCATACACACAGGATGAAAGGCTTCCACCAGATACGCACGACGATGCCACCATCGTTGGTCGCATCGCCAAGCGAGACGTAGAGCTGGCTGAGGCCGAAGCTGAGTATGCCCGCTTCGGTCGTCGGCATCTGGCGTGCAGTGTAAAGGCGCTTGGACGACCATACGTCCGCCACTTCGACGCCACCACGGGCGACGCTGAAATGGCCGCGCTCCTCGGTATAGTTCGGGCCGTTCGCGGCCTGCATGCCATCGAAGCGCAGGGTGTAGCCGCCTGCCTCGACGACCTCGTCCTTTTTCATCTGAACGACATGCTCGGTCTCGAACGTCGTAACGGCGACGATGCCAAGAACCGCTACACCGAGGCCAGCGTGCGCAAGCGCTGTTCCAAAGGCGGAGCGTGGCAGCCCGGCAAAACGCCTCCAGGCAACGCTGGCGGCAGCCTTACCGACGCCGGAACGGTACCAGAGATCGGCGATCGCGCCGAAGACGAGGAAGAGCCCAGCGGCAAGGCCAAGGACGGAAAGCACAGGCCCGCCGTGTTCGACATAGAAGAAGGCTATCGCCACGGCGAAGGCCAGCGCGGCGACCACGTAAAGCCGCTGCAATGCTCCCAGCAAATCACCGCGCTTCCAGGCCAGGAGTGGTCCGAAGGGAACGATCACCAGCAAGGGCGCCATCAAGAGGCCGAACGTCATATTGAAGAAGGGTGGACCGACCGAGATCTTGTCGCCCGTGAGGGTCTCGAGCAGCAGCGGGTAAAGCGTGCCGGTCAGCACGGTACCGCACGCCACCGTCAGGATGAGATTGTTCACGACTAGGGCACCTTCGCGCGAGATCGGCGCGAACAGACCGCCGGCGGTCAGCAGCGGCGCGCGGAATGCGAAGAGTGACAATGCACCGCCGATGAAAATCAGCAGGATGCACAGGATGAAGACACCGCGCGAAGGATCGCTGGCAAAGGCATGTACCGATGTCAGGACACCCGATCGAACGAGAAACGTCCCAAGCAGCGACAGTGAGAAGGTCAGGATAGCGAGGAGCACGGTCCAGATCTTCAGCGCCTCGCGCTTTTCCATGACCAGGGCGGAATGCAGGAGTGCCGTACCGGCGAGCCACGGCATGAAGGACGCGTTTTCGACCGGATCCCAGAACCACCAGCCACCCCAGCCGAGTTCGTAGTAGGCCCAATAGGAACCCATGGCGATGCCAAGCGTCAGGAAGGTCCATGCGGCGAGTGTCCATGGCCGCACCCACCGCGCCCAGGCGGCATCGATGCGCCCTTCAAGAAGGGCAGCGACGGCGAAGGAAAAGCAGACGGAGAAGCCGACATAGCCAAGATAGAGTAAGGGCGGATGGATCGCCAGGCCGATGTCCTGCAGCACCGGATTGAGATCCTTGCCCTCGGCCGGCGCCGGATCAAGGCGCGTGAACGGATTGGACGTCAACAAGATGAAGAGGATGAACGCGACCGAAATCCAGGCCTGCACTGAAAGCACGTTCGCCTTCAGCGTATCGGGGAGATTGCGGCCGAAGGCGGCAACAAGGGCGCTGAACAGAGCGAGGATCAGCAGCCACAGCATCATGGAGCCTTCGTGATTGCCCCACACACCGGAGTATTTGTAGATCAGCGGGACCAACGAGTGCGAGTTTTCCCAGACATTCGCGACTGAAAAGTCCGAAACCACGTGCGCGTAGGTGAGCACGCCGAACGAGAAGGCGACCAGTCCGAAGAGCGCAATCGAACCGACCGGCGCGACATCCATCATCGCCTGATCAAGACGTCTTGCCCCGATCAGAGGCACAAGAGAGACCACAAGCGCCGTCGCCAGAGCCAGAATGAGTGCGTAATGCCCGATCTCGATGATCATTGCGCCGCCTCTCCTTCTTTCCACAGTCCCTGCGACTTCAGGCGGTCGGCAACCTCCTTGGGCATGTACTTCTCGTCATGCTTGGCAAGAACGGTATCGGCGGTGAAGACATCGCTTCCCGTCTCGAAACGCCCCTCGGTGACGACCCCCTGCCCCTCGCGAAAGAGGTCAGGCAATATCCCCGTATAGCGAACGCGGATCTGGTCACCGCTGGGGTCGGTCACCGCAAACTGCACCGTCGAGCCGACGCCGCGCACGATGCTGCCATCGCCGACAAGACCACCCAGGCGGATGCGCGTTCCTGGGGGCACCGGGTTCTTGGCGAGATCGGCCGGCATGTAGAAATAGGCCACGGACTGGCTGAAGGCGAACATGACGAGCAGAACGGCCGCGAGAATGAAGGTCATCCCGCCGCCAATTACCGCAAGGCGCTTCTGCTTGCGCGTCATTCCGTCAATCCTTCCGTTGCGATACCAAGCTCACGCGCCAGCGCGAGAAGCTGCATTCCCTTGTCGCTCTTGGCGGGGAACACCGCGAGTCCGCGCTTGAGGGCGCCAACGGCGTGATCCTTGTCGTTCAATACGGCATAGGAGCGGACCAGCCGCAACCATCCTTCGAGGTCATCCGGATTTTCGGCGAGCTTTGCGTCCAGGCTTGCGACCATGCCCTTGATCATTTGCTGCTGATCGCCGGCAGTCATCTGTTCGGCGGCGGCGACATCAGCCTGTGTCGGACCGGCCGGCGCCGACGCTGTTGCCGGCGTTCCGCCGTTCTTGGCGATGTGCTCGTTGACCAGCGGCATCCACGGCGCATCGGCGGGCGATTGCTTGGCGAGCGCCTGAAAGCCGCCGAGAGCTTCGCTCGCCTTGCCCGCCTGTTCCATGCCGAGGGCGAGGTAGTACCGCGCGCGCGGATTGTCTTGCTCCAGCTGTAGCGACTGTTCGAGCACCTGACGCGCATCGTCGGTCACGACACCGCCTGATTTCGCCATGAGCGTTTCGGCAAGGCCGTCGAGCCGCACGGCGCTCGGACCAAGCAGGCGGATGGCATTGCGGTAGGCCGCCTCGGCATCGTCGACACGCATCGTGCTGAAATAGATCGGCGCAAGGACATCCCAGCCCTTGCCGTCGTCGGGATTTTGCGCGAGATGGCGCTCGGCCTTGGCGACCAGCACGGCCATGTCATTGCCGGGATTTGCGAGACGTGCCTCCAGCGGCTGCGACGGTAAATCGGGCCGCCCCATCGCCACGTAAAGACAGAGCCCCATTGCGGGTAGCAAGAGGAGGACGAAAGCCTCGGCAAGGCGATGACGCCCGCTTTTCCGGCCGGAAACCGTCGCAGGAGTGTTCGAGACGGCGATCAACCGCCGGCCGACTTCCGCCCGCGCATACTCGGCTTCGTCAGCAGAAATCAAACCGCCGGCAAGGTCGCGCTCGAGTTCGCGGAGCTGGTCGCGATAGACCGCCGCTTCGCCAGCCCGGCTATCGTCAGCCGCCTTTGCTCCACGCAAAAGCGGATAAAGCAGGATAGCGGCAACAACCGCCGTCATAACGGCCACAAGAATCCAGAAAATCATAGCCGCCAAATACTCGAAGCGCGGCTTCTTTCCAACAAGCAAAGCCGTGATGAACGAGATTTGAGGCGTTTGGCCGCAATCAGGCCAATCTCAGCTAGCCGAGAGGCGACCAGCTGCCGTTATCATTGCGACAGGCCGAACCGCGGGCAACGGTTTCCTTGCCTTCGACCGTGACCGTATGGGTGTACTGACGGCAGTTCTGCGAGCCGACCTGATAGGGAGCGGCAGCAATGACCTTGCCGCTGACATTGCGTCCGCTCCAGACGACCGGCTGGCCGACGGCCGCACCTTCCAAGGCACGATATTCCGCTTCAAGCGCGCGCTGTCGATCACTGTCGCTCAACGTTATGCCCGTGCGACCGACGATACCGCCCTGAAGGGCAGCAATGAAGGACGCGGATGCAGACGGCTTGCTGCTTCCGAAAAGGCCGCCGGAGCCACCACTCTTCGTTGTCTGGCAGCCAGACAAGGCCACAGCGGCCGCCAACGAGGAAACAATCATGCCTTTCGAACGGAACATCATTCAGGGGAACCCGACTCAGCTGTCAAATACGCTGCCACAGGCGCATCGCGCCATGTCGGCATTAAGGCAAAGCATGCTATGCAAATGCCTATGTCTTTCTGGCATCAAGCAGTTCGTCACGCAACATCCTTTGTGACACCAGGCAAAATAAGGCGTGCCTTAAGTCCACCCCAGTCACCGCGAGACAGCTCGAGCCGCCCTTGGTATTCATTGGCGATCTCGGTGACGATCGACAGGCCGAGGCCGGTGCCCGGCTTGCTTTCGTCAAGCCGCCGCCCGCGCTTCAGCGCTTCCCGGATCTGATCGGGCTCGAGCCCGCTTCCGTCGTCCTCGACGATCAACTCGACCCAGTGACGACGCGCGCTGGCCTCGCTCCCCTTGATGTCGTCGGGCGCCTCAGAGACCGACAGGCGGACCTTGGTTGCTGCAAAGCGTGCCGCATTTTCCAGGAGATTGCCGACAATTTCCTCGAGATCCTGCTGTTCCATCGCGACGGCCAGATGCGGCGGCGCGACGGAAAGCTCAAATTCCTTGTCGACGTTCAGGCGGCGCATGACGCGGACCAGGCGCTCCATCGCCGGCTCGGCATCTGTGCGGGCAAGAACGGATTCGCGCTGCGCAGCGATGCGGGCACGGTTGAGATAGGACTGGACCTGCCCCTGCATCGCTTCAGCCTGGCTGCGCACGAGATCCCCATGTGATCGCTCGAGCACGCGCGCTTCGTTGAGCAGCACGGCAATCGGGGTCTTGAGAGAATGGGCGAGATTGCCGACCTGCATGCGGGCACGCTCGACGATACGCCTGTTGCTATCGATCAACGCATTCACTTCGTTGGCGAGCGGCAAGATCTCGCGAGGGAAGTCCCCCTTCAGCTGCTCGCTCTCGCCCGCGCGGATCCGCTCAAGCGCGGCGCGCGCCTTGTCGAGCGGCTTGAGACCATAAAGAATGGCCAGCGCATTGACGATAAGGCTGCCGACGCCGAAGCCGGCGAGCGCGAGATAGAGGCTGTGGGAGAAATTGCGGACGTCGTCTTCCACGACATCGACATTGCCCGTCACGCGAAAACGCGCCGCGCGTCCGTCCGTGTCGAGAACGACTTCGGTTTCGGCGACCTGGATCCGATTTCCTGAGGCATCGGTCACCTGATAATAGCGTTCGTAATTCTTGTCGAACGGCGCTTCGAGAACCGATGGAACCGGGATCGTGGCTGATCCGAGAGAAGGCGATACCAGCGGCGGCGCCGTGTAGGTGCCGAGCGGCTCCACCACCCAGTACCAGCCGGTCTTCGGCTGCGCGAAGCGCAGGTCGCCAAGCTGCGGACTGCCGCTCAGTGCCCCCTGATCGCCGATCGCCACGGAGTTGATGACGTTATAGAGCTGGGCTCGCAGCAGATCCTGAAAGCCGCGCTCGGCGCTCTTGCGATAGAGCGTCGAGATCAGGAGACCGATGACAACCAGCGCAACGGTCGACCAGATCGTGGTCAACAGCAGAACGCGTGCGGTGAGCGACTTAATTCGCATTGCTCGGCGCTTGAATGCGGTAACCGAGACCGCGCACCGTTTCAATCAGATCAACGCCCATCTTCTTGCGCAAGCGACCGACAAAAACCTCGATCGTATTGGAATCGCGGTCGAAGTCCTGATCATACATGTGCTCGACGAGTTCGGTACGAGACACGACCTCACCCATGTGATGCATCAGATAGGCCAGCAGGCGGTATTCGTGCGACGTCAGTTTCAGCGTCACGCCGTTGACGACGGCCTTCGAGGTCTTGGTATCGAGACGCACTGGACCGCAGACGATTTCGGAAGAGGAATGGCCGGCCGCGCGGCGGATCAAGGCGCGGATACGGGCAAGGACCTCCTCCACATGGAAGGGCTTGGTGACGTAGTCGTCGGCGCCAGCATCGATACCGGCGACCTTGTCGCTCCACCGGTCGCGCGCCGTCAGGATCAGCACCGGCACGCCGCGACCAGCGCCACGCCACTTCTCGAGCACCGTCACACCATCCATCTCAGGAAGACCGATGTCGAGGATGATCGCGTCGTAAGGCTCGGTATCGCCGAGGAAGTGCCCTTCCTCACCGTCGAATGCCTGATCCACGACATAGCCGGCCTCTTTCAGAGTGTCGCTCAGCTGTCGGTTCAGATTGACGTCGTCTTCGACTACCAGAATTCGCATCGGTCGGCTTTACCCCGCTTGATCTCTTCGATGTCTCATAGGCCGATTCTGCCTACATCGGAACCTTGACGGTTACCTTGCGCGGACGCTGACCGTTGCCCTGGACCAAAACCGTGATGATGCAACTATCGCCGGAAGGTTGGACGGACAGCAATTGACCGCCGGTCTTCTCCACAACCTGCTGGGCGGCCGCGCTGCAATCGCCTGCTACGCGCACTATAAAGTTGCGCGAATTATCCGGTGAGGGCGACGATACCGCCAGCCCGGCGGCTAACGCTGCGACGCTCAGAGGAGAGGCCATGTGCTATGCTTTCAATGGATACCAACTTGGGTGGACTATGTACTCAAGCGACCTGAATGGCAAATGAATGCACTGTAACGTCGAGTGTTTAGAACTGTTTGAGACTAGGAACAGGCGGGGTCAAACCACGTAGAATCCAGCGAAAGGTGGTGGGTATCCACCCCTCGCCGGCATTGCTTCTCATGACGCGGATTTGATCGCGGACTTCGCGGTGACGCGACCGTAGACTGCCAACAGACCGCCGAACGCGCCGGCAATATTGACGATCGAGTCGACGATCTGACTGCGATCGGCAGCGGCAATATCCACACCCGTAAAGTGCATCAAGGATGCGACAACGGAGATCAGCGCACCCCAGATCGTCTTGGAGGTGTACCAGAATTTCAATTCGCTCATCATCTTTCTCCTTTCAACAAAAGTCACAGCACAAAGGCGCGCATCGCGGGCAATCCGAGAGGAACGCGTGCCCCCATCTGGCGGATTCTCACGACAAAGCTCGTCTGCGGCGCACCGAAATCCGCAGTCTCGTCGGCCAGCGAATAGGTCCATTCAGACGTATCGACCTCGACAGTTCTCAAAACGGCCTCTTCCCGCAGCATCTCGAGGCGATAGCGTTCGAACGGTTCGTCGAGCGGGATATCGGCGCCGATCCAGTTGTCGGCGTTCTCCCGCCCCCTGCGGATCCAGGAGACGACGGCCTCTCCGGCGCTATTGCGCGCGCAGCGCAAATGGACGGGCGCCAGTGGCGTCCGTGCGCGCAATCCTCCTTCGAAGGCGAAGGGGCCTGCCTTTTCAGCGGAGCCGGCAGCCTCGGCAATCCAGTTCAAGCGCAGTCCCATTTCATCGCTGCCGAGGCCCAGCGGCTTGACCGCCTGATCGAGCAGCACGGCCGGCGAACCCGCGGCGGCGCCCGACATCATCGCGTCATCGGTCCCGGCGAGCGCGCGGAGCAGGCCGCTCAAGCGCCAGCGGCCGCTCTCGATCTCGTCGGCCTGCTGGAAGGACAGAACCTCCCACGCGCCGTTTGTTGCCAGGACCGCCATGAGATTGCCGCCGTTCAGGACGGATACGGCGGGCAAGGAGGAAAACTCACCTGCAGGGAGATCGACCACCAGCGGTCGGGACCAGTCGAAGCGGCCACTGACGCCACTGCCCAGTTCAACAGCCAGGGTTCCAATCGTGGCCGGACGATCAAGCAATACCCTGCCCTGATACCCCTCCTCTGTCGCCGACGACGACAGCCCAACCGCGCGCCAGGGCCGAGAAAAGACGGCTCCTCGCGCAAAGGATGCGACGTCACCGCCATCGATGCACGGCAGATCCATGAGGCAGACGACCGGGTCGAAAAGGTTCGATGGCTCGGTGCCAACCTCCCGCCCATCCTGGGATGAGGGCGGGCTCCCGCCACGCGATGACGCGAACTCGCGCGCTTCGATGCGGCGCGCCTCGTTTTCCTCGATCCGCATGACGAGGAAACGACCGGGCGGGCCGCCGGGTAGAGTCACCACATCGCCGGGCTGGACCTGCAGTTCACCGGGAGATATCGAGAAGCGAACGGAGCGGCGGGAAATCCTGTTGTCGCGCAACAGCGCCTCGGCTGCGGCCAGTACCGTCTCTTCTGCAACAACCGCTGCCAGATCCTGCTTGATGACCCGGCTCGTCGTTTGTCCAGCACGGTGTGAACGCACACTCGCCTCCCCGAAATCGAGTTCGGGATTGTAGAATGTCAGTACTGCTTCCGCGGCAAAGTCGCTGTCATGGCCGCGCGTTTCCTGCCAGAGCTGTGCATCCTCGCGATCGACGAGCGCCTCGATCGGCCAAGCCGGAAGACTTGCCCGCGCACGCGAGCGAAACCGCAAGCGTCCCGCATCCTCGAAAACATCAATCTGGAATGCCTGGAGCAAGGGCTCGATCAGGCTGCGTGCCGAGGCGAGATCGCCCTGGACATAGCCCGTCAGATCACCACTCACTTCCGAAACGTCGAAATCGGCAAAGCCGTGGTCGCCCAGCATCGCGGCAATGACGTCGGCAAGCGTCCCTCCGCCGATCCGGCCATTGAGCCAGTGACCCGTTCGCCAGTTGCCACCGTCGCTCCAGATAGTCGTATTTTGCGGAAAGGCCGGATAGGGTCGCGCGTCCCAGGACCAGATGAAGAGGTGCGCGGGATCGACCATTCCAGGCGCGGCGCCACCGCTCCACCAATCGTGATGCGCTTCCAGAAACCGGCGCTGCATGCTGTCGGAGCACATTCCGCTGGAGAAATAAGGAGCAGCACTTTCCGCCGATTTCGGATCGGCGAATACGTTCGGCTGATTGGCTCCCTTGTCGATTGCGCCGCAGCCAAGTTCCGTGAACCAGATCGGCTTGCTGGCGGGAATCCACGGCGTCTGAGATGCACGCTCCACGCCGCCAAGCCGCTCGTAATGCGAATTGCTCCACCAGCCGCCAATGTCCTTGTAGCGATAGACCCAGTGCTTGCCCGCGGAGCCATCGACAATCGCGGTCCGCAAGCGCGTGCGGCGATCGGCTTCTGTCGCATAATACCAATCGAAGCCTTCGCCGGAGCCGATGCCGGCCATCAGGGCCTGGCGATCATCTGCGAGGCGGAAGCCGTCAGGGTTGGCATTGGCAAGATCATCGTCGCGCCAGTCGGGCAGCGGCATGTAATTGTCGATACCGATCGCGTCGATTGCCGGCGAGGCCCAGAGCGGATCAAGATTGAAATAGACATCACCGCTGCCGTCCGCCGGATGATAGCCGAAATATTCGCTCCAATCCGCGCCATAGGTCAGCTTTGCAGCCGGCAGCAGGGTCTTCACGTCGGCGGCCAGCGAAGCAAGCGTTTCGACGAAGGGGAAGGCACCATTATCGTCCCGGACCTGGGTCAACCCGCGCAGCTCGGAACCGACAATGAATCCGCTGACACCGCCTGCCGCCTTTGCAAGCTGCGCATAGTGCAGGATGAAGCGCCGATAGCTTTCCTCATCGCCGTCATAGACGACCCGGTGTCCCGATACCGAAAAGTGGCCGGGACGCGCGGCACCGGCAAACGCCCGCAACTGACTGCGGGCCTGTTGCGTACGGTCTGCCGTGCCGACCTGGCCGATGGCAGGATGACAGGTGATCCGCCCGCGCCAGGGATAGGCCGCTTGGGCATCGTCGCCATAGGGATCAGGCAAGCTGTTGCCGGCGGGGATATCCATCATCAGGAACGGATAGAGATAGACCTTGAGCCCGCGCGCCTTGAGATCGGCAATAGCCGACACCACACTTTCATCATCGGGCGTGCCGCCGAAAGCAGGGCCGCCATTGTTCCGGCTGACGACATATGCGTCGCCACGTTCGACACCCGAGACTGACCAATCCCTGCTTTCGTTGCGGCGAGCGACCTCAACGCCCGGTACGACGCGGCACTCGCTGGCGCGCAGATCGGTTCCGAACCAGGTGACGACAAGGGCGACGCGCTCCAGATTCGGGCACAGCGCAGTCAGTTCGTCGATGGAGACGTCCCAATCCGTGGTCCCCTGCAGTGTGTTCCGGTTGAGAAGGCGGGCGCTGCCGGCACCGGTCTTTTCAGAGACGGCGGTCGTGCGGTAGCCATGTTCGGTCGCGCCCGGAATGATGCAGACCGCCTTGATCTTGTTTTCCAAGGCGCCGATTGCACGAACCACTTCGAACTGTAGCAGCGGGATGCGGTTGCCGTAGGTATCGAGCGGCAAGCGTTCGAACACGACATAGGCCAACCCTCGATAGGCAGGGGCGTTGCCCGTCCCCTGCTTCGCCTCGATCAGCGGATCGGGCTGCTGGTCGTCGCCACCGCGATAGAGGCGCATCTCGATCTTGGTGAGATCCAGTTCCTTGCCATCGGCCCATACCCGCCGCACCCGCGCCACCTGCCCTTCGCACAGACCGATCGCGAGATTGGCGAAGTAGCGGTAGGTCTCGACCCGCGTGCCGCTTGAGGATTTGCCGCCCGTTCGTTCGGTCGTTACCTGCTCCTCGAACCGCGTGGCCCAGATCAGCGTGCCACCGATGCGGGCAGTGCCGTAGACACGGTTGATTGCCGTGCCGTCGTCGGCGCCGGGAATGCGTGCCGTCGACAGCCGCGTGCCACGCACGGTGGTACTGCCGTTGATGAGTGCGTGGTCGACGACGCTGCCGGCCAGGGCACCGGCCGCGCGGCCGATGATCGCGCCGACAGGACCGAAGACGCTGCCGAGCGCGGCACCGGCTGCCTGAAAGAGAAGTGTTGCCATCTATTTCTCCGGAAACCGAAACACGGCCGCGACACGACGGCGCCAGCTCGGCACGAGGGGCGAGGAGATTACCGCCGCCTGCTCGTAGGCGTGGATGAAGTGCCGGTCATCGGCCAGAATGCCGGCATGCTTGGCAGCCACATCGGGCCGCCAGCGGAAAAGCAGCAGATCGCCGGGCAGCGCTTCGGCAAGCGATAGCGGCGCGTCGAAATGACGGTACGCCGCGTTCATCAATCGATCTTCGCCGCTGCGTTCGGCCCAGTCAGGCGCGTAGGGGCGCGGCACTTCGGGCTCTTCGCCATAAAGCTCGCGCCAGATCCCGCGGATCAGCCCCAGGCAATCGCACCCCACCCCCTTGAGCGACGCCTGATGCCGGTATGGCGTGCCGATCCAACCTTCGGCAAAGGCGAGCACCCGTTCTGCCGTCGTCATCATTTGAACAGCGCCTTCCCATCGTGGACGCTTTCGCCGTCGGCGTAGGTGTAGGCAAAATCGGCACCCGGCATGTGTGGAAAACCTTGAAAATTCAGACGGTTGGAGAACTTTCTTCGGCAGGTGGCGAAGGACTTGTCGCAGCCTGCCGCCAATACGAGGCGATCGCCTGGAGAAGGCGCGCGGTCGAGCGGCAGCCAGAGCGTGACCTCCATCAGGTCGCCAACCCACACATGCGCGTCTATATCGAAACGCTGCCCCTGGTTCTCGCCGTCAACAAACGTCGCCGTTCCCAGACGGAAGAAGCCGTCGTCAACAGACCTGACACCCGACAGAAGCAAGCGACTCGCATCCGGCACCGACACGACGACGCCATCCGCACGAAACTGCGGCAGCGACAGATCCACGCCGCACCTGTTATCACCGACCGCAGCGTCGCAACGACGCCCATAGACGCGCCCCTGCGGCTCGTTCAGGCGGCTGGCGAAGCTGCGAAGCTCGGCCTGGAAGCGGCCAGCGTCGCGGGTCACCTCGCCGATTTCCTGCACCTTGAGCATCATGTGCTGTTCGGCCAACGCCCAGTTGACGAGGAACACCTCGACACGGGCGCCGTCATAGCGTCCCCGCTCCAGATCGTCCTCGGTGATTGCCGCGCTGGAGAAGCCGCCGGAGACCTCGCTGGTCGCGGCCGGCAGGCCAACCTCTTCCTCCGCCGCGCTTGCGGAAAATCCGCTCGCAGCGAGAAAGGTCGTGCCATCAAAGGCGATGTCGTTGTCGTGCTCGGTGAAACCCAACACGACGCCATCGCGGCGGATCACGCGCCAGGCGTGACAGACGGTCGTGGCGTCTCCATCCAGATGCGCTTTCAGCGCTGGGGGGATCGTTCTCATGGCGCGATCTCCGTCAGCGGTATGGTTGGAATCCGCCCGGCATTGAACGCGGACAGGTTGACCTCGATCCGGCCGGTGCCGAAACGCACGGGTACGTCGAACTCGAAGCCGGCGGTTATCGACGAGCCCGGCGCAGGAACATGACCGGCGGCAAATGTGATGGTCCCCGTTGCCGTATCGCAGTCGAAGGCCGCGCCGGGCACAGGCACCCCGTCCAGCGCTACGGCGACGGTACCTTCCGCCGGCTTGACGATCCGTCGGATGCTACCACCCGCCGCGTCGCCATAGGTCTTGATGAGCTGAAATGTTGCCGTCAGCCCGTCGCCCGTGCCCAACCGCTGGTCGATCGGCGTTGCCGGAATGCCGGGCCTAGACGATGACCAGTCGATCGGATCGCGGAACCGGAAGCCGTAGAGCTCGCCACTGCGCGCTTCGAAAAACTCCAGCACCTCGTAGAGATCCGCCACCGAGCGCAGGCCCGAGCCGGCGTCATAGCTTCGCCGCGCATCGCGCCATCGGCTGTTGCGGCTCTCTCGCCCATTGGACAGATTGACGATATCGGTGCGTCGCACCGGCCCGCCGCTGGTCGAAAGCGACAGGCGTAGCGGAAAGCGCACATCATGAAACCCGCTTGTCATGGCACCTCACAAGTTGCGTTGGCCGCGCATGGCAGTGCGCGCCAGCATCGAGGAAATCTGCGCCTCGCTTTTCTGGAAGCTCTGGGCGTCGGCGGCGGTGACGTTGAAGATGATCTGCTGCGAGCCGCCCCCTGCGGCAGCAACGCCGAGCGAACCGTCAGCCCCGCGTTTCAGCGGCAAGATCGCCTCGCTGCCCGCCTCCCCCATCAACCCCATGTCGCTGCCCATCGGGAAGTAGGTCGGCTGCGAAACCACGCCGCCATCGGCAAATGGCAGAAGCTTGCCGAAACTGCCGAGCAGGCTCGAAGCACTCCCCGAGATCATCGTCTCCAGCGGCTTCAGACCTGCCGACAGCGCGATATCCGTCAGCCGGTTGCCGAGACTGCGTAGAATATCGTCCAAGCCCTTGCTACCGTCGGCGGCACTTCGAAGCGCGCTCGAAAGTGCGGCCCCGAACGAGCGGGAGCGAGTCTCCAGACCATCGAGAGCGCGTTGCAGCGTCTCCGCCTGCCCTGTTGCGGTGGTAAAATCCGTTTCTTCGCTGTCCATTGTCCTGCCTTCTTCTGGGTCGCTACGGATCAATCCGGAAACCGGGTCATCAGCCCTTCCAGATCGGCACGGGATGTTCCGATGCCAGGCGGCACCAATCCGCCTGCGGCTGCGTGGAATTCGAGAGGTGTCATTGCCCAGAACGCGACCGGGGGAAGCCGCAGCAGGCAGAGACCGACATGCAGCACCCGCGCCCAGGGGAATGGCGCGGCGCTACGTTCAGCCTCGATGCCGGCTGCGGCTAGAGGGGGCGCGCGGCGGTCTCCGCCTCCGCGCCGACAAAGGTGGCGGTAAGCAGGCTGCCGACGATCGCCGCATAGCCGCCTAGGCCGCCTTCAATATCGGCTTGGGCGACCTCGTCGTCGGAATAGAGATTGCCGCCGCCGCGAAGGCCGGCGCCGATGATGCGGATCATGTCGGCGGCCCTCAGGCGACCGTCGGCGAAGCGTTCCGCCAAACCCGTGAGACTGTCTACTGCAAAAGCCGTCTCGAGCTCGGCCAGAGCGCCAAGCGTCAGGCAGAGAATCCGCCGTTCACCATCGATCATCGCCTCGATCTCGCCGCGCCGCCGATTTGCCCGTGCGCCCGCCGCCCGCATCAAAGCGCCTCGAAGCTGATGGCGCCGGCCGATTCCAGCGCCATTTCGAACAGCACCTCGCCGTTGTGCTGGCCTGAATACTCAAGAGCGCTCGCCTGGAACGGCCCGCTGATATTGCCGAAGCCGGGAATGACGATCTGCCAGTTCAGGATCGACGCATTGAAAAAGGCGTTCCGTACCAGCGCATCGGAGGCGGCATCCTTGAAGATCCCGGCGCCAGAAACGGATGCACGCTGCACACCGGCGCCGCCCAGCAGTTCACGCCAGCGACCGACGCTGTCGGCATCGGTCACGTCGACGGTTTCGGCATTGAAGGCGAGCCGTTTCGAGCGGAGGCCTGCCACCGTCTCGAAGGCTGTACCGTTGAATATCTTGAGCAGCAGATCCTTGCCCTTTTGCGCAACCATCGCTTTGTCCCTTCAAAACAAAAAGGCGCCCTGGGACGCCTGCCACTGTCATTCACTTGTCACTTTCAACCGGCCGGCGAAGCTGGTACGACCGGTCGAATTCCCGTCCGACGTCTCAATTCCCCAAGGCATCCCGCCCGATGTCCCGATCATTCTCCCCGCGCACAGCCCGCACCGTCGCCGTTCTTGCCGTCACACAGCTGATCGGCTGGGGCACCAGCTTCGACATGCTGGGCGTCATGGGTCGCGTCATCGCGCCGGACCTCGGGCTTGCAAACGAGGTCGTCTTTGGCGGACTGACCGTGATGATGATCATCAGCGCGCTCATGGGCCCGACCACGGGCCGCTGGCTCGGGCGCTACGGGGCGGCGCGCGTGCTTGCCGCTGCGTCGCTGGTCTTTGCCGCCGGTCTCGCCCTCCTTGCCGCAGCCAATGGCATCGTTCTCTACGTGCTCGCCTGGATCCTCATAGGGGGTGGCGGGGCACTCGGCCTGTCGGCGCCCGCCTATACTGCCGTCGTGGAACGCGAAGGGCCGAACAGCAAACGCGTGATCGCGATCCTGATGCTGTTCACCGGGCTTTCGAGCGCAATCTTCTGGCCTGTCCTCAGCCTCCTGAACGATGCCCTCGGCTGGCGATCTACCTTCCTGATCTGCGCGGCCCTGCAGTTCTGCATCTGCCTTCCGCTGCACCTCTTCGCGCTGCCAACGCCGATCGTCAGCCACACCGAGGGCGCCGCCGCGCATACGGCGCCGTTGCCGCTCTCGCCGGCAAAGCAGCGCAGGGCGTTCCTGCTGATCGCGGCGGCGACGACGATCTCGACCTTCGTCACCTTCGGCGTCTCGCCGTCGCTGCTCGAGATCTTTCGCCAGTCCGGTGCTTCGCCAGCGCTCGCCATCCAACTCGGCTCGGCGCGCGGCGTCATCGGCATTTCTGCCCGCTTCATGGACATGCTGCTCGGCAAACGCGGCAATCCGATCCTCAGCGCAGCCATGGGCGTCAGCCTCATGGTGCTCAGCTTCCTGATGATGATCGTTCTGCCGCCTTCGACGCCGCTGCTGGTCGCCTTCATCCTGCTCTACGGCTTCGGCTCCGGCGTCATGACCGTCGCCCGCGCATTGCTGCCGCTGGCGCTGTTCTCACCTCGCGACTATGGCCTGCAATCCGCCCGCCTCTCTCTGCCTCAGAATCTCGCCAATGCGGTCGCGCCCGTCGTCTTCACCGCGATCCTGGACCGCGCGGGCGCTGGCATGGCGATCGCCACCTGCGCTGTGCTGGCGGTTCTGTCGCTCGGGTTCGTGCTGATGCTGATGGCGCTGGTGCGCGGCGTCACGCAGCCGGTTCCGTCACCGCCCTGAACCGCATCTCCGCTATATGCAGCCTGGTCTTCGGTTCACGACGCGTGCGCGTTGCCAGATGCCGCACGCCGACCAAGTGATGGGTGGCGAGACCAAGCGCGGCGTCCTGCAGCAAGGCATGGAGCCTCTCGACGATTGTCTGAACCTGCCTGCGCCCTGCTGCGTCCGACCAGATTTCCAATGCCAGCAGATGCTCTTCGCCCTCCTCTGTCGAGGTCGAGTAGTCGTTGCTGGTCAGCTCGCCAACGACAAGGCAGGGTAGCTTCCTGCCCGCGACCAGCCTGTCGAGAACGGCATCCGGCCCGATCAGGCCAGTCAATTCGGCATCCTCGCTGAGCAGCGTGTGGATCGCCGTCAGCAGTTCATTGGCAGCGCTCATCCGTCTCGGCTCCCTTCGGGCCCGTCTTGCTCTCGCAACGGCGCATCAGCGCCAGCAATGCCGCCGCCAGGTCCTGGAGAGTGATGGCCAGCGACGCTCGCGGTTCCGTCATTGGCTCTCCTCCTCGCAGAGGCAGACGACGTAGTTGCCCCTCTCATCCGGGTCACGCCAGGCACCGATCACGAAGGCCCGCTCGCCCTTGCGCAGCCGCATGCCGGCCGTGATATCGCTTCGAAACCGGAGCCAGATGCGGTGGGTCAGGGTGAACACATCAGCGCTCGCCTGCTCCTGCCGGATCTCGCTGACGGGCTCGATGCGCGCCCATAGCGACGCGACCGCGATGAAGGAGACCGTGGCGCCGCCCTGTCCGTCCGGGGTTGCCTCCGGCGCTTCCAGTTCGAGCCGTGCCGTCATCTGGCCGGGATCGAAAAACACCGAGCGCATCACAATCTCCGCATCACGAAGGGCGCGATCAGGCGATCATAGCCCGGCGGAATGTCCGCCGGCTGGTCTTCCGCCGAGACCGCGCCACGGAAGGAAAACATCTGGGCGATGTGCATCAGCATGGCGCGCTTCAGCGTGTCGGGGACGTCGGCGCCGCTCTCGCCGAAGCCCGCGGTAAAGTCGATCTCCAGGCCGTTGATACCGCGCGTGCAGTCTATCGCCTGGCTCAGCACCAGGCGAGCCGGCCGCGCACTGCCATCCAGGATGTGGCCGGTGAGCGGTAGTGTCACCTCATCACCCGCCGCATCATAAAGCGTCAGGCTTTCAATGGCTTGAACCGGGCATCTGGCAATCTGAATCACGCCGCCTTCAGGTATTGAATCTGGAGGGTTCTGT
>UEHQ01000010.1 GCA_900489925.1 Hyphomicrobiales bacterium | reverse complement strand
TAAGCAGGATCTGCTCTAGCCTGTGTGAGGCTGGATTCTGCATGCCGACCGGTCTTGCGCCGACGCCAAAGGCTTCATAGGCTCCTGACGTCGATGGATTCGTTCAACGCATTTAATAGGATACCCATGCGCGCTCAGTCGAAGCCGTTCGTTGTTGAAATCAAGACATCCCGCCGCACAGATCGCAGCCAAGCGAAATCCATTTGGGGCAATCTCGACCTTTCCGCGGTCGCCGAAGAAGTGGCCGACGAAACACAGTCGCCGGCAGCGGTGACACCTGCCGATACCAAGGGCACTCGGTAAGCCTCAGAGCAGGGCTCGTGGCCGCTCGGCGTCGGTGTGGATGCTCGCGAGCCTGTGGCGGCCAGTCTGGATGGATCATAGTGGTTCCTGCAGGCCAACATCTGATTTTCCATCGTCGGTTTGAATAGACCGGCATCTCATTCCTCCGTTTCGATGCAAAAAGTTCGCTGCTGCGTAGACCGTGCAGCAACAAGGCGCTCCCATCGCGAACCATCTCGTCCGTTGGGCGTTGTCCGATGGACACGCTGATGAAGGAGACGAGCAATGCTTGGAAACGATGATGGAAAGAAATCGCTGTCGCGAGGCGAGGACTATCGCGACTTCGACGAGCGCAATACTGACGAGGGCTGGCCCTACTCGGATGCACCGGGTGCATCGTCCGCGGCACCTGACAATCGCGGCTACGGTGAAACCCCGGCGAATTTCGATCGGGATAACAATCCGGGCTTTCGCATCGACGGCGTCGATGAAAACGGTAACGAGAACGGGCTGAAGGATACGCTCCGCGCCAACACGATCGACCGGGGCGAAAGCGACGACCTCGAAGCGAGGGTAACCGAAAACATCGAGAACGTTCCGGAAGTCGACATGGACACCATCGATGTCCACGCTGATGGTCACACTGTCACGATCGACGGCTCGGTCGAGACGATCGGCATCGCCCGCAAAGTCGAGCTCGCAGCAGCCTCCGTCGATGGCGTGCGCCATGTCAGAAACAGGCTGCACACGACGGGCGTCGATGCGCAGTAACCGTTGAAGCCAAAGCGCTCCGCTGTCGAGCCGGCGGCCTGAATGCCGTTATTCGGTCGCCGCTTCGGCCGCCTTCGCCTGTTGCGCACGCACGGCGCTTGCCGCAGCCGCAACCCCGCCCTTGTCCTCCCCGCCGACCTGCACGGTCGGCTGGGCGAATTCGATGCCGTTCTCCTGGAACGCTTCGCGGATGCGGGCATAGGCCTTGCGCCGAATGTACGTCTGCATCCCGGGCACTGTCGTCATGGCGAAGCTGAGCACTATGCCGTAGTCGCCGAACTCTTCAACGCCTTTCATCTTCAAGGGCTGGATGAACAACGGGCCGAGTTCGGCGTCCTCAGCAAGTTCCGCACCGATTCTCTTGGCGATCTTGCGTGCCTTCTCGATATCCGTGTCATAGCCGACAGAGATACGGAACTTGTCGATTACCCAATCGCGGCTCATGTTTTCGACCGCTCCCAGTTCACCGAAGGGGACTGTGAAAACGGGACCACGGTGATGCCGCAGGCGAACGGAGCGCAGACTGAAGCCTTCGACCGTCCCTTTGTAGCTCTTGGCTTGAATATATTCGCCGACGCGGAAGGCGTCGTCGAGCATGTAGAAGACGCCGCTGATCACATCCTTGACCAGCGTCTGCGAACCGAAACCGATGGCAACGCCGAAGATACCGGCACCGGCGATCAACGGTCCGATCTGAACGCCAAGCTGAGCAAGGACGATCAGAACCGCCAGAACCGCCACGATCACGGCCAGCGCGTTGCGAAAGATCGGCAGTAGCGTACGGAAGCGTGCCCGCCGTGCCGCATCGGCGGGTGGCAGGCCTGTCGCATCACTTGAAACGACAAGGGTGCGATCGATCCAGTTTTTCGTAAGTTGCCAGACAAGATCGGCCACAAGAAGCACCAGCACGCTTTTCAATATACCGTAAAAGAGGGCGGCGACGACAGGGTCATTGTGGGCGAAGCCATCGGAATTCATCTTCCAGACTGTCGCAAGCCACGCAACGGCACCGGCAATGACGACGGCGCGGGCACCTCTGACCACCAGCACGCTTCGCAGGGATCCAGGTTGTGCGGAGGTGAAGTCTTCGGCTGCGTCGCCCACGGCCCGGAGGATTCCGGGGAGGATGAGGGTGTAGATTCCGAGCCAGAATAGCCCCTGCAGATCGAGGCACCACAAGATCCAAACGGCGACAAGAAAGGCGGTGAGGCCGGCTTTATACATGGTGGGCTTCGGCCATGCCGACCACGCTGTCTCTATGGCCAGCGCGAGCATGATGACAGAGAAGCAGTAGGAGGTTGCTGTCGTGACGACAGGATCAATGGAGAGTGGAATGCCCAACATGGCTGTCGCGACCGCAAGGATCATGATCGCCAACAGCACGCGCACCCGAAGACGCATCGATGGCTCCTGCGGCCACGCCAGTCCGATAAGAACCGAACCGAGCCTGTAAAGCACGAAGGCCGAGAGGTAGACGAGCAAGGTTATTCGGGCGAGCGGCGGCCATTCGATTGCGAAGAAGACGATCGCCATGGCGCCCGCGAAAACCGCAATCGGCGCGAGGCTGCCCAGCACACCTTCTCCATGGTGGCTGTATTTCCGGTAGAGCCGTTCCACAAAAAGCCCCAACACAACCAGTCCGGCGAAGATCACGAACACGGGGGCGTAACCATGCGATATCGCGTCCTGCCTAGTCCGCATTCCCGCTGCCCCAATCTCTCCCGGAATGCGAGGGATCGCAGCCACCACTGAGTCCACGCGTGCTCGAACGCCAGCCTCCCAATCGGCAACGCCAGCACCTTTCGAGGCTTCGGCCGGAGCCGAGCTCGCCGTCTTGCGAGCCTCAAGCAGGGACTGCACCTCCGGATCTTTCAGCAGGTTGATAAGCTCATCGACCTTCTGCTCGGGCGAAGAGGCAGCCGATTGCGCATGCGCTGCGGTGGCTACGAGCAAGGAGAAGACAAATGCAACGATCCATTTCATTCGGCAGGCTCTCTCATCGGGAACTGAAAGTTTACGCCGGCAAATACCTGCCAGCGGGGCGAACCGGCACCGTCCTTCCAGACGGTGTATTGCTGTTCGATGAAAGCGTTCATTGTGACGCCCTTTCGAGCGGGATCACCTCGCCTGCACCAAAGCCGACCGGGATATAAGATTTGCCATGTTCCATGTTGAAGTTCCAGATCGCCGATGAGCGGAGGTCCCAGCCATCGGAGAGATTATAATTCACGATCGGCTGGAAGGTCAGGAGGTTGACGTCCGGCCTTTCGCTCTGGCCTGCAAACGATGTCTGGTAGGTGACAAGCCCACCGACGAGGCTCCAATTTTGCGGGGCAACAACGACGCCGGCGGCACCGGCTTGCCACTGGCCACTGCCGAGTGAATGGCCCGTTGCAGTTGGAAGGACAACTCCAATGCTCACCGTCGTGTCGCCTTGCTTGGGAAGGATGAATATGTCCATCAGCGTCAGGTCGCCCAGACCCGTGACGTAGCCCGACGATTGGTCGGGTGCGGTGGCATCGTCCACGCCATGATCGGCAATCCGCATGCCACTTCCACATTCCTTATACCGATCATCTAGCCTCTCTCGTCGGTTCAGGCACATAAAGCCACAATCTACGGGGTGCTGTCAGCGTTGTTACGGTAACAATCAGCGTAACTTGGTTCGACGCCACCTTGATGCGCTGGACTTTCCCGGCCAAGGCCCGTGCGGGTACGGCCTGTAGCGATCTACCTGATCGCCCAGTGAGGCGTCGCCGGCTCTCATGTCTCCAGCGGCGGCAAGGCTATTTTGCGCCGTTGTTACAGTAACGTACTTCCGTCGTAGGCGGGCATTTGGTGGATTTCACCCACCATAGGAGCTTACGACCATGACACATCAACGGCTTGCCCTCCGAACCTCGTTCCTCGCCACTATCTCGGCGAGTGTGATGTCCGCTGCATCCACCGTCGCATTTGCCGCAGACTACCAGATGACCACACCGATACCGTCGGAAATTGTTACCCCGGCAAGCGTTGACACGAGAATCGGCAAGCTGGAATTCAACGACGGTGTTCCGACAGTGGATACTGCGCAGAGAGTGTGGGACCAACTTGACTTCAGTCGCGGCATTGAGGCGTTCCTCAACGGAATTCCCGGTGCTTCGATGGTCGCTATTCGGACAGGCCTTCGTCAGGCCGGCGCTGTGAACGAAACTATCGGGGTTTTCGAAACCCTGATGGACTCGAAGTCGCTCTTTCTGACGGCGAATAGCGAGACCGTCTATTTCTGGAACTGGATGGACTTGAAGGACGGACCGGTCGTGGTCGAGAGTCCCCCCGGCATCCTGGGTGTCGTTGATGACTTCTGGTTCCGCTACGTCACGGATCTTGGCAACGCTGGGCCGGATAAGGGCAAGGGCGGTAAGTACCTATTCGTGCCACCGGGCTGGAAGGGAGAGAAGCCGAAAGGCTTTTTTGTCATTGAATCCCCGACATATGGCAATCTCCTTTTCGGCCGCGCGTTCATGAAGAACGGTGACCCGGCGCCCGGCGTTGCCAGCTTGAAGAAAAGCCTGAGGGTTTATCCCTGGGACAAACGCCATGCCCCGCCGGCGACCAAGTTCCTCAACATGTCGGGTATGGCCATGAATACGGTGCATGCGAATAATATGAAATTCTTCGAGGAGGTGAACCAGATTATCCAGGAAGAGCCGGCTGGTGCGTATGGGCCGGATATGACCGGGATATTCGCGGCGATCGGAATGGAAAAGGGAAAACCATTCACACCGGACGAGCGCATGACGAAAATCCTCACGGATGCCGTTGCCGTCGGCAACGCTGCGGCGCGCAACATAGACTTTCGTCCGCGCGATCCGGCAGTGATGATCTATCCGGATCGCAAATGGACAACCCCATTCATCGGGGGGAGCTACGAGTGGCTCACGAAGAGCGGCGCGCGCAACTTCGACGCCCGGACATTGTTCTACTATGCGGCGACCATCAACACGCCGGCAATGGCCATGGCGATGCCTGGAATCGGGTCGCAGTATGCCGCAACCAACTTCGACAAGGACGGAAATCCCTTCGATGGAGGCAAGGTCTATCGACTGCGCGTTCCGGCAGACGTGCCCGCAAAGGATTTCTGGTCGGTTGTCGTATACGACACACAGACGCGTTCGATGCTGCAGACGGATCAGCAGTTCCCAAGTCTCTCCAGCGAAAAAGACTTGAAGAAAAACGCTGACGGTTCGACCGATATTATCTTCTCGCCCACGAAACCGACCGACACCCCCAACTGGGTCCAGACCATCCCAGGCAAATCCTGGTTCACCATCTTCCGGCTCTACGGGCCGCTCAAGCCGTGGTTCGACAAGTCCTGGAAGCTCGAGGATTTCGTCGAAGTCAAATAGCCGAGCAAGTTCATATTCTTGAAATCGCCAACGTGGAGACCATCATGAAATCGAAGCTCTTTATGGCCTTCGTGACATCGTCGATCCTGGCAACGAGTGTCGTCGCCCAGGACGCTGCCACCTACCGGTTCAGCCAAGGCTACCCCACCGCTGAGACGAGTGTCAAAGCCCGTGACGACGGTGATCTGCAGCGTGCACTGACCGCCTACCGCTTCTGGTATCCCACGGTTTCAGTTGAAGGAATTTTCAACGGCAATCGTAGCGTCGGCATTGACGACAACCAGGCGATCGGTGGGGCGGCAGCCGGTCCTCGTCAGGTTGGCTTCACCTTGAACTCGGACACACCCTACGGTTCCGCGACACTTGACGTCTCCAAGGGGCCGATCGTGGTGGAGCTGCCCCCGGGCGCCTATATCGGGCTCGTCAACGATCATAATCAAGGCTGGGTTCTCGACATGGGCCTGCCAGGTCCGGATGCCGGCAAGGGTGGCAAACACCTGATCGTCGGGCCGGACTACAAGGGGAAGGTTCCCAGAGGCTATCTCCTCGGACGAACACCAACTTACAAAAACCTGCTCGCAGTCCGCGCGCTGCCGGTTGGCGGCGATCAGGACAAGGCGCTGAAGGCACTCGAAGCGATCAAAATATATCCCCTCGGAAATCCGAAGCAGCGGCTGAAATTCGTCAACACGACAAACATGGATCTCGATAGCACCTCGCTCAAATGGGAGGACAATATTCAGTTCTGGGAGAAGCTGAACGAGATCATCCAGGCTGAGCCCGTCGTTAACAAGTTCGAACCCATGTACGGTCTTCTGCAGGCGCTTGGTATCGAGAAGGGTAAACCATTCAAGCCTGACGATCGCATGAAGGCGATCTTGGAGAAGGCGGCGCGCGATGGGCGCGACCAGCTTCTCGTCTCGGCGTTCGACAGTGCTCGCGCCGACAAGCTGGCATGGCCGGATCGCAAGTGGGAATGGGTCGGGCTGGTGCCAGGAAGTGCGCAGTTCGAGACGCCCGCCGGAATCGATCTTGAGGCGCGCGATCGCTGGTTCGCGCAGGCCATCGTGACGTCGCCGGCGATGTTCCGGCGAACGGCAGGTGCCGGATCGCTTTATTGGCTTGGTGCCCGAGACGGTTCGGGAGCCTTCCTCGACGGCGGCAAGACCTATAGGCTGTCGATTCCGCAACCCGTTCCAGGAAAGCTGTTCTGGTCGGTAACCGCTTACGATGCGCAAACGCGCTCGGAGGTGCAGACCGACCAAGGCAAGGCGGCTTTGCGCTCGCTGTTCGAATTGAAGGATGTGACTGGCAGCGAACCTGTCGATCTTTACTTCGGCCCGACTGCTCCTGCGGGTCAGGAAGGGCGTTGGATCAAGACCGTGCCGGGACGTGGATGGTTTGCCTATATCCGTATCTACGGCCCAGACAAGCCGGCTTTCGACGGTTCCTGGAAACCGGCCGACTTCGTCGAGGTGAAGTAAGCCAAAAGCGATCCGACCCCTCAACTGAATACGGGCGCCGAGAGCGCCCGTATCTGCAGTTTGGTTCTGGAATAAGAAGTCTCAGAACGACCTCAATAGTATCCGCCGGTGCTGCCGCATGTGTCGCACTGCTCGCAGGTGCCGTGCGGACCATCGTGAAGTACTGGCACTGGGAGCAAGTGTTGCCGGTGTGGCCCTGCATGATCGAGCGCTGCGGCGGTCGGATTCGAGCTTCTGGCTTCCGTCTCGGCCGACGCGGCGTCCGTCCGTGCGATAGCGCAGCGGCAGGCGGGAACGCGCCCCGCCTGCATTCTCTGGTTTTAGATCCTGCAGCCCTTGCCTCTCGGCGGAATGCTGGCAGCGGCCGTACAGACCCCTAATCCAGGAAGAACTCCAGGAGATCGGCGTTGATCACATCAGGATGCGTCGTGCACATGCCGTGCGGCAGGCCGGCATAGGTCTTGAGCGTTCCGTGTTTCAGCAGCTTGACCGAAAGCGGCGCGGAATCGGCATAGGGAACGATCTGGTCGTCATCCCCGTGCATGACGAGTGTCGGCACCGTGATGTTCTTCAGATCCTCGGTGAAGTCCGTCTCGGAGAAGGCCTTGATGCAATCATAATGCGCCTTGGCGGCGCCCATCATGCCCTGACGCCACCAGTTCTCGATGATACCCTGGCTGACCTTGGCGCCTGGGCGATTGAACCCGTAGAACGGGCCTGCCGGCACATCGAGGAAGAACTGGGCGCGATTGGCGACGAGTGCTGCACGGAAGCCGTCGAAAACCTCGAGCGGCAGACCACCCGGGTTCTTGTCCGATTTCACCATGATCGGCGGCACGGCGCCGATCAGCACAGCCTTGGCGACGCGTCCGGGCTTGGCGCGCGCGACATAGTGGGCAACTTCGCCGCCGCCGGTCGAGTGGCCGACATGGATGGCATTCTTGAGATCGAGCGCGTCGGTAAGGGCCGCAACGTCGGCCGCATAAGTGTCCATCTCGTTGCCCTGCCAGGTCTGGCTCGAACGCCCGTGGCCGCGCCGGTCATGGGCAATCACTCGGTAGCCCTTGTCCAGAAAGAACATCATCTGCGCATCCCAGTCGTCGGCACTGAGCGGCCAGCCGTGATGGAAGACGATCGGCTGGGCGTTGGCCGCACCCCAATCCTTATAGAAAATCTCAGTTCCGTCGGCGGTCTTGATGAATGGCATGGCAACGTTCCCTCTTTGTGACTGTGATTTGCATTCATGGCATCGGTGGCATGCGAGCGTCCGGCCTGCGCCAATATCATGACGCATCCCGGCCGGACCTAGCTCGCCCGCGCTACCGTCCTACGTCATCATCATGACGTGGCGTTAGCGCCGCTTCGGGCCAACGGTAATGTGATGCAAATCATCAAGAAGGGAAGATGCGGTTTGGAGAATGGCGGCACAAATAGAAACGCCGCTGCGCCGATTTGGTTTCCGTTCCGACTTATCGACATACGCGAGATTGTTGCGGTCGACGCAGGAGACGAGTTCACGGATGGCTGAGGAACATCCGGGCCGGTTCGAACTTTGGTGAAGGTTAAGCCACCACATATTTCAGGGCAGCACGTCGCATTGCACGAGATGGCGATCATCACCGCGCGGAAGAAAGCATCTTCCGTCCGCATATAGAAAAGATCCTGTCGGCAGGGCGATCGCCGAGTTCGCACGTCACTTAGCGCATGGCGCTTCTTAGCAGTGATGTAAAATCCCTGGCATCCGAAAAGTAATTTCGGAATGCGCTTCTGATGCCTTCATTGGTATCGCCGCGAACAAAAACGATATCATCTTCGCCTTCGCGTTCTTCTAGCTCGAAGTATTTTTCCAAAGCGGTTCGCGTTTTTGAAAAGCCATACACCGTAAGCGATCCACTTGGCGTAACGCGAAGGATCAGATTTCGCGCATCTTTAAGGCGTTCAACCGAAACGTGAATTCCTTCAAGAACTCGTAGAATTCCAATCTTGTCTTCAAGAGTTTTAAGCTCTGCCTTTAACGTTTTCTCCGACTCGTTGCTTTGACAGGAGTTTAACCCTTCATAATGCCGAGCCAAGAGTTCACTTGCCAATGCGAAGAAGCGTTGGTTGTCGGGATTTCCGCGATCAAATTTTGCTTCGTTTCCGGTAACTGAACCTACGATTTCTACAGCAGTCGCCCATGCGTGTTGAATCTTCGTCCGGTATTGTAATTCGATGAGGAGGCCATTCCACTGGTTCGCAGTTCCCGTGAAGGACTCATACTCATAGACATCGTGGATACCGCGGTATCCGTTGTGCTTTGGATTCTTGATGTAATCGTAATCGTCGACGGCATTCTTTAAACGATGTCGAAACCTTGAGTTGAGAATCTGCTTTCGCGTTTCCTCCAAAAGCGAAAAATTCTCAAAAATCAGTCTGCAGCCTGCGATGTCGTGCATTCGCGCAAGCTGCATTTCCGGCTGCCGAATAAGCTTGTCGTAGAGCGTTGACCGTCGCTTCAATCTTTGGGCGACAGTTATGTTCTTACCGCGCGCATGCCGTCGTAGAGTGGCCTGAAACGTATTCAGCACGTAGTTATGAGATGCTCGCCAATTCTCAATTACGTCCACATCTTCAGGCGTTTCGTTCTTCTCGCGGATTGCATTTCCTGCGCGAGAAACCCTCTTCTTTGAGAATGTCGGGTAAATTGTAAACATGCGATAGCGTCCGATACTATAGCCTGCGGGATGAGAAGTATGTCTTCTCATCCCCTTACTTTATCGCCGTGCTTCTAGATCAGCTGCAGCCGCTGGTGCTGCCGCATGTGTCGCACTTCTCGCAGGTGCCGTTGCGCACCATCGTGAAGTTCTGGCACTCGGAGCACATGTTGCCGGTGTAGCCCTGCATGATCGAGCGCGCCCGGCGTTCGGATTCGAGCTTCTTGGCTTCCGTCTTGGCCGAAGCGGCGTCGGCGGCTGCCTTGTCGGAGAAGAGGGCGGTTGCCTGCTGTTGGCTCTCGGTGACGACTTCCTCGATCACTTCCTCGGCGATCTCTTCGGCCAGTTCCCTGGCGCGCTCCTCGTAATCGCGCTTGAAGGCGACGATTTCGGAGGTGGAGATGGCCGTCGTCGGCTCGATCTTGCGGGCAGCTGCACCTGCAAACGAAGTGACCGTCGCGGTCGAGGATGCGCGGGCAGGGGCGGCCGTTGCCGAGCCCTTGGGCTCGCCGGATGCCTGGCGTTCGCTGTTCGAAACGATCGTCGGCTTGTAGCCGCGGGTCCAGCCGGTCGAGACGAGGTTGGTCTTGCCTTCCTGGATACCCTTGCCGAGGGCCGTGTTCGAGAAGTCCGACGTATCGACATGCGCCAGATCGTGGCGGCCGAGGTAGGAGACGGCGAGTTCGCGGAACACGTAGTCGAGGATCGACGTGGCGTTCTTGATCGCGTCGTTACCGATGACGATACCGGCCGGCTCGAACTTGGTGAAGGTGAAGGCCTCCACATATTCCTCGAGCGGCACGCCGTACTGCAGACCCAGCGAGATGGCGATGGCGAAGTTGTTCATCATCGCACGGAAGGCGGCGCCTTCCTTGTGCATGTCGATGAAGATCTCGCCGATGCGGCCGTCGCCGAATTCGCCGGTACGCAGGTACACCTTGTGTCCGCCGACGGCGGCCTTCTGGGTGTAGCCCTGGCGGCGGTTCGGCAGCTTCTCGCGTTCGCGGGTCACGCGCTCGACCACACGCTCGATGATCTTTTCGGTGATGGTAACGGCCTGGGCGGCGACCGGCTGCTGCAGCAGATCGTCCAGTGCGTCCTCATCGCTTTCGTCTTCGATCAGCGAGGCGTTCAGCGGCTGCGACAGCTTGGAGCCGTCACGGTAGAGAGCGTTTGCCTTCAGGCCGAGCTTCCAGGAGAGCATGTAGGCGCTCTTGCAATCGTCGACCGTCGCGTCGTTCGGCATGTTGATCGTCTTGGAGATCGCACCCGAGATGAACGGCTGGGCGGCTGCCATCATGCGGATGTGGCTGTCGACCGAGAGGTAACGCTTGCCGATCTTGCCGCACGGGTTGGCGCAATCGAAGACGGCGAGGTGTTCGTTCTTCAGGAACGGTGCGCCTTCCAGCGTCATCGCGCCGCAGACGTGAACATTGGCAGCCTCGATGTCCTTCTTCGAGAAGCCGAGGTGCTCGAGCAGGTTGAAGCTCATGTCGCCGAGCTGTTCGTCGGTGACACCAAGCGTGCCCTTCAGGAAGTCGGCGCCGAGTGTCCACTGGTTGAAGACGAACTTGATGTCGAAGGCCGACTTCAGCGCCGCGTTGACGGCTTCCACCTTCTCGTCGGTGAAGCCCTTGGCCTTCAGCGAGCCGGGGTTGATAGCCGGTGCCTGGTTCAGGTTGCCGTGGCCGACAGCGTAGGCTTCGATCTCGGCGATCTGGCTCTCGGAGTAGCCGAGCGTGCGCAGCGCTTCCGGAACGGCGCGGTTGATGATCTTGAAGTAGCCGCCGCCGGCGAGCTTCTTGAATTTCACCAGTGCGAAGTCAGGCTCGATACCCGTCGTGTCGCAATCCATGACGAGGCCGATCGTGCCTGTCGGCGCGATGACGGTTGCCTGGGCGTTACGGTAGCCGTGCTTTTCGCCGAGCTCGAGAGCCTTGTCCCAGGCGCTCTTGGCGTGAGCCGCCAGATCCTGGTCCGGGTTCTCGGAATGGATGAGCGCGACCGGGTTGATCGACAGGCCTTCATAGCCTGAGGTCTCGCCGTAAGCCGCGCGGCGGTGGTTGCGGATGACGCGCAGCATGTTCTCGCGGTTCGGCGCGAACATCGGGAACGGTCCGAGCTCGGAGGCGATCTCGGCCGACGTGGCGTAGGAAATGCCGGTCATGATCGCGGTCAGCGAGCCTGCGATGGCGCGGGCTTCGTCGCTGTCATAGGGAATGCCCGACGACATCAGCAGGCCGCCGATGTTGGCGTAGCCGAGGCCGATCGTACGGTATTCGTAGGAGAGCTCGGCAATCCGCTTCGACGGGAACTGAGCCATCATTACGGAGATTTCGAGAACGACGCTCCACAGGCGAACGGCATGCTCGTAGTCGCCGATGTTGATGCGCTTGGTGGCCGCATCCTTGAACTGCATGAGGTTCAGCGAGGCAAGGTTGCAGGCCGTGTCGTCCAGGAACATGTATTCCGAGCACGGGTTCGACGCGCGGATCGGGCCGGCAGCCGGGCTGGTGTGCCAGTCGTTCATCGTCGTGTTGAAGTGCAGGCCCGGATCGGCCGATGCCCATGCGGCATAGGAGATCGATTCCCACAGGTCGCGTGCCTTCAGTGTCTTCATGACCTTGCCGTCCTTGCGGGCGGTCAGGTTCCAGTCGCCGTCGTTTTCGACTGCGCGCAGGAAGTCGTCCTTGATCGAGACCGAGTTGTTGGAGTTCTGGCCCGAAACCGTGAGGTAGGCTTCCGAATCCCAGTCGGTGTCGTAGGTCTTGAACTCGAGGTCCTTGTAGCCCTGGCGAGCGAACTGGATGACGCGGCCGATATAGTTTTCCGGAACCTGGTCCTTCTTGGCAGCGCGGATTTCGCGCTTCAGGGCAGGGTTCTTGTTCGGATCGAAGCAATCGCCGTTATCGCCTTCGCAATTGACGCAGGCCTTCATGATGGCCTTGAGGTGCTTGGAGACAACCTTGGAGCCGGTGACGAGGGCAGCAACCTTCTGCTCTTCCTTCACCTTCCAGTTGATATACTCTTCGATGTCCGGGTGATCGATGTCGACAACCACCATCTTCGCCGCACGGCGCGTCGTGCCGCCCGACTTGATCGCGCCGGCTGCCCGGTCACCGATCTTCAGGAAGCTCATCAAGCCGGAGGAACGACCGCCGCCGGAAAGCTTTTCGCCTTCGCCACGGAGGTAGGAGAAGTTGGAGCCGGTACCGGAGCCGTACTTGAAGAGACGGGCTTCGCGGACCCACAGGTCCATGATGCCGCCTTCGTTGACGAGGTCGTCTTCAACGGACTGGATGAAGCAGGCATGCGGCTGCGGATGTTCGTAAGCCGACTTCGACTTCGTCAGCTTGCCGGTGAAGGGGTCGACATAGAAGTGGCCCTGGCCGGGGCCGTCGATGCCGTAGGCCCAATGCATGCCTGTGTTGAACCACTGCGGCGAGTTCGGGGCAACGCGCTGCGTGGCAAGCATATAGGCGAGTTCGTCGCGGAATGCGCGAGCGTCTTCCTCGGAGGAGAAATAGCCGCCCTTCCAGCCCCAGTAGGTCCAGGTGCCGGCAAGACGGTCGAAGACCTGGCGCGCATCGGTTTCAGAACCGTACTGCTGATCCTTCGGCAGTTCCTTCAGGGCAGCCTCATCGGCAACCGAGCGCCACAGGAAGGAAGGAACGTCGTTTTCCTCAACCTTCTTCAGACGGGCAGGGACGCCGGCCTTGCGGAAATACTTCTGCGCCAGAATGTCGGCGGCAACCTGCGAAAACTGCGCAGGAACGTCGATGTTTTCGAGGCGGAATACGATCGAACCGTCCGGGTTCTTTATCTCGCTGGTCGCCTTGCGGAATTCAATCGCCGCGTAAGCGCCCTGATCTGCCTTCGTAAATCGGCGTTCTATGCGCATTTGCCTTAACCTCTAGCTCGCGCGCCCCGTCCCCGTTGACCAAGGCGCAAGTTTCCACGTCCGGCTACGCCGGGAAGAGCGCAGCCAGTTCTCGTTTCCGTACCGTCACAGGAGTGTCATCCGGAGATGTCTTTCCTGTATCTTGTGGTGATGGTGGCTGCAAACACTAAATATAGTATTAACAGCTTATTATCGCCAGCCCCGGATGTTGTTTTTTGGCGATCAAAAATCGCACACGAAGCCCCTCATGGCCGGCATCCCATCATGAATGCAAAGCCCTGATTCTACGCTCGATTTTTGATGAGAACCGGCCTCGTTACTTCCGGTTCGGCAGCCGCCGCAACATCGAATGTCATTAAGTTGAAAAGAGGCGATTCCGTCAAGGGGTGGTTTTTAATGAAGTGTTCACCACAAGATATTGTGGATCGGCCTGTGGAGACTGGGGAAAAGCGAGTCGCTCTGGAATTTCAATGGGTTGCTGCGGCAAGCGTAAGTCAAAAAGCCAAAACGGAAGAAAATCGTCTAGATTGCAGTTTTCGGGGTGGCTTTTCGCGTCCAAATACGCCTTGCGATTCGTCGTCGCGAATATGCTCAAAGAGCGTCGATCGCGATCGTCACCGTGGCGATGCCAATCGGTTGTCCGTCGTCGCCCCTGATCATGAAACTCGCCTGCGTTTCCAGCAACTGTGTCTGCTCGTCCCGCTCGGCCCGATCGATGAAGACCTCGTCCGAGCCGCGCGCGAAGGTCTTGAGAAACTTGTCTTCGTCGCCTTGCCAGTAGTCCGTGGTAGCGACGCTTTGCCCGACATTCAGCCCGTGGCGATCGGTAACGAAGATCTCGACGATCGTGCCCTGCGAATCATCCTGCTTGGATTTGAGGTAGCGCGACACAGGTTTGCCGAGCAGGCCCTTCACCATTTGCCATTGGCCCGTCTGGATCTCCGAACGATAGGTGTTGTCCAGCACCCTGACGTCCATGTCGCTGACATCACCGAACTTGGCGTTCTGCTCTTCTATGGCCTTGTGAACGATCGGCGCGGCGATGATCGGCTTGATGCGCTTTTCAACATACTCGCGCACGACCGACACATAGGCCGGCTCGGAATAGGCGGGATAGGGGGTCGAGTGGAACAGGATAGCAGCAGCTGCAATCATGCCGACGTAGCGCCAACGCGTCATATCCATCCCAGCATCGCGTTTGCGACCGTGCCCCAGAGGTATCGTCCGGGCAGCGCCTCTGCCACACCGGAATGTCAGCTGACAATAAGGCGTCCGCGATCCCGCGGACAGCAGATTTCCGAATATCGGTAAATAAAGATTGGAACAATTTATGGTTGTTCCAACCTTATCGTTGCGTGCCGGCGATGCGGCTTAGCCGCGGCTACCCTTGGAGATCGGCTCCTGGTAGGTGAAGCCCATGTCCCACGGGAAGTAGATCCAGGTATCCTGGCTGACTTCCGTGACGAAGGTATCGATCGTCGGAACACCCTGCGGCTTGGCGTAGACGCAGGCGAAATGGGCTTTCGGCAGCAGCGTTCGCACTTCCGAGGCGGTCTTCCCGGTGTCGGTCAGGTCATCGACGACAAGCACGCTTTCGCCGCCATCGGCCAGAAGTTCCGACGCAATCCCCTTCAGGAGCACCATCTCTCCCTGGTTCACGTAGTCATGATAGGACGCGACGCAGACCGTCTCGATCAGGCGAATGTTCAACTCGCGCGAGATGATCGCGGCCGGCACGAGGCCGCCTCGGGTAATACAGACGATCGCCTTGAAGTCGCGCTTCAGACCGGCCAGTCTCCAGGCAAGGGCGCGAGCATCGCGGTGGAACTGATCCCAGGAAACAGGGAAGGCTTTATCGGGAAGGGACATCGGCTTGCTCCGCGGCATGAAGTGATGACACGCCGGTTGCCGGCGGCCGGACGCTCTTCCGCCGTTTTCGGTCAAACGCAAATCGCGCAGCCGAAACTGCGCGATGGAAGGACCCGGGCCGGAGGCGTCGTCGGTCGTCGCAATTAGCGGAATTTGGGGCTAAAACGCAAGCCCCATGCTGATCCTATCGTGAAAGCAGCGTCAGGGCCGTCATCGACTGGAGCAGGGTCTTCGTGGTTCCACCGAAAATCAGCTGCCAAAGGCGCGAATGCGTATAGGCGCCCATGACCAGCAGATCGATGCTGCTGTCCGACAACCGGTTCTCGATCGCGGTCGATGCGTGCCTGTCGGTGGTCGTCGCCGTTGCAAGCGTGACCTTCACGCCGTGCCGGGCAAGCGTGGCTGCGATCTCCGCACCTGCCACGGCCGCAGACTGGAGCGCATTGTCAACAGGATCGACCGAAAATACCTCCACCTCATCGGCTGCCTTGAGTATAGGCAGCGCGTCGAAGGTTGCGCGCGCGGCTTCCTTGGAGCCATTCCAGGCGATCAGCACGCGCTTGATCGGCTTCGGCTTGCGGATGACGAAGGGGATCATCAGTACCGGTCGGCCGCTGTCGAGAAGGAAGTTGTTCACGTCAACGTGGCTGTCCGACGGCTTTGCCGGGTCGGCCTGCGAAGCAATCAGAAGGTCGGCGCTGCGCGCGCTTTCGATCAGCGGGGCGGAGCCATATCCCGTAGAGGAAGCGAAGCTGCGCCACTCGAAGGAAATGCCTTCGGTCTGGGCTTTGCGGCGAACGATGCGCTCGATGTCCACCGTCTCCGAATGCGCCATATCCTGCAGCGCCTGGACCGCTACGGGATCCGGTATCTCCATAGGGGCGACGAGAGGCACAACGGCAATGGTTTCGGCATGAAGGCCGATCACATGCGCGTCGTTGGCGGCAGCGATCGCAAAGGCGAAATCGGCGACCGCGGTGCAATTGTCGGCCGTATCGAGAATGGCGAGTATCGTTTTGTAAGACATGAGTTTCTCCTTGCGCGGCTAAAATCGGCTTTGGATAAGCAATGCTCCTTCTCGGCGTGTGTCTCCTTGACCCAGATCATGGTCGGTTGGCTCGCGTGAAAGTCTATGCCTCCGCAGAACTATTTTCGAGCGTTTCTCGTTCCCTGCGAATGGTTTCGATCATCGCCCGGACATCCGCGCCGGCAGCATCGATAAGCTCCTGGGAGCGCCCGCGGACAACGATCTCCGTGGAGAACTTCTGGCCGACATAGCGCGGGTAGGAGCCGATGCTGGTTTCCGGATGTGCCTTCTGGATCGCGGTCAACGGCGTGCCGATGTCACCTTCGCCATAAGGGCACGACACGGCCAGCGAAAGGACCGGTGTGCCGGTCCGAAGGGTCGGAAGCACGGCATCGACCATCGCCTGGAAGACCTGCGGCACGCCGGCCATCACATAGACATTGCCGATGACGAAGCCTGGTGCCGTCGAAACAGGGTTCGCAATATGGCTCGCGCCGACCGGCATGCGCGCCATCCGCTTGCGCGCGTCGGTGAACTCCACCTCGCGGCGCTTGTACATGTCGCCGAGCAAGATCATGGCTTCTTCATTGTACTCGCAATCAACGCCGAAAGCCTTGGAAACCGCGTCCGCGGTGATGTCGTCGTGCGTGGGGCCGATGCCGCCGGATGTGAACACGTAGTCGTACTTCGTCCGCAAGGCGTTCAGGGCGTCGACGATCGCATCCTCCTCGTCGCCCACGATGCGGACCTCCTTGAGGTCGATGCCGGCCAGAAGCAGCATGTCGGCGAGATGGCCGATGTTCTTGTCCTTGGTGCGCCCCGAAAGCAGCTCGTCGCCGATGGCAAGGATCGCTGCTGTCACAATCTGGGTCATTGAATGCCTCTATCTTCACGGATGATTTGGCAGCAAACTTATACCAAACGGAAGAGACGGGAAGCCTTCGTATGGATCGCAAAAAAGTGAATGCGGGGCCGACATCGTCCAGTATGATTGAACAGTCCGTTTCCGGCGCCGTGACTGGCCGCACTCAATCGCCTGCGATAGCTATTTGCCACACGCACCATGCGTTTCGAGGCAATTTGCATGATCACCGAGTTTATCAAACGAATTCTGGTTGGCATGCCAAGCTCGTCACCAGCAGCATCACCGAAGAAGGAAACCAGGAAAATGGCTAAGGTTCTCGTACTTTATTATTCGTCCTACGGTCACATTGAAACGATGGCATACGCAGTCGCCGAAGGTGCGAAATCCGCCGGCGCCGAAGTAACGGTCAAGCGGGTTCCGGAACTCGTGCCGGAAGAGGTCGCCAAGGCCTCGTATTTCAAGGTCGATCAGGCTGCTCCGATCGCCAAGCCGGAAGAACTGGCAGAATATGACGCCATCATCGTCGGCGCTGGCACGCGCTTCGGCACCGTGGCTTCGCAGATGCGCAACTTCTGGGACCAGACGGGCAGCCTGTGGTTTGCCGGCAAGCTGGTCGGCAAGGTCGGCTCGGTATTCACGTCGTCGGCAACCCAGCACGGTGGCCAGGAATCGACCATTCTCGGCTTCATCCCGACTTTCCTGCACCAGGGCATGATCGTTGCCGGTCTTCCCTATGCGTTCCAGGGCCAGATGGGCGTTGACGAGATCAAGGGCGGATCGCCTTACGGTGCTTCGACGATCACGGACGGCGACGGCTCGCGCCAGCCGTCGGCGGTCGAGCTGGAAGCCGCCAAGTATCAGGGCGCGCACGTCGCCAAGATCGCCGCCAAGCTCGCATAAGCCAAGCGTTCAAGACATTGAAGGGCGCTATCTAACGGTCGCGCCTTTTTTCTGGGAGCGATCGTGGCGCCTGTTGCGTGAATGCCTTGCGAGATGGCCGGGGCTATCTCACCGATGGCGCTCAGCCACCGAACCCATGAAATTTCGCTGCGTAGAAGAAGAGCGGTAACAGTACCGCAAATGCGATCAAGAATGCCGTGCCTGCTCGAAACAGCCGGAGGCGCCGTGTTTTCGCGCCATCCCAATCGTAAACCATCGCCTTACTCCCACAAGACAAGCTTTACAAATTACACGCCAAAAGCCTCAGCTTTGAAGGCGCTGGCATAAAAACACATTCTAACATTGCAATAAAGGGGGCTCGTCGCAAACGTTCTGGTTGGTCACAACCAATTCTGGGCGCCCTGAGGCGCAGCATTTCCCTGGAGATTGTGCTGGCAATGGTGCGGGCGGCGGGGGTCGAACCCGCACAGCCAAGGCCGAGGGATTTTAAGTCCCTTGCGTCTACCAGTTTCGCCACGCCCGCGTGCATGACCGCAATAGCTTGGCCGGCCCGTTTTGGAAAGGGCTGCACATCACAAATCCGTCGCGCAAGATGTCTTCAGTTGTCGTCCTCGTGATCGGCGGTTTCATACGCACCGTCGCCTTCGGCGGACACGATTGACGCCGGCTAAATCTGCGTCACAGGCTGGCACGCGAGCGTTCATGCGTGATAGTCTGAGGCCAGAATATCTATAAAGGAGAACAAGATGAGCAGATTTCGGGCACTTTTGGCGGCTGGAGCGCTGGTCACTCTTGCTGCGATGGCGTCGGCCTGCTCGACCCCGCAAAATTCGATGGGATCTGCGTCTGGCTATACGCCGGGCGATTCCATGAACATCGCCTGCGCGCAAGGCTTCAGGCCGAGCGACAATCGTTCCTGCAGTTATTGATCCTGCCGGAGACGCAGGCAAACCAGCCTGCAATCTCCGATTTCATATCGTTGGCGTTGGCTCTTGCTACGCGCCCTGTTGGTCCGGTTTCATCGGGCGATACCGGTTGAGAAAAGTCCCGGCGAGAACCCCGAAGGACGCTCCGACAGCCTTTACCGCTGCGTCGTGCAGGCGCGCGTGTCGGGTTGGGGACAGATACTGCAGGTATTCGATGGCGACCGCACCGAAGATCAAGAGCACAGCTACTGCGAGCCAATGACGTGGGTAAGCCAGCGCGAACGCGAGGCCGACAACCAGGTAGGCGAGTGCACGGTCGAGATTGACCGACGTGATCGTGTGAGGACGCAGCCCGATGGGCGAAACGGTGACGAAAATGATGCCGGCGAGGAGGAGCCAGGCGACCGGTCTGGCGAACTTGTATGTTATCATTGTTCTATTCTAGCGATGTTGCACTGCGTTGGAACCGCACAAATGCGTTATCAGACGCGGTTTTTGCGCGTGCCGGTGGCTGCTTTTGCGCGACCGAACGGTTGCGGCCGAAAACGCACTTCATTCGGCTCTGCTCCTATGCGATAGCGAACGGCGCCAACAGCAAAGGATAGTGACCGTGGATAGACAGGATGTCGAAGCTGCCGAAGAAGCGATGCGCAGCCTTTTTCCGGCGACGCCGCTGCAACTCAACGAGCATCTTTCCGCCCGCTATGGCGCCGATATCTGGCTGAAGCGCGAGGACCTGTCGCCGGTGCGTTCCTACAAGATTCGTGGTGCGTTCAATTTCTTCCGCAAGGCGATCGCTGAGGGCGCGTCCGACAAGACCTTCGTGTGTGCCTCCGCCGGCAACCACGCGCAGGGCTTTGCGTTCGTCTGCCGCCATTTCGGCGTTCCCGGCGTGGTGTTCATGCCGGTGACCACACCGCAACAGAAGATCGACAAGACGCGCATGTTCGGCGCCGAGTTCATCACCATCAAGCTGACCGGCGACTTCTTCGACCAATGCTACAAGGCCGCGCGCGATCATGTCGATGCGATCGGCGGCGTCATGGTGCCGCCTTTCGACCATGTGGATATCATCGAGGGGCAGGCGACCGTTGCCGCTGAGATCGAGCAGCAGTTGCCGGAGGGCACTGTTCCTGACCTGATCGTCATGCCGGTCGGCGGCGGCGGCCTTGCAGCGGGAACCAGCGGATATTTTCAGGGCGTTGTTCCGAAATCGGGGTTCGTCTTTGTCGAGCCGGCCGGCGCGCCGAGCCTGAAGCGCAGCATCGATGCCGGCGAGGTCGTCACGCTTCCCAAGGTCGACAACTTCGTTGACGGCGCCGCCGTTGCACGGATCGGCGATTTGAATTTCGCGGCCCTCAAGGACTTCTCCACCGATCAGGTCATGCTGATGCCGGAGAACGCGATCTGCGTGACGATCAGCGAAATGCTGAACGTCGAAGGCGTCGTGCTCGAGCCTGCCGGCGCACTGTCGCTGACGGCCATCGCCGCAATGGATCCGGCAGCGATCCGGGGCAAGACGGTCGTTGCCATCGTCTCCGGCGGCAACTTCGATTTCGAGCGGCTGCCCGACGTCAAGGAACGCGCGATGCGTTATGCGGGACTGAAGAAGTACTTCATCCTGCGCCTGCCGCAGCGCCCCGGCGCCCTGCGCGATTTCCTCAACCTTCTGGGGCCTGAGGACGATATCGCCCGCTTCGAATATCTGAAGAAGACGGCGCGCAACTTCGGCTCGATCCTGATCGGTATCGAAACCAAGGCGCCGGAGAATTTCGCGCAATTGATCTCGAACTTCGAGAATGCGGGCATGGGGTTCGAAGACATCACCGAAAACGAGATCCTGGCAAACCTCATCATTTAACTTTGACGACACGAACCGGCGTGATAAAGGCGAACCATGGCTTCGATATTTTCCAGCATTCTCTCGATGTTTTCCGGCGGCGCGAAGCCGACGACGTCGGCGTCCGGCGTAGCATCCGATCCGCAGTTATACGGCGATTGCACGATCTACGCCGAGCCGCAAAAGGAAGGCAGCCAGTACCGGCTGGCAGGGCGTATCGAGAAGGTTGTTGGCGAGGATGTCCTCGTGCGCAATTTCATTCGCGCCGACATGTTCTCCTCTTCCGATGATGCGATCGAATGCACGGTGCGCAAGGCGCAGCAGATCATCGATCAGAATGGGCCGTCGCTCTTCGCCGATGGTGCGAAGACGCGTCAGGTCTGATTATTCTGCTCTTTTGAGAGATAAACTGTCGCGTCCGTGTCGGCCGCGCGCTGTTGCTCATCCAATCTTAAAGTATTGCAGCGAATCTTGTTGGCAGCAGGCTTTGCAGGACCGTGTTGTGCATCAGGATACAAGAAGACCGATCGTCATTCTTGCCGCTCAGGGAAGATGCGGCGCGGCACGCCGCCATGCTGGCCGATCGGCGACTGCGCTTCGGTTGAACGACGCGAAACGAGGGACCTGATGGAAACCCTCAACCTCCTTCTTTTTGCAATCGAAGCGGTCGGCTATTTCGCGCTGATGGTGACGCTGCTGCATTTCCGCCACCGTCTCGGCCTGGGCATGTTCCTGACGGCGCTCGGCGTCATGCACTTCATGGAAACATATCTGGCAGCCGTATTTTATGTGCCGGTGCCCTTTGGCATCGTTTCACCCGGCTCATCGGTCTTCTTCGCTGGCAAGCTGATGATGATCCTTATGCTCTATCTGCATGAGGATGCCGCAGTTGTCCGCCAGCCGATCTACGGATTGTTTCTTGGCAACCTGCTGACCGCGGCGATCGCCTGGCTGCTGCAGTGGCATTCGATTATCGAGATCTCCGCCGGAAAGGCGCCCAACTTCGATTTCCTTAACGAGATGGGCGGACTGATGATGTGGGGGACGGCGCTGCTGTACCTCGATTCCATCGGGATCATTCTGCTCTATGAACGTCTGGGCCGCGTCTTCAAACGCAAGATCGTGCTGCGTTTCATGATCTGCGGCTTCGTCATGCTGACGTTCGATCAGGTCGGCTTCTTTGGAGCTTTGTATTACTTCGTCGGCGTGCCAGCCGCGGCCTTCTGGGGTGGCTGGAAGGCGAAGATGTTCGCGGTGTGCATATACACCGTACTGTTCGCCATTTACGAACGCTGGATCCGCAGTGGTGTCAGCACTATGAGTGCGCGTCCGGTCGGCGATATTTTCCACGATCTGACCTTCCGCGAGCGATACAACGATCTCTTGAGCCGCACGGGCAGGGACGTTCTCACAGGCCTTTATGACCGCGCGCGCATGGAGATCGAAGCTCCGACGATGATCTGGGATTCTCTCAAGCAGGGTCAGTCTGCCACCGTCCTCATCCTGGACGTCGACCATTTCAAGGACGTCAACGACCAGTTCGGTCACTTGCAGGGCGACGAGGTTCTCAAGGCCATAGCTGCGCGTCTCGGCACGATCCTGCGCGCCAGCGACCGGATGTTCCGTTTCGGCGGTGAGGAGTTCGTGGCCGTGTGCCCGGTCACCGATCACGCAGAAGGGGCGCGTCTGGCGGAGCGGTTGCGCTGGACGATCGCGAACAGCGTCAGCACCCCGGATGGCCGCCCGGTCACCGTCAGCATCGGCCTTGCTTCCGCCGACGAGGACGGCGTCAGCTTCACGACTGTGCTTTCGGTCGCTGATGAACGGCTCTACCAGGCGAAGAAGAACGGCCGAAACTGTGTCATCGGTGGCTCGCGACTGGCCGAGGTCGGCTGAGCCAACAAAAAAGACGGCCGGCAAGCCGACCGTCTTCTCAAATTTCTATCGCAGGCACCAATTAGGCGGCGAGGGCAATCTCTTCAGCGCGGGCCTTGGCAGCGCTGATGGCCTTGTCTGCTGCTTCAGGACCGAACGCGAGTCCTTCGACGTAGATGGTTTCGATGTCGGTGATGCCGAGGAAGCCGAGAACAGACTTCAGGTACGGTACGGCATGGTTCATGCCGGCTGCCGGGCCCTGCGAGTAGACGCCGCCAGATGCCAGAACGACATAGACCTTCTTGCCGGTGGCAAGGCCGACCGGGCCGCTTTCCGTGTACTTGAACGTGCGACCGGCGCGGGCAACGTTGTCGATCCAGGTCTTCAGCGAGGAGTAGATGCTGAAGTTGATCAGGCCAGTGCCGATAACGATCGTGTCCGCGGCAAGGAGTTCATCGACCAGCGCATCGGAAGTCTTCGCGGCTTCGGCTTCTTCCGCCGTGCGTGCTTCAGCCGGCTTGCGGATGGCCGCGGTGAACAGGTCGTCGATATGCGGCAGCGGGTTGGCTGCGAGGTCACGGCGAACGACGACGCTGCCCGATTGCTGGGCCTGCAGCTTGTTCGCCAGGTCGACGGCAATGGTGGTCGAAAGAGACTCAGCACGCGGGCTGGAGGTCAGGAGCAGGATGGACGACATGACTGTTATTCCTCTCGTCTTGGGCTTTGGTGGTCCGCTTGGGAGGTCATGACCACTGGTTCGCGATGAGAAATATGTCTGGTGGGCTATCGAAAAAACTGTGATAATGTCGATCGAAACTATCTATGAATTGGATGGACGATGCTTCCCAATCCCACTCTTGATCAATTGCAGGTGTTCCTGACGGTGGCCGAAAGCGGCAGCTTCTCGGCTGCGTCGCGCGTGCTAAACCGTGCCCAGTCGGTGATCAGCTATACGATCGCGAATCTCGAAGCACAGCTTGAGATGCCGCTTTTCGAGCGGTCTGGAGCGCGTCAGCCGAAACTGACGGAGGCGGGCAGGGCGATGCTCGAGGATGCACGCCGGCTGATGACGGATCTGCATGTCATGCGTGCCCGCGTGAAAAGCCTGAAGGAAGGCCTGGAGGCCGAGGTTTCGGTCGCCATCAGCGTCATGGTTCCATCGCAGGCGATGGTCGACGTGTTGCGCGAGTTTCGCGATCGGTTTCCATCCGTCGCGCTCAATCTGACCGCCGGCGAACTCGGCATGGTCATGGACGCCGTTCAAAGCGGCAAGGCCACCATCGGGATCGGCGGGGCTGTTCTCAAGCAGGATGATTCGATCCTGATCGACAAGATCGGCCATTCCTTCATGATCCCCGTCGTGGCGGCAAATCACCCGCTGGCCCAGATCGATCGTCCGCTTACGCTGAGCGATGTTCGCGAGGAAGTGCAGCTTGTCGTCACCGATGCATCTGGCCTGACCAAGGGGCGGGATTTCAATGTGCTTTCCTACAAGACATGGCGCGTCAGCGACATTGCAACAAAGCATGCGCTGATCCGCGGCGGTCTCGGTTGGGGAGGCCTGCCAGCGTCGATCATCCGCGAGGATCTGGTCAGCGGGGCGCTGGTTCATCTCGATCTTCGCGCCTACGAACAAGGCGAGTATCCTATCTATGCGATGCGGCGTATCGCCAACCCGCCAGGGCCGGCCGCGACATGGATGATCGAGGCGTTTCGCTCGCGCCTGTCGGCATGTCCCAACCATGCGGATTTCACCGCATCACTCAGCGAAATTCGCACGCCGGAGATACCTCTCGCAGCCGAATAGGCGAGAGGTCTTCCGGTTGTTATCGGGCCAGCACCGGCTTTACTTCGCGGTGGAAGAACCGGAAGTAGGACGAAACCTGGGCTCGCGCGTTGGAGTTCGTGTCGAACTGTATGCCGAGCCGGCCGTTGTGGGTCCAGCGGATGACGCCATGCAATATGCCAAGATCGTCCGCGAGCAACTGTACACGGCTGCCGGAGGCTGCGTGCAGTGGAGATCTGATCTCGAGTGCAACACCGCTCGTCGAGAGGTTTAGGATGCGGGCGTCGACTTCCTTGTTGAGATAACGCACCTTGCCGAATACACGGCACGGCTTTCGTTCGGCCTTGCGAGTAATGATATTCAGATTGCGCATCATGCGGTTCTCCCTCAAATGTGGAAGCATGATAGCAACGACAGATTGATATCGCTTTATTAGCGTGCATAAAATTGCACGCATTGAATTTACGTCCTGGCAGTTGCCCTGGCCGCCACAACGTGCTCACGCCAGATAGTGAATATACCTGATGCCACGACGATCACCGAACCAATGATCGTGTTGAGGTTGAGCGTCTCGTTGTAGACCATGACACCGATGATCGAGGCGTAGACGAGCTGCAGGTAAGTCAGCGGCTGCACGGCCGTGGCGTCGAGCATGTCGTAGGCGCGGATCAGGAAGTAATGGCTTGAGATGCTGGTCATGCATACAAGCGCCATCCAGCCCCAATCCCAACCCGACATCCAGGTCCAGTAGAATGGTCCGACCAGCGTCATGGCGATGCCGCCGACGACGCCGGTGTAGAAGAAGCTGGTCATCGCCGGGTCGTCCCGGCTCACGAGGCGTGTCGCGATAACGTAGAAGGCGAAGAGAAAGCACGAGAAGATCGCGAGCAGCAGTTTGAAATCGAAGAAGCCGCCTTCGGGCTTGAGGATCAGGAGCACGCCGGCAAGGCCCGCACCGATTGCCGTCCAGCGCCGCCAGCCGACGCGCTCGCCAAGCAGCGGCATGGAAAGCAGGGCTATCAGGATCGGCGTACCTGCGAAGATCGCCTGCGAGTGGGCGAGGCCGATAGTTGCGAAGCAGCTGATCGCAACAACCACCTGCGCGGCGAGAAGAACACCGCGGATAATCTGCAGCACCGGCCGTTTGGTGCGAGCCGTCGCACGGATCCCTCCGCGCATCTTCGACGCCAGCAGCATTGTGAAAAGCGCAAAGGCCCAATAGCGGATCATCGTGACGAAGACAGGCGGATATGTGCTTGCCAAGTGTTTCGAGATCCCGTCCTGCAGCGAGAAGATGGTGATCGCCAGAAGGACGAAAATATAGCCTTGCGTCTTCGATTTCATGTGTCTGTTCTATGGCTGCGGTATCGGCGGGTTCATCGAAACTTCTCGATCGTCACGAGACTAAAGGCCGACATTCGGACGGTCGATGATCTCGCGCAGCGCGAAGCTGGAGTTGATCTTCACGACATGGGGCAGGGCTGACAGCCAGTCGCGATGGATGCGCTCGTAGTCCTCGAGATCGCGAGCGGCGATTCGCAGGATGTAGTCGTATTCTCCCGACATGAGGTAGCAGACAAGGACATTCGGACAGCGCTTCACCGCTGCCTCGAATTCGGCCAGCGTCTTAGCGAACTGGCCCGACAGCGAGATGTGCACGATGGCGATCATCTTATAGTCCAGAGCCTTGTGCGACACGTGCGCGTGATAACCGCGAATGACATCGCTTCGCTCGAGTATGTCGAGCCTTCGCGAGCAGGCCGATGCTGAAAGCCCGATCTTGGCGGCGAGATCGGCATTGGTGATGCGCGCGTTCGCCTGAAGCGTTTTCAGAATCGCAAGATCAATGGCGTCGAGTTCTGACATTCGAAGAACTTTCGATTTTTTCCCGATATCTGCAATATTCTTCGAAAAATCACGTTCGCGCAAATCCTCTTTGCAAGGACATTTCACAGCCACGGTGATTGGATTTCCCTGTCAAAACACTTCCGCAAAGCGGACATAAAATGAGAGGAACGCCAATGCGTGTCGGTTGCCCGAAGGAAATCAAGAACCATGAATATCGTGTCGGTCTGACACCCGCGTCAGTGCGAGAATACGTTGCACATGGTCATGAAGTCTGGGTGGAGACAAAGGCAGGTGCCGGTATCGGAGCCGATGACAATGCCTATATCGCCGCGGGCGCGAAAATCGCTGCCTCAGCCAAGGATATCTTCGCGAAATGCGACATGATCGTAAAGGTCAAGGAGCCGCAGCCATCGGAATGGGCTCAGCTTCGCGAAGGACAAATTCTCTACACCTATCTCCACCTCGCGCCAGATCCGGAGCAGACAAAGGGGCTCTTGGTTGCGGGCGTGACTGCTGTCGCCTATGAGACCGTCACCGACGAACGCGGCGGCCTGCCTCTGCTGGCACCGATGTCGGAAGTCGCCGGTCGCCTGTCCATACAGGCCGGTGCAACGGCTCTGCAGAAGGCCAACGGTGGGCTTGGTATCCTTCTCGGCGGTGTACCCGGCGTGTTGCCTGCGAAGGTCGCGATCATCGGCGGTGGCGTCGTGGGGCTGCACGCGGCTAGGATGGCGGCCGGTCTCGGCGCCGATGTCAGCATCCTCGACAAGTCGCTGCCGCGCCTGCGCCAGCTGGACGATGTCTTCGGTGGACGCATCCACACGCGCTATTCAAGCATCCAGTCGCTGGAAGAAGAGGTGTTCTCCGCCGACCTCGTGATCGGGGCAGTCCTGATCCCGGGCGCGGCCGCGCCGAAGCTCGTGACCCGCGAGATGCTCTCCGGAATGAAGAAGGGCGCTGTCATTGTCGATGTCGCGATCGATCAGGGCGGTTGCTTCGAAACTTCCCACGCGACGACGCATTCGGATCCGACCTATGAGGTCGATGGCATCGTTCATTACTGTGTCGCCAACATGCCCGGCGCTGTCCCGGTCACCTCGGCACATGCACTCAACAACGCAACGCTGGTCTATGGGCTGGCCTTGGCTGATCGCGGGCTTCGTGCCATCGCTGAAGACAAGCATCTGAGGAATGGCCTCAATGTTCACCGCGGTCGTGTCACCAACAAGCCGGTAGCCGAGGCCCTTGGCTATGAACCTTACGCAGCGGAAAGTGTACTTAACGTAGCGTAAGTTAGGGGCGCACTGGAAGGGAAGCCGGCTGCATCGCTGCAGCCGGCTTCTTGCTATCTATCGATCCGGCACTGGTAGCAGTTATTGCGTGCGGAGCGCACGTGGACATAGGCGATATCGGCCCGATCGAGCAGCGTTGCGGCGTAGGCGGGAATGTCTGCGATCGGCGTAACGGCACCGGTGCCGTAGACAATCCTGTTATTGGCACCATAGCCGCGAACAATGAAGTCGCGGCTCGTCGACAGGACCGGTGGCAGCACTTCGTCTGCAGCGTAACGCTCACAACGCCCTTTGTGCAGGAAGACCGGGCCGGTTTCGGCATAGGGTTGAAGGTCAGGGAAAGGCCGATAGGCAAAAACGAGGACCTCGTCGCCCGAATCGATGTTTCGGAGGCAGTGGCGGCAGGGATGGCCGGGGCCGTCGGAGACCATTGTTTCCGGCAGGTTATCGTAGGCGTCGCGGCCACCGTTCCAGATGTGTTCGGCATCGGTCGTCGGCATTGCGGAAAAGTGGACGGCAGGCATGGCAAATCTCCTTTGAGTTTCGCCATCAATGACTCCGGTGACGGTCGCCAGCCACCCGATCCTTGCCGGTCAGCCCTTTTTCACGATCTCGAGCAGTTCCTTGTCGCTCAGCGGCCGCACGATCGCCGTGCCGGTGGAGACGGGCGAGAAGCCGAACATCTGATAGAGCTGCAGCGCCCGCGGATGGTCGAGGCTGTTGGTCGTGGTGATCACCCGCCTCGGATTGTGTGTCCAGATCGCATAGAGCGCTTGCAGCAGGAACCACTTGCCGATCCCAAGACCAAGCGCATGCTCGATCAGGCCGAAATGGCTAAGCTCGATCGTGTCTTCATCCTCAACGAGATACTCGTAGAAGCCGGCGGGAGCACCATTCACGTAGAGCACGCTGATTGTATTGCGTTTGTCGTGCAGGACCGCGGCAAGGTCTTCTTCGCTCATCCGCAACCGGTCGACCCACTGCCAGCGGGCACCGACCTGGCGGTAGAGGTGGCGGTAGAACGCCGGCGGGATTCCAGGCGCGCGCATGATTGCTGTCTGGATGTTGACTGGCACCGGCAGGCTTGTCTTTGGCGGTGCCGTCATCTCGAGACGCGTGACGTGGGCTTTCAGTGACGAAGGTGTCTTTCCCATGGCGATCAGGCTTTGACCGTTTCGGGCGGCCCGGTGACCACGGGTGTGTCCTCGCGGCTACCCCACTCGCTCCACGAGCCGTCATAAAGCTTGTTGTCGGTATGGCCGAGCGATTCCAGCGCCAGTGTAATGATGGCTGCCGTGATCCCGGAACCGCACGACGTTACCACCGGCTTCGACAGGTCTATGCCGGCACTTTCGATCGTCTGCTTCAGTTCGGGCAGGGACTTGAAGCGGCCCTGGGTGGCGAAAACACCCGATGGAAGGCTGCGTGCGCCCGGCATATGGCCAGATCGCATGCCGGCGCGCGGCTCCGGCTCCGTTGCGGCGAAGCGGCCCGCGCTGCGGGCGTCGGCGATCTGGAGAGTGCCGCCGGAGACGATTGCCTTCATGGCCTCCAGCTTCACGACACGCTTGTCGTCATACGCGGGGGTAAACGTCTTGGGCTCATAGCGCGGCGCGACGGTTTCGAGCGGGCGACCCTCGGCCTTCCAGCCATCCAGCCCGCCATCGAGCACGAAGACGTTCTTCGCGCCCATCACGCGAAACAGCCACCAGACGCGTGGCGAGGCAAAGAGGCCGATGCCGTCATAGACGACGATCCGGTCATTTTCTCCAATGCCGAGCTTGCCGACTTCGGCGGCGAACTGCTCCGGCGTGGGGATCGTGTGCGGCAACGGTACGGAATGATCGGCGATCTTGTCCTGATCGAAACGGATGGCGCCGGGGATGTGGCCGGCTGTATATTCGGCGTCGGCATCGCGCTTCTGGGCTGGAAGATAAAAGGAGGCATCCAGTACGCGCAGATCAGGCTTTCCGAGTTCTGCCTGCAGCCAGTCGGCGGACACGACAAAACGGCTCTTCTCTTCGCTCATTCCACTCTCCCTTATAATCAGGCTTCGTCACCGGGGACGCCGAAGCGGATGCGAAAGCGCCGGTTCTCCTTGCCTTTTTTCTCGATCTTGGCGATGTGAATCTGGCCGACTTCCTGCGTTTCCGACACATGTGTGCCGCCGCACGGCTGGCTGTCAATCGCCGAGTTTTCGCCGATGCAGACGAGACTGACCCGCCCGAGGCCCATCGGTGGGCGCACGTTCTTGGACTTCACGATGCCGGGGTTGGCCGCCAACTCCTCATCGGTGATCCACTGCAGATAGACAGGATGGTTCTGGCCGACGAGTTCCATCAGCTTGGCGGTCACCTCGTCCTTGTCGATGGTGTCGGTCATGTCGAAATCGACGCGGCTTTCCTCTTCGCCAACAGCTGCACCGGTGATCGGGTAGGAGCAGACGACCGAAAGCAGATGGCAGGCCGTATGCATTCGCATCAGCTTGTAGCGCCGCGGCCAGTCGACATGCAGCACCAGGGCCTCGCCGACGCTCGGTCGCGCTTCTCCTTCCAGCGGCACATGGACGATGATATCCTTGCTCGGACCGTGACGCGTCTGGCCAAGGGTGATCTTGCTGCCGTCCGTGCGTTCGAGAAAGCCGGTGTCCCCCGGCTGCCCACCTGATGTGGCATAGAAGCAGGTCTGATCCAGCTCGATGCCCCCGTCTTCGTGAATGGCGGTTACGACCGCCTCGCATGTCGAAAGATAGAAGTCGTCACGATAGAGGGCATTGACGGGCATGGGGTCTCACGCTGCTGGTTCGTAGGGGATCTTCAGATCCGCCGACGCCGTCAGCCATGCCGGAACAGGCAAGCCCTTAGACGTCAGGAAATCAGGATTGAAAAGCTTGGATTGGTAGCGATTGCCGTAGTCGCAAAGGATCGTCACGACGGTGTGGCCGGGGCCGAGGTCCTTGGCAAGGCGAACGGCGCCAGCGATGTTGATTGCCGTCGAGCCGCCAAGGCAAAGTCCCTCATGCTCGACGAGGTCGAACACGAAGGGCAGGGCTTCTGCGTCCGAGATGCTGTAGGCAAAGTCAGGCGTAAAGCCTTCGAGGTTGGCGGTGATGCGGCCTTGACCGATGCCTTCCGTGATCGAGGAGCCCGCGGACTTCAGTTCACCATTCTTGTAGAACTCGTAGAGGGCAGCGCCATCAGGGTCGGCGATGCCGATCTTGACGTCCTTGCTGAAACCTCGGAGACCAGCTGCGACGCCGGCAAGCGTGCCACCGGAGCCGACAGAGCAGATAAAGCCGTCGACCTTGCCGTTCGTGTCGTTCCAGATCTCTTTCGCCGTTGTTTCGATGTGAGCCTGGCGATTGGCGACGTTGTCGAACTGGTTTGCCCAGATCGCGCCGTTCGGCTCGCTCTTGGCGAGTTGCTCCGCAAGACGCCCGGAAACCTTCACATAGTTGTTGGGGTTCTTGTAGGGAACGGCCGGTACTTCGACGAGTTCGGCGCCGAGCAACTTCAGCGCATCCTTCTTTTCCTGGCTCTGGGTTTCGGGAATGACGATGACCGTGCGGTAGCCGAGCGCCTTGGCGACAAGCGTCAGGCCAATGCCTGTATTGCCCGCCGTTCCCTCGACGATGACGCCGCCCGGTCTCAGCAGTCCCTTTTTCTCGGCATCGCGGATGATGTAGAGCGCCGCGCGATCCTTGACCGACTGGCCAGGATTGAGGAATTCGGCCTTCCCGAGAATGGTGCAGCCTGTTGCATCCGATGCGCCCTTGAGCTTGATCAGGGGGGTATTGCCGATTGCTTCGAGCACGGAGGGATGGAAGGTCATGGAATCTGCCTCTTTGGGACTCTTAGTTTAAGAACGGTCTTTTCCCTTCACAAGGCTAGGTTGGCAAGAAATGCTATTCCACGCCTGCGGCAAGCGCGATAAAATTACTCCTTATGCCCCGCTGGCGCGGTGGATCCCCGATCGAGCGGTTCGGTTGTGATCCGCAGATTGACTTTCGGCGTATGGATGACGACAAAGCAGTCACTGAAAAGCGGAAACGACCGAAACGGTCATGGTTCACGAGCATATAGACACGATCGATGCATTGATGGCGCACTATGTGGCCGGTTCTCTTCCTGAACCTGCGCGCGTGCTGGTGGAATCGCATCTGGAAATGAAGCCTGACAATCGCGGCCTTGTGACGGATCTCGAACTCCTTGCCGGCGAAGCACTGGAGGATATTTCCGCGTCCCCGATCGGTGACAGGGCTACACAATTGTCTTCGATCTTTGCCTCCGCCGCTCCGCGCAGCAGCAGTGGCGACAGAGCCATTAAGAGTGTTTTCCCCACATCGCTGCGCAACCTCGTCGGCTTCGACGTCGATAAGGTTCCGTGGAAGCGCAAGCTTCCCGGTTTCAGGGAGTATTCGGTCGACATCGACGGCTGTGAAGTTAGCCTGATGTGGATCCGCGCCGGTCGCGCGCTGCCGGCCCATACGCACAAGGGAATGGAACTCACCCTCATATTGGATGGCGCCTTCACCGACAGCCGGGGACGGTTTGGTCCCGGCGACATCTCCGTTGCCGACGAGACGGTCGATCATCGGCCGATTGCCGAAACGGATCGCCCCTGCATTGCGTTTTCCGTTTTGGATGCGCCGGTCAAGCTGACCGGATCGTTCCGTCAGCTGATCGGCGACCTCATCGGCTGAAAGCAGCCACAATGCCATGATAAAGGCATGAATCCGGGGGCAATACGGAACTCCCGGACCTGCTTCTGCGTTTCGCAATGCAGCCCGGAGGAGATTCCCATGCAAGATTTCGTCGCCCGCCCCGAACACGGAATTGTCTGGATTTCCGGTGCGAGTTCCGGAATCGGACGGGCGTTGGCGTTGAAGCTTGCGAGCGAGGGGTACAAGGTCGCCGTGACAGCGCGAGACCATGAAAAGCTCGTCGAGCTCCAGACGGAAGCAAGCCCGCTATCCGGCAGCATTATCGTTCTCGATGGTGATGTCACCAATGCCGAAGACATGGAGCATGTGCTAGCTTCCATCGAATACGAGCATGGCGCGATGGCGCTGGCGATCTTCAACGCGGGCGTCTACCTGCCCGTCAGGGCCGAGGAACTGCGCCGGGATGATTTCGAGCGCAGCTTTGCCGTCAACCTGAATGGAGTGGTGAACTGCCTTGTGCCGGCGGTACGACACATGAAGGCGAAGGGACAGGGGCAGATCGCCATCGTCTCGTCGGTAACAGGTTATGGCGGCCTTCCGACAAGTGCTGCCTATGGCGCGACGAAAGCCGCCTTGATCAACATGGCCGAAAGCCTGAAGTTCGATCTCGATAAAATGGGAATCCGGATTCAGCTCATCAACCCGGGCTTCGTCGACACGCCGGCGACTAGGAAGAATGAATTCCCCATGCCCTCGCTGGTATCGGCCGAGGAGGCGGCACACCAGATCTCCGCCGGCCTGAAGTCGCAGGCGTTCGAGATCACCTTCCCGAAGCGCTTCACCCTGATGATGAAGCTGTTGAGACTCTTGCCCTACGGCCTCTATTTTCGGCTGGTCAACCGCTTCACGGGCTGGGATGAACGGTCACCCACCAAGCGTCACCGGCCGGTGATGACGCATCCCGCAGAATAGCACCGCCAGTCAGGCCGCCGGATGGCAAAGACTGACCGCTTCCGCAGAGAGGCGATCATCGAATTTCCGTGCGATTTGATTTCAGAGTGAAGCATAAACGAGGCGGATGGGGGCCAGACAGGAGGTCATCTGCCGATGGCCCACCATCCGCTCTCGTCAGCTCCGCGAAAAGACGACCTGACGGACGTCTATGTTTCGGGCGCGGAAGCCTGCTTCGCAATAAAACAAATAAAATTCCCAGAGCCTTTTGAAACGCTCATCGAAACCCAACGGCCGAACGCGCTCCCAAACCGACCAGAAGCGCTCCCGCCATTCGGCAAGAGTTCGCGCGTAGTCTAACCCGAAACCAAAGTCCCTTACCAGTGACAAATTCACTTTCCGACCAAGTTCTGCAAGGTGATCGCGGGTCGGAAGCATGCCTCCGGGGAAGACATATTTCTGTATGAAATCGGGATTGCTGCGGTACTGCTCAAACGATTCCTGGCGGATCGTGATGATCTGCAGGCCGGCCTTGCCACCGGGTCTCAGGCATTGCTGCAACTTCGAGAAATAGGCCGGCCAGTATTTCTCTCCGACGGCCTCGAACATCTCGATGGAGACGATGCGGTCGTAAAGGCCGGTTTCATCCCGATAGTCCTGAAAGCGAAACTCCACCCTGTCGCTGAGCCCGGCCTTGCGGATCCGGTCTTCGGCAAAGGCAAGCTGCTCACGGCTGATGGTAAGCCCAGTCACGCGGCAGTTCAGTTCTGTCGCCGCGAACTCCGCGAAGCCACCCCAGCCGCAGCCGATCTCCAGGACGTGATCGCCGGGCCGAATGCCGGTCGCTTCCGCCAATGCCCTGTATTTTGCATGCTGGGCGGATTGCAGATCGTTGGCACCAGTCGAGTAGAGCGCGGACGAATAGGTCATCGTCGGATCAAGCCACTGCTTGTAGAAATCGTTGCCCAGATCGTAGTGGGCCGAAATGTTTCGCTTCGAACCGGCCTTGGTGTTCGCGTTCATCCAGTGGCGCACCCGCTCTGCGAACCGGACAATGCCGCCCTTGCCGTTCGCGTAGTTTTGAGCGGTGTCCTCGTTGATGAGGAAAAGCTCAAGGAAAGCAGAGATATCGGGACTGTCCCAGTCGCCGTCCATATAGGTTTCCGCGATGCCTATCGTGCCGCTTGCCAGCGCACGATAGGCAAGCTTCCAGTTCGCGAGACGGATGGCCGCGTCCGGCCCCGCTGCGCTCCCCTTGATGAGCACGGTGCGACCGTCCGGAAAGGTAATTGTCAGCGAACCGTGCTTCAGTTGCAGGAGGGCGCGCAACGCAAGCTTGCCCCTTAGCGGTACGCCTCTCGAAGCTCTTGCGATGTTTGCGGGCGACAGCAATATCGCGTCCCGCGCGAAAGAATCCCGATCCTGTGCATCCGTCATAATTTTCTCCTCCGGCATTATTCTTTTTGCCGGCTAAGGACGACGATCCGTTGGAATACCCCGCCCCCCGGCGATATATCAGAACGCTAATGTCATTCTGCTGCCTTCGCAACCTCATAAAGAGGCGTGATGCTGACCGGCGGTGGCGGTGGGGGACGTGAAATATAGCGCGCTCCTTTCAACCAGAGCTTCAACGCTTCCCAATGAATGCCACCGAGGATCTTGAATGTCAGGAAGGGAATACGCACCACAAGCCTTCCCAGCGTATGTGTCGTGAGCGGAAACTGGCGGCCCGAGAATGTCGCCGCAAGCAAGGGGCCATCCGTGTCCGTTTCCAGAATACGCCAGCGGATCTCCTTGCCAGGCGGCAACATCCGGAAATGATACCGCATATCCATGCCGATGAAGGGTGAGACGTGGAAAAGCTTGTCGCAGCTCTGGCGTACGCCTGCTTCGGACAGCTGTGTCTCGCCGACGGGGCACAGATAGGTGTGACGCTCGCCGAAGGTATTGCGCACCTCGTAGATCATGGCCGTTAGCACGTCGCGATCGTCGTAAGCGTAGTAGACCGACAATGGGTTGAAGACGTGCCCGACAATGCGGGGGTAGCAGACCAGGAATATACGCTTGGCGCGCAAGCCGACCCTTGCAAGAAGTTCGTCCGTGTATGCCCTTATCGGCTGCTCGCCGGAATGGTCGCTTTCATGAAACGAAACGAGATTTCGACCATTGACGGAGAAGAGGCGCGATACGCGATCTGCCTCTACGAGGCGGTCTAGGTCGATGCAGAGGGAAAAGACCCTGTAGCGGAATCGGTGACCAAAGGGCTTCATCCGCTGGTGCATGACATCGCCGACATAAAGGCATGCAGGGTCAGTCGGCGGTGGACCGTTGCTCTCCATGCTCATACCAAGGCTTGCCGTTCCAGCAATCATGCGACGTCGTCCAGTTGCCTCTCGCGCGAATGTTGATCGCTCGCTTTCCACGGCGCCGTTGCCCCCAGCGCGGCGGCTGCAGCCAGCCCGGAGACAAGGCCGTCTTCGTGAAATCCGTGGCCGGTCCAGGCGCCCGCAAAATAGCTGTGGTTCTTTCCCTGGATGCCGGCAAGGGCTTTTTGCGCGGCAATGCTATCGGCCGAAAACTGCGGATGCTCATAGGTGAACTCTGCGAATACTTTCCGGGCATCCGGCTCGCGCTCGGGATTGAGCGTCACGAACAACGGGCATCGCGGGTCGATTCCCTGCAGCCGGTTCATCCAGTAGGTGACGGCAACGCCTGCTTCGCCGCTTGCCCTGCTCGAGCGCAGATAATTCCAGGAGGCCCACACTTTCTGGCGCTGGGGCATCAGGTCGATATCCCGATGCAGGACCACCCTGTTCGGTTGATAGGGGATCGCAGCCAGCAATTTTCTTTCCTGGTCGCTGGCGTCGATCAGCATCCGGCTTGTTTGATCGCTGTGGGTTGCGAAGATGACCTTGTCGAACCTCTCCTCCGCGCCGCTTTCGTCGATGACAGTCACGCCCGCCTGATCGCGCATGACGCCACGGACGCCAACGCCGAGCCGCAGCTTGTCACCGAGCGGTGTCAGTAGCTTTTCCAGATAGTTGCGGCTGCCGCCGGTAACGGTACGCCATTGGTGCTGCTTGCTGTAGATGAGCCTGTGGTTGTCGAAGAAGTTGACGAATTGCTCCGCGGGAAACTGAAGCATCTTTTCCGCTGGGCTCGACCAGATGGCGGCCGCCATCGGAACGAGATAGTTGTTCGTGAAGCCCGGCGAAAAACCGCGCCAGTCGAGATAGTCGCCGAGAGACCGGGCAGCCAGGTGCCCTTCGGCGCGATCCCGAAGGCACATCCGGTTGAACCGGAGAATTTCGCGGATCATCAGGAGGAAGGTCGGCCGCAACAGATTGCGTTTCTGCGCGAAGATCGATGAGAGGCCGCCGCCGCTCCACTCGAGCTTGCCGTGATCGAGCGAGAGCGAAAAGCTCATGTCGCTGGCATGGGTGTGGACGCCAAGCCAGGCAAACAGCGCCGTCAGGTTCGGATAGTTGGGTTCGTTGTAGACGATAAATCCTGTGTCGACCGGGATGCGCACGCCATCATAGTCCACGTCGACCGTGGCCGTGTGACCACCTGCGCGCGGGCTCTTCTCATAGAGCGTGACTTCGTGCAGCGGATTGAGAGCCCAGGCAGCGGATGCACCCGAAATGCCGGAGCCGATCACGGCGATCTTCAGGCGTCGCTGAGGCTGCTGAAAATGTGCGTTCATGCGGCAGCCTTAGTGGCGTTGTACGCCTTAAGCGCTCCGTCCCGGGCGGTGGCGTGGTCAACCATGGGTCTCGGGTATGTCTCGCCGAGTCTGACGCCGGCCTTGTCCAGCACGCTTGCCGGTGCTTCGAACGGCCGGTGAATGTATTTGCTCTCGAGTTTTGCCAGTTCCGGCACGAATTCGCGCACATAATCCCCATCCGGATCGAATTTCTCGCCCTGGAGAATGGGATTGAAGATCCGGAAGAATGGCGCGGCATCGGCCCCTGAACCCGCTACCCACTGCCAGCTCGCCGCATTGCTTGCAGGATCGGCATCGATCAAGGTATCGCGAAACCAGCCTTCGCCGCGACGCCAGTCGATCAGCAGATCCTTGACGAGGAAGGACGCGACGATCATGCGCACCCGATTGTGCATAAAGCCATGCCGCCAAAGCTGTCGCATGCCGGCGTCGACGATCGGGTAACCGGTCTGGCCGCGTGTCCAAAGCCTGAATTGCCTCGCATCGTTCTGCCAGCTGAATCCATCGAAGCGATCATTCCAGTTGCAGTAGGGAAGCTTCGGGAAGTGATAGAGCAGGTGGTAGGAAAACTCTCTCCAAACCAGTTCCTTGCGGAAATGGATGATATCGTCCGGCGATAGCGGCAGACCGCGCGTCGCCTCCCATATACGGGCAGGCGAGATGAGCCCCAGCGCAAGGTATGGGGAGAGCATCGATGTTGCCTGCTTTGCGGGAAAGTCCCGTTGCTCCTTGTAGCCTTGCATGGCGCCGTCCAGGAAATCGTCCAGTTTCGCCCGCGCCGCTTCCTCGCCGGGTTCCCAGATCTCGGCGAATTCGCCCGCCCAGTCTGGTTTCACCGGCAGAAGCTTCCACGACGACAGGTGTTCCGATCTAGGCTGATGCGCGGCAAACTTGATCGAAGAGGGCGCGTCGAGCGGACGATGAGGTTCGGGGGTACTTTCGAAGGCGCGCCAGAACGGCGTGTAGACACGATAGGGCTGTCCAGTCTTGGTCAGCAGTTTCGATGGTTCATGCAGAAGCTGGCCGCCGAAATCTCTGGCATCAACATGCCGTCTTTCCAATTCGCGCAGGATGCGATGGTCGATCGCCATGCCCGCCGGCTCGTAGCGGCGATTCCACACGACCATCCGGGCTCCTGTGGATTCGATGAGATTGCTCAAGACCTCAAACGCATTGCCGGAGGTCAACACAAGCCTGCCGCCGAGGGCGGTGAGCGATGCATCGAGCCGCTCCAGCGAATGATGAAGCCACCAGGCTTGCGCGGCCCCGAGCGGGCCTGTCCCCGCAGTTTCCGGCTCCCTGATGTAGAGCCCGATCACCGGTCTCCTCGATTGGCATGCTGCGTTGAGCGCATGATTGTCGTCGAGGCGCAAATCCTTGCGGAACCAAACTATTACCGGCTTTTCCGTGTCGTCTGCCAATGATGCCATTCCCGTTTTTTCAGTTTCATCCTGTTACGGATGGACGAAGGATCTGGATCAAAGGTTTCAGTCGGATGCGGAGAGAATTCCGCCGTCTGTCGCGCTGTTGTTAGCGGGGTACAAGTGATGCCGGCAATAGCGAATGCGCGGTCTGCCGTTCGACATGGATTTTCTAAGCTTCGCCCCAGGCGTGGAGTGTTGTTTCTTTAGTCCATTAAAAACATAGACAATAATCGTGCCAGTATCGAAGCCGGTGCGGACCGACAGGAGAAAAGCATGAGCATTGTTCGACAGTTTGACCGCCTTTGCGCCATACGCGACCAATTGGAAGCGAGGCTTGACCTCCATGAAGCACGCTTTTGTCTCGGCGGCGAGGATATTGATGACGGCACGGAACGGGATCTGCGGGAACGTATTCTTGAGGTGAGGGAGGAAATCTCCGCCCTAGAACATCGTCCGCGCTACTTCGACCTTTAGGCACGCAAAATGACCGCGACTCTCGTCGTCCCTGGACTGGACGGATCGGATGCAGGCCACTGGCAGCGCTTCTGGGTCGAAGATGATCCGGACAGCTTTATCGTTGAGCAGGACAACTGGCACGCTCCTATCGTCGACCAATGGGTAGACCGGCTCGAAGCGGCTCTTGTCGAGCAGGGAGAGGCCTTCATTGTCGCTCACAGCCTCGGCTGCATCCTGACCGCCAAGCTTGCCGATAGGCCATCATCCTACCGCATCAAGGGCGCGCTGCTCGTCGCCCCCTGCGATCTGCCTGCGACGGAAAAGCGGCATCCCGGCGCAATAAGATTCGGCACGATGCCGACGCGCGCGCTGCCGTTCCCGAGCATCACGGTTGGCAGCCTGAACGACCACTACATGGAACTCGATCGGCTGACACTCTATGCCCGCCTTTGGAAGACCGAGCTGAAAAACATCGGGCTTGCCGGCCATATCAACATTGCCAGCGGTTTTGGTCGCTGGGCTGGCGGCTACGCGTTGTTGGACAATCTGAAGGAGCGCGCAAAGGCTCCCCGGCGACGTGCCTGAGCAGCGCGTGCTCGACCGTTGCCGGTAAGCACGCGCAATTTGCTTAATGTGTCGAGAGGGGCTTTGTCGGCAAGAATTGCATGGCGTCGTCGCCCGAATTCTCATGGGCCTGCCTTGCACGGCGTTCTCGGGCTGCGGTCTTCAGCAACCGGGCGAACGAAGTGAGGCTGGTACCGTCGGCATGGAGCACCTGCCTGATGAGCGGGTCCCGCAAGATCTCGGATATCGTCATGTCCTGCATGGTGTCTACTCCCTTGATGGGGAGAACCTACCTGACGGTTGCAACGGGCAGATGTCGCGAGCGTGGCGGAAAAGTGGCGAACCTTCTTCTGGCAACCGGGCCGCCTGTCATCCACCTGTCACAGACAGACGCGAACATCGCAATGCGATGCAGCGCTCGGCAAGAATGGCCATTGATCGCTTTGCGGCACGCAAGCAGGAGCAACCATGGCAGATGAGCAGCCCTTGGTCGAAACGCCAACCGATGTCGGTATCGCGTTACCTCGTCCCCATGAGGCAGCCCAAAGGGAAATCGCTCAGGCCGGCGCGATCTGTTTCAGGAAGAAGGCGAAACAGCCGCTTGAGGTCCTGCTGATCGGTAGTCGTCGCAACGGACGATGGGGCATACCGAAGGGACACATCGAACCCGGCGAAACCACCCGCGAGACAGCCACCCGCGAAGCTTTTGAGGAAGCAGGTATCCGGGGGAAGGTGGCGAAGAAGATCGTTGGATCATTCACCTACACAAAGGACAGCGGCGTCCTGACCTATCGTGTCGAGGTTCATATGCTGGCTGTCGTTGAGGTCTTGCGAGACTTCCCGGAGAAGGGCATACGCCGCACGCAGTGGGTTTCGATCGATGTCGCAGCCCGTGAAGTCGCCCAACCGGGCCTTCGGCAAATCCTCCAGGGGCTCTCCTGATATCCGAGTGATCTTCAAGTTTTATGATGCGCGCCCGTGAAGCCGCAGTGTTGGGTAAGCAAACACAATCTTGCGAGGCCAGCCGCGAAACCGGTTGCTGCCGTTGACAAGCGGTCTATTGAGGTAGAAAGGGCGCGTCAGACAACACTCATTAGGGCGCTATTGATCTCGCGCCGGACAGTCGCTCAATGGATACACTTCAAGCCCGGCAGGACAGCGTTCTGCGTCACCCCGGCTATCTGAATTTCGCAGCCTCCCGCGTCTTTTCTTCCCTGTCATTCCAATGCGTCGCCATCGCGATGGGCTGGATGATCTACGATCAGACTCATAGTGCCTTCGCGTTGGCCCTTGTCGGCCTCTGCCAGTTCCTGCCGATGGTCGTGCTGACCTTCGTCGTTGGCCACGTCGCCGACCGTTTCGACCGGCGGCGCATCGGCCTGGCGTGTCAGCTGATCCAGGCGGTCGTCTCGGCGTTTTTGGCGGTTGGTTGCTGGCAGAACTGGCTGGCGCCAGCGGGAATATTGTCGGCTGTCACGATCCTCGGAGCGACAGTCGCCTTCGAGCGGCCAACGATGGCGGCGCTGCTCCCAAGCATCATGCCGTCGTCGATGCTGCAGCGGGCGATCGCAACCTCGACCTCGATGATGCAGACGGCGTTGATTGTCGGCCCATCGCTGGGCGGACTGCTCTACGGTATCGACCCTGTTGCGCCCTTTGTGGTCGCAAGCGTGCTCTTTGCAATCGCAAGCATCAACGTCATCTCCATCCGGATGGAATGGACACCGGCCAAGCGTGAACCGGTGACCCTTACATCGATCTTCGCCGGTGTATCCTTCATCAAGAGCCGACCGGTCATGCTGGGTACCATTTCGCTCGATCTGTTCGCAGTTCTTCTCGGCGGGGCGACCGCGCTGCTGCCGATGTTTGCCCGCGACATTCTCCATGCCGGACCCTGGGGGCTTGGGCTGCTGCGTGCCGCGCCTGCGATTGGGGCGCTGGCCATGTCCATCGTTCTGGCGCGGCGTCCGCTGACCAGCAAGGTCGGCGCCAAGATGCTCTCGGCCGTCGCGGTGTTTGGCGTCGCGACGGTGGTTTTCGCGCTGTCGACGAACATCGCGCTGTCGATCGCCGCCTTGCTGGTGGTCGGTGCGTCCGACACGGTCAGCGTTGTCGTGCGCAGCTCCCTTATGCAGCTGCTGACCCCGGACGAGATGCGCGGCCGTGTCAATGCGGTCAATTCGCTCTTTATCGGGACGTCCAACCAGCTTGGTGAATTCGAATCCGGCATGCTCGCGGGCGTCATGGGTCCGGTTGCAGCCGGCGTGATCGGCGGCGTCGGCACCATCGTTGTGGTGCTCTTGTGGGCGAGACTGTTCCCCGATCTTCGTAAGGTCAAGACATTACAAGGCTAATCCGAAGCCTCGCTAGCCAAGCAGAAGGTGGCTTTCTGCCTGCCTTGCGGCACATTTGTTTTCGTGTTCGCGGAACTTTTCTTCAAGCGCCGAGTTATCACCGGCTAAACACCTTGAGGGAAACATGTCAGCGACGGCTTCGACTGCGACGATCGCGTCCGCCTACGATGAGCGATATCGCCATAACGTAGACGGACTGGCGGACTATACGATCTATTTCCTGGATGCCGCAGGCGGCGTCAGCAGCTGGGATGCCGGCGCTGAACGGGCGAACGGATATTCCAAGAGCGAAATCATCGGCCGCAGTTTCGTGTGCTTTTACTCACCCGAAGACCGTGCTGCGGGGCTCCCTGAGCGGGCGCTGGCCACCGCCCGGCTCGATGGTCGCTCGCAAAGCGAAGGCTGGCGTCTGAGGCAGGACGGCACGCGCTATTGGGCGAGTGCGATTATTGACGCCGTCTATGGCGCGTCGGGCGATATCCTCGGTTTCGCGGTTCTCACCCAGGATCTTTCGGAACGCAAAACGGCGCAATCGGAACTTCAGCAGAGCGAGAAGCAATTTCAGCTGCTGGTCCAAGGCGTCACCGACTACGCAATCTATATGCTCGATCCCGGTGGCCATGTTTCGAGCTGGAACTCGGGAGCCGAACGCATCAAGGGGTACACCGACTGCGAGATCGTCGGAAAACACTTTTCGACCTTCTACACAGAAGAGGATCGGGCCGCTAACATGCCTGGCAAGGCCTTGCAGACAGCGTCCGACGTCGGCCGGTTTGAGAAGGAAGGATGGCGGGTCCGCAAGGATGGCTCGCGATTCTGGGCCAGTGTCGTCATCGACGCCATCCGCGACGGCGACGGGCGCCTTCTGGGCTACGCCAAGATAACGCGCGACATCACGGAAAAGCTGAATGCGCAGAATGCGCTGGAGCGCGCGCGCGAGGAACTTTTTCACGCCCAGAAGATGGAAGCGGTGGGGCAGCTCACCGGCGGTATCGCGCACGACTTCAACAACTTGCTGACCGCAGTACTGGGGAGCCTCGAGATCGCCCGTAAGCGCGCCGCCGACGGCCAGGACATCACGCCGTTGCTCGACAATGCGATCCAGGGCGCTCAGCGCGGCGCCAGCCTCACGCAGCGTATGCTGGCCTTCTCACGGCGGCAGGAGCTCAAGCTGGTCGCCGTAGACGTCATCGATCTCATTCAGGGCATGATGGACATGCTGCAGCGCTCGATCGGCCCCACGATCTCGATCGAGAGCCGATTCGCCGCCGCGCTGCCGCTGGTGACGTCCGATCCCAACCAGCTTGAGAGCGCCATCCTGAATCTTGTCGTCAACGCGCGCGACGCGATGCCGGATGGAGGTGCCCTTGTACTGTCCGCGCGTCCGGTCAAGGTGGGCGCCAATGATGCTTCCCAGTTGAATCCCGGCGGGTATGTTTGCCTGTCGATAGAGGACTCTGGGCAGGGAATGGACGCGGAGACGCTTCAGAACTCCACCACGCCGTTCTTTACGACGAAGGGCGTCGGCAAGGGGACGGGGCTCGGCCTCTCCATGGTGCAGGGCCTGATGGGGCAATCCGGCGGTAAACTCGTCCTGCGGTCTGCTGTGGGCCGGGGGACGGTGGCTGAGCTGTGGCTTCCAGTGGCCGAGGACGGCCAGGAGAAGGAGCCAGCGCCAAGTGACGCCCCGACGACGAGCGTAGACCAACCCCTGACGGTGCTTGCGGTCGACGACGATGCCCTGGTGCTGATGAACACCGTGCTCATGCTGGAGGACCTGGGATACACCGTGGTCGAGGCCCACTCGGCGCGTAAGGCGCTCGACGTCTTCCAGAGCAGCGGTCCGTTCGATCTCATCATTACAGACCACGCGATGCCCGGCATGACCGGATCGCAGCTGGCAGCCGAAATCAGGAAGCTGCAGCCAGATATGAAAATGGTGCTCGCCACCGGTTATGCCGAATTGCCCCCCGGCGGAGACGAGAAGCTGTTGCGGTTGGCAAAGCCGTTCACACAGGCGCAGCTCGCTTCGGTGATCGCAAAAGCGATGACTGAGCCGACTGCGCTGAACTGAGCAGCATAGGCGCGCCGTCCAATGGCGCGCTTTCGTATCCATTTGATTTCAGGAAATAAAAAAGGTCTGCATTTTTCAATGCAGACCTTTTGAAACTGGCTCCCCGGGCCGGATTCGAACCGGCGACCTGTCGATTAACAGTCGAATGCTCTACCGCTGAGCTACCAGGGATCACCGCTCGCCGCGGTGTGAGTGGGCTAATACAAATGCTTGGCCGATTTGCCAAGCAGTTTTTTCAAAAAAATGACATTCGCTTGTATTCAGTTTGGTTATCCCCATCTCCTGTGGATGACTGACCAGCGCACAAACCCCGAAAAACAAGGCGCCAAGCGCTTTGGCATTGATCATTCCACCGGCCACATCGTTATGGGTCCAACACGCATCCCGTTGCCACGATCGCGTGCTGCTCGCATGTCGATCGGCGGTTTGCTCGTTATCGGGGGATGTCTGGGGTTTTTGCCGATTCTCGGCTTCTGGATGATTCCACTTGGATTCGTCGTCTTGTCGCACGACCTGCACGCCGCCCGTCGGATGAGGCGGCGATTCTCCGTGTGGTGGGAAAAGAGGCGGAAGTCCCGCCTCTGATCAGGCAAAGAAGCCTGCAGCCCAATAGAAGGCCGCAGCAATGAGCGCTGCAGCAGGAAGGGTCACGATCCAGGCGATGACGATATTGCCCGCCAGGCCCCAGCGTACGGCCGACACGCGCCGCGCAGCACCCACGCCGATGATCGCACCGGTGATCGTATGGGTGGTCGAGACGGGGATACCGAGCCAGGTCGCACCAAACAGCGTCAGCGCGCCGCCCGTTTCAGCGCAAAAGCCCTGCATCGGATTGAGCCGGGTGATCTTGGAACCCATCGTATGGACGATTCGCCACCCTCCGAAGAGCGTGCCGAGTGCCATTGCCGACTGGCAGGAGAGCACGACCCAGAGAGGCACATGGAAGCTGCCGCCAAGATATCCTTGCGAGTAGAGCAGGATGGCGATGATACCCATCGTCTTCTGCGCATCGTTGCCGCCATGTCCAAGTGAATAGAGCGAGGCGGATACGAACTGAAGGATGCGGAAGGTTCGATCGACGGCGAATGGTGTCTGTCGAACGAAGATCCAGGAAACCACAAGCACCAGGAAGAGCGCCAGCAGGAAACCGATCATGGGCGACATGACGATCGCGCCGGCGGTTTTCAGCAGGCCGCTCCACACGATGGAGCTGAAGCCGACCTTGGCAAGTCCTGCACCGACAAGGCCGCCGACCAGCGCATGGGAGGAACTGGACGGGATGCCGAAGACCCAGGTGACGATGTTCCACACGATCGCACCCATCAGCGCGGCAAAGATCACGAGCGGCGAGACAATGGCCGGGTCGATGATGCCGGTGCCGAGCGTCTCGGCGACATGCAGCCCGAAGAACAGGAATGCGATGAAATTGAAGAAGGCTGCCCACAGGACCGCGTATTGCGGGCGAAGCACGCGCGTCGAAACGATCGTGGCGATCGAGTTTGCTGCGTCGTGAAGACCGTTCAGGAAATCGAAGAACAACGCAACCGCGATCAGGCCGGCGAGCAGCGGGAAGGCGAGGGTGGCATCCATCAGACGTTCTCGATCACGATGCCGCTAATTTCGTTGGCAACGTCTTCGAACCGGTCGACGACCTTCTCCAGTTCGCCGTAAATCTCGCTGCCGATGATGTAGGCCATGGGATTGGAGCTGCCATGGCGGAGGAAAAGCTCCTTCAGCCCGCGGTCGTGCAGCTCATCGGAATGCCCTTCGACCCGCGTGACCTCTTCGGCGATCGCCGTCAGGCGCGGCGCATTGGCGTTGATCCGGTCGAGAAGCGGGATCGCTTCGGCAACCAGGTGCGCGGCCTTGACGATGGCGCTTCCCATTTCCTGCATGCGCGGGTCGAACTCTTTTTGCTCGAACAGGCGGATCGTCTTGACGGTCTTGTGCATCATGTCGATGGCGTCGTCCATCGACTGGATCAGATCCTTGATGTCGACGCGGTCGAATGGCGTGATGAAGCTGCGGCGGACTGCCTGCAGGACTTCGCGGGTAATGTCGTCTGCCTCGTTCTCGAGCGCGACGATGCGTTCGCAGTGACGCTCCGTGTCCTTGCCCGACAGCAATTCGTTCAATGCTTCGGCTGCGCCAACAATCGTGCGCGAGTGTTGGGCGAAGAGGTCGAAAAACCGGTCCTCTCGCGGCAGAAGTTTACGAAACCAGCTGAGCATACTATCCATCCGTGTGCCAATTTTTAGAGGCCCGTCATAAAATAGCGTGACATGCAATAAAAGTGTCACAATTGGACCGGAGCGATTCTTTTTCTGTTTGTTGCCTGCGGTTGCTTTCAAGCCACAAGCGGGCACCACATGGAACATGCAGAGCCGCAACGCGTTGAAATGATAGGCGCAACAGCGCTATCGTTTCGCATCGCGTTGAAAGGCTAGGAAAATGAAACGGCTTGCGACAATCGTTTTGGCTATGGCGACGGCCTTTTCAGGCGTCTCGCCGGCATTCGCCGAGAACTCCCGGGACGAGCAGTCGGTGCAGAGCCGCGGCACATTTGGCGATTCAGGCGTCGACAATCATCGTTCAAATGGCTGCAACATCTATCGGTGCGGCGGACGATATCGACACGGATACAACGATCGGTACTACAACAACCGATACTATGGCGACCGCTACTACGGTCGGCACTACCACCATGACTACGACAATGCCGGCGCGATCATCGGCGGCCTCGCTGCCGGCGCGCTCCTCGGGGGCCTGATCGCTTCGCAGCCCTACGCTCGTTCAAGCGGAGACCCTCACGTCGATTGGTGCTACAGCCGCTATCGCTCGTATCGGGCCTACGACAACACCTACCAGCCGTATTACGGCCCGCGTCGCCAGTGTGTGGCGCCGTGATGGGTCGAGGAATGGCCGCGCAGGCGACCTGATCGAGCCTGCCTGGCCGGCCTCACACGTCGTGCTCGTACAGCACGAAACGAAGGACATCGAAGTTTTCTCGTAAGTTTCCGGCTAGCGCCTCCGTGGTCACCGGTCTGTGACTTCGCCACCGCAAATCGAACGCGAAGATCCTTCGATCGTCGGTTCCTCGTCTGGTCGCCACAAACCGAACCTCGCAATTGTAAGGAGCGAGCACTTTCGCGAGGCTATCCGCAGCAAGATCTGTCGTTGTCAGAATTTCGACTTTCGCCCGATGCCGCCTCGGCAACCAATCATCCAGTGCTTTCAATGGTGATAGGAAGACAAACGCGACCGCCGTGCCGACGATGCCGATGCCGATCTGTCCTCCACCGAAGCAAAGGCCAATCGCCGTCATGGCCCAGATGGTCGCCGCGGTGGTGACGCCGGTGACCAGATTGCCGCGGTGAAGAACCGCACCACCGCCGATGAAACCAACACCGGTCAGAACGCCCAGAGCGAAACGCAAGACGTCCATGCGCGCGAAGCCGGAATGTTCCGTTCCCTCGACGATCAGCAAGGCATTGGCCTGGAGCATGGCCAAACACGCGGCCAGTCCAACGAGGACAGTCGTTCGGAAGCCGGCCGCATGGCCGCCCTGTTCTCGATTGATTCCGATGAGGGATGCCGCAATCACGGTCAGCAGGATCCGCAGGAGGATATCGGCCCACGCCAGTTGCTCCGACATCCTGTTCAGCATTGCGTCTGCGAGCCACATCTAAACGGGCCTTTGTTGCGCTGGTATCCTAGAACGCCCCGCCGAACCTGTGTTCTGGGTGCAGGCCCGGCAGGGACGCCGGCACTTTGGAGCACGGCGAACGAAGGATGTGCGTGCGTTCGTCCGCCGCTATCCCAGGAGTTGACCGCAGGTGGCTGACCCGGCGATCATAACCTCAACTGTTGGGGAGGGTGCTTGTTCCACCAGATTTCAAAAAGCCGGCCGGAAGGCGACGACCGTTGGATCGACGCGGAAATCGCTACCCTGCATATCACTACCCCGAGCGTTTTCTGTCGAACAAAGGCCTCGCTTCAGAGTGCCGAACCCTCATTCAAGGCAATCAGCGAGGTTTTGCTCCATCTCGCTCGCGATCGACGTGTCGCGTCGCCGGGACTGCACGAGATCGATCGCAACGGTCAGCGCGCGGCGACCTTGGCTGCTGTCGATATCGAACCCATGTTTCGCACACCATTCGCGGACAGCGTCAATCACGAGTTCGATTTCTTCGTCGGATAAGGAAATAAGGGATTGCAACATTTGCTGCTCCTCCGTTCGACGGCAAGAGCACGTAGCAACTCCCAAGCGGCCTCTACCATTCGCATTGGGGCCGATATCGGTAGTGTACTCTCAATCCCGGGGAAAGACAGGATTCATTTCAGGCCCATTGGCTTGAGCTTTTGGTCCGTTTGGCCGCCAGCTGCGATCGGCGCTGGCGGCAAGGGCAGGCTGGGCTGATGCCACAGCCTCGGCGCCTCCCATTGCGGGAGGCTCGCTTCAGGTCACTTGTTCTGAAGCAGCCAGATCTTTCCGGCCATCGATATCCCGTAGACATCTGTCAGACCGTCGTCGCTCACATGCCGGCGTTCCAGGAGACCCGGTTCTACAAGTTCGACCAGGGTTTTCGCGGTGACGGTCTTGATCTTTTGCGGGCGCTCTTTCCAGCGATCGGACTTGGCGTAGGTCACCGTCGCGTTCTCGTGTGTCCACTTGCTTGCAGGCTGAGGATACAAATCTCCATCCCGAGCGAGTTTCAGTCCAGCAATCTGGGATGGGGTCAGTTCAATCATGTCCGAAATCCTCTTGCGTCCTGCGTTCCGTGTTTGACGGCGTCGCCGCATGCCTTTGAAAATCAAAGCGCGTGCAGGAAAGATGCGATACGCAATTGCCTGGCAGTCAAAGTGATCCGCAGGCAAATCATTGATTCAATTGGTGAAAGTTGTTGGAGGCCTCGCCCGGAATTGAACCGGGGTACAAGGATTTGCAGTCCTCTGCGTCACCACTCCGCCACGAGGCCTCACGACACTTGGTTTGTTCAAGCGTTGGCGGGCATTTAGAATGAATAGAAATCGAGTGCAAGAGGCTTGTTGAAATTCCGCCAAGGATTTTGGGTTGGAGGCCGGCTCCGCAAAGCAAAATGGCCGGGAAAAGGCCGCTCGGTGGCCTTTAGTTGGCTGTTCGCACCAGTCCCATTGGCGAAATGCCGTTCATCACGACATTCGGCGCTCCAATGCTCACCAATGGAATCAAGAGCACGATCACCAACAACGCGAAAATGAAAAACCCGCCCAACACATTAGCTCTGTTCAATTATGACCACCGATCACTTTATTAATGAGCCTGAATCATCGCCTTAAATGCTGACAAGCGCCTGAATGGACGCCCCTGGATTGCCCGAAGGAAAATATGCGCGCATGGCGACCGCTCGCCTAGCGGCGTCGGTCGCTTGTGGAAGGGTATCGAGCTGTCACTCCGGCTGTTCAGCCGTGCTCGCGACCCCAAAGCCCGCCGAAAACAATGGCGATGAGCGTTGCCAAGATGAAGAAATCGAACAATGAGAAATATTCAACGACGGTTGACATGGTATTCTCCTCCTAGTTCCTCCGGTTGTAATAATACCACATCGCGCGCCTTTGTTCCATCTGTTACGCCTCCGCCGTTGCGCGGAAGAGACCTATCACCCGAATTCTTGCCGCAGCCGGTCAGGAAGCCTTGAAAGCCGGTTCCCCTGAGATTAAGAGACGAGCAGACAAAACCGCTTTTCACTGGGCGAGAGGGCATGATGAATTTCGAAACGGCACGCGCAAACATGGTCGACAACCAGATCCGTACGACGGACGTCACCTCGCATTCCGTGCTGACGGCTTTTCTCGCGGTGCCGCGCGAAGCATTCGTACCGGAAAAGTCGAAGGCACTTGCCTATCTCGACAACGATGTTGAAATCTGTCCGGCAGCAGGCGGCCAGCCTGCTCGCTTCCTGATGCAGCCATCGCCGCTTGCCAAGCTCCTGCAGCTTGCCGCAATCGGCAAGGACGATGTCGTTCTCGATGTCGGTTGTGGCACGGGCTATGTTTCGGCTCTTCTGGCTTTGCTCGCTGGCTCTGTCGTTGCCCTTGAAGAGGATGAGGCGCTAGCTGAAGCCGCCAAGGCAAACCTTGCTTCCTATGCGAACGTGTCCGTGGTTGCGGGACCGCTTGCCAAGGGCAACACGTCTGGCGCCCCCTACGATCTGATCTTCATCAACGGTTCCGTCGAAGAGGTTCCGGCCACGTTGCTCTCGCAGCTTCGCGACGGCGGTCGTCTCGTGACTGTTCAGGGATACGGTGGGTCGGCACGCGCCAAGGTTTTCACTAGCGAACGCGGCGCGGTGTCCGAAAACGTCTTTTTCAATGCTTCCGTGAAGCCGCTCCCCGGTTTCGCCAAGGCTCGTGAATTCGTATTCTGAGCTTGATTGAAGCAAGCAATTGAACGCGGGCACCTTGGGTGCCCGTTTTTATTTCTGCCGCCGGTGCGCATTGATCTGTAACGGCGGAGAAAACTGTGCATTGCGGCATTCATTTGATTCGCGATGATTTTTTTCCCCATTCGGCTATCCTACAGTCTGGGTGATTCGGATGCCCACTCCACGCAATCCGGTCGTTGTTTCTGAATAACGGGGATAGATATGGCTCAGCCAAGCGTAGCGCGTGAACCGTCCATGGAAGAGATTCTGGCGTCGATCCGCCAGATCATCGAGAGCAATGAGCCGGGTGCCGGTCGGGCACTTTCGGCTTCGCTGCCGCCGGTTTACGGCAACGATGACGAGCGCGACTCCGACATCCATCTGACGGTCGACCAGGCATACGCGGGCGTTGAATTCCCCGAAACAGTGCCGCAGCCTGATCCTCGCTTCGTCGCCGCGAATTCCGCGGGATCGGCGCCGGTTCCTGATGCACCGGCACGCGCAATGTCGCTTGCCGATGTTGCCGCACGTGTCCGCGCTGCTTCCGAGCGAAACGCCGCACAGCTTCGCGAAGTGCCGCCATCGTTCCGCCAGCCCGAAGTGCGGGCCGAGGCGCCTGTGCATATGTTCGAGCCGCCCCAGGCTGCCGTCGAAACGAACCGTCCTGTTGAGGCTGTTGTCGAACCGGCGCCATTGCCGCAGATCGTGGAGGCGCCTGCTGAAGTGCCGGCCCCGGTCGTTTCCCCGCAGCCGGCATTCGCCGAAGCTGTCGAGCCGACGCCGGCCATTTCTATTGCAGCTCCGATGTCGGAACGCCTGCTTCCCAGCATCGTCGAAGAGACGCAGCAGTCGCTGCTTTCACAGGATGCCGGTCTGCAGATCGCCCGTTCGTTTGAAGAGCTTGCAGCCGCTATCGATGGTGCGGAGCGCCGTTCGCTCGATGAGATCGCCGAGGACATGCTGCGTCCCATGCTGCGCGACTGGCTGGACGACAATCTGCCGACCTTGGTGGAACGCCTCGTGCGCGAAGAAATCGAGCGGGTGGCGCGCGGTCCCCGCCGCTGAGCGGACCAGTCTTTTTCTGAAGAGCCGCTCCGGTAACCGGGGCGGCTTTTTTATTGACTTGCCCGCAACCATCCTATTTACAACCCGCATCATAGAACCTCTCCAGATCTGGTCCCCAAATGCTCGATAAGACCTACGATTCCGCCGCCGTTGAACCCAAAATCGCTGCGAAATGGGATGAAGCGGACGCTTTCCGCGCGGGCGCGAATGCCAAGCCGGGCGCTGATACCTTCACGATCGTCATCCCCCCGCCGAACGTTACCGGTTCGCTGCACATGGGCCATGCGCTGAACAATACGCTGCAGGACATCATGGTCCGTTTCGAGCGCATGCGCGGCAAGGACGTGCTGTGGCAGCCTGGCATGGACCATGCAGGCATCGCCACGCAGATGGTTGTCGAGCGCAAGCTGATGGAGCAGCAGCTTCCAGGCCGTCGTGAAATGGGCCGCGAAGCCTTCATCGAAAAGGTTTGGGAGTGGAAGAACGAGTCGGGCGGTCTGATCTTTAATCAGTTGAAGCGCCTTGGCGCCTCGTGTGACTGGTCCCGCGAACGCTTCACCATGGACGAAGGCCTCTCGGAGGCTGTTCTCGAAGTCTTCGTCACGCTCTACAAGCAGGGTCTGATCTACAAGGACAAGCGTCTGGTCAACTGGGATCCGAAGCTTTTGACAGCCATCTCCGATCTTGAGGTCGAGCAGGTCGAGGTGAAGGGAAATCTGTGGCACCTGCGCTATCCGCTCGAGCCTGGCGTCACTTACGAACATCCCGTTGCTTTCAACGAAGACGGTCAGCCGACCGAATGGGAAACCCGCGACTATCTGGTTGTAGCCACGACGCGTCCTGAAACGATGCTCGGCGACACCGGTGTTGCCGTCAATCCCGAGGATGAGCGCTACAAGGGCATCATCGGCAAGCACGTCATCCTGCCGATCGTTGGCCGCAGAATACCGATCGTCGCCGACGCCTATGCAGATCCGACGACCGGGACGGGTGCGGTTAAGCTCACGCCAGCTCACGACTTCAATGACTTCGACGTCGGCAAGCGCGCGGGGCTTCGCGCCATCAATATCCTGAACATCGATGGCACCATCACCATCAAGGAGAACGAGGACTTCCTGGAAGGCCTCGACAATCCGGCGGCGCTGCACGGTGCCTGGGATCGACTGGAAGGTCAGGATCGCTTTACCGCGCGCAAGTTCATCGTCGAGATCTTCGAGGAAGCTGGCCTGCTGGACAAGATCGAGCCGCACAAGCACATGGTCCCGCACGGCGACCGCGGCGGCGTGCCGATCGAGCCGCGGCTGACCGAGCAGTGGTATGTCGACGCCCAGACGCTCGCAGAGCCTGCGATCGCCTCCGTTCGCGATGGCCGCACCAACTTCGTGCCGAAAAACTGGGACAAGACCTACTACGAATGGATGGAAAACATTCAGCCGTGGTGCATCTCCCGCCAGCTCTGGTGGGGACACCAGATCCCTGCATGGTATGGTCCCGACGGACAGGTCTTCGTCGAGAAGACCGAAGAAGAGGCACTGCAGGCCGCGATCCAGCACTATCTCTCGCACGAAGGTCCGATGAAGGCCTATGTTGAGGACCTGCTTGAAAACTTCAAGCCGGGCGAAATCCTGACCCGCGACGAAGATGTTCTCGACACCTGGTTCTCGTCGGCGCTTTGGCCATTTTCTACGCTCGGCTGGCCGGAGCAGACGCCGGAACTGGCGCGCTACTACCCGACCAACGTTCTGGTCACCGGCTTCGACATCATCTTCTTCTGGGTCGCCCGCATGATGATGATGGGCCTTCACTTCATGAAGGATGAGGACGGCGTTCCGGTCGAGCCCTTCAACACCGTCTACGTCCACGCGCTGGTTCGCGACAAGAACGGCCAGAAGATGTCGAAGTCGAAGGGCAACGTCATCGATCCGCTGGAGCTGATCGATGAGTACGGCGCCGACGCGCTGCGCTTCACCCTGGCGATCATGGCCGCTCAGGGCCGCGACGTGAAGCTCGATCCGGCCCGTATTGCCGGATACCGCAACTTCGGCACCAAACTCTGGAACGCGACCCGCTTCGCCGAGATGAACGGCGCCAAGAGCGATCCGCACTTCGTTCCCGAGGCGGCGGAACTGACGATCAACCGCTGGATCCTGACGGAACTGGCGCGCACAGAGCGCGACGTGACCGAGGCGCTGGAAGCCTACCGCTTCAATGATGCAGCCGGCGCGCTCTATCGCTTCGTCTGGAATCAGGTTTGTGACTGGTACCTCGAACTGCTGAAGCCGGTTTTCAGCGGCACGGACGAAGGCGCCAAGAAGGAAGCACAGGCGTGCAGCGCTTACATTCTCGAAGAGATCTACAAGCTGCTGCATCCCTTCATGCCGTTCATGACCGAAGAGCTTTGGGCCCATACGGCGGGCGAGAGTGTCGAGCGTGACAACTTGATCTGCCACACCGAGTGGCCGGCACCGTCCTACGCGGATGATGCGGCAGCCGACGAGATCAACTGGTTGATCGACTTGGTATCCGGTCTCCGTTCTGTTCGCGCGGAAATGAACGTGCCGCCTTCGGCGATTGCGCCACTGGTGGTTGTCAACGCCAACAGCCTGACTCGCGAACGCCTGGCGCGACACGACGCTGCGATCAAGAGGCTGGCCCGCGTCGATGGCATCTCGCTCACCCACGAAGCACCGAAGGGTGCTGCACAGATCATCGTTGGCGAAGCGACGGTCTGCCTGCCTCTCGGCACGCTGATCGATCTCGGCGCCGAGAAGGCGCGGTTGGAAAAGGCGATCGCCAAGGCCGACGGAGAGATGGCACGCATCAACGGCAAGCTCTCGAATGAGAAGTTTGTGGCCAATGCCAATCCGGAAGTCGTTGCCGCCGAGCGCGATCGTCTGGAAGAGTTGCAGGGCCAGGTGGCGAGCCTGCGGACTGCACTCTCACGTGTAGCTGAAGCATCGTAAAGTCAACGCACGGTAGTATGAAATTCTAAGGCGCCCGATACAGAATCGGGCGCCTTTTTGTTTCGCTCGACTGGTTCTGCATGTCACCTGGTGGGGATCAGGGGCTCAAAGCGCCATTTTTGCTTGATTTTGTGCGTTTTCCACGGTCCGCCGGCGAAAAATCTGAGTGTTGTTTGCAGGTTACAGATATGCCCCAGCGTGGAACGTTTGTCCGCCGATTGTGTGCAATTTTGAACATTGGTAGATTTTTTTTCTAAATGATCAAATATTTGACGTGCCCGTCAATTGATTACGTAAATGATCCATTAGCTCACTTTCCAATCGCGTCCGATCACGAAGTTGCCATCTTCGGCAATCGCTTGCACAGTCTGCCATCAAAAATTGCCTCAGTGGGGGAGACACATTGGCATCGCGTATGGCATCAGCAAGCATTCTGTCGCTTGCTCTATTTTCAACTCTGGTTCAGCCGTCCTTCGCTGGGGGCCTGGATCGTGGTGGCTACAATATCGATCAGTTGTTCGATGCGTCGCAGTTCTCGATTCAGTCGGGCGTGATCTATGTCATGCCGCAGCGCAAGCTGAAGGACGCGAAGGATACCAACCCGGCGGACGGATCAGGCAGCAACGGTTTCGGTGCCGGATCGACCACTGCTGATGACACCGAGAATTTCGCCATTCCGTACGGCGGAATCAAGGGCGGTTATGGCGACGTCGATTGCTTGCTCGACTATTCCGAGCCTTTTGGAGCACACACCAATCCGGGTGCAAATTGGGTCGGCGCCCAAAACAACATCGAAACAGAAATCAAGACACGCAACTACGCTGCGACCTGTTCGTATAAATTTGATGTCGGTCCGGGCCAGCTTCGGGTCATCGGCGGCACCTTCTATCAGGAAGTTGAAGGTTTCAAGGAGCGCTACGTCGTCAATCCCGCTTTGCTGGGTGGTACCGGCACAGGTATCGGTCGACTGGATCTGGAGGATCAGGGCTGGGGCTGGCGCGCAGGCGTAGCCTACGAAATTCCGGAATATGCGCTTCGCGCCAGCTTGGTCTATAACAGCCGCGTCAAATACGACAACCTGACCGGCACGGTTGATCTGACACAGGTCACCGGAGCGGTAGCACCATACAACACGGCGCCTTATGGCACGGTAACGAATGTGTTTGGGGCCGCCGAGGCGCCGGATTCGCTCGAGCTGAAGCTGCAAAGCGGTATCGCGCCTGACTGGCTAGCTTTTGGCTCGGTCAAGTGGACAAACTGGAGCGTGCTGCAGTCAATCGCGTTGTGCCCGACCTCGACCAGAAGCATCAAGTGCACGCCCGGAGGCGCAACCGAGCTCACCTCGCTCGACCTCCTCTATCGCGATGGATGGACGGTGACAGGTGGTGTTGGTCATAAATTCAATGACCAGTGGAGCGGTGCGGTAAGTCTGACCTGGGATCGCGGCACCAGCCATGGTTACGGCGCGCAAACCGACAGCTGGACCCTCGGCGTTGGAGCTGCCTACAGCCCGACGGAGAACATTGAGTGGCGGGTTGCCGGTGCGCTTGGCATCCTCACCAGCGGCTCTTCTGGCGCAATCACCCAGAACGGGATCACCTATGGTGATGACGTGTCTTACTCCTTCGGCAACGATTTGATTGCTGCTGTCTCGACCAGCATCAAGGTCAAGTTCTGAACCTCTAAGATGACCTCAAGATCAGCCCGGCAAATCGCCGGGCTTTTTCTTTGTGTATGGACTGTTAAGCATGGTGTTTCCGCGTCTCATTTTGTGACGATTCAGCAACAGTTTTTTACCACCATTCGCGTAAGGTGCGGTTCGGGGCAAATTGTCCATTTCCCGCCACAAACGAGGCGCAGCGGTAAGCTCGGGCGAGGGAATGACAGGCATAAGGTGCGCGTAAAGAGTAAGATGGGTCGGTTTTCATTCAGTGCAGGCAAGGCAGGCGGGAAGTGCGGTAAAGTTGATGCCGCTGCTGTCGCATTGCTTTTGCTGCAGGACGATCCGGCCGAAAAGCTTCGCTCGTGCTCACCGCGTTCCAGTCTTTCCTCCTATCCATTTTCCGGGATGTTGCCGGCGCCGGAATCGGCATCCGGTAACAACGACTCAGGTTTTGTCACAATTGGTGACTACCTATGTTTTGAAGGCGGCAGGTCGCTCAACGGCTCCGCGAAAATGATCTTGTTGGCATCGCAAAAATGCCGCGCCGGGGAACGGGCGGATGAGGGCGATGCGCAGAAAATTGCAGCTCCAGAAATGGAGCGGGGCTGGATGCGACGCGGGCAAAGGGGTCTTCGAACCCGCCGCGGGATCGCTCGCCGGGAGGAATACGTCCGTGGCTCGACGAGCCTGCGGAATGGAAGCGAAAGAAACCGAGTGACATGCTGACGTTTGAGTTCAGATCTCTCAGAGTGGTGCTTGCGGGGCTTTCCGTCGCCTGTTTCGCGGCGGTGGCCTGTCCAGCGAGTGCATTCGACATCAAGTCGGGTGTCACGAAGGAATCCGGTCCCTTCGATCTCTTCAAGTTCGGCTTCAAGGCCTATAAGAATGGTCAGAAGGAAGAGGCGGTCGAAGCTTACAAATACGCCGCCGAAAAAGGACATACCGGCTCGCGCTGGGCGCTTGCCAACATGTATGCCGATGGCGACGGTGTCGCGCAGAACGATTTCGAGGCATTCAAGATCTACAGCGAAATCGCGCAGCAGGGCGTCGAACCCGGTTCCGAGGACACAGGCTTCTTCGTCAACGCCTTGCTCTCGCTCGCCGGCTACTACAAGCACGGTATTCCGGGAAGCCCAGTCAAGACGGATCTGAGCCAGGCGCGGCAGCTCTATTTCCAGGTCGCCTCGACGTTCGGCGTGCCTGAGGCCCAGTTCCAGCTCGCGCAGATGATGCTTGCGGGCGAGGGTGGCAGCACCAGCACCCAGCAGGCCAAGAAATGGCTCAACCAGGCGCGCAAGAGCGGTCACCCCGGTGCCATGTCGGTCTTCGGCAACATTCTCTTCCAGGAAGGCCAGACAGCCAATGGCCTCGCCCTGATGACGGCGGCGCTCGATCGCTGCAAGCCCAAGGATTGCGGCTGGATGGAATCGCTGCAGGAGCAGGCCTTCTCGGTGGCAACCGAAAGCGATCGCCGCACGGCCATCTCGTTGTCGCATAAGATCGCGACAACGACAGAATAGCAGCAGCTCGCGTTCAGCGCTGCTTAAGAATTCCGCTTAATCCGCGAAATCGAAATAAGCGACGACGGGCACGTGGTCCGAGGGCTTCTCCCAGGCGCGTACATGCTTCTCGATAGCTGTCGACGTCATCCGGTCCGCCGCTTCGGGCGACAACATCAGATGGTCGATACGGATGCCGTTGTTCTTCTGCCAGGCGCCGGCCTGATAATCCCAGAAGGTATAGGCTGGAACGGCATCCGTGGTCGCGCGCACGGCGTCGACCAGGCCGAGGCCTTGGAACTTGCGGAACGCTTCTCGCGTCTGGGGCAGGAACAGGGCGTCATTCTCCCACACCTTCGAATCGAAGCAGTCGTGCGGCTCGGGAATGACGTTGTAGTCGCCGGCAAAAATCAGGATCTCTTCATAGGCGAGGCGCTCGCTGGCGAACTTGTGCAACCGCTCCATCCACGCCAGCTTGTACGTGTATTTCTCGGTCTCTACAGGATTGCCGTTCGGCAGATACAGGCAGCAGACGCGTGCCACGCGGTTGCCGGGTAGCGAGAACACAGCCTCGATAAAGCGCGATTGCTCGTCCAGCGGATCGCCGGGGAGACCGCGGCTCACTTCGTCGGGCTTCGATTTGGAGAGAATGGCGACGCCGTTGAAGCCTTTCTGGCCGTGCGTTTCGACGTGGTAGCCCAGGGCCTCGATCTCTAGCCTCGGAAATCCTTCGTCGATCGTCTTTATCTCCTGCAGGCAAACGATATCGGGATTAGAATCCCGCAGCCACTGCGTGAGATTGTCGATGCGCGCCTTGACGCCGTTGATGTTCCAGGTCGCGATCTTCATGGGGTGTCCTGTTCAGCGTTGAGGCTTTCTTCTATCTCGCTCCTTGGACAAACCACAACATGATAAACCGGCCGGAAGGCATTCCTCGGCCGGTTCGATGTGGATAGAGCAATGGATCAGATGGAGAAGCTGGTCCCGCAGCCGCAGCTGGCGACAGCATTCGGGTTCTTGATCTGGAAGGATTGGCCAAGCAGATTGTCGACGAAATCGATCTCCGATCCCGCCATATAGACGAGCGAAAGGCTGTCGATCAGCACCTTGGCGTTGTTTCTTTCGACGATGATATCGTCGTCCTGGACGTTGTCGGCCAGATCGAACTTGTAGGAAAAGCCCGAACAACCGCCGCCTTCGACAGAAACCCGCAATGCGCTCTTGCCGGGCTCGGTACCGACGATCGCTGCGATTCGTTTTGCCGCCGCTTCGGAAAGCGTTACATTTGCATCAGTCATATCTGCTCCTGCCGGGGTCAAGATCCGGAGAGAATAGCGTTTCAGCCAACGTTCAAATGGCTGTTTTCAAAGGCACTTGCGCTTTATATCACGAAAGTGCCGCTTCCGGCAAAGCGGCGAAGAAAGGGCCTCTTTGCCGTTTATGCTCTCTATAGGTATGAAGGGCGGAAAGCGGCGTCAATGGGCGGGTGCTGCAAGATGACGAGTGACGGTGAAGAATGACGATCGACAGGGGTGCTTTAGGTTTCGGCGGTGGTGACAGGGCAGTCTTTGCGGCCGACCCATGGAAGACGCGCGGGCGACTTTATCCGGAGAGCTCGAGCCCCACCCGATCCGACTTCCAGCGCGACCGCGACCGCATCGTCCACACGACGGCTTTTCGCCGCCTGAAGCACAAGACACAGGTCTTCATCGCCCAGGATGGCGATCACTACAGGACCCGTCTTACACACACGATTGAAGTCGCGCAGATCGCGCGTGCATTGGCGCGGGCGCTGAAACTGGACGAGGATCTGGCCGAGGGCGTGGCGCTCGTCCACGACTTCGGCCACACGCCATTTGGCCACACTGGCGAGGATGCCTTGCACGAGGTGCTGTTGCCGTACGGAGGCTTCGATCACAACGCGCAGTCGTTGCGGATCGTCACCAAGCTCGAGCGCCGCTACGCCGATTTCGACGGCATCAATCTGACTTGGGAAAGCCTCGAAGGGCTCGTCAAGCACAATGGTCCGCTATTGACCAAGGATGGTGTGGGAACGCGCGGGCCGGTGCCGCAGCCGATCCTGGACTACTGCGAGATCCACGATCTCGAACTCGCTACCTTTGCCAGCCTCGAGGCGCAGGCCGCGGCGATTGCCGACGATATTGCCTATAACACCCACGACATCGACGATGGTCTGCGCTCCGGCTATCTGACGTTCGAGATGCTGGAAGAGATTCCCTTCCTCGCAGGCCTCATGGCCGAGGTGAGGGACCGCTATCCTAATCTGGAGCCTAATCGATTCACGCACGAGATCATGCGCCGCCAGATCACCCGCATGGTCGAGGATGTGATCTCGGTCGCCCAGCAGCGCCTTGTCGAAGTGAGCCCGCAGAGCGCCGACGATGTCCGCCAGGCAAGCCAGGTGATCGCGACATTCTCGGCCGGGATGGCTGAAACAGACAAACAGATCAAGGCGATGCTGTTCAAGCGCATCTACCGGCACCCGGAGATCATGCGCATTCGCGCCGGCGCCGCACAGATTGTGACCGATCTGTTCGGTGCCTACATGGCAAACCCCAAGGAAATGCAGAGCCACTACTGGGTCGATCATATCGCCGGTCTTGCCGAAGCGCCAAAGGCGCGCCATGTGGGTGACTATCTCGCGGGCATGACCGATACCTATGCAATCAGCGCCCACAGGCGATTGTTTGACCATACTCCGGATTTGCGATAGGCAGCGGTCGCCCGGCAAAAGTCGGGCAAATGCCTTATGGCTCAGCCTATGCATGGAAGAGTGCGATGAACCTTTTTACCGATTTCGAAGCCAGGATTAAAACCGCCCTTGAACAGATCGATCTGGTCAAGGAAAAGCGATCCGAGCTGGATTTCGGCCGTATCACCGTCGAGCCCCCTCGCGACGCGAGCCATGGCGACGTCGCGACCAATGCCGCGATGGTCCTGGCAAAGCCGCTAGGTAGCAATCCGCGCGCTCTGGCGGAAATCATCACCGCGAAGTTGAAGGAAGATGCCGACGTCGCCGACGTATCGGTTGCAGGCCCTGGTTTCATCAACATCAAGCTCGCCGTCGGCTACTGGCAGCGTCTGCTGGCATCGATGATTGACGCCGGCAGCGACTATGGCCGCTCAACGCTTGGCGCCGGCAAAAGTGTCAACGTCGAATATGTCTCCGCCAATCCGACCGGGCCGATGCATGTGGGCCATTGCCGTGGCGCCGTTGTTGGCGACGCGCTGGCAAATCTGCTCTCCTTCGCCGGCTTCGACGTCGTGAAGGAGTATTACATCAACGACGCGGGCTCGCAGATCGACGTGCTGGCGCGGTCGGTCTTCCTGCGGTATCGCGAAGCCCTCGGCGAGAAGATTGGTGAAATCCCATCTGGCCTCTATCCGGGCGACTATCTGGTGCCGGTCGGTGAGTCACTGGCTCGTGACTACGGCGTCAAGCTGCACAACATGCCTGAAGATCAATGGATGCCGATCGTCAAGGATCGCACGATCGATGCGATGATGGTGATGATCCGCGAAGATCTGGCGGCGCTCAATGTTCATCATGATGTCTTCTTCTCCGAACGCACGCTGCACGCCCATGGCGCAGCTGCGATTCGCACTGCCATCAACGACCTGACGTTCAAGGGGCATGTCTACAAGGGCACGCTGCCACCGCCGAAGGGCCAGCTGCCGGAAGATTGGGAAGATCGCGAGCAGACGCTGTTCCGTTCGACCGAGGTGGGTGATGACATGGATCGCCCGCTGATCAAGTCGGATGGCTCGTACACGTACTTCGCGGCCGACGTTGCCTATTTCAAGAACAAGTTCGACCGTGGCTTCAACGAGATGATCTACGTTCTCGGCGCCGACCATGGTGGTTACGTCAAACGCCTCGAAGCGGTTGCGCGGGGCGTCTCGGAAGGCAAGGCCAAGCTCACCGTGTTGCTGTGCCAGCTGGTCAAGCTGTTCCGCGACGGCGAGCCTTATAAGATGTCGAAGCGTTCCGGCAACTTCGTAACACTCCGCGACGTGGTCGATGAAGTCGGTCGCGATTCGGTGCGCTTCATGATGTTGTACCGGAAGAGTTCCGAGCCGTTAGACTTCGATTTTGCCAAAGTAACGGAGCAGTCGAAAGATAATCCGGTCTTTTACGTACAGTATGCGCACGCTCGCTGCATGTCGGTCTTCCGGCAGGCGAAGGAGGCATTTCCTGATCTCGACGCGTCACCGGAAGTGCTTGCAAAAGCCGTGTCCGGTATCTCGGATCCCGCGGAATTGCAGCTGGTTGCGAAGGTTGCGGAGTTCCCGAGGCTGGTCGAGTCCGCGGCCCAGTCGCAGGAGCCGCATCGCGTCGTATTCTACCTCTATGATCTCGCCAGTTCTTTCCATGCGCATTGGAACAAAGGCAAGGATCAGGTAGACTTACGATTTATTAACGATAAGAGCCGAGAATCGAGTATAGCCAGACTTGGACTGGTGTACGCCGTTGCGTCGGTTTTGAAGTCGGGACTTGCAATCGCAGGGACCGCTGCGCCGGAAGAGATGCGGTAGCGTCACCATTTACCCACAATGCGCTGGCACGAAACCTTTGCATTTGCGAGTGGATGAGTATGGCAGATAAACAGCGGGCGTATGACACGCGTAAGAATACGGACCTCTTTGCCGACGACGATCCCTTGGCAGAGCTTGCCCGTATCGTCGGCTTCGAGCCTCGAGTGGCGGCCAATACTGTCGCCGACGAGCCTAGGTTGGAGCCTGCCTTCAACCTTGAGGACGAATTGCTGCGCGAATTTGAGCGTTACGACGCTCCCCATGCGCCCGCGGTAATCGATACCCCTGCTGAGGTCGAATTGGCAGAGGTTGTGTCCCATGTTGAGCCAGCGTTCGAAGTCCCGGCGGTTGCGTCCGAAGAAGTAGAACATGCGGTTTATGCGCAGCCTGAGGGGCGCTCCGTTCTTTCGTCCGCCGATTGGACGTCGGGCGTGCCGCGGGCCGAACCCACTTCCGGTGGTGCTCGGGATCTGATTGAAGAGCTGGAACTGTCGATTGGCGCTGCGCCTTCGCCGGTTCAGCCCGCCAAGGCTCCGCAGTGGTCAGCCGCCAGCATTCGCTTGCCGCTTGCCAATTTCCATCCCGCGCGCCGCGAAGAGGCTGCTCCGGTCGCTGAAGCGGAAACGATCGAGGCTGTCGCAGATCTCGCGACGCCCGCCGACGAGGAAGCAAAGCCGGTGCGCGCGAACCGCGAATCGAACATCTCTTCTTCCGAGCCGACGGTAACGTCGACCCGCACTGAACCGACCGACAACGACGGCAAGCCCAAGAAGGCTGGCTGGTGGCAGCGTCGCGGTTTCTTCTGAGACTGATCCCACAAGGGAATGATAAAGATCCGGCTGCGGCAACGCGGCCGGATTTTTCGTTATGGCGCCCGATGAAGCCGCAAGCCTGGGTGGATCAGCCAGGGCGATAAGTGAGAACCACCATTCCGTTCTTGAATGTCCTGCTGTCCTCCAGCTTCAACGGCAAACGACGCGAGAGACCGGCAAACGCCGCACGCCCTCCACCGAGCACAAGCGGCACGACGACGAACTGAAAGCTGTCGACAAGGCCGGCTTCCGCAAACAGCCTTGCGATGCTGCCGCTGCCGAGGATCACCATATCCCTGCCCTCCTCCTTCTTGAGGGCCTGCATCGCCGCGACAGGGGCTCTATGGAACACTCTGGTGTTGTTCCAGTTTGCCTCGCGCATCGTTCTTGAAAAGACGATCTTCGGCAATTCGTTCATTGCCGCGGCGACAGCGGGATCGTTCCGTTTCGCCATATCGGTCGGCCAATAGGAGGCCATGAGATCGTAGGTCACGCGGCCCATGACAAGCGTATTTCCGGAACCGGCATTGGCGGCCACGAATGTCTTGAAATCCGGATCATCGGCATGAGCCCAGCTCATGTCGCCGCGTTCATCGGCAAAATAGCCGTCCACGGAAATGCTGAGAAACACCTTGAGCTGTCGCATGCTGGCCTCCCGCCCTTTCTACGTCCTGACAAGGACGGCGATGGGCGGCCCGATTCGACAAACGAAATAAAAAATCTCTCTGTCTCGGCATTCGCCTGCGAGCAGGCGGAGTGCTAGTCGCGCTCGGCGATCACCGTCTTGCGCGGGTATTCGCCATAGAAGCCGCGCCAGTTGGCGACCGCGAAGCCGAAGACGACAAGTGCGCCCGCCTGGTGCAGCAGTCCCCAATGGAGTGGGACGTGAAGTAGCAGTGTCGCGATACCGATCGACGCCTGGATGACGACGAGCGCAAAAAGGACGACGGCGCGGCGCGCATGCGTGGTCGAAGGCGCGGCGCTGAGCGCGATGATCATGTTGACCAGCGTCAGCGCAAACAGTGTGTAGGCTCCGACGCGGTGAATGAACTGCACCGTCTTGGGATTTTCGAAGAAGTTGATCCAGGCAGGCTGCTGTATCAGGAGATCTGACGGGACCACGGCACCGTCCATCAAGGGCCAGGTGTTGTAGGTGAAGCCGGCATCCAGCCCCGCAACGAGCGCGCCGAGATAGATCTGGAACAGCGCGAAAATAGCGATGGCACCAGCCCAGGCGCGCGAACTTGACGTCGGCGGCGCATCGTCGGAGTGCGGCGACAGTCCCCGCATGATCCACATGCAGGACGCAAAGATCAGACACGCCATCACCAGATGCGTGGCGAGCCGGTACTGGCTAACATCGGTGCGAACGGAGAGACCCGACGACACCATCCACCAGCCGATCGCGCCCTGGAGACCGCCGAGCGCAAGAATGCCGACGAGTGGCCAGCGGAGGCGCTTCTCGATCCGGCCAGTCGCCCAGAAATAAAACAGCGGCAACGCGAAGATCACCCCGATGCCGCGAGCAATCAGCCGATGCGCCCATTCCCACCAGAAGATCCCCTTGAACTGCTCGACCGTCATGTCGCTGTTGAGCACCTGGTATTCGGGAATGCGCTGGTAGAGCTTGAACTCTTCTTCCCATTCGGCTGCATTCAGTGGCGGGATCACGCCGTGGATGGGCTTCCACTCGGTGATGGACAGACCGGCATTGGTCAACCGGGTGGCGCCGCCGACGATCACAAGACAGAAGAGCGCCAGGAGAACGAACCCGAGCCAGATACGGACGACGCGACGGTTGCTGTCCTGCGTGCGCACTTCCTGCAACAGATGCTTCTCGATGGTCGTATTCGCGATGCTCATGACGGCTCCTTGTCTGCGCTGTTGATTTGCCTTAGCGGCTCATGCAAAACAAGCCCCGAACCTTTGCGGCATGCCGTCGCGGCGGCTGCCAATCTCTTTTGAAAGACAATCGATGCCTGTTCGCCTTCGCAAGTTCATCGGCACGATCCTCATCGTCGTTCTCGTGCTCTTCTATGCGCTGCTCGCGAATACCATCGCGGTTGCGACGCTCGGAGATGCGCCCTGGTGGGGTCACCTGCTCTATTTCGCACTGAGCGGCCTGCTCTGGGTGCTGCCGGCAATGGTCATCATCAAGTGGATGGCCGGCCCGAAGCAGCAGTAAGCGTTAATCGCCGGATAACCGTGATCGGCGGAAATCCCGGCTCACGCGCCGGCATAAACAAAATCCACGCTTCTGCCCTCTATTCTCTTCGCGCAACGAGCTTGACCGGAGAGTCCCTGTGCAAACGCAGATGCTTCATGTCGATGATGAGCCCCTGGGCGGCGGCAGGCATGGCATTTCAGCGCCGATAACCGGCGCCTACGAGATCGACATCGTGGATGCGATCGAGCCCCTCGAGAAGGAATGGCGCGCCCTTGAAACGGATGCCCTGACCTCTCTGCATCAGGGCTACGACTGGTGCTCTGCGTGGGTCCGGGCACACGGACGCGCTGTCGCCATCATTCGCGGAAGATCGGGCGGGCGGACGGCTTTCATCCTGCCTGTCGAGATCATTCCATCATACGGCGGACGGGTCGCCAAATTCATCGGCGCCGATCACAGCAACATCAATACCGGACTATTTTCAGCCGATTTCGTCGCTGACAGCAGCTTCACAGAACAGTTGCGGGTGGCGCTGCGCGGGCGAGCCGATCTTCTGTTGCTCCAGAACATTCCATTGATCTGGCGCGAGCGTCAAAATCCGCTGGCCGCGTTGCCGATGGTGCAAAACCAAAATCACGCCTACCAGCTTCCGTTGCTGGAGACCTTCGAAGCGACGCTCGCCCAGCTGAACGCAAAGGGTCGACGCAAGAAATTCCGGGTGCAGTCCAAGCGGCTCGAAGCGCTCGGTGGCTTCGACTATATCGCCGGCGGTCGCCCGGAGGAACAGCATTGGCTTCTCGACCGCTTCTTTCAGATGAAGCGTGAACGCTTCGCGGCCATGGGCCTGCCTGACGTCTTCGCTGACCCTGAAACCAAGGCATTCCTACATGGCGCGCTCGATGCAAGAGCCGGCGAGGCATTCCCGCTGGAAATGCACGCAATCCGCCTGAAGGGCCAACATGATGGAAAAATCGCGGCGGTCGCCGGCATATCCAGAAAGGCCGACCACGTTATCTGCCAGTTCAGCGCGATCGATGAGGGCATTGCCGCGGAGGCGAGCCCGGGTGAGTTCCTGTTCTGGCAGATGATCTCGGGGCTTCACGGCAAGGGCGTCAGCCTCTTCGACTTTGGCCTCGGCGATCAGGGCTACAAGCGTTCTTGGGCGCCCGTCGAAACTGATCACTATGACGTAGTCCTGCCCATCACCGCACGAGGCTCTCTGGCCGGGCTTGCGTATCGCGCCATCACCCGCGGCAAGGCTTACGTCAAAAGCCGCGAGCGTCTCTACAAATTCGCCCAGCGCACGCGCAGGGTTGCCGGCGTCTGATCACGCCGCCTGGCGCGATATCATATCGTCCGCCGGATCGTCGCCTGACATGAGTACGACACGGTTGTAGCCGGCCGCTTCGAAAGCGGTCATCGCAGCGACAAACTCGTCTTCGACAATATCAGGCATCGAGAGGATGATTTCGACATCCTTGCTCTGCGTCAGACGCGAGACACCCGCAACGTCAGCCGCGCCGCACTCGACAAGCACGATATCGTAGGCCGAAGCAAGCGCGTCGAGCAGCAGCGAAAGACGGCTGGCGCCGCGCATGGCCCGTCGCGTATCGCTCACGCCCTGGGGAATGAGATGCGCATTGGATAAGCGATCGCCGTGGATCGTGTCGCCGAACGCGGCTTCACCGCAGAGAAGATCGGTGATGCCGAGCGCGTCGCGATCCTGCGCCATGAGGTCGGTCGGGCAGCCGGACCCGGTCATATCGACCAGAACGACACGCGACCCCGCATCGGCCAGCTTACGTGCAAGAGACACGGTGGCTGCCGAACCGCGATCGCCGGTCGGCGAAATCGCGATCGCAAGCGGCGCCCGGCTGCCGATCAGGTAATCGGCGACAGACGCTACGGAAAACTCGTTGTCGTCGACCGACGGCTCCTCGGGGAGCACATCGGCGACCTCATCGGCATGTTCTTCGTCCTCTGGTGTCAGAGCCAGCATGCTCGTTGTGGCGGCGCTCCTGCGCGGTTCGGAAGGGGCGCGTTCGTCGTTCTCGACCAGCTCCTCCTCGGCGGCTGTGGAAACTCCGGCAGGGCACAGCGCCCGGCCGCTAAACAACTCGGCCAGCATGATCGCAATCGACGTGAGGATAAAGGTTGCAAGCGCAACGACCGTGACGATCGGGACGACCTTCGGGAAATAGGGATCGACTGGCTGGATGGCATTCGACACGACGCGCGCGTCCGCCGGGCTGGAATTCTTGTCTGCGCGTGAGGCCGCCTCGCGGTAGCGCGACAGATAGGTTTCGAGAAGCTGTCGCTGGGCGACCGCCTCGCGTTCCAGCGCGTTGAGGCCGACTTCGTCCTCGCCCGCTTGCGCGCTGCTTGCCTTGACCTTGTCGGATTGCTGCTCGAGCTCAGCCTGACGGAGGGCCGCAACCTTGGCCTCGTTCTCGATGCTCGACAGAATTCTTTGCGTCTCCTGGCGGATCTGCGTCTTGATGTCGGCAAGCTGCGCCCGAAGACTCTTAAGCCGCGGGTGATTGTTGAGCAACGAAGTCTGAAGATCAGAGATCTGCGATTGGAGGGCGGATTCCGTACCCTTCAGACGCTGGATCGACTGCGAGGACATGATGTCCTGAAGCGTATCCGACGGCTCGCCTGATGACAGGCTGTCGCGAACGGACCGGGCGCGGGCCTCTGCATTGGCCCGCTCGCCGCGCACGCGCGTCAATTCGGCAGAGATGTCGTTCAGCTGCTGCGTCGGAAAATTGGTGCCTGTGTTGGTCGGCAACAGGCCGTGTTCGGCGCGATATTCGGCAACCTTCTGCTCCGCCTCGCTCACCTTCCTGCGAAGGGTCTCGATTTCGGGCTCCAGCCAGCGCGTCGCCTCCGAATTGGAATCGAGCTTCGCACCACTTTGCTTGACGAGATACGCCGCAGCCATCGCGTTCGGAATCGTCGCCGCGAGCTTCGGATCCTTTGACGTAAAGGTGATGCCGATCACCCGCGAACCGGGGACCTGGTAGACCTGCAATCGCTCGGTGAACGCATCGATCACCCGCTCCTCGGGTGGGCTCTCCAGAGGGCTCTTCTTCAGATGAAGCGCGATCAGGATATCGTTGAGCGCCGACCCGTTGGCCGCGGCGTCGAATTCCGGAAGCGCGTAAAGCTTCTGGCTGTTGATGACCTGCTTGATCAGATCTGCGGATTGAAGAAGCTGGACCTGGCTTGCGATGTTGAGTTCGTCGAGAAGCGGGCTGGCGCCGGCGTCATTGGCCTGGGCTGTGGCGAAGGCCGGAGCACGCGGCTCGATCAGGATGCGTGTCTCGCTGCGATATTTCGGCGCCATCATCTTGGCGCCGGTGAAAGCGACCCCTGCCCCGAGCACGGTGATCGCTACGACCTTCAGTCGCCGCGCCCATACCGCGCGGACCAACTGGCCAAGATCGATGTCCACATCCTGATGACCCATTACGCCGGACATGCTCGTACTCCAAGAACAAACGTGCGGCGAAGGTAAATGATTACAGTAACTCAAGGGTTAATGCTTCAGTGCAAGCCATTGAAGCCTTCAACACCGGAAAGCGGAAAAATGCCCTCCCTTTACCGGCTATTAACCCTAACGGAATGATAACGGAGGAGAACACATTCATTTCTTGCGAGCACCTGCGCATGCCTGTTGCACAGCCAAAACTTCTGCTGGCCCTGAGCCTCGCCGCCATGACTGCGGTGTTGGCGGGCTGCAATAGCTACAAGCCGGCCCCGCAGGCCTTCAACCAGGCGACGATCCAGCCCTATTCTCTGGATAGCGGCGATCGGTTGCGCATCACCGTATTCGACCAGCCGAGCATGACGAACGTCTACACGATCGACCAAGCCGGATACATCGCCTTCCCGCTCATCGGACAGGTGCCGGCGCGCGGTCGCACCTTGCAGCAACTCTCGGGCCAAATCGCCCAGAAGCTCAAGCAGGGTTACCTGCGTGATCCCGACGTCACGATCGACGTCGATCGCTACCGCTCGATTTTCATCATGGGCGAAGTCGGCCAGCCCGGCCAATATGCTTACGTCCCGGGCATGACCGTACAGAATGCCGTGGCTGTGGCCGGTGGCTTCAGTGCCAGGGCAAACCAGGGCGCCGTTGACGTCACCCGCAAGATCAACGGCCAGGTTCTGACGGGCCGGGTCAACATCTCCTCGGCGATCATCGCAGGCGACACGATCTACGTGCGCGAACGGCTCTTCTGATCCTTGATGAGCAAACAGCGCCCTCTTCGCATCCTCCATTGCTTCAGGTCCCCGGTCGGCGGAATCTTCCGCCATGTCCGCGACCTGGTGATCGAGCATAGCAAGGCAGGGCATGAAGTCGGCATCATTTGCGACAGTTCTACCGGCGGCGAGCACGAGGACAGTCTTTTCGACGAAATCCGTCCCTATCTCGCCCTTGGTCTGATCCGCGTGCCGATCCGCCGCTCGGTCAGCTTTTCCGATATCGGCGTCATCTGGGACACATACAAACATATCAAAAGCTTGCGGCCGGATGTGCTGCACGGACACGGCGCCAAAGGCGGCGTGCTCGCGCGACTTGCCGGCTCAGCCTTGCGGGTGAACAGGTATCGCGTAGCCCGCCTCTATACCGCGCACGGTGGAAGCCTGCATTATTCCCGCTCCTCGCTCATCGGGCAGTTCGTCCTGCGCATGGAGCGGCTGCAGGAATACTTCACCGATGCGCTCGTCTTCATCTGCGAGTACGAGCGCGACACCTACGCCAGGAAGGTCGGACGCCCACGAACGGAAACGCGGCTGATCTACAATGGCATAGGCGAACGGGATTTCGCGCCCGTGCCAACGCGATCGGACGCCGTGCATTACATCTATATCGGGATGCTGCGGGACCTTAAGGGTCCCGACCTTTTTATAGACGCCTTCGCAAAAGCGGAGCGGATCCTCGGCCGGCCCCTCTCCGCGTTGATGATCGGCGATGGACCGGACCGGGACAAATATCGCGACATGATGGTGGAACGCGGGCTCGGCAAGCGCATCGGAATGCTGCCGGCAATGCGGGTGCAGCAGGCCTTCGCGATGGCGCAGAACCTTGTCGTACCGTCGCGGGCGGAAGCCCTTCCCTACATCGTTCTGGAAGGTCTGGCCGCCGGCAAGACCATCATCGCCACCCGCGTCGGCGGCATTCCAGAAGCTCTCGGTGTGGATAGCGCCGCCCTGGTGAAACCCGAAGATGCCGACGATCTGGCTCGCGTGATGGCTGACGCGATCCGCATTCCCGGCTGGCACGATGCCGTCATGCCGGCAATAGAAAGCGTGCGGTCCGTCTTTTCAGCCTCGGTCATGGCCAGTGATGTGCTGAAACTGTACCGTGAACTGCTGGACACCCAGCATAGCCAAACTACTGCTGCTGCTTCGTAAACGTTTCTTAGTGCCTTTCTGCTATTGCCATTTGGACAACCAGATGCGGTAGCCTCATGAACAAGGCAGAGAAAAACGATCAATTCGATCTGGAAGCATTGCGCAAGCAGGTTTCCGGCATCAATCTGCGTGGCAGCGATACGGACGCTGCAGCGCCTTCCGAGCCGATCAACGAGTTTGCAAGACAGATCGCCGCGCAATTCAGCGAAGAGACACGCTCGCCATCGATCATGGTCGGGCAACTGCGGTTGTTCGAGTTCGTAGCGCAGTTTGCGATCGGTCTCCTTGCCTTCCTCATCTGGCCGGGTGATGTCACCGACACCTTCCTCGGCCGTGCCGCGACGGCGGCCGTCGCTGCGGCTGTGCTCGTTGTCGCGCTACAGGTCACCGATAACTATTCTATTCCGTCGTTGCGCGCGCGGATCCGGCTGCTGCCTCGTGTATTCGCCGCGTGGACGGTCGCCTTCCTGTTGACGGCAGCAGCAACAAGCCTGCTTGGCGGGATCGGCTGGGCACATGCCCAATCCTATCTCTTCTGGTTCGCGCTTGGCGCCGTATTTCTGCTGGGTTCGCGTTTCCTCATCGCCTACGGCATCCGCAACTGGGCGCGCAACGGCATCATGGAGCGGCGCGCCGTCATCGTCGGCGGCGGTGAACCGGCAAAGAACCTGATCCGTCTGCTGGAGCAGCAACCCGACAACGACATCCGTATCTGCGGCATCTTCGACGACCGCGGAGAGCAACGCTCTCCGATCATGGTGGCCGGCTATCCCAAGCTCGGGACGGTTGCCGAGCTCGTCGAGTTCGGCCGCATGACGCGCATCGACATGCTGATCATCGCGCTACCGCTCAGCGCTGAGGCCCGTATCCTGCAGCTTCTGAAAAAGCTCTGGGTCCTGCCGGTCGACATCCGCCTGGCCGCGCATGCGAACCGCCTGCGCTTTCGTCCGCGCGCCTACTCGCATGTCGGCGCGGTGCCGATGCTCGACATATTCAACAAGCCGATCCGCGATTGGGATTCGGTTGCCAAGCGCTGCTTCGACGTCTTCTTCGCCGTCATTGCGCTCGCGCTCGTCTGGCCGATCATGCTCGCGACGGCGATTGCCATCAAGGCAACCTCGAAGGGCCCCGTCTTCTTCATGCAGAAGCGGCATGGCTTCAACAATGAAGTGATCAACATCTTCAAGTTCCGGTCCATGTATACCGACATGGGCGACCCGACTGGTCGCGCTGCCGTGACGAAGGGGGACCCGCGCGTCACGCCCGTTGGCCGCTTCATCCGCAAATCGTCGATCGACGAACTGCCCCAGCTTTTCAACGTTCTCCGTGGCGAGCTCTCCCTCGTGGGGCCACGTCCCCACGCAGTGCTCGCCCAGGCCCGCGATCGCGCCTTTGGCGACGTGGTCGAAGGCTATTTTGCCCGCCACCGCGTCAAGCCGGGCGTGACTGGCTGGGCGCAGATCAATGGATGGCGCGGCGAAGTCGATAACGACGACAAGATCAAGTTCCGTACCGCATACGACCTCTATTACATCGAAAACTGGTCGCTCTGGTTCGATCTGAAGATCCTGTTCCTGACGCCATTCCGGCTGTTCAATACGGAAAACGCCTATTGAGCACGGTGGAGGCGGCATATTCCCGCGTCGCCAATCCACAGCGGGCGACGCTGCGTCTGATCGGATCGGCAGCGGTCGCATTCGGCGTGTTCCTGTCCGGCTTCGTCATCAATGAACCCGCCCCTTACGAGCTCTGGATGGCCGGCCTGGTCGGTATCTGGTTCATCCTCGGGCTCAGGATCTCCCGCTACACCGCCCCTCTCCTGGCGCTTCTCATGACATTCAACGTCGGCGGCATGCTATCGCTGACGCAGATGCGAGATCTTGCCGACGGGCCGATGTATGTTGCTGTTTCAAGCTTCCTCGCACTGACGGCCGTGTTCTACGCGGCGATCATCGAAGACAGCCATCGGCGCCTGCCGTTGATCTTCAACGCCTGGGTCTTTGCCGCGGTGATCACCGCGACGCTCGGCATCCTTGGCTATTTTCACGCCTTCCCCGGCGCCGAGGTCTTCACGCTCTATGATCGCGCCAAGGGGGCTTTCCAGGATCCGAACGTCTTCGGCCCCTTCCTTGTCCCCCCGTCGCTCTATCTGGTCCATGGAATACTGACCGGAAACCTGCGGTCTGCTCCGATCCGGGCCGGAGCCCTGCTGATCCTCGCCTTCGGCGTCTTTCTCTCGTTCTCGCGCGCAGCATGGGGCCTCTTCCTGCTTGGCGTGCTGCTGCTCGTCTTCCTCATGCTATTGAAGGAGCGCAGCGGAGCCTTTCGCCTGCGCATTCTCATCCTGTCGCTTGCGGCGATCATGATGATGACGGCATCGCTGCTCATCGCCCTCCAGTTTCCCAAGGTGAGCGACCTCTTCTCGACGCGTGCGCAGCTGGTCCAGGACTACGACGGCGAACATCTCGGTCGCTTCGAGCGGCACCGAATTGGTTTTACGATGATGATGGAACGACCGCTCGGCATAGGGCCGATGGTCTTCGGCACCATCTTTCCCGAGGACGAGCATAATATCTGGCTGAAGTCGCTGACGACCTACGGATGGCTCGGCTTCATCAGCTATGTCGGCATGCTGTGCTGCACCCTGTGCCTGGGTTTCAAGCACTTGCTGAAGGATCGGCCCTGGCAACCATACCTGATGATCGGGTGGATCGCCGTTCTCGGACACGCTGCGATCGGCAATGTCATCGACATCGACCACTGGCGCCACGTCTACCTGCTGTTCGGCGTGGTCTGGGGCTGCGTCGCTCTCGAGGCACGTAATATTCGTAACGAGAACCGTCGCGCGCACCGCTAGCCCCTTGCGAACGCTCGCCGCCGCGCTAGACTTTCCTTATGATCACAGCGACACAAATGCGCGGTGCCCGCGCCATGACCGGATTGAGCATCGAGCAACTGGCAGCCGCCTCAGGGCTGCCGATTGCAACCATCGAAACACTTGAAGCAGATGAAGCGAATGGCGAACCACACGCCGTGCTCGCCATAAAGCACGCCCTGGAGGCAGCCGGCATCATCTTCATCGCAAGCGGCAATCATGACGAAGGCGGGCCCGGCGTGCGGCTGAAAGCCCGGTCGGCGGCCGATGAAGGCATCAGGCCGGAAAACCTCAACGCTGCCAATGATGACTGATTGCTCCGGCGGGTGATCGCTAGAGATAGGCCTTGCCGAGAGCCGCGAGCTTGGCGGGGTCCTTGACGCCCTGCCGATAGAGCTGGATGATCAACGCACCGATGTGCTCGGCTTCCGCCGTGTTTCGGCTGATGCCCCGGTTCTCGCAAACGTCGTCGAGAACCCCCGATAGAAGATTCAGATCTTCCGAGAACAGCGGCAAATCGCGCGGAAATATAGGGGATTTGAGCATCGGAGCTGCACGTCCCATCCAGGGCTACCAACACAGACAGCCTAAAAGCCGGCCGCCCTTCCATAGCCGACAATGCGATTACTATGCGCGCAGGATCAGCATTTATCAACTCGTGTTGTGTTAGGAAACATTAATGTGAACGGTCCGACACTGCCTCTGCGCAGGAAGGCGGCTGCCGCTCACCCCTTCAAACGGTCACTGAGGAACTGCGACTGCATCGATCCTTCGATGATGATCGTGGCACCCGCCTGCATCAGGTAAGCCTCGGCGAGCTCATAGAGAATGAGCGCCGCTTCGTGTGCCGGCCATCCGGACTGAGTTGCCTGATTGGTCAACTCGTCAAAAGCCCTGGCAATATCTTTTCTACACATCTCGTCACGATTACGATCCAACATGGCCCACCAGACGTATCCCCAAATACATCTAACACGCAATTTCGCTAATTTCGAGATCCATCATGTACTTATATTAGAGAATTACTTATTACGCGCGCCTGCCCGCTCAACAACACTCTGCGTCCTATGATGAGCCTGCGACTCTCGCAATAACGAGCGAAAATCGCCGTCGGGCTATACCGCAAAAATTGTGCCGTTCGCATAGACACGGTCAGCGTGCCTCGCGGCGATCAAAGCAACCCGACACACGCAAATGCGAAAGAGCCGCACTTGGCGGCTCTCTCATCTTGTCATTGTGACGCAAATTGCATCGTGGCTCTGGGGTGGTTTGCCTAGCCAGCAGGCGTGAGGGTCACCGAGGTTCCCGTCGCCGCAACGTTCAGGCCGAGCTGGCCGGTCACGCTGATCGTCTGCAGGTGGATCGATCCTGCGGTCCCACCAATCAGGATGTTGGCACCAACGCCGCCAGCAAGTGTCGCCTCAGCGGTTATGCCTTGATAGAGCCCACCCAGTGAACCGCGGTGATAGCCGGCGGTCGGCGCGAACACTGCCCAAACCAGCCCGCCGCGCGTCGTGAAGCCGACGTCGACGCCCAGCTTGCGCACCGCGCCGCTATAGTAGTCAGGAGTTCCCCCGCCGGCAGGCGTGAAGACGCATTCGAGCGTCTTGGCCGAGCCGATGAGATAGCCGATGCCCCCACCAATGTTGCATGCCAGAACACCGATCCTGACGCCGTCGCTGCTATCGGGCGCCACATAAGTATGATTGAGGTCGGCAGCGGCAAGACTCGTGGCAAATGACTGCGCCAGAACCGCCGTTGCGAGTACTACTGCGATCTTCTTTGTCATGGCCTTCTCCTTATGTTTTCGCAATCAACATAGGGCTGCCCAATAATTTACCAAGCCCGGGCGCGCAACTTCGTCATTTATCTGTTAATTCCGCCACTTGGCGCCGTTGCACGCAACCGCTGATCGCTTCAGTCTTGCGACGACTGTCAGCTGCAACCCCGGGCGCCAGAAACAACAAAGGCCCGCGTAGGCAGGCCCTTCAATACCGGTATTGGCTGAAAACGATCAGCGACCGTAAACTCGGCGCTTGAGATCCGAACGGCTTACACCGATGTCCTTCAGTGCGGCATCATCCATACGAGCCAGCTCGCGATATGCCTTACCAAGCTGAAAGAACTCAACGATCCTGTTGGCGATATTCATTGCATTTCTCCTTTTGCGTTGCACAATTATATAGCGCATTGCACACGGAGTGAGCAGATCGAAATTTGCATATGAGGCATCTGGAATTTGCAGATGCGTGCATCCCAGCGGCCGCTGCACGCTGGCCGCAAGCGCGTCGCATCAAACAAGGTAGACTAGACTGGAAGCCTAGCGTCCCTAGAGGGAGGCGTCCTCGACGTGGCACCAGATCGCAAGGAGCGGCTCCGCGGTGCAGCGCATCGCAAACTTGCGACCGGCTTCGTTGAAGAAGATCGTTCCGGCTATTGCCCGGAACCAGTTGCTGTCGTCGAGGCAGACCTCTCCATCCGACAACAACATGAACACCCGCGAATGAAACTGAACGTGGTCGGGAAAGCGGCTATAGGGCGCCATCAGGGTCAGCCCCAGGCGTACATCGCTGCGCTCTTCCATACCGCCTGGGCCTACGATCACCGCATGCGCGTGTGCCGTCTCGAAATTCAGGCTCGCGAAAGGGCCGCCGCGGCCACGGCGCCATGTCAGCCGTTCCGCAACGTTGAAAAGCGAGTCCTTTATGGCTGCGAAACGCGGCAGGGAAGCCGCTACGTTTGCAAGCGCGCGCTGCAGATGCTCCGGCGGCTTCAGATCGGTTGCGGAAGCCTCCCGCACAGAGCCACGCTTCTCAAGTCGGCGGTAGACGTTGCCGGCCACATATCCGGCCATATCGGGAGCCTGCGGGGATAACAAAACGTCGCCGACGACATTCAGGACCTCCTGGAGGTCTGAAGGGCGGTAGCCCGCACCCTGCTGCGAAACCTGCCGGCGCGCGGGCTCGCTATCGTCATTGAGTAGAAGGTCCGCGCTTCGCGTTACTGACCTGTCCGACACCTGCCGCATTCCCTGTTCCGTCTTCATTCCATTTTTGCTGCTCATAGCGACTATTGCCAGTAAAGTCGCTAGATCAAACCACCATCCACATGAAGATAATGGCCGCTGATATACCCTGCATCCGATGGCAAAAGAAAGTCTCTTGCCGCCTCGGAGTGCCGGATTCAGACGAGCGGGCCATCGCTGCCAGGACGCATCGCCAAAAACAAAAGCCAGCTAGCGCTGTCGCTAACTGGCTTTGTAAGGAGAAAGCGTCACGCGTCCGCTAAACCTTGAAAATATCGGAATGGCCGGATTCGAACCGACGACCCCTTGACCCCCAGTCAAGTGCGCTACCGGGCTGCGCTACATTCCGTCACGCCTAAACAGGCTTGATCCTGTTAGTCTTTCGGGATTTTCGGCGCAAGCGAAAAATCAGGTCATCAGAATAAAAAACGGCGACCGCCTTTGGGAGCGGCAGGGCCAAGCAGGTTCAAAGCGCTTGCCCAATCGTTTGCTTGCGACTAAGGGGACGGCGCGACATAGGGAGTTTGAGAGACATGCAGATCGAAATCCCCTGCCCCAAGTGCAGGAACACAAGAATGAAGTTCGAGCGGCCGGAGCCGTTGGATAGCGACATCCTCACCTGCTTCACCTGCGGACACGAACTCGGCACGCTCGGCTCGGTCAAGGCCAAGATGCAGGCCGCATTCGAGCGGATGCGCAAGCAGGCGCTGCAGAAGAAAAACTAGGATGCCGACGCGAGGCCGACGCGCCCATCGGCGGCAGCGTTGACGCGCCACTCCAGATAGTCCGGAATGGAAAAATGCGGCGTCTCGAACGGCGTCGTATGCGTTGCGGTGATAACAGTAACGTCGGCGCCGGCGGCCTCGCCCGCCAGAATTCCGGCGACCGCATCCTCGAAAACAAGACATTTCGAGGGATCCACGCCAAGCCGTTGCGCGCCGAGACGATAGCATTCCGGGCTCGGCTTGCCGGCGGCAACCTCCTCACCGCTCACAAGAACCCTTGGCGTCGGAATACCGGCCGCGGCCATGCGGCGCTTCGCGAGCTCGATCGGCGCGGAGGTGACGATGGCCCACCGGTCGGGCGCAATGCTGTTCAGGAAGGAAACGGCCCCGGGGATCTGCACGATACCCTCGACATCGGCCATTTCCTCGTCGAGCAACTGCTTTGCCTCATGGACCGGATCAACGCCAGGCAGGGCCAGTTGCTTGATGACATCGACGGCGCGAATACCGTGAATGGTCTTCAGAAAGACCTCCGGCTCCAGGCCATGCCGAACGGCCCAGCCTGCCCAAACGCGCTCGACGACGGCGATTGAATTCAGAAGCGTGCCGTCCATGTCGAACAGAAAGGCATCATAGGATTTTCCGGGAACGGAACTGAGCGCGGACACGAATGTCTCCTGAAAATGTCGAACAGATGAGATGGCAGCGCCGAGCGGTCGGCGCGCTGCGCGGAAGCCCTATCAGCGAACCTGATCGAGCAGGCGTTTGCATTCGAGAAGATCGTACAGCGCTTCCTGCAGAAGCGCACGATCTTCCTTGCCGACGCTGGATTTGCCGATCGACACTTCCGGTGAATCTTCTTCCCCGCCGACGAAATTGAAGAAGCGACGCGTGATCGGCGGCTTGGCGCGACCGACGACCTGGTCCTCGTCCGAGAGGCCGACCCGCGGTTCCGATGCCTCGCCATCCTGTTGCCCACCAGCCAGCGCCTGAACGCTCGCAAGATCACCATGGCCGATCGCGATAACGAACTTGTTGCCGTTCGTCTTCAGCAGCTTCTGGACGCCCTTGATGGTGTAGCCGTGATCGTAGAGCAGGTGCCGGATGCCCTTGAGCAAGTCGATGTCTTCCGGGCGATAATAGCGACGCCCGCCGCCACGCTTCATGGGCTTGATCTGCGGGAAACGGGTCTCCCAGAAGCGAAGCACGTGCTGCGGAAGGTCAAGGTCGTCCGCTACCTCGCTGATGGTGCGGAAAGCATCTGGGCTCTTGTCCAACATCTTACTCCCTACGCGATTTCAGGCGCCCGCCTGCCGCACGACGGCAAGGCATCGACCGAACCACCGACAGGTGAACTCAGCCGCGACTCATCATATTTCAACGGTTTGCCGCCGTGAATTCAAGTCACGTCTTTAGGTAAAGCACAGATCGCTGACGGAAGAGGCTTGCGAACCGAGCTTTGGCTCGGTCGACATGGAGGATTACACGGCAGGGTTGGCAGGCTTCTGCTTGACCTTGCGAAGGGTGTGGGCCTTCAGAATCCTTGTCTTCAGGACATTCGAAGCCTTGAAGGTCATGACGCGGCGAGGANNAATCGGCACTTCCTCGCCGGTCTTCGGATTTCTCCCGATGCGCTCGTTCTTGTCGCGCACCTGGAATGTTGCAAAGGAGGAAAGCTTGACGGTCTCGCCGCGAACAATCGCGTTACAGATCTCGTCTATGACAGTTTCCACAAGCTCTGCCGACTCAGTCCTGGACAGACCGACCTTGCGAAAAACTGATTCCGCCAGATCCGCTCGCGTCACTGTTTTTCCGGTCATGGTTTCCCCGCCCATCCGTTTAAGGTTTTTATGAAACGAACGGAGAGTATTTGTCTTGCGCCTTACGGTCAAGCTCTTGTTCGTTGTCAGTTTTTTCGATTGAGACGGCTACCAGCGCAGCAGCACTGCACCCCAGGTGAACCCGCCGCCCATGGCTTCCAGCATGACGAGATCGCCCTTCTTGATGCGACCGTCGCCGGCGGCTGTCGCGAGCGCCAGAGGGATGGAGGCGGCCGAGGTGTTGCCATGCAGGTCAACCGTGATGACGACCTTCTCCACCGGAATATTGAGCTTCTTTGCAGAGCCCTCGATGATGCGCCGATTGGCCTGATGCGGGACCAGCCAATCAAGATCGTCAGCGGTGGTGCCGGTCGCCTCGAACGCTGCCACGACGACGTCGGTGATCATGCCGACGGCGTACTTGAAGACTTCACGGCCTTCCATGCGCAGCTTGCCAACCGTGCCGGTTGTAGATGGTCCGCCGTCGACATAGAGCTTGTCCTTGTGCGAGCCGTCGGAGCGCAGGTGCGCGGTCAAGACGCCACGGTCAGCCGTCGTCCCCTCACCCTCGGATGCCTCGAGCACGAGCGCGCCCGCGCCGTCACCAAAGAGCACGCAGGTCGTGCGATCGTTCCAATCCAGGATGCGCGAGAAAGTCTCTGCGCCGATGACCAGAACGCGCTTGGCGAGACCGCCACGAATGTAGGCGTCGGCGGTGGTGACGGCATAGACGAAGCCGGTGCAGACCGCCTGGACGTCGAAGGCGAAACCGTGGGTCATGCCAAGACGGTTCTGGATGCTCACAGCCGTCGCCGGGAAGGTATTATCAGGCGTCGAGGTGGCGCAGATGATGAGATCGATATCGGCAGGCGTCAGGCCGGCATTTTCGAGCGCCGCGCGCGCTGCTGCCGCGCCGAGCGAAGACGTCGTCTCGTCGTCGCCGGCAACATAACGCTGACGAATGCCGGTCCGCTGGACAATCCATTCATCGGACGTGTCGACGACATCCTCGATGTCGCGATTGGTCATAACGCGTTTCGGAAGTGCGGCTCCGAACCCGCGAACCACTGAACGGATCATATTCACTAAACCTCGTCGCTCATGCAGCTTCCGGCCCGATCGGCGGCAGCCTTTTGGCATGATACTTTTGCAAGTCGTTTTCTATTTTCTCATTGAGGCCATTCTTGGCCATGTCGTAGCCGACCTCGATGGCCGCCGAAATGCCTTCGGCATTGGCGCCACCATGGCTCTTGATGACAACGCCGTTCAGGCCGAGGAAGACGCCGCCATTGACGCGGCTTGGGTCCATCTTCTCGCGCAGCATGTCAAAGGCGCCCTTGGCGAACAGATAGCCGATCTTGGCAAGAAGCGTTCGCGACATGGCAGCGCGAAGATACTCGCCGATCTGTCGCGCCGTTCCTTCGGCGGCCTTCAGGGCGATGTTGCCTGAAAAGCCTTCGGTCACGACGACGTCGACGGTACCCTTGCCGAGGTCGTTTCCTTCGACGAAGCCGAAATATTCCATGGAATCGAGGTTGGCTTCCCGAAGCAGGCGACCTGCCTCACGAACCTCTTCCTGTCCCTTGATCTCTTCAACCCCGACGTTCAAAAGACCGATCGTCGGGCGATCGACCTCGAACAGAGCGCGCGCCATGGCGCCGCCCATCAGGGCGAAATCCATCAACTGCTGGGAATCAGCGCCAATCGTTGCGCCGACATCCAGAACGATGCTCTCGCCCTTGAGGGTCGGCCAGATCGCCGCGATCGCGGGGCGCTCAATATTGGCCATGGTCCGCAGACAGAACTTCGCCATGGCCATCAGTGCGCCGGTATTGCCCGCAGAAACCGCCACGTCGGCGTCTTTCGTCTTCACCGCCTCGATCGAGCGCCACATGGTGGAGACATAACGACCACGGCGAAGCGCCTGGCTCGGCTTCTCATCCATGCGAACGGCGAGTTCGCAGTCATGGAAAACCGACTTTTCCTTGAGCTTCGGAAACTTATCGAGGATCGGCTCGCACTGTTCCTTCAAACCGTACATCACGAAAGACATATCTGGATGTCTTTCCAACGCTTTCGCGGCGCCGGGGATGACAACCTGGGGACCAAAGTCGCCACCCATGAGGTCGAGAGAAATTCTGATCACGCGTCCCTGATCCTTGTTTTTCGCCTCTGGAGGGCGAAATTTCGGCCAAAATACCGGTTTTCCCGTCGCTTACAACTGAATTGTGTCAAATAACCAACGGCTTTCAGTCCTTTTTCCAATCCTTCAGCACGGCAAAGGCGGACGGTTTCTTGTCGTTTTCCCCAGTGTCCTCGATGTGATTTCCGAACTCAACGCCTTCCTTCCGGGGATAGGGATCGATGGCCATGGCAGCAAATTCGGTGACGACTTCGCCGACATCGATCGTGTCGCCGGAAAAGCTCTCCGGCAGATCAGGGCCATCGGGATCGAGCACCATTTCGCCGGCGTCATTGGCGGGGCGACGGGCCAGCTTGGAATTCTCGGGCACGAAAATCTGCTCGAAAGTCTCATCGATATTCGACGGCACCGGCTCGAGCGAGACGACACAGGCCTGGACGATCTTGGCTTGCACCCTGCCCTTCACGCGAATGCCGTCACGCTTCCAGCGAGCGATCTGGAGGTCCGCGCGAAAATCGTCGACCGAGAGGACATCCCAGGTCTCGGCGATTGCCAGCAATTCCCTCTTGTCGGCTTCAAGGCGCACTTCGACCGGATTCGCGGAAATGTGGCCGACCTTGACGAGATAGGAGAAAGGGATGTCGTCGGTGGAATGCTTCATGGTAATCTCCTCATGCAGCCTTCGGAAGCGTCGCGGAACCCGTCGCGATCGTATCTTCCGACTGGGCTGAAAGATGTGCTTCAGCTTCGAACATCCAGCCTGCAAGAGCACGCATGTCGACCGCGTCGGTTGCCTTCGGATGTATATTTCGGCTGAGCGCGTCGTTCAACGCTTCGGCATCGGTTGCGTCCATTGCCTTCGAGTAAGCCTCGAGTCGGCCGTAGAACATGCCTGCCAGCTTCTTCATCCGCTTGGGAACACTATTGTCGCCGATGCCAAGTTCGCGGATCGAGTAGTCGATATCCTCAAAGAACGCATCGACGATTTCCTGCGCGATTTCCTGGCCGCTGGTGGCCGAAGCACGCGTGCGCCGAAAGAACAGGATCATGACCGCCGACAGCATCTCGAACCGTCCCATGACGGTATCGGGCACATTCATGCTTTCATAGAAATCCGGCATGCGCGCCGCGGCCGTCAGCGTCTGATACTGCCGATCGACGATCGCCTGATTGTTGTTTTTCTTGCCAAAGAGCCCGAAGATCATTGTTTTTTCCGGAAAGGCCTCTTCTTCGCGCCAAGCAGCGTCCGGCCTTGTTGCATGATTTCGAAAGCTGGTTTACCGAAGCAGGCGCGAATTGCAATGCCGAAGGTGGCCGCTTTCGGGACAGCACCTTTTTGGGAGCCGCTCGCCGGGCTGTCGGTTATCCGACCCCGGAAAGGCCACAATGGTTTTGCATCAGCGATACTTTGCAGGGCCAATGGCTGCTATCGATACGTTAAGGGAGTAGATGTCGTTGAAGAAACGGTATTTCAAGTCTGACAAGAAATTCCTCAGCAATGCAGCCATTGCCATCTTGATTGCCTCAGCCGGATTGACTGGATGCCAAACGGGTACCGTTCTCAACGGTGGCTATGTCGCCGACGAGCAATCCCTGAACCTCGTTCCAGAGGGCTCGAGCCGCGAGCAGGTTCTGCTCTCGCTGGGCACGCCCTCTACAACGGCGACCTTCGACGGTGAAGTGTTCTACTATATCTCGCAGCGCCGCGAACGCTCGCTCGCCTTCCAGAAGCTGAAGGTCGTCGACCAGAGCGTTCTCGCCATCTATTTCGACAAGGACGGCGTCGTGACCCGCCGCGCCAACTACACGCTCAAGGATGGCAAGGTGTTCGACACGATCAACCGCGTCACCCCGACCGGCGGCAAGGATCTCACCTTCCTGCAGCAGCTGCTTTCGGGCGGCAGCGCGGCGAACATGGCGAAGGGCCTGTTCGGCACCAGCGGCGCTCCGGCGTCGCCGCAGAACCCAGGCAGCTTGCGCTAAGAGCCGAGCATCTCACAGAAAAACCCGCCGGATCGCTCCGGCGGGTTTTTTGTTGTCTATTTTGGTGGAGCCGTCAGGCCAGGATGGCGAGCAGCAGCAACGCGACGATGTTCGTGATCTTGATCGCAGGGTTGACGGCCGGTCCGGCGGTATCCTTGTAGGGATCGCCAACGGTGTCGCCCGTTACCGACGCCTTGTGTGCCTCCGAGCCCTTCAGGTGACGGGTGCCGTCCTTGTCGACGAAGCCGTCTTCGAAGGATTTCTTGGCATTGTCCCATGCGCCGCCGCCCGATGTCATCGAGATGGCGACGAAGAGCCCGTTAATGATCACGCCGAGCAGCGATGCACCGAGCGCCGCAAACGCCGAGGCCTTGGATCCGGAGATCGCCAGGACACCGAAGTACACGACAACAGGTGCCAGCACCGGCAACAGGGACGGTATGATCATTTCGCGGATGGCGGCCTTCGTCAGCAGGTCGACAGCCTTGCCGTAGTCCGGCCGCTCCGTTCCCTGCATGATGCCCGGCTTCTCCTTGAACTGACGGCGAACCTCCTCGACAATCGCGCCGGCCGCACGACCAACGGCGGTCATTGCGATGCCGCCGAAGAGATACGGAATCAGACCGCCGAAGATCAGTCCGGCGACCACGTAAGGGTTCGAGAGATCGAACGAGATATCGCCGATGCCCGCGAAATAAGGGTACTTGTCGCCGTTTGCCGCGAAATACTTCAGATCGTAGGAGTAAGCGGCAAAGAGTACGAGGGCGCCGAGGCCGGCCGAGCCGATCGCATAGCCCTTGGTGACGGCCTTGGTCGTGTTGCCGACGGCATCGAGCGCGTCGGTCGACTTGCGGACCTCAGGTGGCAGGTGGGACATTTCCGCGATGCCGCCCGCATTGTCCGTCACCGGACCGAAGGCGTCGAGGGCGACGATCATGCCGGCAATGCCGAGCATCGCGGTTACCGCAATGCCGGTCCCGAAAAGACCGCCGAGCTGGTAGGTGGCAAGAATGCCGCCGACGATGACGATGGCAGGCAATGCCGTCGACTCCAGCGAAACCGCCAGCCCCTGGATCACGTTGGTGCCGTGACCGGTCACGGACGCCTGGGCGATCGAGTTGACCGGGCGCTTGTTGGTGCCGGTGTAATATTCGGTAATGACGACGATCAGCGCCGTGACGATCAGACCGATGATACCGCACAGGAACAGATGAGTGCCGGTGATCTCACTGCCGCCAATGGTCCCGACGCTTCCCCAGCCGATGGTCAACGACGTCGCAGCGCCGAGGCCGACGATCGACAGCAGGCCGGTCACGATGAGCCCCTTGTAAAGGGCACCCATGATCGAGCTGTTGCTGCCGAGCTTGACGAAGAAGGTTCCGATGATCGAGGTGATGATGCAGGCGCCGCAGATCGCAAGCGGGTAGATCATGGCCGACTGCAGGATCGGTGCGCCGGCAAAGAAGATGGATGCCAGAACCATCGTCGCGACCACCGATACGGCATAGGTCTCGAACAGGTCGGCTGCCATGCCTGCGCAGTCGCCGACGTTATCACCGACGTTGTCGGCGATGGTAGCAGGATTGCGCGGGTCGTCCTCGGGAATGCCGGCTTCGACCTTGCCGACGAGGTCACCGCCGACGTCTGCCCCCTTGGTGAAGATGCCGCCGCCGAGACGGGCGAAGATCGAAATCAGGGATGCGCCGAAGCCGAGCGCGACCAGGGAGTCGACAACCTCGCGCGAGCCAGCCTCGTGGCCGAGAACGACGGTCAGCACATAATAGTAGATGGAGACACCGAGAAGGGCGAGACCGGCGACAAGCATGCCGGTGATCGCGCCCGATTTGAAGGCGATTTCCAGCCCTGCAGAAAGACTATGAGACGAAGCCTGGGCGGTACGGACATTGGCGCGGACGGAAACGTGCATGCCGATGAAACCAGCAGCGCCCGACAGAACGGCGCCGATCAGAAAGCCGATTGCAGCTGTGCTGGAGAGTAGCAGCCAAGCTGCGATGAAGACAACGATACCGACGATGGCAATGGTCTTGTACTGACGCGTCAGATAAGCCTGCGCGCCTTCGCGGATATAGCCCGCGATCTCCTGCATGCGGCTATTGCCCTGATCGGCGGCCAGCACCGACCGGGTTGCCCAGATGGCATAAACCACCGAGAGCAGACCGCATGCTATTACGCATAAAAGAATGGTCATTTCGCTCTTTCCTCCAAAAGCGCCGGAGCTCACTCCCTCTCCGGCTGCGAACACGCCGACTCGATTTCCTCCCACAGAAATGCTGCAACGCCGGGTGGAGATTGCGTGGAGGAAAACAGGACGTCAAGCCCGCAGGGGCTGAAAACCCTTACGGAGCAACGGGAAAGGAGGAATGGCCTCTGATGGAGGAGCGGCCTTGCGACCTGAGGTAGCGCTACTTTTTCGCTTCGCCGCGAACCTGCTTCGCAATGCGGTCGAGAACAGCATTGACCAGCTTCGGCTCATCATCGCTGAAGAACGCCTGGGCAATCTCGACATATTCCGTGACGATGACCGCGACGGGAACATCCTTGCGCTCGAGCAACTCGAAGACGCCGGCGCGCAGGATGGCACGGACCGTGCTGTCGAGGCGTGACAATGCCCAATCGTCCTGCAGTGCGGAGGCGACCAGCGGATCGAGACGCTTCTGTTCGCGCACGACACCAGAGACGATCGACCGGAACCAGGAGGCATCCGCCTTCAGGTAGGTCTCGCCATCAATCTCCTGGCCGAGGCGATGCGCTTCGTATTCGGCGACGATTTCCAGCACGCCGGTGCCGCCGATATCCATCTGGTAGAGCGCCTGAACGGCAGCGAGGCGTGCTGCGCCCCGCTGGTTCGCTGCCTTGACCGGACGCTCGGAGTTCTCGTTGTTCATTCGTTATGCACCCAGTTTCTTCTTCAGCTCGATCATCGTGAGAGCTGCACGGGCGGCAAATCCGCCCTTGTCCTTGTCAGAGCGGCGTACGCGCGCCCATGCCTGTTCATCATTTTCGACGGTCAGGATACCGTTGCCGATGGCAATGGATTCACTGACGGCGAGATCCATCAATGCACGCGAGGATTCGTTCGATACGATATCGAAATGGTAGGTCTCGCCGCGAATGACCATGCCCAGAGCGACATAACCGTCGTAGTTCGTGCCGTCATTATCCGCCCCATCGAGCGCCATGGCAATCGCTGCCGGAATTTCGAGCGCGCCCGGAACTGTCACGACGTCGTAGGTCGCTCCGGCTTCGGTCAAGGCAAAGGTCGCGCCTTCGAGAAGGGCGTCAGCCATGTCGTCATAGAAGCGAGCTTCGACGATCAAAATATGCGGAGCGGTATCTCGCGCCATGCTTCACCTTCATTTCCTAGAGGACTTGCCACACGGCAGGTCGCGGTCAAAACATGCCTTTGGCCGAATGGCAAGCAAATTCCGATCATAGCTTGGATGCAAATTCGGAAACGCGGGCAATAGCATAGCCGGCAGGGCCGCAACGGCCTCCCGACCGTCAACGTCAGCCGCCTCGAAAATGGCAACCTGAAGGCGGAAAATCTAACCAATTTGTAATTCGATTTCATGGGCTTACCCATTGAAATACGGAGGCCTTGGCGCCAGCTTTATCAGGCAACCCAGACGATCCCCTGCACGACAGCCGACCGTCAACGCAGATGAAAGGACACCACCATGAATCGGGTTACCGCTATCGCCTCCCTAGCCCTTGCCGACGCGGGCCATGCGGAAAACTTCGCCGTGAGCAACCCGGCAGGCATCGAAAGCACGCTCAGGATATTCAACGGCACCAACTTCGAGGTCAGACATATCCAGGGCGAGACCGGCACCATGGGCGGAAGCAATACCCCGGAAGGCCATAGCGCCGACATTCATGTGATCCGGGCCGCGATCGCTTCGAATGCACGCCTCGCTCTGCGGCTGAGCGAGCACGGTGTTCGCGTTCAGGACATTGTCAACGCCGCCTTGTCTCCCGATGGCGGCATCGTCTTCTATTACCACTAGGATCGATGGGCGGCGGATAGCTGCCGCCCTAGCATGGCCCAGCAAGGGTTGTGTTTTCCAGCGGAATGATGCCTCCTCCCGCGATCAGGAGGAGCAACCATGTCCGAAATTCCAAAGCCCGTCATCAATGTCGGCGATCTCACGATCGAACACTGGACGCAGGGCACCCTTTATGAAAGCCGGGATACATCCTTTGGCGCGCTTCTCGGACTGGCCGACCTCGGCATCAGCTACAATGAAGTGCCGCCCGGCAAATCGAGCTGTCCCTTTCACAATCATCACGTCGAAGATGAGCTGTTCTTCGTTCTCGAGGGAAGCGGCGAATATCGGTTTGGTCCGAAACGCTATCAGATCGGCAAGGGCGATACGCTTGGCGCTCCGGCGGGCGGACCGGAAACCGCGCATCAGATCATCAACACGGGATCGACGGTGCTGATCTATCTTGGCATCTCGACCAAGGCGAAAACCGAGATCGTCGAATATCCGGATTCCGGCAAGCTGCTGGCCAAGACCAATCGCCCTGGAGACGGTGGCAAGAACTTCCGGTTCATGGGGCGCCCTAGCGGTGACCTCGATTACTGGGATGGCGAGCCTGGAGCATGACCTTGATCCCGACGATCGAAACCGAGCGGCTGAAACTCCGCCCCCATAACCTCGGCGATTTCGACGATTACGTCGCGCTCTGGGCGAACGAGGACGTCGTTCGCCATATCACCGGCACTCCTTCGACGCGCGAACAGACATGGGGGCGCATGCTCCGCGCTGCCGGCATGTGGCACCATATGGGGTTCGGCTTCCTCGCGATCGAGGAAAAGCAGAGCGGCCGCCTCATTGGCGAGGCTGGCTTCCTTGACATGAAAAGGGAGATGCAGCCCGAGACGACCGAAGGCACGCTGGAAACAGGATGGGCGCTGCTTCCGAGCGCGCAACGCCGCGGCTATGCGACCGAAGCGCTACGGGCTCTCATTGCCTGGGCGGAGGAACGCTTTCCGTCGAGGCCGATGACCTGCATCATAGACCCGGAAAACAGCCCTTCTCTACGCGTCGCGGAAAAGCTCGGCTTCCGCGAAGTGGCACGCGTCAACTACAACGGAGAGGTTATTCTGCTTTCGCGCTCGGGAACTCAGCAAGTCTCGCTGCATAGCGCGCCATAGTGTCCACCTCGAAGTTCACGAAATCACCAGCCTTGCGCTGGCCCCAGGTCGTGACTTCGAGCGTATGGCGGATCAGAAGGACATCGAAGTCGGTTCCTTCCACGGCATTGACCGTCAGTGACGTGCCGTCCAGCGCGATCGACCCCTTCGGAGCCACAAACTTCGCAAGATGCTCCGGCGCACGCAGGCGATAGCGAGTGGCATCACCCTCTTCGGTCACGGACAGAATCTCGGCCTTGCCGTCGACGTGGCCGGAAACGATATGCCCGCCGAGTTCGTCACCGATCTTCAGGGAGCGCTCGAGGTTGACCCGGCTGCCTTCCTTCCAGGTGGCGATCGTCGTCAGGCGAAGTGCTTCTTCCCAGGCTTCGACCTCGAACCACCGTCCGTTGCTGCCCCCGCTCGGCAGACCGGTCACGGTCAGGCAGATGCCGGAATGAGAAATCGACGCACCCATATCGATCGTCGCAGGATCATAGCTCGTCGCAACGCGAAGCTTGATGCCTTCCTTCAATGGCGAAACGGATTCGATCGTGCCGACGTCGGTAACAATTCCGGTAAACATCAAAACTCTCTTTCGTATTCATCGAGGCGGTCGTCGCCGAAGGTAAATGTGCCCATATGGGCAAAGCCAGATGGCATATCGGCTTTCGTAACCGGCGTTTCAATACCGCCAACGCCAATAGTACCGGGCCCCTGATAAAGGAGAATACGGTCCACGAGACCGGCCTCGAGGAAAAGCCTTGCGGTTTTCGCTCCGCCCTCGACAACCAGCGACGAGATCCCCCGCGATGCGAGTGCGGGGAGAAGCTCGTCGGGCCGATATGGGTTGCATTGCACGACCTCGACGCCGACCGCGTCGAGAGCTGCCCGACGTGCGGCGAAATCGCCGTCCTCGCTATTGTCGAAGAGCGGCGGTTCTCCCGCAACGACGATGACAGGGACGTCTCTTGCCGTTTTGACCAACTTGCTCTCAAGCGGCAAAGACAGGTCGCGATCCAGCACGACACGGATTGGCGATCGCGCTTCCTGCCCCGCGGTGCGAACCGTGAGCAAGGGATCGTCGGCGATCGCTGTACCGATGCCGACGAGGATCGCATCAGTTTCAGCACGAAGCTTCTGCACTTCGGCACGGGCGGCTGGTCCCGTAACGGCCACTTGCCCCTCGCCGATCCTCCCGATCATGCCATCGGCAGAAATCGCAAGTTTGAGAGTCACATAGGGTCGGCGCTTCGTCTGCCGCATGAGGTAGGCTGCAAGCGAGCGCCGGCCCTCTTTTTCCAGGACGCCGGTATCGACCTCGATGCCGGCGTCACGCAGCATGGCAATGCCTCGCCCCGAAACGCGAGCGTCCGGATCCGTGACACTGATGACGACGCGCGCAACGCCATAGGCGATCAATGCCTCGGCGCAGGGCGGAGTCTTTCCGTGATGCGAGCAGGGTTCAAGCGTGACGTAAGCGGTGGCGCCGCGGGCCAGCTCGCCGGCCTGGGCCAGGGCTTGCGGCTCGGCATGCGGTCGGCCGCCGACGGCTGTAGTTCCGCGACCGACGATCGCGCCGTCGCGAACGACGACGCAGCCGACAGATGGATTGGTCGATGTCTGGCCAAGGTGCAGCAAACCGAGGCGGATTGCCTCTTGCATGAAACGCGCGTCGTCCGACGAAGCGCTCATGGGCTAACCGTCCAGCGGATCGCGGGCGATCTTGGCGTTGATTTCGGAGATGACCTTTTCGAAATCCTCAGCGTGCGAGAAATCCCGATAGACCGAGGCGTAGCGAACGAAGCCGACGTCATCGAGGCTCTTCAGGGCCTCAAGCACCTGCAGGCCGATCTGTTCAGAGCTGATCTCGACTTCGCCGGAGCTTTCGAGGCGCCGCACTATGCCGGAAACCGCCCGCTCGATCCGGTCGCGATCGACAGGACGCTTGCGCAAGGCGATTTCGAAGGAGCGTACCAGTTTGTCGCGGTCGAAAGGCACCTTGCGGCCGGTCTTCTTGAGGACCATCAACTCGCGCAGCTGCACGCGTTCGAAGGTCGTAAAACGACCGCCGCAATCAGGACAAATACGCCTGCGGCGGATGGACGTATTGTCCTCCGCCGGGCGTGAATCCTTGACCTGTGTGTCTTCCGATCCGCAGAATGGGCAGCGCATGCGCTATCCTTAGCCGATGTAATCGTACATTGGGAAGCGGCCGGTGAGGTTGACCACCTTGTCGCGTACGGCTGCTTCGACGCCGGCATTGCCCTCGTCGGAGTTGGCGGCCTTCAGGCCATCGAGAACCTCGACGATGAGATTGCCGATTTCTTTGAATTCCGCTTCCTTGAAGCCGCGCGTCGTGCCGGCAGGCGCGCCGAGGCGGACACCAGAGGTGACGAAGGGCTTTTCAGGGTCGAACGGAATGCCGTTCTTGTTGCAGGTGATGTAGGCGCGGCCGAGTGCGGCTTCGGCGCGCTTGCCCGTGGCGTTCTTCTTGCGAAGGTCGACCAACATCAGGTGGTTGTCGGTGCCGCCGGAGACGACATCGAGGCCGCCTGCGATGAGCGTTTCGGCAAGCGCTTTGGCGTTCTTGACGATCTGGGCCGCGTAGTCCTTGAACTCAGGCTGCAGCGCTTCGCCGAAGGCAACGGCCTTGGCGGCGATGATGTGCATGAGCGGACCGCCCTGGAGACCCGGGAAGACGGCCGAGTTGAACTTCTTCGCCAGATCTTCGTCGTTGGTCAGGATCACACCACCGCGCGGCCCGCGCAGCGACTTGTGGGTCGTGGTGGTCGCAACATGGCAATGCGGGAACGGCGACGGATGCTGGCCACCGGCAACGAGACCGGCGATGTGAGCCATGTCGACCATCAGATAAGCGCCGACCGAGTCAGCGATTTCGCGGAAGCGCTTCCAGTCCCATATACGAGAGTAAGCGGTGCCGCCGGCGATGATGAGCTTCGGCTTGGTTTCTTCGGCCTTGCGAGCGACTTCGTCCATGTCGAGCAGGTTATCGCCTTCGCGAACACCGTAGGAGACGACGTTGAACCACTTGCCGGACATGTTGACCGGCGAACCGTGCGTCAGGTGACCGCCCGAGTTGAGGTCGAGGCCCATGAAGGTGTCGCCCGGCTGCAGCAGCGCGAGGAAGACAGCTTGGTTCATCTGCGAACCGGAGTTCGGCTGAACGTTGGCAAAGTTGACCCCGAACAGCTTCTTGGCACGTTCGATCGCAAGTTCTTCAGCGATATCGACGAACTGGCAGCCGCCATAGTAGCGCTTGCCCGGATAACCCTCGGCGTACTTGTTGGTCATGATGGAGCCCTGGGCTTCCAGAACCGCGCGGGAAACGATGTTTTCCGAAGCGATCAACTCGATCTCATGACGCTGGCGACCGAGTTCCTTTTGGATCGAACCGAAGATTTCCGGATCGGTGTCGGCAAGCGAGCGATTGAAGAAGGTCTGGGTGGAAGCATTGGTCATGGGCGGGCTCCTCAACTGGAATGCGCGAAGGTATTAGCGCCCTGCCCTGCCAAGGGCAATACGGAGAACGACATTTGCTAGGCAATCTACGCGCAACAAAAAACCGCGCCTGAAAAGACGCGGTTTCGAAAGCGACTATACCGGCGGGCGGCCTTACTGGACCGGCTGTTCCGTGCCAGCGGTCGTATCGAGAGCCAGTTCGGCATTGCCATCCATCTGGTAGATGTCGTCGCGGAACTGCACGACGCCATCCGGCATGCCCCATGCGGAGATATAGACGAAGTAGACCGGCACTTCTTCGGCAAGCTTGATCGGCGTGTTGACGCGCGTGGTGATGACCTGCTCCATCTGCTGGCGCGACCACGGCGGGGTATCGCGGAGCAGCCACGTCGTCAGATCACGGACGTTCTGAACGCGAACGCAGCCGGACGACTCGAAGCGCATGAGCTTGTTGAACAGGCCCTGCTGCGGCGTGTCGTGCATGTACTCGCCGTTCTTGTTGTAGAAGTTGATCTTCGTGGACGCCATGGCGTTGATCTTGCCCGGATCCTGGCGGAACATCAGGTTCGGTGCCTTCTCGGCGTTCCAGTCAATCGTTTCAGGGGCCACTTCGTTGCCCTTGCCGTCGATCAGTCGAATGGAGTTCTTCTCGAGATAGGTCGGATCCTTGCGCATGAGCGGCACGATGTCCTTCTCGACGATCGAACGCGGCGCGGTCCAGTATGGATTGAGGATTACCTCGTAGATCTTCGAGTTGACGAGGTGCGTCGGACGGCTGAGGCGCCCGACAATGGCATTGTGCCGTGTGACGACGCTGCCGTCTTCGACACCTTCAACGTAAGCGGCCGGAATGTTGACCATGACGTGACGACGACCGAGATCTTCAGGGAAGGTCTGGAGGCGGATGAGGTTGGTATTCAATTGCTGCAAACGCACGTCAGCCGGGATGTTCATGGCCTTCAGCGTGAATTCGCCGATAACACCATCGGCCGGCAGGCCGTGGCGCGCTTGGAAACGCTTCACTGCGCCGTCGACATACGAATCGAAAGAGTTCGAGATGCCGGCTCCGCGCGGCAGGTCGCCGGTGATGATCAGCCGCTGGCGCAGGCCCTGAACCACCTGATCCGTCACACCGATCTGCAGACGCTGCTGGCTGCTGCCGACTTCGGGCCAACCGCCCGCGGAGGCGATCTGCTGGTACTCGGCGATTGCCTGCTGCATGCTGGACAGGGATTGCGGGCCGAGGATCGGGGTATTGGAAACGACGGCGGTCGCCGTGCGGGAGGCCGCCTTCGCATCGAACTGGTCATCCCAGTCGCCACGCTGCGGCGCATTGATGATCGAATCGAGCGCCGATTGTGCCAACGCCGGCGCGGCAAGAGCACCCGCTCCCACCATAGCCGCAGACGTCAGAAACGCCCGACGAGAGAAAGCTTCAGTTCCGATTTTCTTCGACATCCATCCCAACCACTAAAATACCGCTGCTTGAGAGACCAGCGGCCTTTGCGCCTATAACTGCGGGCACACAGTCATTATCAGCCCATCGCCACGGCGCATCACACATCTACGTTTCCGGCCATCACATGATTGCGAGCAGGAAGCGCGAGGTTATCGGACCTCTGATTTGGAAAGCGCCAATTTGCCGTACTTTTCCGCTGACATGCTAATATGGCCAATTCGTGTCACCCGGGCAAAACTCAACTTATGCGGGCGACGCAAATTTCAAGCCATATGCCAGCATGAAACGTGGCGGTTAATAACGCCTAAAAAACGGCTTGAATACAGGCGTTTGCGGTTGTCTGCCATGCGTTGCAAAGATGACACGCTGATGACACAGCACCCGGTCCAATGGTCATTCGCGCCAGTGTTCAGCGACCCAAGGCGCTGGACGGATGTACTGGCGCAAATAGCGCGCGAGGGACCGCTTTCCCCGGCGGGAACGGTCGAACATATGCGAAATATGGTACATCGGTGACACGGTTGGGCCCTTGCCACCGTAGCGGCCTTCGATGGCAAACTGCGGATGAAAACCGCGCGGGAAGAGCACGACTTTCGCGCTAGCCGGCAATCGGGGCGCGAAGAGATAGTTCAGCGGCCACGACCAACGGCAATCCTGCTTGAAATGCAGGACCCAGCGGCGCGAAAAAAACTTGGCGCCGCCCGGCGCGTTACGCGTAACGAACCGCTGCTCGAATCGATATTTGTCAGCGACTCCTTGCGGATCTGCGCGAAACTTCTCCTGCAAAGGCGCAAGCTTGCCCACAGGAAAGCGGAAAAGTGACGTCTGCCCAAGCCGTTCGAAGGGCGTCGTCTGGTTCCGCGACAACACCACGTCATCCGGACCACCAACGGCGAAGAAGGGATCAAGCGAGCTTACGATCACGAGATCGAGGTCCAGGAAAAGAACCGGCCCCTTCAGATTGCCAAGCCTTGGCCCCCAAAGCCGGCCTTTGGGCCAGATACCCAGCGTGTTGACGGGCATTTTTTCGACATCGAGCGGTGGCAGGTCCTCGCAGAGGATTTCCGGATTCAGGTCGGCGCGGTTGTCGGTAAAGCAGGTGAAGGTGAAAGGCGGCGTTATATTGCGCTTCACCATGCCGTAAAGGCGGTTTATGAACGGCGCACCGTATTTCGTACCCCAGCTGATACAGATAACCTGCTTTACGCCGCCGCTTGCCGCCAGCACCTCTGACATCATGTCTCACTATCCCCTAGCCTAGGCCGACATCTAGGTCGGCGCGCTCCCCTTTATCAACTCTGTGCAGTTCCCGCCAGCCGTGAAGCGCACGAGGAACCACGTGCAGAAAGGGCGCAACGATATAAACCGTTGCACCCTTCTGTGCCTTGGAGGTCCGGTAAGCCAGCAGGGAAGTTGGCTTACGAGATTAGAGGCGATAGAGGATCTGGTCGTTCCAGAAGCGATCAAGACGGGTCAGCAGCTTGTTCATCTGCGTGAATTCGTCCGTGCCGATACCGCCGACCTTGTCGATCGAGGCGATATGGCGTTCGTAAAGCTTTGCAACGGTTTCCGCGATGTCCTGGCCGGTTTCCGTCAGGCTGATGCGGACCGAGCGACGGTCGATGCGCGAGCGCTGGTGGTTGATGAAGCCGAGGTCGACCAGCTTCTTAACGTTGTAGGAAACGTTGGAGCCCAGGTAGTAACCGCGAGAGCGAAGTTCGCCGGCGGTCAGTTCCGAGTTGCCGATGTTGAAAAGGAGCAGCGCCTGGATGGCGTTGACGTCGCTGCGACCCTGACGGTCGAACTCGTCCTTGATGACGTCGAGAAGACGGCGGTGCAGACGTTCAACAAGATGAAGGGATTCCATGTAAAGATCGCGGATGCCCTGTTCCTGCTGGTCACGGAAGTTCGATACCGCCTGCGGCTTGATTTTCGTGTTCATGATGACTGCCTCACTGTTTTGTTTGGCGGTGTTGGTTTTCTTCCCGCCTTGAGACAGACCCTATCGAATACAAATAAAATTCTACTTAAACTGCAGCCTTAACAGCACCTTACCGGAAGCGGAGGTTGTATCAGGGTAAATCAACGCTTACCTGCTGCCGCCGCCGACGGCTCTCCTGCCAAAGCACGAAGCGGAAGGCGCAGTAGATCAGCGCGACCAGAATGTGCAGCAAAATGATGAGGCGATTAGCGCCGAATATCTCCGGCAGGAAGCCATACATGAGGATCTGGCCACCGGCTGCCAGCACCCAAATGACCGGCCCCCAGGAGACCGCAAGCCAGAGCCCCAAAGAAGCAACCGGAAAGACCACGGCGAGCCCCGTGCTGGCGACTTTCCATGGCAGGCTCAGAAGATCGAAGCGACCGGCACCGACCAGCGAATAGCCGACCAACATCGCCCAATATTGCAGGCCGAACCAGAAGCACGAAATCGCCACCAGCCTCAGGAAGAGGACAAAGAAAACGCTCGCCAGCGTCCGCTTGGGTATCGTCGGAGAATCAATATCCATAGGTCAAACAATAGGGCTGCATTTGCGTCTTCGCCACCAGTTCGTCCATTGCGGCCAATCGTCCGGTTTGGTTTCGAGATGCGGCATGATATTGAGCCCAACATTGAGCGGAATTGCTGAGAGTTGGAATATGCAGGACAAGACACACCTCGTCGATGAAATCACCGGCCACCGCCGGATGCGCCGCAACCGCAAGGCTGACTGGACGCGCCGTCTCGTTCAGGAGAATCGCGTCACCGTGGACGATCTCATCTGGCCGGTCTTCGTCGTTCCCGGATCGGGCATCGTCGAGCCCATCCCGGCAATGCCGGGCGTCAACCGCATGAGTGTGGACAAGCTCGTAGAGGCGACGAAGGAAGCGGCCGATCTCGGCATTCCTGCTATCGCCACCTTCCCGAACATCGAAATGGAATTGCGTGACGAAACGGGCTCCAACAGCCTCGAAGCGAACAATCTGATCAACCAGGCGACGATCGCGATCAAGAAGGCGGTGCCGAACATCGGCATCATCACAGACGTCGCACTCGATCCCTTCACCAGCCACGGCCACGACGGCATTCTGCGAAACGGCGAGATCGTCAACGACGAGACGGTTGAACAGGTCGCACGCGCCGCCGTAATGCAGGCGGATGCCGGTTCGGACATCATCTCCCCATCTGAAATGATGGACGGCCGGATTGGCGCGATCCGCCAGGCGCTGGACGCGGCTGGGCACCAGAATGTCGGCATCATGAGCTACGCAACCAAGTTCGCCTCCGCCTTCTACGGACCTTACCGCGAAGCGATCTCCACCGGCGGACTGCTGAAGGGCGACAAGAAGACCTATTACATCGATCCGGCCAACGGCACGGAGGCGATCCGTGACGCCGCCCTCGATGTCGAGGAAGGCGCAGACATGCTGATGGTCAAGCCCGGCCTGCCGTACATCGACATCTGCTGGCGCATGAAGGAAGCGTTCGGCCTGCCGACCTTCGCCTACCAGGTCTCGGGAGAATATTCGCAGATCAAGGCTGCCGCGATGAACGGCTGGATCGATGGCGAGCGGGCGATGATGGAGACCTTGCTGGCGTTCAAACGTGCGGGTTGCGATGGCGTTCTAACCTACTTTGCTGTGGAGGTCGCCAAAATCCTGGCGAAACGCTGATCGCTCAAGGGCCTCAATATTGTATTTGAGGCCTGCGATACCATATTTTTGGCATCGCTTCTCGAAAGGAGACCGCAAAGATGACGCTCAACCCGAACCCGCTCTATGCCGCACCGGACGACTGGCGCGCCTATAGTGGAACGCTGAGCCGCCGTGTCTTTGCGTTCATCCTCGACTACGTGATCATTCTCCTGCTCTGCATTCCTGCGGCAGTGGTGCTGTTCTTCCTGTCGATCGTTACATTGGGGCTGGGATTCTTCCTGTATCCAGCACTGTTCGTGATCGTCGCCGGACTCTATTTCGGCTTTACGGTTGGCGGACCAAGCCAGGCCTCGCTCGGCATGCGGGCGATGGGCATCGCCATCATTCGCGTCGATGGCAGACGAATGGATTTCCTCACGGCGATCGTTCATCTGGCCCTTTTCTGGATCTTGAACTCGGTGCTCACGCCACTGATTCTGTTGGTTGGCCTCTTCACCGACCGTAGCAGACTGATCCACGACCTGCTCATCGGAACCGTCACGGTCCGCACCGCCTGACGTCCGCCAAAAGGTTGAAACAAATGCGATCTGCCGATCTTTGCGGCGATCGCTGCTGCACCATATCCGAAAGTATATGAGGCAAGCGCGGACACGAAATGGCCGCGCTGTTGACGTTTTGTATTCTTAAGTCATGCTGTTCCGTCAACAGCTAATCGAAGGAAATCTCTGCCGCAGATGAATACGCAGACAACGCCATCACCGCAGTTTTATCTGACGGCTCCGGCTGCCTGCCCCTATCTGGCCAACGAGATGGAACGCAAGGTTTTCACGCATCTCGTCGGTCCGCGCGCGGCAGAGATGAATGACATCCTCACGCAGGGCGGATTTCGCCGTTCACAGAACATTGCCTACCGCCCCGCCTGCGAAGCCTGCCGCGCCTGCATATCGGTGCGCATTCTCGCGCAGGAGTTTCAGCCGACGAAATCGATGAAACGCGTGCTGGCGACCAACTCCGATATCATCGCGACGGAATTTCCCGCGCAGCCTTCCAGCGAACAATATTCGCTTTTTCGTCGCTACCTCGATTACCGCCACCAGCAGGGCGGCATGTCCGACATGACTGTTCTCGACTATGCGATCATGGTCGAAGACACTCACGTCAACACCAAGATCATCGAATATCGGCGCCGCGTCGAAGGCTCCGGTCTGGAGACCCGCCCGACCGGCGAGCTGATTGCCGCAGCACTCACCGACACGATGAGCGACGGGCTTTCTATGGTCTACTCCTACTTCAATCCGGATCTCGATCGCCGGTCACTCGGCACCTTCATGATCCTCGATCATATCAGGCGCACGAAAGCGCTTGGATTGCCGCATGTCTATCTTGGATACTGGGTTCAAGGGTCGAAGAAAATGGAATACAAGACTCGCTTCCAGCCGCAGGAACATCTGACTCCGCGCGGATGGGAGCGTTTCGATATCTCCACCCTGCCTGAAAGCACCCACGACTAAATGCCACTTCCCATTCTTTCCGATCATCGGAAAGGCTTGCTGCTGACGGCAATCGGCGGCCTCGCTATTTCCATGGATATCCCCCTGGTGCGGTTGGCGCATGGCGACATGTGGTCGATCCTTGGCACCCGCAGCATCACGACGGTCGCCGTAACGCTGCTGATCGTCTGCTTGATCCGCTACATCAGGGGAGCCTGGCCGGTTGTCGTACCGGGGCGTCATGGCATTCTGGCCGGGTTGCTCTACGGAACGTCCACCCTCACCTTCCTTCTTGCCGTTTTCAACACGGCAACGGCCAACGTCGTCTTCATCGTCGCGTTCAACCCGATGTTCGGCGCGCTGTTGTCGTGGCTGTTTCTGAAAGAGCGACCATCCGTCTCGACGCTTGTAACGATGCTGGTGATGGTTTTCGGCGTGGGGCTTATCGTGCACGACGGATTGTCCGGCGGGCATGTGTTTGGCGACGCGATGGCGCTGCTTTCGGCGCTGATCCTCGCGTCAGCCATCACGGTCGGTCGCGCGTCGCGCCGGGACATGGGGTTCGTTCCGCTGCTGGCAGCCGCCTTCCCGGCGGCACTCGGCTTTGCCAACGCCCTACCTGCCGGATTGACGATAGAGCATCCGGCCTGGATCATTTTCAACGGCGCGCTTCTGATGCCGATCGCGTTCTGGTGCCTTGCGACCGGGCCTCGCTACCTATCGGCGCCCGAAGTCGGCATGTTCTACCTGCTGGAAACGATCCTGGCGCCGATCTGGATCTGGCTGATATTCGCCGAAACCCCGTCGAGCATGACGCTGACCGGCGGCGCAATCCTGGTTGGCGCGATTATGGCGCACTCGCTTTGGATGGTTCGGACGAAGCCTGCGCAACAAGCTCTGACACATTGACCGTCTGCAGAGCCTCAAGCTCGCGTTCCAGTCCCCGCATCACATGAGCCCAGCCCTGCCGCGTCTGCTCTTCGAATTGGCCCCAATCGGCGCACATTTCGTGTGAGAGCGTCAGCCGCGAACCTTCGGCCAGCTGTTCGATATCGATCTGGATCTTGTCGGCGTTGTGATCGTGTTCAGCCGCCGAGAACGAGAAGACCATGCGCCTCGGGCGGCGCAACTCGAGAAAGACGCCGTAATGGACCGCGTCACCCGTGGGTCGCCGATCGACGACCAGAAAATGACCCCCTACCCGGGGATTGATATCAACCCGGATAACGCGACCCTCATCGCTCGCAAACAGGAAGCGCTTTGCTATCTGGGGGTTGAGCCACGCATCATAAACCGCGCACGGCGAGGCTGCGTAGGTATGGGCAACATTCAAGGTAATCGTATTGCAAGCAGTCATCAACATTCCTCCGTGATCGGACATGCCGCCTGCGCGCAGACGCCACATACGATCATTCCGTCCGCCTGCGGAATGATGTTTGTCCATGTTGTGATTAAAGGACAAAGATAGAGGAAAGACCCCGCTCGCCAAGAGCGGGGGCATTAAAAATTTCAACCGGCGAATTTGCCGCTACGCGGGAAGCCCTTCGGAACGGTGCGGCCTGCGGTGGCGCGATCGGCCAGCCATTCGGCAAGCTCGTCCTTGTTCTTGGTGAAGGTGCGCCCAGCGCTGTCTTCCCAGACGAGACCCGTCTCGATTGCAAAGCAGCGGACGTCGGAGATACCGCCATCCTTGTAGCGCTGCAGGCGCACGCCCTTGCCGCGGGACATTTCCGGCACCTGCGCCAGCGGGAACACCAGAAGCTTCCTGTTTTCGCCGACCACCGCAACGTGATCACCGCTGACAGGAATGATCAGCTTGGTTTCATCGGGCATCGAGACGTTCATGATCTGCTTTCCCTTGCGGGTATTGGCAACCATATCGCCTTCCGCGACGACAAAGCCATTGCCAGCCGTCGAGATGATCATCTGCTTGCGCTGGGGATCATGGACGAAGGCGGTCAACACGTCCTGATCATTGTCCATATCGATCATGATGCGCAGCGGCTCGCCGTGACCTCGACCACCGGGCAGCTTGTCGCCGCCAAGCGTGAAGGCCTTGCCGCCTGTCGTGATGATGAGGATCTTGTCGGTCGTCTGCGCGGGGAAGGCAACCTTCAGCGCGTCGCCTTCCTTGAAGGTCAGGGTCGCGGTATCGGAGATGTGACCCTTCAGCGCGCGGATCCAGCCCTTTTCGGAGACAACAACGGTGATCGGCTCCTTCTCGATCATCGCCTGCTGGATCGCCTGCTCGTCGGCCTCGGGTGCCTCGGCGAACTGCGTGCGACGACGGCCGAGTTCGGTCGCCTTCGCGAACTTCTTCTTCACCTCGCCGATTTCCCAGGCGACGGTCTGCCACTGTTTTTCTTCCGATGCCAGCAGCGCCTCGATCTCGCCCTTCTCCTTGGTGAGGGCATCGAACTCGGTGCGGATCTCGAATTCCTCGAGCTTGCGCAACGACCGGAGGCGCATGTTGAGGATCGCTTCGACCTGGATTTCGGTCAGCGCCCAACGGGCGACCATGACAGGCTTCGGCTCGTCCTCTTCGCGGATGATGCGGATCACTTCGTCGATGTTGAGGTAAGCGATCAGCAAGCCGCCGAGGATTTCCAGGCGACGGTCGATTGCGGCCAGACGGAAGCGCGAACGGCGCTGAAGCACCTCGCGGCGGTGATCCAGCCACTCCTTCAGCACGTCGTTCAATGCCATGACGCGCGGGATGCGCCCCATCGAAAGAACGTTCATGTTCAGCGGGAAGCGGCTCTCCAGCTCCGTCAGCTTGAACATGGATTCCATGAGGATGGTCGGGTCGACGGTCCGGTTCTTCGGTACCAGCACGACGCGGACGTCTTCTGCCGACTCGTCGCGAACATCTTCCAACAGCGGCAGCTTGCGGGCAAGCAGTAGCTCGGCGATCTTTTCGATCAAGCGCGACTTCTGGACCTGGAAGGGAATTTCGGTGACGACGATCTGGTAACCGCCACGACCGAGATCCTCGACCTGCCACTTGGCACGCGTGCGGAAACCGCCGCGGCCGGTCTTGTAAGCCTCGATGATGCTCTGGCGATCGTCAATGATGATACCGCCGGTAGGAAAATCGGGACCGGGAATGAAGGATTCTACCAGCGTCTCGACACTGGCCTCCGGATGCTTGATCAGATGCAGCGCGGCATCACAAAGCTCATGGACGTTGTGCGACGGAATGGACGTCGCCATGCCCACCGCGATCCCGGAGGAACCGTTTGCGAGCAGGTTCGGGAAGGCGCCCGGCAGCACGACCGGTTCTTCATCTTCCTCGTTGTAGGTGGGGCGGAAATCGACCGCATCCTGTTCGATGCCATCGAGCAAAAGCCCCGCAACCTCGGTCATGCGGGCTTCGGTGTATCGGTAGGCAGCAGCGCTGTCGCCGTCGATATTGCCGAAGTTGCCCTGCCCGTCGACGACGGGATAGCGCTGCGAGAAATCCTGCGCCAGGCGTACCAACGCGTCATAGACCGACTGGTCGCCATGCGGGTGGAACTTACCGATGACATCGCCGACGATACGGGCGCACTTCTTGAAGGCCGAATTCGGCCGGATGCCCATCTCGCTCATCGCGTGAATGATGCGGCGGTGCACCGGCTTCAGGCCGTCTCGCACGTCAGGAAGCGCGCGATGCATGATGGTCGACAGCGCATAGGCGAGATAGCGCTCTTCGAGCGCCGCCTTCAGGTCAACCGGAAGAATGCTGTCATCGTCTCCGCCAGAGGGCGGCAAAATCTCTTGTCCCATATGTCCTGACTAGCCGAGATGACCCCTTTGGGCAAGAAATGCAGGCATTCCGGCTGTGGATGAAGTCTTGGAAGAGCAAGAAAAATGGGGCTGGCGGTACTCTGCCCGAATTTGGACTTTGTTTGCTTTTCCCTTCAACACAAATTTAGAAGTCCGCAAATATAAACCGCCATCGATCCGTAGTAGATTGACGACCAAATTCACACCGCCACAGAGGACCACCAATGACATTTTACCGGACGACACGGCTGATGCTGTCGGGCGTTGCCTTTCTTACCCTCGCCGGCTCCGCCTTCGCTCTTGATGGCCAGGACCTGCTGAAGAAGATCAACGCGGCCTATACGCTCCAGGGCGGCACGCTGGCGGCCGAAGGCGTTGATGTCGACGGCACGACCGTCACGCTGAAGAACGCGAGCTTCAAGCCCAACAGCGGCGAAGCCATGCCGATCGGCGAAATCACGCTGACCGGTGTCGAGGAAGACGAAGACGGCGGCTACTACATCGAGGAAGCAGCCTTCCCCGATATCAACACCACCAATGACGGCGCGACGCTGACGGCAACCGAGCTGTCGCTCGGCGGCATTTCCATTCCGGCCGACCCCAAGGGCGAAGGTCTGGATTCGATGCTGCTTTATGAAAGCGCGCATACCGGCCCTATCAAGGTCGTCAAGGACGGCGCCGAGGTGTTCTCGCTCGGCGGCAGCGACGTCAACCTGACGCTGCGCGAAGACGAGTCCGGCTTCGATTTCGACGGCGCCTTCAAGAGCCTCAAGGCCGACCTCACCAAGGCCAGCGACCCGCAGAGCAAGGAAGCGATTGAAAAGCTGGCGCTGCAGCACATCAATGGCGACATCACCATGAAGGGCGCCTGGGATCTGGCGCCTGGCACGATCGACGTTTCCGAATTCGCGTTCGACTTTACCAACGTCGGCAAGCTCAACCTCGCTTTCAAGATCTCCGGCTACACGATGCCGTTCGTGAAGTCGCTGCAGGAAGCCGCCAAGCAGGCTGAAGCCAATGCGAACAAGGAAGAAGCTCAGCAGGCGCTTGGCCTCTCCATGCTCGGCCTGCTGCAGCAGTTGTCGTTCGAAGGTGCCCAGATCCGCTTCGATGACGCTTCGATCACCAAGCGGGCGCTCGACTACGCCGGCAGCCAGCAGAATATGTCCGGCAAGCAGATGGCGGATTCGCTGAAGGCGATGACCCCGATCATGCTCGCTCAGCTCAACATTCCGGAGCTCCAGAACGCCATTTCGGCTGCCGTCAATACCTTCCTTGACGACCCGAAGAGCCTGACGGTCAGCGCTGCCCCCGCCAAGCCGGTTCCGTTCCCGATGATCATGGGTGCGGCCATGGGTGCGCCAAACACCCTGCCGCAAGTGCTCGGCGTAAAGGTCTCGGCCAACGATTGATCGTTGCGCCTAGCAAGTACCTGGAACCCGGCGTGCCTCTGGTCCGCCGGGTTTCTCTTTCTTGCGTTCTAGACGGTGTACCGGCGCAGTTCGGTCAGGGCGTGCTCGACCACCTCCATAAGCTCTACAGTGGTGGCGCCGTCGCGTGCCTGGACGGACATGCCCTGGACGATAGCGCCGAGGAAGCGGGCGAGCGAGGCTGCGTTGGCGTCCGGCTTGATGTCCCCTTCCTTCATGCCGCGCTCGATGCGTGACGTGAACAGCCTCAGCGTGTCGAGCCGGAGCGCGGAGACATAGTGGGCGATGTCTTCGTTCTCGGACGCGCAGTTCAGCACCGCCGTCGAGATCATGCAACCCTTGGGGTGCTCCGGCGCCGTGAAGATGATGGCCGAGTTCTTGAGAAACCAGGCGAACGTCGTGACGGTGTCGATCGCTTCGCTGAACGGATTGCCCGGGTTCGGTCGGGGCATGCGGCGATACTGGTTCAGCGCTTCGCGGTAGAGTTCGGCCTTGGAGCGGAAGGCGGCGTAGAGGCTCTGCGGGGTTATCCCCATCGATGCGGTCAAGTCCGCAATAGACGAGCCGTCGTACCCGTGTTCCCAGAACGTATCACGCGCGGCGGCAAGCACAGTCTCGCGATCGAAGGCGGGCGGTCGCCCTCGCCTGCCCGAGGTCACTTTTCTCGCGTTATCGTCATTTTTCACAATGATCACTCTAGAATTATTTCGCAACCTGATTTATTCAGGAATGGTCATTGTGATTATAGGAGATCTGGTCCGATGAGTCTTCCCCTTGATTTGCAGAGAGCAACGACGCCCCCTTCCCTCGCCGAGGGGGTCGATGCAGCAATCGACGCTGCTTTGAACGACAAGCGGCTGGTCGGCACGGTCGTCCTGATCGCCGCCAATGGCGAGACGGTCTATCGCCGGGCCGCCGGGCTCGCCGACAGGGAGAACGGCATCGGAATGCGGGAAGACACCATCTTCCGACTGGCCTCCGTCACCAAGCCGATCGTCACGATCGCCGCAATGCGGCTGATCGAGCAAGGACGCATGGGGCTGGACGATCCGATCACCAAATGGCTTCCCGATTTTCGTCCGACACTTCCCGATGGCGGTGAGGCAACCATCCGGATACGGCATCTGCTCAACCACACATCGGGTCTCAGCTATTGTTTTGCCGAGGAGGATGGTCCCTATGTGCGCGCGGGCGTCTCTGATGGGATCGGCGAGCCCGGCATGTCGCTGGCGGAAAACCTCCGGCGGATCGCGAGCACGCCATTGCTGTTTGCCCCCGGAGAAGGCTGGCGCTATTCGCTCGCGATCGATGTACTCGGCGGCATCATCGAGGCAGAGATGGGCGTGTCGCTTGACGAGGCTGTGGCGGAACTCGTCACCGGCCCTCTCGGTCTTCGGGACACTGCGTTTTCCGTTCGCGATCGCCAGCGTCTTGCCGCAGCCTATACGGACGCCTCGCCCGAGCCGAAGCTGATGGGCAAGGAGGCGCTGGTGTCGGCGTTGACCGGCTCCGTGCGCTTCGCGCCGGATCGCATCTTCGATCCGACCTCCTATCACTCCGGTGGCGCCGGGATGGCGGGCACGGCAGACGATATCCTGACGATCCTCGAAACGATCCGAAGAGGTGGTGCTCCCCTGCTCTCGAGCGAAACGGTTGCAGCGATGATGGTCGACCAGACCGGCGGGCGCCGGCAGGCCGTGGAGCCCGGCTCCGGATTCGGGTTCGGCTGGGCTGTCGTCACCGACCCGGAGGCGGCGCAGGTGCCGCTTACGAAGGGATCGCTGCAGTGGGGCGGCGTCTATGGCCACAGCTGGTTCGTCGACCCATCCAAGGGGCTGACGGTGGTCGCCCTTACCAACACGACGCTGGAGGGCATGTGGGGCCGGTTCACCGTGGATTTACGCAAGGCGGTCTACGCGGCGATCTGACCAGGCTCCAAAAATGCAAAAAGCCGGCGAACAGGTCGCCGGCTTTTCTTTGTTCAATCCGTGTGCTCAGTCCTTCTTGACCGGCGGGATGACGCGCAGCGACAGTTCCATCAGCTGCTTCGGGGTTGCCGGCGACGGAGCGTTCATCAGGAGGTCCTGCGCCTGCTGGTTCATTGGGAACAGCGTGATTTCGCGCAGGTTTTTGGCGCCGAGCAGCAGCATCACGACACGGTCGATACCGAAGGCGCAGCCGCCGTGCGGAGGCGCGCCGTACTGGAAGGCGCGGTACATGCCGCCGAAGCGCTCTTCGACATCCGTCTGGCTGAGGCCGACCAGTTCGAAGGCCTTGACCATGGCTTCCGGCGACTGGTTACGGATCGAGCCCGAGGCGATTTCGAAGCCGTTGCAGACGGCGTCGTACTGGTAGGCCTTGAGCGACAGCGGATCCTGCGTCTGCAGCGCCTCGAGGCCGCCCTGCGGCATCGAGAAGGGATTGTGGGCGAAATCGATCTTCTTGTCTTCCTCGCTCCATTCGTAGAACGGGAAGTCGATGATCCAGCACAGTTCGAAGCGATCGCGATCGACGAGGTTCAGGTCTTCACCCGCCTTGGTACGCGCTTCGCCCGCGAACTTGTAGAACTTGGCCGGCTCGCCGGCGACGAAGAAGGCGGCGTCGCCTGCTTCAAGGCCGAGCTGAACGCGGAGCGCTTCGGTGCGCTCTTCGCCGATGTTCTTGGCAAGCGGACCGGAACCGCCGACCTTGCCGTCTTCTTCCTTCCAGAAGATGTAGCCGAGACCCGGCTGGCCCAGCGACTGCGCCCAGGCGTTCATGCGGTCGCAGAATGCGCGCGAACCACCTGTCTTGGCCGGGATTGCCCAGACTTCGACCTTCGGGTTGGAGGCGATCATGCCGGCGAAGACCTTGAAGCCGGAGCCTGCGAAGTGCTCGGTGACGGCCTGCATTTCGATCGGGTTGCGCAGGTCAGGCTTGTCGGAGCCGTACTTGCGGATCGCGACGTCGTAAGGGATGCGCGGCCATTCCTTGGTGACCGGCTTGCCTTCGGCGAACTGCTCGAAGACGGAGGTCATGATCGGGGCCATCGTGTCCCAGACGTCTTCCTGGGTGACGAAGCTCATTTCCAGGTCGAGCTGGTAGAATTCGCCCGGCAGGCGGTCGGCGCGCGGGTCTTCATCGCGGAAGCACGGCGCGATCTGGAAGTAGCGGTCGAAACCGGCCACCATCAGGAGCTGCTTGTACTGCTGCGGTGCCTGCGGCAGCGCGAAGAAGGTGCCGGGATGAATACGCGACGGCACGAGGAAGTCGCGCGCGCCTTCCGGCGAGGACGCCGTCAGGATCGGGGTCGTGTATTCGCCGAAGCCGGCCGAGGTCATGCGGTTGCGGATGTCGGAAATGATCTGGCTGCGCTTGACGATGTTCTTGTGCAGCGTCTCGCGGCGCAGGTCGAGGAAGCGATACTTGAGGCGGATGTCCTCAGGATAGTCCGGCTCGCCGAACACCGGCAGCGGCAGTTCCTTGGCTTCGGAGAGGACTTCGATCTCCTGGGCGTAGAGTTCGATCTCGCCGGTCGCCATGTTCTTGTTGACGGTGTCTTCCGAGCGCGCCTTGACGACGCCGTCGATGCGGATGACCCACTCGCCGCGCACGGTCTCGGCGATCTTGAAGGCCGGGCTATCCGGGTCGGCGACGACCTGGGTCATGCCGTAATGGTCGCGAAGGTCGATGAAGAGAACGCCGCCATGGTCACGAACGCGGTGGACCCAGCCGGAAATCCGGACATTGGCGCCGACATCCGCCTTGCGGAGGGCTGCACATGTGTGGCTGCGGTAACGATGCATCATCTCAATTCCCAGTATTTGGCTTAAAGACGGCGGCCGGGGGCTCCAATGGCTCTCCCACGCCGACAAGAAAATCGGGCGGAAAAGCGCATGGACTGCCTGATTTGTCAAGACTTGGCGCGATTGGTCGTCGCTTTGGAAGCGCCTTTCACACCACGGGAACCTTATCCGTTTGCCAGGCCCATGCGGCAGTTTGGCAGCCGGCCCCATATTGCTGAAGCCTGCGGTCAACTTTAAGAAGGGCCGATATCACTTTTCCGGAGCCGCGCCATGCCCTTTCTCACCCGCCGCAATCTGTTGAAGGCTTCCGCCGTCGCAGGCGCTTACGGGGTCGGCATCGGTGTTGCCGGCAAATTCGGGCTGGCGGAAGCGGCACCGGAACCGCAAGTCCTGAAAGCTGTGAAGACGACGGCAAGCATTACCGATGCCGGGATAACGAAGGACATAATGACCTGGGGCGATGGTGGCTTGCCGCCGGTGCTCAGGATGACCAAGGGCAAGCCCTATGCCGCACGGCTGACAAACACGCTCGACGAGCCGACGACCATCCACTGGCACGGCCTGAGAATCGCCAACAAGATGGACGGCGTTCCCTTTATGACGCAACCCTACGTCTACACCGGCGACAGTTTCGACTATGCCTTCACGCCGCCCGATGCCGGCACGTTCTGGTATCACCCCCACTGCAATACGCTGACCCAGATGGGCCATGGCATGACCGGGGTCATCGTGGTCGAAGATGCTGATGACCCGACCTTCGATTCCGAGGTCGTGCTCAACCTTCGCGACTGGCGCCTCGGCAGCGATGGGCAATTCATCGCGGCATTCCGCCCGCGTGATGCCGCCAAGACCGGAACCTACGGCACCGTCCGCACTGCCAACTGGCACCAGGAGCCGCAATACGACGCTCCTGCCGGCGGCCTGGTCCGGCTACGGATCGCGGTTACCGACGTGACGCGCATCTTCTCGCTGAAGATGGAAGGAGCCGACGCCACCGTGATCGCGATCGACGGCAACCCGGTGCCCAAGCGCTTCCCGCTCGATCTGTTGCTGATCGGCCCCGGCCAGCGCCTCGACCTTGCGGTCCGCATGCCTGACGGCGAAGGCGCGATCGCCACGCTCGAGGACATTCGCGGCACGACGCCGAAGACGATCGCCAAGCTTCGGTCCGTCGGCCAGTCGTTGAAGCGCAATGTCGGGGATCTGGCGGCACTTGGTGCCAATCCCGTGGCTCGGGCGGATCTCGATGCCGCGCTGAAAATTCCGCTGGTTCTGAGCGCCACGGCGGAGAACGCACCTGCCGACAGCATCTGCGGCACGCTCGGCTACAGCTTCTGGGCGATCAACAAGGTGCCGTGGCCCGGCGACACGAAGGACCCGACAGCGCCGCTTGCGGAACTGAAACTGGGCAAGAGCTACATCTTCCAGCTCGAGAACGTGACACCGCACACGCACCCGATTCACCTGCACGGAATGAGCTTCACCGTGCTTTCCTCCTCGACGCGGGAGGTGATGCCTGTCGTAACCGACACCTACCTGATCCAGCCCGACGAGAAAGTACAGCTGGCCTTCGTTGCAGATAATCCCGGCGACTGGCTGTTGCATTGCCACATCATCGAGCACCAGAAGACCGGTATGACCAGTTATGTCCGGGTTGTTTGACAACTAATCGCGGGCTTCTTGTTGACATATCCGGCCGAAAGGAGAAGGAAGATTTATCAACCTTTTACCTGCGAATGAATTGATATGATCGAAACAACCGCCGATTTGGAGGCGGCCTGCAAAGAGCTGGCCAAGTCAGAATTCATTACTATCGACACCGAGTTTCTCCGCGAAACGACCTTCTGGCCGGAACTCTGCCTGATCCAGATGGCGAGCCCGACGACGGAAGTGCTGGTCGATCCGCTGGCAAAGGGTCTCGATCTCAAGCCGTTCTTCGAGCTGATGGCCAACCCGGCCGTGCTCAAGGTCTTCCATGCGGCGCGCCAGGACATCGAAATCATCTTCAATCGCGGCGGGCTGATCCCGCATCCGATCTTCGATACGCAGGTTGCAGCGATGGTCTGCGGCTTCGGCGACTCCGTGTCCTATGACCAGCTCGTCAGCCGTACCAAGGGCGTGCAGATCGACAAATCCTCACGCTTCACCGACTGGAGCCGCAGGCCGCTGTCGGAAAAGCAGCTGGACTATGCACTTGCCGACGTGACGCACCTGCGGGACGTCTACCTCTACCTGAAGGCCGAACTGGAGCGCGAAGGCCGCTCGTCCTGGCTGTCGGAAGAGATGGATGTCCTAGAAGCCCAGGAAACCTACGATCTTCATCCAGACGATGCCTGGCAGCGCCTGAAGATGCGTCTGCGCAAGCCGCAGGAACTGGCGATCCTGAAATTCGTTGCCGCCTGGCGCGAACGCGAGGCCCGCAGCCGCAACGTGCCGCGCTCGCGCGTCATCAAGGATGATGCGATCTACGAGATCGCCCAGCAGCAGCCGAAGGATGCGGAAGCGCTCGGCCGGTTGAGAACGATCCCGAAGGGCTGGGAGCGTTCGGCCGCTGGCACCGCCGTTGTCGAGGCCGTCAACGCCGCACTCGCTCTGCCGAAGAGCGAGATGCCGCATGCGCCGCGCCACACGCAGACGCCGGAGGGCGCTGCAGCGGCAGCCGAACTCCTGAAGGTGCTCTTGAAGCTCATTTCGGAAAAACACGGCGTTGCGCCGAAGGTCATCGCCAACAGTGAAGATCTGGACAAGATCGCTGCCGAGGGTGAGAAGGCCGAGGTCGCGGCCCTGCACGGATGGCGCAGGGAGCTGTTCGGCGAACCTGCCCTGCAGTTGATCCAGGGCCAGGTCGCACTGCGTTTTGTCGGCAAAAAAGTCGAGACGGTAACGCTGTAGCGGTCACAAGTCGGACGTTTTTGCGCGTATAAGCATTTTCTGAGGGCCGTTGGAATCGACAAACCGAGCGGACGCGCCCTTACAGAAACGCTGGATGCTACCTACATTCCTGGGTACACGCGTGACACGTCAGGGTTAAAAAGACTATATGCGGGAAATATCTCCGGTCCAGAACTGGTTACTGATCGCGCTCGTGATCGCGGCCAGCGGTGTCCTCTACGACATGAGATTTTACGGCGGCCACCCGTTCGTTGGAGCAACCTTTGCGTTGGCGATCGGTCTGCCGATCATTGCCTTTGAGCGTAAAGTCATCCTGCGCCGCCTCAATCGCCGTATGCAGGCTCTGCCGACGGTGACGTTCTTCCTGGCCGAAATCTTCATCTACGAAATCCTGATGAGCGCCGGGTTTGCCGTTGCCGGCCTTTCCATGTGGACGCTCGGCATCTTTCGTCCGGGATCGTGGATCGATGCTGTCATCCTGCCGTTCGACGCGTTTCTCTATGCGCTTGCCGTCTGCGCGCTGATCATCTTCGTGCTACGGGTTCGAGAACTGCTGGGACGCGATATCTTCACCAGCATGCTCTTCAGCCGCTACCGCAAGCCGCTCAGCGAGGAGCGTGTCTTCCTGTTCATCGACCTGGTGGATTCCACCGCCTTCGCGGAAAAGCATGGTGACCTGCGGGCCCAGCAGATGCTGAGCTCGCTGTTTGCCACCTTTGCGGAGCCGGTGCGAAAGTACAAGGGCACAATCGACGACTACGTGGGCGATGCGGCGATCATCAGCTGGCCGCTGGAGCGCGGCGTCAAGTTCGCCAGATGCGTGAACTGCATCTTCGACATCATCGGCGAAATCGAAAACGATGCGGAAAGCTGGCTGAAGACCTACGGCCAGGTGCCGCGGCTGCGTGCCGCGCTGCACGGCGGCACCGTCATCACTGCGGAAATCGGCGTCGATCACCACAAGATCACCTATTTCGGCGACACGGTGAACACGACGTCCCGCCTAGAGACGCTCTGCAAGACGCTGAACCGCTCGGTGCTCATCTCCTCCGACCTCGCCCAGCGCATCATCATGCCGGAAACCGTGGTGGCCGAGGATCTCGGAACCCATGCCGTGAAAGGGCGAGGCCAGAGCCTCGGCGTCATCGCTCTCGTCAAGGCCGAAAGCCGGAAGGCGTCACCAAAGCTTCACGCAGGCGTCAACGCGCCGACATGAATCCCCTGCTAATCGAGACCCGCATTCCAATCTTTGGGGGTTTCGATGAAAAATACTCTTCTTGCTTCCGTTTCATTTGTTCTTTTGATCGCTGGCACGGCAGCAGCCGACCAGCAGGAATTTCCTGCCAAGCTGGCCGGCCAGGCCATCCTGCCTGCCAACACGCTGGTTCCGGCTCCGGTCGACGCACCTGAATTCCTCAAGCACTCCGGCAAGTTCACGACTGCCGACCGCAAGCGCACCGAAGCGCTCGGCACCGTTCCGGGCAAGGACGGCGCTCGCGTGACCGACCTGAAGCTGCCCTTCGACGGCCAGCCGATCCAGGGCTTCTCCGGTATCAAGGCCATGCCTGATGGCACCTTCTGGACGCTCTCCGACAACGGCTTCGGCTCCAAGGCCAACTCGAGCGACGCCATGCTGTTCCTGCACCAGATGAAGTTCGACTGGGCGACCGGCAAGGTCGAGGTGGTGAAGAACCTGTTCCTGTCCGATCCTGACAGGAAGGCGCCCTTCCCGATCGTGCTCGAAGGCGCCGAAAAGCGTTATCTCACCGGTGCTGACTTCGACATCGAATCCGTGCAGCCGGTTGCCGATGGCTTCTGGATCGGCGAAGAATTCGGCCCTTATATCCTGAAATTCGACACAGAAGGCCGCCTGACCGACGTCGTTTCGACCGTCGTCGATGGCAAGCCTGTCATGTCGCCCGACAATCCTCTCCTGTCGGTTCCGGCAAACCCGACCGCCAAGATGCCGGTCTTCAACCTGAAGCGTTCGGGCGGCTTCGAGGGCCTCGCCATGTCGAAGGATGGCAGCAAGCTCTACGGCCTGCTGGAAGGCCCGCTCTATCTCGAAGACGGCAAGATGGAATCGGTTGACGGCCATACCGCCATCCGTGTCATCGAGTTCGACACCGCTTCCAAGAACTGGACCGGCCGCACCTGGTTCTATCCTTTCGAAGACAAGGGCGTGTCGATCGGCGACTTCAACATGCTGGACGACTCCACCGCTCTCGTCATCGAGCGCGACAACGGCGCCGGCAGCAAGGACAAGGCTTGCGCCGATCCCAAGCAGCCGAAGCCGGATTGCTTCGAAGCCCCGGCCGAACTCAAGCGCATCTACAAGATCGAGTTCAACGACGCCAATGTCGGGAAGGCTGTCCGCAAGATCGGCTACATCGATCTTCTTGATATCAAGGACCCCGACAACAAGAAAAAGGCCGGCACCAAGGATGGCATCTACGACATGCCGTTCGTGACGATCGAAAACGTCGATCGCGTCGATGCCACCCATATCATCGTCGGCAACGACAACAACCTGCCCTTCTCCGCCGGCCGCGCCGTCGACAAGGCAGACGACAACGAGTTCAGCCTGCTCGAAGTCGGCGATCTGCTGAACGCAAAGTAAGTTCTGTCTCCTAAAGGAAAGCCCCGTTCGAGAGAGCGGGGCTTTCTTCTTTTGCGCAAGGCGTTAGAGTTCGAGCCGTTCATTTTCCCATACGGACGACGTCAGAAAGGATCCACTTCTTGTCGAAGAAGTCAGGGGTAGGCCCATAGGCTCGGAACATCAGCTCGAACTCGCGCTTCGCGTCCGTCGGCACCCAGTTCGCATCCTTCCCCTTTGGCGCCTTTGGGCCGAAGTAGAGATCGACGGAACCGTCGTCGTTCTTCACAAGTTCCGGGATTTGCGATGAGCGGCTGGCGCGCGAGACGTTCTTGATCAGCGCATGCGTCTGCCGGTCATAGGCGGTCACGGACCAATATTGCTGGACGGGAACGTTCGCAGGCACGTTGAGGCGATAGGTCTTGCCGCCGTCGAAGGCATGCCCGTCCTTGTCCCGGATCGAGATCGAATAGAACTGGCCGGCCCCTAGCCGCTTGATGCCGATGTAAGCGTAGCTATACGCGACGCCGCGATGATCGACCGGATAGGCATCCGGCTCGTTGTAGTCTGCCTGCGCGGCCTTGATCAGGTCGGGATAGGCCGGATAGGTCCAGCGGCTCGTTGCGGTGAAAAATGGCGGCAGACCAGCATCGTATTTTGCTTCAAGAAGCGCCTCGGCTTCCCGGATGCCCTTGGTCAGCAGGGATTGCGTATGTTGGTCGGGCGCAAAAGGCTTGCCTTTCTCGATACCGAGCGTCTTCAATTCATCGATCATAACGCGATCGCGCACGATCCACGGCTCCTCCTGAACAACGCGGTTCAGGTTTTCGAAGAAACTTGAATTCCATTTGATCGTGCTATCGAACAGAACGTCCTTCACGTCGGAGAAGGCCGTCTGAGGCGGATTGGCGGCCGCAGACAACGGGTAGACTTTCAGCTTCTTGCCGTAGTCGACGGAGGCCTGCACATCGGCATCGCCGTGGCTCGCGAGATTCGAACGAAACAGCATGTAGCCGCCATAGACCTCGGACTGCAGAGGGATATAGCCATCCGGCAGCTTCTCCTTGTAGCCCGGCGGCAGAACCACAAATTTCCCACCCTTGCCCTTGTCGTATCCGAGCAGCCCCGCATCCTCCAGCGGCAGCTGCCACGCCGTGACGATGTTGCCGTTGAACGATGCCTTGTCTTCCGCCGGCGGCAGGTCGAGGACGACAGGGCCATCCTTGGTGCTGAAGAAGACCATGAAGTAAAGCGCATCCGGATTGGGTGTCAGGGTCTGGTTTCTCCAATCCAGCGGACGCCCCCAGTAGATCACCTGGCCGACTTTTCCCGGTGTCTTGGCAAGCATTTCCTGCCGCATCAGATCGTAGTTGACGGCAGGTATGCCCCAGACCACGGCCTGAGCCGCCTTGCGTTCAATTTCGCTGTCGAAGGCGCGCTGAGCCTTGTCTGCAGCAATAGCGGAAGGAGCGAATAACAGGAGGCAAAGGATTGCGAGGATTCTCATCAGGCTTTCTCCAGTCTGGAACAGTCGTGTGTACCGATGGAGTGCCGAACGGAGTCCGAAGGGAAGTACGTTACGGTAAATGTGTGCCGATCGACTGGATGCTTTCACAGTCGAAAGGACGAGGCGTCCTCAGACCGCCTCGCTCTACGGCGAGAAAGGAAGAGCGGAAGACCTTTCCATTCTGCCCGTCCGGCTATTCGAAGCGGAAGGCCAGTCGCTTGTTTGTCAGCCTCGCCAGCTGCTGCAGGCGGCCATCCAAACGCTCGCCGGCAAAATCGCGATACTCCGCCGGGACGACGAATTCGAGGTCCAGATCAGGGTTCGACGACTTCTGGAATGTCAGGTTGCGGACGACGCCCGGCATCGAGGCCGAAAACAGATAGACGACGCGCAGCATGCCGCCCAAAAGCTTGGCGCGCTCGACGTAGTGCGGGGTCGCGATCGTCGCCAGCGGGCCGGTCGCACCGTCATCGTGCAGCCCTTCGAAGCGATAGTAGTTGGCAAGCGCGATGAATGCGCGGCCAGGATGGGTGATCCCCACGAACGATGTGTGGGCGATAATGTTCAGCGCCTGCAGGCCACGGTAATCGGGATGGGCTCGCCAACTGATGTCGGCAAGAAGGCAGGCTGCCTGGCGATAGCGGGCATCCTCTTCGGTTTCGGCGATGCCGAAGAACGGCATCATCCGGCCGGTCCACTCGGCCAGCTCGCGCGCATGTTCCGGAGAACGCGCACGCAGAATCGCCAGCTCCCTGGCGGCTTCGATCAGCGGATCGGCACGGCGTTCGCTCTCGGACAACAGCGAGAACAGGTAGCCTTCGCGCACGCCCTGCCCCGAGAAGGAGATGACCGCCGGCTTCATGACGCTCAGCACTTCCTTCATCGCGACAGCGCCGAAGGGCAGCAGCACGCGGCGGAACTTCGAGACCGCGGCCCAGGCCGGATCCTTGGAATCCCTGACCGTTTCCACCTGATCGAGAAACTGTATCATCGCGTCGAGGGTGATTTCGTACCCCTGCATCATGTGCAGCGGATAGTGGGTCAGCTCCATGTGGAGCTTGGCGATGTTTCGCCATGTGCCCCCGACGGCATAAAACGTCCGCCCCTCGCCCTTTGCGAGAAGCTTGGCGCTGGTTTTCACATGCTTGCGGGCGAAGGCGCGAGCCTTTTCCATCGAACCGTTGGCATATTCGGAGAGGCGCAGACCGCCGAGCGGCAAGGTCACGCCCTGGCCGATTTCCTTGCCCTTGATGTCGATAAGTTCCAGCGAGCCGCCGCCGAGGTCGCCCGCGATCCCATCGGGCTGGAAGAACCCGCTGACGATACCGAGCGCCGAGAACTTGGCCTCTTCCTCGCCTGAAAGAACACGGATCTTCCGCTGCAGGATGGTTTCGGCGCGATGAATGAAATCCGGGCCGTTGGAAGCTTCGCGCGCCGCAGCGGTCGCAAGGACATACATCGTTGCCGCACGCGCCTGATCGGAGAGTGCCTTGAAACGGTGCAGAGCTGCGAGCGCCCGTTCGACGCTGGCCTCGTCCATCTTGCCGGTCAGCGCGATGCCTTTGCCGAGACCACAGAGAACCTTTTCGTTGAAAAGGATCGTCGGTGACCGGGACATGCCCTCGTAGATGACCACACGGATCGAGTTCGACCCGATATCGACAACGGAGACCGGGGCAATCCCTGGAAGGCGCCCCTGGGCTTCTGATTCAACCATGAAGGTCCAGTTTTATCTTTTTGCCCGGCCGGAAAGCAGGCCGGCGATCAGCTTCGGCGCACTGGATTTCAAGGCTTCACCACGACCGGAAAGGCTCGGGTTCGTCATGAAATACTGTTGCGCGTTGAACGGCTCCTCGCCCTTGCGCACTTCCATGCGCCTGGACGTCCCGTCGGCCAATATCTCGTAGCTTTGCTGATTGTCAATGAGGTTGCCGAGCATGATTTGAGACAAAACCTGCTCGTGAACGGTCGGATTTGTCAGCGGAACGAGCGTTTCGACGCGCCGATCGAGGTTTCTCGGCATCATATCGGCCGAACCGATGTAGACGAGCGCCTTGTCGGACGGCAGGCCGTGGCCGTTGCCGAAGCAGAAGATGCGGCTGTGCTCGAGGAAGCGACCGACGATCGATTTGACGCGAATATTCTCCGAGAGACCAGCCACCTGCGGACGCAGGCAGCAGATGCCGCGGATGACCAGATCGATCTCGACGCCGGCGCGGCTCGCCGTATAGAGCGCGTCGATGATCTCCGGATCGACCAGCGAGTTCATCTTCATCCAGATCGCCGCCGGCGCGCCATTCTTGGCGTGCTTGATCTCTTCGTCGATGTGACGAAGGATGCGCGTGCGCAGCGTGTACGGAGAGACGGCCAGCTTCATGCTTTCTTCCGGCTCGCCGTAGCCGGTGATGAAATTGAAGATGTTGGCCATGTCATGGGCAATGACGGGGTTGCAGGTGAAGAACGACAGGTCGGTATAGATCTTCGCCGTGATCGGGTGATAGTTGCCGGTGCCGAGGTGGCAATAGCTGCGCAGCTTGCCTTCCTCGCGGCGAACGACGAGCGACATCTTCGAGTGTGTCTTCAATTCGATGAAGCCGAAGACAACCTGCACGCCGGCGCGTTCGAGGTCGCGCGCCCAGCGAATATTGGCTTCTTCGTCGAAGCGGGCCTTCAATTCGACCAGCGCGGTGACGGACTTGCCGGATTCGGCGGCGTCGATCAGCGCGCGAACAATCGGGCTGTCGTTCGATGTACGGTAAAGCGTCTGCTTTATCGCCAGAACGTCAGGATCGCGCGCAGCCTGGAGAAGGAACTGGACCACCACGTCGAAGGACTCGTAGGGGTGATGAACCACCATGTCCTTTTCGCGGATGGCGGCGAAGCAGTCGCCGGCGTGTTCGCGGACGCGCTCCGGAAATCGCGCGTTGTAGGGCGGAAATCGAAGGTCGTCGCGCGGCGCCTTGGTGATTTCCGAGAGCGTGTTGAGTGCCAGCAACCCCGGCAAAACAGCAACGCGGTTATCGGGAACGTTAAGCGCCTGGACAACGAACTGGCGCAGCGATGCCGGCATTTCGGAATCGGTCTCGATGCGGATCACCGATCCGCGACGGCGGCGCTTGAGCGCCGTTTCGAAGAAGCGCACCAGATCTTCCGCTTCTTCTTCGACTTCAATATCGCTGTCGCGAATGATGCGGAACGTACCCGAGCCCTGCACCTCGTAGCCGGGGTAAAGGCGATGGATGAAGATATTGGCGACATCTTCGAGCGTGATGTAGCGGATCGTGCTGCCGTCATCCGGCAGGCGCACGAAACGATCGAGTGCCGGCGGCAGGCGCAGCAGCGCCGTCATCGGATCGCGGCCGTTCTTGCTGACGAGCTGCAAGCCGATCGAAAAGCCGAGATTCGGAATGAAGGGAAAAGGGTGCGCCGGATCGATCGACAACGGCGTCAACACAGGGAAGATCGCCTGCTCGAATTCGGTCGCGAGCCAGTTGCGATCAGCTTCGCAGAGCGCGCCCGGGCGAACGATCAGAATGTCTTCCTTCGCAAGATATTGCTGGAGAACGGCGAGCGATGCCTGTTGCTCCATCTGCAGGTTGTCGATCTCCTGCAAGATCGCATCCAGCTGCTCGGCCGGCGTTTTGCCATCTGGCGTGCGAACCACGATGTTCTGGCGCACCTGACCTTCGAGGCCCGCCACGCGCACCATGAAGAATTCGTCGAGGTTGGCAGCCGAGATCGACAGAAAGCGAACGCGCTCGAGCAAGGGATGCTCGGTGTTCAGCGTCTCTTCGAGAACGCGGCGGTTGAACTGCAGCCAGGAGAATTCGCGGTTGATGAAGCGCTCGGGGCTCGACAGCAGCTGTTCCAGCGGGGGCACGTTGTCCTTGGCTTCCGGTGTAGGTTCATGGTGCTCAGCGACTGCACTGTCCATGGTATTTTTGCCCCGTTTCGTTCGGCCAAGCGAATTATATCAGTTTCACGACGGAACTGTGACAGTCAATCAGCCGGGTCGGAATTGCCCAATTCATTCAACACTTCGGCAGCCAGCGACCGGGTGATCTTGGTACCCCTCGACAGCGCAAGGCGATCCAGCCTCTCGACAATCGTCTGGGCAGCGTTCAGTGACCGTTCCATCCTGGCGACAATATAGAGAACGAGCTTGTCATCTATATAAAGCTGTCGGTCGGAGAAGAGCTTGACGATCACCTGGGACAAGAGATCTTCGTCTGGCTCACCGATTTCGACGACGGTTGCTGCCTTCAGGCGAGAGCGCAGATCGGCCAGCTCCACCGGCCAGGACATCGGCCAGAGACGGCTCGTCATCAGCAGGCTGTTGCCGTTTTCCCGGACGCTGTTGATGACATGGAAGAGTTCTGTGTCGTCGAAGCCCACACGGTCGACATCTTCGAACAACACCGGGTTGCTGGCGGCCGCCACGGCAGCATTCGCGCCTGGCTTCGGGTGGATGGAAACCGCGCCGCTGTGCTCCTTCCAGATATTCGCCAGATGCGTTTTCCCCGAACCGACAGGCCCCGCAAGAATGACCACCGGCGACGGCCATTGTGGCCAGGCATCAACGATCGACACGGCAGCGGCCAGCCGCTCCGAGATCAGCAGATCGTCGCGACCGGTCGCGGCATCGTGCGAAAATGCCAGGGGAAGCTGCTCAACAGCCTTGCGCCTTGAATCGGCGGTTTTCACGTCAGTCATTTGGGATCAGCTTTTGTCTTCCTGATCTGGCCGGGCTTCGCCGCGCCAGCATAAAGATCGCTTTGAAGGTAGCGCGAAAGCGCGAAACGAACAAGCACGCCGACGGCAGCGGCGGCGGGCACCGCGACCAGCAGGCCGACGAAGCCGAACAGAGCACCGAAGGCAAACAGCGCAAACATCAGCCACACGGGGTGCAGGCCAACACTGTGACCGACGAGCTTCGGCTGCAGGATATTGCCCTCCATGAACTGGCCGCTGAAGAAGACGGCAAGCACGGCGCCGACCCAGATATAGTCAGGCCAGAATTGGACGATGGCCACGCCGACCGCCAGAACCAGGCCGACCATGGACCCCACATAGGGAATGAAGCTGATCATGCCCGCGAAGAGGCCGATCAACAGGCCGAAATTGAGACCGACCAGCGACAGGCCGACCGCGTACCAGATGCCGAGGATGAGGCACAAAGATCCTTGCCCGCGGATGAAACCGGCAATTGCCTGATCGATCTCGTGCATGATCTGGTGGACGTTGTCGACATAGTCGCGAGGGATATATTTGTCGATATTGGCGACCATGCGATCCCAATCCAGCAGCATGTAGAAGGCAACCACCGGCGTGACGATCATCAGCGAAATCACGTTGACGACGGCAAGGCCGGAGCTCCAGACCTGACTGAAGAGCCCTGTGAGCAGGCCGAAACCCTGCGACAGGATTTCCGAGAAATTGTTCTTGATCGTTCCAAGCTGGCTCTTGATCCAGTCCGGCAGAAGGGAATCCTGAGACTTGGCGATGAACTTCTGCAGCTGATCGATATAGCCGGGCAATCGGCCCGCAAAATCGGTGAACTGGCTTGCAAGGATCGGAATGAGGATCATCAATGCAAGCACGATCAGGATCACGAAGGAAATAAGAATGACGATCGTGGCCATCAACCGGCTGAGGCCCAGGCGCTCAAGCCGATCGGCGACCGGATCCAGAAAATAGGCGAGCGCCATGCCCGCGAGGAACGGCAGCAGGATCGAGCTGAAGACAAAAAGAAACGCAATGAAGAAGGCGAGCACGATCAGCCAGAAGATGACCTGGCGCTTGAGACCTGCCCCGCTAACCTGCTGTGGCATCACATACCTCTGATCGGCCGCCGCTTGGCCGCGACACCTCGGTGCGGCCTTCGAGCCACATAGGATGCAGCTGCGAGAATGGTCAACCCCGGCGCTTAAAATCCCGAATGCCTCGGTCAAAATAGCGGGAAATTGGGGCTTTCTCCATGCAATCCCTTGCATAAACGCCCTCGCCATGCAATTGCGACCGCATGTGACGCGGGGATATTTCCCGCCTCGAAGACAGCCATCGGAGAGCAGCATGAGCCAGTCTGGAAAGAACGGCCTGACCTATAGCGACGCAGGCGTGGATATCGACGCTGGCAACCTTCTCGTCGAAAAGATCAAGCCCGCTGTGCGCTCGACCCGCCGCCCCGGCGCCGATGGCGAGATCGGCGGTTTCGGCGGCCTCTTCGACCTCAAGGCAGCCGGTTTCACCGATCCGGTTCTGGTTGCTGCCAACGACGGCGTCGGCACCAAGCTGAAGATCGCGATCGACGCTGATTATCATGACACGGTCGGGATCGACCTCGTTGCCATGTGCGTCAACGACCTCGTCGTGCAGGGTGCGGAACCACTGTTCTTCCTCGACTATTTCGCGACCGGCAAACTCGATCCGGATCAGGGTGCGGCGATCGTCGAAGGCATCGCAGCCGGCTGCCGTGATGCGGGCTGCGCGCTGATCGGTGGCGAGACCGCCGAAATGCCGGGCATGTACTCCTCCGGCGACTACGATCTGGCCGGCTTTGCCGTGGGTGCGGCCGAACGCGGCAAGCTGCTGCCTTCCGGTGACATTGGCGAAGGCGACGTCATCCTCGGCCTCGCCTCCTCGGGCGTTCACTCCAACGGCTTCTCACTTGTGCGCAAGATCGTCGGCATTTCCGGCCTCGACTGGAGCGAACCGGCACCGTTTGCCGACGGCAAGACACTGGGTGAAGCCCTGCTGACGCCAACCCGCATCTACGTGAAGCAGCTCCTGAGCGTGATCCGCGAGACCGGCGCGATCAAGGCGCTGGCGCACATCACCGGCGGCGGCTTCCCCGAAAACATTCCGCGTGTGCTGCCGAAGCACCTCGCCGCCGAGATCGATCTTACCGCCGTCAAGGTTCCGGCCGTATTCTCCTGGCTGTCGAAGACCGGCGGCGTCGAGGCGAACGAGATGCTGCGCACCTTCAACTGCGGCATCGGCATGATCGCCGTCGTTTCGGCCGAGAACGCCGACACCGTCATTTCGGCGCTGGAAGCCCAGGGCGAAAACGTCGTGCGGCTCGGCCGGATGATCGCTCGCGCTGAAGGCGCCGGCGGCACGCTCTACAAGGGTACGCTCGCCATATGACGTTACCGCGCAAACGCGCCGTCGTCTTCATCTCCGGCGGCGGCTCCAACATGATGGCGCTGGTCGCGGCCGCCAAGGCCGGTGATTATCCGGCCGAGATCGTCGGTGTCATCTCCGACAAGGCCGATGCCGGCGGGCTGGCCAAGGCGGCTGCCGAGGGCATCGCGACCTTCGCCTTTCCGCGCAAGGACTACGCCAGCAAGGAAGCTCACGAAGAGGCGATCTTCGCGGCACTCGACGAATTGTCACCGGATATTCTCTGCCTTGCAGGCTATATGCGACTGCTGAGCGGTGCGTTCATCCAACGCTACGAGGGTCGGATGATCAACATCCACCCTTCCCTGCTGCCGCTGTTTCCCGGCCTGCATACGCATCAGCGTGCGATCGATGCCGGTATGCGGATCGCCGGCTGCACCGTGCATTTCGTCACCGAGGGCATGGATGAAGGTCCTGTTATCGGCCAGGCTGCCGTGCCGGTTCTCTCCGACGATACGGCTGACACGCTGGCAGCGCGCGTTCTGACCGTCGAGCACCAGATCTATCCGCAGGCACTCAGGCTGTTTGCCGAGGGCAAGGTGCGGATGGAAGGTGGCAAGGCTGTCAGTAGCGGCGGTAATCCGGTATCTTCCGTGGGCGGCCAGGTCGTATCGCTGATCGGCGACAGAGCCTGAAACTCAAGAGAGTAGTTCAGAGTTTGCGATTTGGGCCCGGAGATTGGGCCCAAATCTTTTGACGCTTGCTTACGCTGCCAGCGACCGTGGCTGGTGCAACGTGCCGTCGCTGTAGACGAAGCGACCGCTACGGAAGGTGGCGCGGATGCGGTGAACCTCGCCCGGCTCGACCACGACCAGATCGGCGCGCTGGCCGACAGCAATCTCGCCGCGATCGAGGAGGCCAGCCGAGCGTGCCGCATTCTTGGTCGCCATGGCTACCGCAGTCGGAAGGTTGGTTTCGGCGGCGATCTTGAAGATGCCGGGCACGAAGGCGGCCGGATGATAGTCGGCGGCGATGACCGACAGCAGACCGGCGCGGGCCGCATCGAGCGCACTCAGGTTGCCGGACATGGACTGACCGCGAAGCGCATTCGGCGCACCCATCAGCGTCCACAGGCCGCGGCGACGCGCTTCCTCTGCAGCCGGCAGCGTCACCGGGAATTCGCTGATGGTGACGCCCATATCATGCATTTCGGCGACCTTCTCGGCGCTGTCATCATCATGCGAGGCGAGCGACAGCTTATGGCGCAGCGACAGGTCGACGATATGGCGGAGCGTGGTCTCGATCTCGGGATTGTTGCGCATGGCGATGCGCTTGGCGACCATCTCCGCCGCCATTTCCTCGGAGATGGCACGGCGCTCGGCAATGCTCAGAATATAGCTCTGGATGTTGTTGTACTGGCCCTGCCCCGGCGTATGGTCGGTCAGCGACACCATATCGACATGACCGGCATCCAGCAGCTTCTCAAGCGCCGGTGCGGCGCCGATATTGGTGATCTCGTAGCGGGCGTGAACGCGGTGATCGATAAGCAGGCTGTCCTTCAGGCGACTGACACCCTCGATGACGGCGCAGGTCGTCTCCAGCGAACGCACGTGGCCATAGACACTTTCCGTCGCGAAGGAGACAGCGGCATAGGCCGTGGTCACGCCATGCGCTGCGAGCTTCTTGTCCAGCTCGTGGATGCCGAAATCGATCGGCATCATCGCATTGGGGCGCGGTGCAATCTCGCGCTCGATCATGTCACCGTGCAGATCGACGAAGCCCGGCATCAACAGACGGCCTTCGCCATCAATCGCAGCATTCGCGACGACCTCCGGCCGGATCTCGGCAATGACGCCATCCTCGATGCGCACCGAGCCGTTGTTCACGACCTCATCTGGCAGAACGATCGTGAAATTGCTGAGCCACATCGGCTTTCTCCTTGCAGGTGGGAATTATGACAAGCCGGAGCGGATAGTCCCGATTCATGACAGCCGAATGAACCCCTCAAGGCTTATTCAGGGCACCTCTGTTCAACGCCGCCCATTGCAGCAGCATGATCGTCTTGAAATCCACGATCTCACCGGTCCCGATCATCGCCAGCGCTTCATCGAGGGGGACCTCGACGACTTCGATGTCCTCATGTTCTTCCGCCAGTCCGCCACCATTCGAGACGCGATCCTCCGTGTCGATCAAGGCAGCGAAGAAGTGGACGACTTCGGTGCTGGAACCTGGCGAACTGTAGGCCTTGAAGAGAAAACTGATATCGCGGACACGGAAGCCGGTTTCCTCCATCGCTTCGCGTCGAATGGCCGCTTCGGGCTCCTCGCCATCGAGCAGGCCCGCCGGCGTTTCAAGGATCCATGCAGGCTCGCCATGAAGCTGGGCCGGAAGACGAAACTGCCGGACCAGTACCACCGTGTCGCGTTTGGGATCGTGAAGTAGGATCGTTGCCGCCGGGGTGCGGTGGTAGACCTCGCGATGCAGGCGATGGGTCTCGCCTTGCGAATCCGTGTAGTCGATCTCGTAGTTGCTGAGCCGCGTCCAACCATCCGAGAGCGTCTTATCCTGGACGATCTCGGCCTTTGCCTTTTCAAACTTCGTCATGCGGCATCCTTGCGAAGCCAGACCTTGTTGTCGTGGACGGCAGCGCCGCCATAGGGCGCGACGGGGTCGGCGCCGGTCAAAACGTTGATGCCTTCGCCGTCTACATGCGCCTTGTTCGGCCACAGGCCCTCGGCGATCAGCACGCCCGGCTTGACCTCGGTCGTCAGCTTGGCGTGCAGGCGCACTTCGCCTCTGCCGTTGCCGACCTGGACGAGGTCGCCGTGGGCGATGCCCTGCGCTTCGGCATCGGCAGGATTGATCATAAGCTCCGGCCGTCCTTCCTTCTGCCGCGACGTCTTGGTCTCGGCGAAGCTGGAGTTCAGGAAATTGCGGGCGGGAGACGTCGCAAGGCGGAACGGGTGCTCGGCATCGGCCACTTCGATGACATCGACCTGATCCGGGAACTGCGGCAGCTCCGGATAAAGGCCGAGCAGGCCGACGGCTTCCGGCGGGCGGTTCGGCGCCGGCTGGTTGCGCCAGTCGGGGCGGAAGTGGAAGCGTCCGTCGGGATGGGCGAAGCCGTTGATGAAATGCGCGTCGTCGAATTCCGGCTGGCGGTCGAACCACTTGTGCTCGAGGAAATGGTCGTAGCCCGGCAGCTCGCTCGATTGGAGAACGCGGTCGATCATCTCGCGCGCCGTAAAGCCGAAGCCCGGGCGATCGGCGACGCCGAGGCGCTTGGCGAGTTCCTCGATGACGAAGAGATTGGTGCGCACCGTCTCCGGCGGCTCGACGAGCTTCGGACCGAGCAGGATGTGGTTCTGGCCGCCTGCACGGTAGATGTCGTCATGCTCGACGAACATGGTGGCGGGGATGACGATATCGGCCATCTCGGCGGTATCGGTCATGAACTGCTCGTGGACGGCGACGAAGAGGTCGTCGCGGGCGAAGCCGCGCTTCACCAGCCGCTGCTCCGGCGCGATGTTCACCGGGTTGGTGTTCTGGATCAGCATGGCGGTGACGGGGCCGCGATGGCGGAGCGCCACGGCGTCACCCGTAAGCGCGCGACCGATCTGCGACTGGTCGATCATGCGGATGTCGGCATCCTTCATCGACTTGCCGGTCAGTTCCGCATTGTTCATGCGGAAGATGTCGCTGTTCGAATGGAAGGCGCCGCCGCCTTCATATTGCCAGGAGCCGAGAACGGTTGCGACCGAGGCTGCCGCATGCATGGCGACCGCGCCGTTGCGCTGGCGGGTGAATCCGTAGCCGAGACGGAAGAAGGTCTTCTTGGTGGTGCCAACGAGTTTGCCGAAAGCCTCAATCTCATCGACCGAAAGGCCGGTGATGGCAGCGGCCCACTCAGGAGTCTTGGTTTTCAGATGCGCTTCGAGGCCGGCGGGATCATCAGCGTATTTCGCCATGTAGGCGCGATCGGCATAGCCGTCGCGGAAGGCGATGTGCATGACGGCACAGGCGAGTGCTGCATCAGTGCCCGGCTTGAGGACGAGCGCCAGATCGGCCTGCTTCATCGTCGGGCTGTCGTAGATATCGATGACGACGATCTTGGCGCCGCGTTCCTTGCGCGCCTTGATCGCGTGGGTCATTACATTGACCTGCGTGGCGACGGCGTTGGTGCCCCAAATGACGACGCAATCGGTGCGCGCCATTTCGCGCGGATCCGGGCCTCTCAGCACGCCTGTCGCCATGGTGAAGCCGGTCCATGCCGGGTTGGTGCAGATCGACGAGAAGAAGCCAGAATAGCGCTTGGCATGGCGCAGGCGATCGATGCTATCGCGCTGCACCCAGCCCATGGTGCCGGCGTAGAAATAAGGCCAGACCGCCTCGCTGCCATCCCTGGCTTCTGCCTTGACAAAGGCTTCGGCGATTTCATCCAGCGCGGCGTCCCAGGAAATCTGCTGCCACTCTCCCGCCCCCTTGGCACCCTTGCGGCGCAGCGGGTGCATCAGACGGTCGGGGTGGTAGAGACGCTCGGCGTATCGGGCGACCTTGGCGCAGATCACGCCCGAGGTGTAGCTGTGGTCGTTTGCCCCACGCACGCGGCCGATCCTGCCGTCATCATTGACCTCCACTTCCAGCGCGCAGGTGGAGGGACAGTCGTGCGGACAGGCGGTGTGGCCGATCCGGACTGCGGACTTCGGGGATTTGGCTTCGATGGGGGTCGCAATGTTCATGGAGTTTCTATATTCCAACCCGAAACCGGCCAAAAGCCGGAAACGACGCCCCTCACGCAAATTCATGTAGGCATCAGCGAAAATGAACTACCGCCACATCTACCATGCGGGCAACTTTGCCGATGTCCTGAAGCACGCGGTTCTCGCGCGCCTCGTCCGCTACATGCAGAAGAAGGATGCGGGCTTCCGTGTGCTCGATACGCATGCCGGCATCGGGCTCTACGACCTCTCCTCGGAAGAAGCGCAGAAAACAGGCGAATGGCGCGAAGGGATCGGCAAGATCATGGAGGCCGAGCTTTCGCCGCAGGTGGCGGAACTGCTCGAGCCATATCTGAGCGCGATCCGCGAGCTCAATCCCGATGGCGGGATGCGCTACTATCCCGGCTCGCCGAAGCTTTCGCGCATGCTGTTCAGGCCGCAAGACCGGTTGTCGGCAATGGAGCTGCATCCCGAGGACTATCAACGGCTGCACCGCCTGTTCGAGGGTGACCATCACGCCCGCATCACCGAGCTCGACGGCTGGCTGTCGCTCGGCGCACATCTGCCGCCGAAGGAAAAGCGCGGCATCGTGCTTGTCGATCCGCCCTTCGAGGAAGATGGCGAGTATGAGCGGCTGGTCGATGGCCTCGCCAAGGCGCATCGTCGTTTTCCCGGTGGCACCTACTGCCTGTGGTATCCGATCAAGAAAGGCGCGCCGATCAAGGAATTCCACGAGGCGCTACAGGCGCTCGATATTCCGAAGACACTTTGCGCCGAGCTCACCGTGCGCAGCGACCGTGGAATGAATACCGGACTGACCGGCTCGGGGCTGATCATCGTCAACCCGCCCTACACGCTGAAGGACGAGTTGCACCAGTTGCTGCCGGCGCTGAAGGATCACATGGCGCAAGACCGTTATGCTTCGCACCGGGCGTTTTGGCTGCGCGGCGAAAACAAGGCCGTGAAAGAGGATTGACCGACTCTTTCGCGCGCGAAATAGTCCCGGCACATTGCAAGCATTTTTGAGAGAGACCGACCATGAAGATCCTGTGTGCACCAACCTCGCCCTATTCCAGCAAGGTGCGCATGGCCGCGCGTTATCTCGAACTCGACGCGACCGAGATCCGCGTCGACACCAATGCCGGGCCGGCGATTCTCGTCGACAACAACCCGCTTGGCAAAATTCCGACCCTGCTGACCGATGACGGCGTTTCGATCTACGACAGCGTGGCCATCATGCATTACTTCGGCCGCCTGAAGGGCAAGAAGCTCTATCCCGCGAAGAACGGAAAGCGCCTGGAAGCCGAGATCCTCGAAGCACTGTGCGACGGCATCTGCGATTGCCTGCTCGCCATTGTCTATGAGCGCCGTTTCCGTGACGAGGAAAAGGTGCATCAGCCGTGGATCGACCGCCAGTGGAAGAAGGCCATCAGCGGCCTCAGCCACCTCAGCGTTCATCTCCCGAAGATCGGCAAGAAGCTGCATGGCGGCCACTTCGCGCTGGCTGCGACGCTCGGCTATCTCGAACTGCGCTTCAAGGGCCAGTGGGAAGCCGAACATTCCGAGCTCATCGGCTGGGCACGCGATTTCGAGAAGAAGTTTCCGGCCTACCCGGAGCTGAAGCCTCAGGGCTGAGCTTGCTCCCTGTCTGCCTTGACGAAGTCGATGAAGGCGCGCAGCGCCGTCGGTAGTTGCCGACGGCTGGGATAATACAGGAAGAAGCCGGGGTAGAACGGGCACCAGTCCTCCAGCACCCTGACCAGCCTGCCGTCATCGATCGCGGTGCGCACCTGATCTTCGAAGAGATAGCCCAATCCGCTCCCCTGGAAGACGGCGTCGGAGATAATATCCTGATCGCCCAGTGTCAGCGGCCCCTGAACGTCAATCTCCAACTCGACACCGCCACGTTCGAACTCCCACCGATAGAAGGCGCCGCCGGCGAACCGATAGCGGACGCAGGCATGGTCCTTGAGATCGTGCGGCGTAACCGGCTTGTTTCGGCCGTCGAAATAGCGGGGAGCGCCAACGACCGCGAAACGGTGGCGCGGACCGATCGGCACCGCGATCATGTCGGCAGCAATGCTCTCGCCAAAGCGTATCCCGGCATCGAACCCGGACGAGACCATATCGACAAGGGCGTCGTCGATAACGATTTCAACCTCGACCGAGGAATAGGCTTTCAGAAAGCGCGAGACGATCGGCAGAAGCACAAGCCTCGTGGCAGCGCGGGCCGCGTTGATCCGCAGCTTTCCATAGGGCTGGCCACGAAACGTGTCGAGATCATCGAGCGCCGCATCGATATCGAGGAAGGCTGGTCGTATCCGGTCGAACAGTCTCTCGCCTGCCTCCGTCAGCGCAACACCGCGGGTGGTGCGGTTGACGAGACGAACCTCAAGCCTCTCTTCGATCACTCTTAGGGCGTGACTCAGGGCCGATGCCGTCACACCGAATTCGACCGCCGCTTTTCGAAAACTGCGGTGATTGGCTATTGCCAGGAAGATGGCGAGATCAGTCGAGCGTACACGTCGCATTGATGAATATTTCTCAGCAGCGCATGGAAAAGAAGGCAAATTCTCTCACCAATATCCATACGCTACCTTGGTCGTGTCAGTAAATCACAACCGAAAGGAAAAGGTCATGCGTGTCTGGTTCATCACTGGTGCATCGAGAGGTTTCGGCGCCCTCATCACTCAGGAAGCTCTCAACGCCGGAGATGCCGTCGTGGCGACGGCGCGCAATCCTCAGGGTCTGCAGGAGAAGTTTGGCAATCACCCAAATCTCCTCACAGTATCCCTTGATGTCACCGACGAAACCTCGGCGCACAAGGCTGCCGAACAGGCCGTCAAGCGGTTCGGCCGTATCGATATCCTCCTAAACAATGCCGGCTTCGGTCTGCTGGGTGCTGTCGAGGAGGCAACAATGAGCGAAATCGAAAAACTCTATCAAACCAATGTCTTCGGGCTGCTGAACGTGACCCGCGCCGTGCTGCCGCATATGCGCCGCCAGCGTTCAGGTCACGTCATCAACATCTCTTCGATTGGCGGCTATGTCTCACATGCCGGCTGGGGCATCTATTGCTCGACCAAGTTCGCCGTGGAGGGCCTTACAGAAGCGCTGGCCGCAGAAGTCGCGCCGCTGGGCATCAAGGCAACGGTTGTCGAGCCCGGCTTTTTCCGCACCGACTTCCTTGACGAGAGCTCGCTTTCGGTAAGCCCGAGTTCGATTGCCGACTACCAGGAGACACCAGTGGGCGCGATGCGCGAATTCGCTGCGGGTCACAATCACCAGCAGCCCGGTGACCCTGCCCGCTTTGCCAAGGCAATGATCACCTTGGCGCACGCCGACAATCCTCCGCTGCGCATGCCGTTCGGCAGCGATACGGTTGCCGCGATCGAAAAGAAGAATGCCGATGTTGCCGAGGAACTCAAGGCATGGCGCGATCTTGCTCTATCGACCGACTTTCCCCGCGAAAGCAACGCCGCCTGACCGCGCGTGGGCAACAAAAAAGCCGGGCACTTGGCCCGGCTTTTTCGCATTCGATGTTCGGCTTAGAACTTCATGCCGATACCGACCTTGACGCTGTGTTCGTCATAGCCGCGCGAGATGTTCGAGCCGCCGATGTCGAAGTCATTGTGCTGGTAGTCGGTGTAACGGTATTCAACACGAGCCGTGATGTTGTTGGTCACGAAGGTTTCAGCACCGGCACCGACCGTGTAGCCGAGCGCGGTATCGGTGTCCGAACCGTTACCGTTGCTGAACTTGTTCTTGGTCGCAGCAAGACCGGCAGTGCCGTACAGCAGGAACGGGTTCAGGTCGTAACCGATACGGCCACGGATCGAGCCGTTGACTTCGTTCTTGGCCGTACCGCCATGTGCAGCGCCGTCAGCACCGGAATAGCCGATGTCGCCTTCAACGCCGTATACGATCTGACCCTGCTGCCAGTTGTAGCCGCTGTAGATCTGGCCACCAATCGCACGAGCGTTGTACTTGTCGGTGAAGCTGCCCATGTTGTAGGTGCCGGCGCCGCCGAGATAGAAGCCCTGCCAGGTTGCAGCCGGAGCCGGCTCATTCTGTGCAACCGGAGCTTCCGGGATCTGGTCGACGGCGTCTGCTGCATAAGCAGCGGAGAAGCCACCGAGGGCAACGGTCGAAACCAACAGGCTAGCAATAAAAGTACGCATACTCGTCTCCTTTCAAACCCGCGCCCTTCGTCAACTGTCTTACAGCGAAGCATTCGCGAGCAATTACGCATGTCCCTTTCGGATCGAGAGGGAAACTGATGCCCAAATGAGGATTTGAAAGAGCCAAAATGTGATTTGATTGTGGCGCCTGGGTGGCTGAAATTCGATGTTGCTTTACCGCAACAGACTATTTGTTAACCATAATGAATGATTAAGTCATGAATACTTATTTTATCGAATTATTTTCTTAAATAATACATACAACATCCAAGCCTTGCGGGCAATCGAAACCCCTATTTATAAGGTCTACACACACGCCTATATAAGCAGCGCACAGACTCGCGCGACGAAGAGGCATGATTTTGAACGACAAAAGACTTCGAACCGCATTGGTGACAGGCGCGGCCAAAAGAATAGGCCGGGCGATAGTCGAAGATCTTGCAGCAAACGGCTTTGCCGTCGCCATCCATGCGAACCGCTCGATCGAGGCGGCCGAAAATTTCGCGGCGGAATTGCGGCAAAAGGGATTTCGGGCAATTTCGCTGCAGGCAAATTTAACTGATGCGCAAGCGACGAACGACCTCCTGAAACGGGCTTCCGAGGCACTCGGGCCGATCGATTTGCTGGTCAATAATGCGTCGGCGTTCCACAATGATTCGGCGCATCATTTCGACGCGGCGGCATGGGAAGAGCATTTCGCGCTGCATGTTCGGGCGCCCTCCATCCTGGCTGCAGCCTTTGCCGAACAATTGCCGGCCAGCGATGCCGGGCTGATCGTCAATGTGATTGACCAGCGGGTCTGGGCACTCAATCCCGGCTTCTATTCCTATACCTTGTCCAAGGCCGCGCTGTGGACAGCGACACAGACCATGGCGCAGAGCTTCGCGCCGCGAATTCGCGTCAACGCGCTCGGCCCCGGCCCGACGGTTCGCAGCGCGCGACAGAGCGAAGAGGACTTCCAGGCGCAGGTCGCCGGCCTTATCATGAAGGCGGGGCCGGGATTCGGCGAGTTCGGACGGACGATCCGCTTCCTCTACGACACGCCCTCGATCACCGGCCAAATGATTGCCCTCGATGGCGGCCAGCATCTTGCATGGCAGACGCCCGATGTGGCGGAGATTACGGAATGAACTCAAGGAAGCTGCCGGACGGCGGCGTTCTTTACGACGAAAATGACGAGGCCGACGACGATATCGAAGTGGAGAGCGAAGCCTCTGCTGCGCCGCTTGCCGCTGCCATCGACTGGAACGAAGGCGGGACCAATGAGACTGGCCTCGTCGGAGCGGATCTGATCGCCGAATTCGTCAAGCGACTGCCGAACAGCCCCGGCGTCTACCGCATGTTCAACGAGGCCGGCGACGTCCTTTACGTGGGCAAGGCGCGCAGCCTGAAGAAGCGCGTCAGCAACTACGCAATGGGCCGCGTCCACTCCAACCGCATCGCGCAGATGGTGCGGCAGACCGCGCATATGGAGTTCGTGACGACTAGGACGGAGATCGAGGCGCTTCTCCTGGAAGCGAATCTGATCAAGCGCTTGCGACCGCGCTTTAACGTGCTGCTGCGCGACGACAAGTCGTTTCCCTATATCCTGATATCAGGCGACCATCGCGCCCCCGCCATCCTCAAGCATCGTGGCGCTCGCGCCCGCAAGGGCGATTATTTCGGACCTTTTGCATCCGCCGGTGCGGTCGGCCGCACGATTAATTCCCTGCAGCGTGCCTTTTTGATCCGCACTTGTACCGACAGCGTCTTCGAGACACGTACCCGGCCCTGCCTGCTCTACCAGATCAAGCGCTGTTCGGCGCCCTGCACGCATGAAATCAGCGATGCGGGGTATGGCGAACTGGTGCAGGAGGCCAAGGACTTCCTTTCCGGCAAGAGCCAGAAGGTGAAGGAGCATATGGCGGAAGCGATGAACCAGGCGGCCGAGGATCTGGATTTCGAGCAGGCGGCCGTTTATCGCGACCGCCTCGCCTCGCTGTCGCATGTCTCCAGCCATCAGGGCATCAACCCTGCCGGGGTTGAGGAAGCCGACGTCTTCGCGATCCACCACGAAGGCGGGATTTCCTGCATTCAGGTGTTCTTCTTCCGGACCGGACAGAACTGGGGCAACCGGGCTTATTTTCCGAAAGCCGATCCGCAGCTCACCGGCGCCGAGGTGCTGAGCGCCTTCCTCGCACAGTTCTATGACGACAAGCCGGTGCCGAAGCAGATCCTGCTCTCCGAGACGGTCGATGAGATGGAGTTGCTGTCGGCCGCACTGGCCGAGAAGGCCGGCCACAAGGTTTCGATCCTGGTACCGCAGCGCGGCGAGAAGCGCGATCTGGTCGATCATGTCGTCGGCAATGCGCGCGAGGCGCATGGGCGCAAGCTAGCGGAAACTGCCTCGCAGTCCCGGCTGCTGGAAGGGTTCAAGGACACCTTCAAGCTTCCATACGTGCCGCAGCGCGTCGAGATCTACGATAACTCCCATATCATGGGTACCAATGCCGTCGGCGGCATGGTGGTCGCGGGGCCGGAAGGCTTCGTGAAGAACCAGTACCGCAAGTTCAATATCAAATCGACCGACATCACGCCCGGCGACGACTTCGGGATGATGCGGGAAGTGATGACGCGGCGGTTCACGCGACTGATCAAGGAAGAAGGCATTCCCGATCGCAGCCAGCCGGTATCGACCGCCGATGCAGCGGATATGCCCTTCCCGGCCTGGCCAGACGTAATCCTGATCGACGGCGGCCAGGGACAGATGACGGCCGTTCGGGCCATCCTCGAGGAGCTCGGGATTACCGACAGCGTCATCGCCATCGGCGTTGCCAAGGGTGTCGATCGTGAGGCCGGACGCGAGCGGTTCTTCCTGCCGGCCGGCGAGAGCTTCACCTTGCCGCCGCGCGACCCGGTTCTCTATTTCACCCAGCGCATGCGCGACGAGGCGCACCGCTTCGCCATCGGCTCGCATCGCGCACGGCGCAAGAAGGAGATGGTGAAGAATCCGCTCGACGAGATCGGCGGCATTGGGCCTTCGCGCAAACGTGCGCTGCTCCAGCATTTCGGAACGGCGAAGGCTGTTTCGCGGGCGGCGCTGTCGGATCTGATGGCTGTCGAGGGGATTTCGGAAACCGTCGCCAAGCAGGTTTACAATCATTTTCACGACGACGCCGCGAAATAGGTGGCGTCGGTCGCAAATTCCACGCAATGGAAGCAAAAAAACAGAAAGAATGTTGACGCTTTGCAGTCAAAGCCGTCATCTACCGGCGCATCAATTCAGAGAACAGTTCATGGCATCGCGCGCATATAGCATCCCCAATTTGTTGACCTACGGCCGTATCCTCGCGGTACCGTTGATCGTCCTGTGTTTCTTCCTCGAAGGAAAGCTCGCGATCAGCAACACCGCGCGATGGGTTGCGCTGTGGATCTTCGTCATTGCGTCGATCACGGACTTCCTCGACGGCTACCTTGCCCGCATCTGGAACCAGACGTCGAATATCGGCCGGATGCTCGACCCGATCGCCGACAAGCTGCTCGTCGCCTCGATTCTTCTGCTCGTGGCTGCGGACCAGACCATTGCCGGATGGTCGATCTGGGCGGCGATCACCATTCTCTGCCGCGAAATCCTGGTATCGGGCCTGCGCGAATATCTTGCGGCGCTGAAGGTCAGCGTACCGGTGACCCGCATTGCCAAGTGGAAGACAACGGTGCAGCTGGTCGCCATCGCCTTCTTGCTGGCAGGCCCGGCCGGCGACGAGATCTTCCCCTTCACGACGAAGACCGGCATCGGCCTCCTCTGGATTGCGGCAATCCTGACCATTTACACCGGCTACGATTATTTCCGGGCCGGCCTGAAGCACATCGTGGATGACGAAGAATGACAAAACTCGTCTATTTCGCCTGGGTGCGTGAGCGGATCGGCAAGGGCGAGGAAGACATCGCCCTGCCCCAATCAGTGGTGACCGTTTCCGATCTTCTGAGTCATTTGAAGACGCTAGGCGAAGAGTATGAGACGGCGCTTCAGTTTCCTGACGTGATCCGTGTGGCGCTCGACCAGGAACATGTCGAACATGACGAGCCGATCGGCGACGCGCGGGAGATCGGCATTTTCCCGCCAATGACCGGGGGCTGACATGACCGGCGCGGTCGAGCCTCATATCCGGGTACAGCCCGGGGACTTCGATCTCCAAGGCGAGGTCGACCGGCTCACGCATGACACGCGCGGCGTCGGCGCCATCGTGACGTTCTCCGGCCTGTGCCGGGATGAAGGCGGCACCTTGGCGGCCCTTGAGCTTGAGCACTACCCCGGCATGGCCGAAGCGGAGATGACACGGATCGCCAGGCTTGCGATCGAGCGCTTCCACCTACTGGGACTGACGGTCATCCACCGTTATGGAAAGATCGTGGCCGGCGCCAATATCGTCCTCGTCGTTGCTGCCGCTCCCCATCGCCAGGCTGCCTTCGACGGCGCCAACTTCGTCATGGATTTCCTGAAGACGTCCGCGCCCTTCTGGAAAAAGGAACATGGCAAGGACGGCGCTACCGGCGACTGGGTTACCGCGAAAAGCGCGGACGACAAGGCGCACGACAAGTGGAAATAGTCACGGGATGGCGCGCTCGCGCCTGCTGAGCACCAGCAACAGCACGAGCAGCGTGAAGACCACCAGATCGCGCCACAGAAATGGGCCATACGCCGTCCACAAGGTTTCGATCAGGCCAAGGCCGGCGGCGCCTCCCGCTGATTTCAGCGGATCGGAATAGCCTCCCACGGCTGCGACCATCAGGACCTTCAAGCCGAACATCAATCCGGCGCCGAAATCCATGGTGCCGTAATAGGCGGTAGAGAGAATGCCGCAAAGGCTTGCGACCAAGACGGCAGCGGCGTAGGCCAGCAGAAAGACCTTGTCGGCGCTGGTGCCGCATAGCTCCGCTGCCAGCGGATCGTCGGTCACCGCCCGCCACACGCGCCCCCAGGATGTTCGCTTCAAAATGAGAGCGCCGATCGCCACGAAGGCGCACATCAGGACCGTGTTGGCGAGCTGGATCTCGGTCAGCACCACCTCGAAGCCGCCGCTGCGCCAGAAGACGACACGGTCATTCAGAAAAGGAGAAAGCCAGAGGCTGCGGGTATCCGATGCCAGCCGGGCTGTCTCCATCAGGACGATCGTAATCCCCAAGGCCGCGACGATCACGGTATTCGATGATTGGCGAACCAGCGGCATCATGATCGACCGACCGATCCATACTCCCGCCACCATCGAGTAGAGCAGCGAGGCAGCCACCCCGAGCGCCAAGGCTGCCGGCAGGATCAGCCATAATCTGTTGTAGGCGAAGTCGGTGAACAGCAGCAAAATCTGGCCGGAGAATGCGAAAATCGCGCCATAGGTGATGTCGGCCCGCTTCGTGACGCCAAAGGCGACCGCATAGCCGAAGGCAAGCGCGGCGTAGAGCGCGGCCAATGGTATCGCATTCGCCAATTGCTGCAGCAGGTAGGCCATCGATCACTCCCAGTTCGAAATAATAACTGGCAAAATACGTTTTACCAGTTATATTTTTGAGATGAGCTTTTCGTGGACCGCACATCGCTTCTCAGGTGGAGCCTTGGCCCTGGATGTCGCCAACAGCGTCATTCTCAGGCACGATGACGAGCGGCGGGTGGATCGCTTTGCCGTTGCGGAGCAATTGGAGGCGTTTCCCGAAGCGGCCGCGGAATTCTGCGCCGAGCGCACGCTGTTCGGGGACATCGCCCCTGTGGCGCCGGAGAGTCGGAGGAACTTCCTGGCGCTGCGCGAGGCAACGGATCGCTATTTCCGCAAGCGCGTATCGACAGGTAGCGACGATGCCCTTCTTGCCCAGCTTCTCGAGGCGATCGCGCTGATCCTTCGCGGCGAACCAGGATCCGAGGCTCTGGATAAGGCAACGGCGCAATCCGCGCTCCGCCTGGTCGCGATGCCCGAACCGGAAAGGATGAAGATCTGCCGAAACTGCGGCTGGCTGTTCCTGGACCGCAGCAAGAACAAGAGCCGCGCTTGGTGCGACATGGCCGTCTGCGGCAACCGGGCCAAGGCGAACCGGCATTATCGCCGCAGAAAAGAGGAGCAAGCGCCATGAAAGCGCTATCGATAGCCATGCTCGCGGCTGCGACCCTGCTTGCCGGATGCCAGCGCCAAGGCGACAATCTGGTTGAACTGACGGGCCGCGTCTTCGTCTTCAACTATCGCGTGGCCGTCGCGACCTATGTCGTCACGCTCAACAAGAAGATGGCCATCCCCGAGGGCACGGTGGCGATCGCCGAATTCGAGAACCCCGCAGGTGGCGCGCCCCTCGTTACCAACGAGAAGATCTATCCCTTCTGGGACAAGATCACGCTGCAGAGCCCGGCAGTGCACTGCGTCAAGAAAGACAAGCCCTACGCAGTCAATGTGCGGTTGGTCGACACAAGCGGAAAGACGCTTCAAAGCTTGAAGACGGAGGTTATTTCCAGCCTCGATCAATCGGTCATGCCGGGCAAGCCGCTTGTAGTCGGACCGTTCTACACGAAGAACCCCGAGGTCTTCAAACCGGACGGCACGGTGGACTACGATAGCGCCGACACCTGCCCTTCGACATAGAAAAAGCCGGGGTGATGCCCCGGCTTCATGAGTCACTTCAATGCGTTCAGCGGATTTGCTGACCTCTTGAATCAGCCGACGATTTCGGTGTCGGAGAACCAGTACTTGATTTCCTGGGCAGCCGTCTCAGGAGCGTCCGAGCCGTGAACCGAGTTTTCGCCGATCGACAGAGCGTGAACCTTGCGGATCGTGCCTTCGTCAGCATTTGCCGGGTTGGTCGCGCCCATGATCTCGCGGTTCTTCAGGATGGCGCCTTCGCCTTCCAGAACCTGAACGATGGTCGGGCCAGAGGTCATGCCTTCAACCAGTTCGCCGAAGAAGGGGCGTTCCTTGTGAACAGCGTAGAAGCCTTCTGCTTCGCGCTTGCTCATCCAGACGCGCTTGGAGGCGACGACGCGCAGGCCGGCATCTTCGAGCATCTTGGTGATAGCGCCCGTCAGGTTGCGCTTCGTTGCGTCCGGCTTGATCATCGAGAAGGTGCGTTCAATCGCCATTGTAATAATCCTCAGTTATCGGGGAAAAGTGGGCGGTGTTTACCCGTCCGATTGCCTGAAAACAAGGGGGGACCGGTAATTTCACGATGCCGTCATAGAGCATGAGGTCGCGTCGACCGACCATCACGCAATTTCATGAGATCATCACCGCCAAAGAGGCGACATACGCCTGCTATACTGCGAAGAAGAATGAATGGAGGCCAAAATGCTAAAGCAATACAGGATGTTTGCCGATTACAACCGGTGGGCCAATGCTCTCGTCTACGATGCCGCATCGGAATTGACGCAGGCGGAGTTTCACGACAACCGCGGCGCTTTCTTCGGGTCGCTGGCTGGCACGCTGAACCACCTTGTCGCGGCCGACCGCATCTGGATGAAGCGTTTCACCGGACAAGGAGACGCGCCGGTGAAGCTCAATTCCTTATTGCATGACGATTTCGCGTCGCTGCGCCAGGCAAGACGGGTTGAAGACCAGCGGATCATCGACTGGGTAAACGGCCTCGACGAAAGCACGCTCGCGGAAACCTTTACCTACACGCCGATAACGCAGCCGATCGAGATCACGCAGCCGCTGTGGGCAGCTGTTTCCCACTTCTTCAATCACCAGACCCATCATCGCGGGCAGTGCCACATGACACTCACGGCGCTTGGCAAACCCAGCCTCGTCCTGGATCTGGTCTACTACCTGCGCGCAGACGGCAAGAAGTGGCTCGAGGGCTGATCGTCAAGGGGGCATTAACCGCGTTTGGGGATCGACACGGCGGATGTGGCCCGAAACGAGGCAAATTCAACCTATCTTAAATGCTGGGAGGCATAGCAGAACCAACGCCAGGCCGGACGAGCCACAGAGCGAGGGGCAGTTATGCGAAACGCAGCTTCGAATGCACAGGTTCAGCGCGAGGCCGCACGCCCGGCTGCGGCCACTGATATCCAGCGGATCGGCCAGCACATCGCCAGGCTCGGAATCGCCGGCATCCCGCGCAACTACGAGCTCCTTTACGAAGCCATCATCGGGCAGAACGCCGCGCTCGCGCAGGACATCGCGGCGCTTGGGGGAAGCCCACGACAGCAGTCACTCGATGAGCTTGGCCTGAAGTATCGCCTCGTCGGCCATTGCGGCCTCGTCGGCAACGCCTCGCAGGCGGAAACCGGGAAGATCCTGCAGGATGCAGCCGAGCGCCTGTCCGAGAGCCTTGGCCAGAAGCACGCCTTCGTGCGAGCGGCCGAAGCCGTCCTGCGGTCGATCTCCGACAACCCCAGCCAAAGCCTGTCGTCCTTCATGGGCGAAATGGAATTCCTGTCGACGTCGCTCGGAGAACTGCTCAACGGCGAGACGAACCTGGAAGCCAAACTGCGAAGCGACATCGAGCGGCTGGAGGCTCTTGAGCGTGGGGTCGCGGCAGCGCAATCCGCATCGGCAACGGACAAACTCACCGGCCTTCCGAACCGCATCGCGTTGAACAAGACGATGCTCGACCTTTACGAAAGCGAAGACGGTGCAGCAGGCAACGCGCTCATCATGGTCGATATCGACGACTTCAAGGCGTTGAACGCCCGCTATGGTACCCAGGCGGGAAGCCGGCTGCTGAAGAAGCTTGCGGATCTCTTCCGCAAGTCGATCAAGAAACACGACTTCGTCGCGCGCACCGACGGCGACGAATTCACGTTCCTGTTCACCAATGTGGGCATGCAGGAAGCGATGGCGATCGCCGAGCGACTGCGCTCCTCGGTCGAGGACAACATCGTCTTCGCGGCAACCGATACTGTCGCTGCCACCAAGCTGACAATCTCTCTCGGCATCGCGCTGAGCGCCGACGCAACGACCGCATCGCAACTGCAGGCGAATGCGCGCATTGCCCTGCACGCCGCGCAATCCAATCGACGCCAACCTGTGCAGGCATTCGGGCGCTGACAGACCGGCTCTTGCACTGATCGATGCTTTCGGCCAAAACGCCGATCATGATCACGATTACCGATGTTTCCGCCCGTATTGCCGGCCGTCTGCTTCTGGACCACGCCAGCGTCTCACTGCCCGCCGGCACGAAGGCAGGGCTCGTGGGGCGCAACGGCGCCGGCAAGTCGACCCTGTTTCGCATCATAACCGGAGACCTTGGGGCGGAGACGGGTTCGATCTCTATCCCGAAGAACGCCAGGATCGGCCAGGTCGCCCAGGAAGCGCCGGGAACGGAAGATTCCCTGATCGAAATCGTTCTTGCCGCCGACAAGGAGCGGAGCGCACTCGTCAAGGAAGCGGAGACGGCCACCGATCCGCACCGGATTGCCGAAATCCAGATGCGTCTCGTCGATATCGACGCGCATTCGGCGGAAGCGCGCGCGGCAAGCATTCTGTCCGGCCTTGGCTTCAATCAGGAAGCGCAGGCGCGGCCGGCTTCGTCTTTTTCCGGCGGCTGGAGGATGCGTGTTGCACTTGCATCCGTGCTCTTTACGGAACCGGACCTGCTGCTGCTCGACGAACCGACCAACTATCTCGACCTTGAAGGCACGCTCTGGCTCGAAGACTACGTGCGGCGCTACCCGCATACCGTCATCATCATCAGCCACGATCGCGACCTGCTGAACAACGCCGTCAATTCAATCGTCCATCTCGACCAGAAGAAGCTGACCTTCTACCGCGGCGGCTACGATCAGTTCGAACGGCAGAAGGCCGAAGCGGACGAATTGCAGACCAAGGCGAAAGCCAAGAACGAAGCGGCACGCAAGCATCTCCAGAGCTTCATCGACCGCTTCAAGGCCAAGGCTTCCAAGGCACGACAGGCACAAAGCCGCGTCAAGGCGCTGGAGCGCATGGGGACCGTAGCCTCGGTGATCGAGGATCACGTGCAGCCCATTACCTTTCCAGAGCCGGAGAAGCAGCCCGCCTCCCCGATCGTCGCCATCAGCGGCGGTGCGGTAGGCTATGAGCCCGGCAAGCCTATTCTGAAGAACCTCAACCTGCGCATCGACAACGACGATCGCATCGCCCTGCTCGGCTCGAACGGCAACGGCAAGTCGACCTTCGCCAAGTTCATCTCGGGCCGTCTCGAGGCAGAGGCTGGAGAGGTGAAGCTCGCGCCCAGCCTGAAGATCGGCTTCTTCGCCCAGCATCAGCTCGACGACCTCATCCCCGCCGAGTCGCCGGTGGAACATGTTCGCCGCCTGATGCCGGAGGCACCGGAGGCCAAGGTTCGCGCCCGCGTCGCCCAGATGGGGCTTGCAACGGAGAAGATGTCGACGGCCGCCAAGGATCTGTCGGGCGGCGAGAAGGCACGCCTCCTCATGGGTCTCGCGGCGTTTCACGCGCCGAACCTGCTCATTCTCGACGAACCGACCAACCACCTCGATATCGACAGCCGCCGTGCGCTCATCGAAGCGCTGAACGACTACGAAGGTGCCGTTATCCTGATCTCGCATGATCGACATCTGATCGAGGCGACGGTCGACCGACTCTGGCTGGTCAACAACGGCACGGTCACGACCTTCGAAGGTGACATGGACGAGTATCGCGATCTCGTGGTCTCCTCCGGCAAAAAGAAGGACGAGAAGCCACAGGTCGTTGAAGAAGCCGCCTCGAAGGCCGATCAGCGCAAGCTGAATGCCGACAAGCGCGCCTCGCTTGCCCCGCTCAAGAAAAAGATCAACGAAATCGAATCCTTGACGGGCAAGCTGGAGAAACTGATTCAGGGACTTGATGCGGAACTTGCAGACCCCGTGCTTTACGAAAAGGCGCCGGCAAAGGCCGCAGAAAAGGCAAAGCAGCGTGGCGAAGCCGCCGCGAAGCTCGCCGCGGCAGAAGAACAGTGGCTGGAGCTGTCGTCCGAGTACGAAGAGGCTATGGCAGGATAGTCACACCGCCTGATGGAGCATCGCGAATTTGGCATTCGTCAACGCTTTCCCCGGCGATTGAAACCGATCGTTAACCATAATCCGAAAGGTTGTTTCAACATTCATTACTGATTTGTTGAGCCAACTTTCATGCATCGCTTCACCATCTATTCCGGCCTCCTCCTCTGCGCCGCCCTCGCCGGCTGCCAAACGGCAAAACAGTCTGCCCCCGACACGACGATCAAGACCTCGTCGATTGTCGCGCCGGAAGGCAAACAGACCGTCGCCGACGGCGACGCTGCAACGCCTGCGGCGCGCGGTGCCAGCAAGCACAATCTGGCCGGTCGCACGCTGACTATTTCCTCGATTCACGAACTGCGCCTGCAGGACAAGGAAGTGGTGCTGAGCTTCGACGACGGCCCGATTCCCGGCCGGACGGACCGCGTGCTTGCGACACTCGACCAATTCGGCGTCAAGGGCGCCTTCATGATGGTCGGCGAGATGGCCGAACTGCACCCGGCGCTTGCGCGCAAGGTGGCCCTGGATGGCAATGCGATCGGCAGCCACACCTACAAGCATCAGGATCTGGCCACGCTGAGCTTCGACGCGGCAATGGCCGAGGTAACCCGCGGCGAAGCTGCGGTGACGAAGGCCACAGGCGTCGACGTCAACTTCTTCCGCTTCCCCTACCTCGCCGACACCAGGAAGTTGCGCGCCGCCGTTGCGATGCGCGAGATGGTCGTGATGGACGTGGATGTCGACAGCAAGGACTACTTCAACACGTCTCCGGCCGCGGTGACGAAGCGAACGATGGACCTTCTGCACAAGCGCGGACGTGGTATCATTCTGATGCACGACATCCACAACCGCACGGCAACAATGCTGCCGACGCTGCTGTCGAAGCTCGAAGCGGAAGGCTACAAGGTGGTAACGCTGAAGTTCAGGAAGCCTGCAGCACCCGCTGAGGTCGCTTCGCTCTAATGCGGATGCCGGCGCTTGCCCGCCGGCTTCTTTCTGATAAAACAGGCTCAAAATAAATCATACTTTTGAGCGAAACACCGAACGCGAGCCACAAGCATGTCACCTATCAACCTCGCCATCGTCGGCGTCGGCAAGATCGTCCGCGACCAGCACCTCCCCTCCATCGCCAAGAATCCGGATTTCAACCTGATCGCGACGGCGAGCCGTCACGGCACTGTGGATGGCGTCCAGAGTTTCACCACGATCGAAGCGATGCTGGAAGCCGTGCCTGAGATCAACGCCGTGTCTCTCTGCATGCCGCCGCAGTATCGCTACGACGCCGCCCACAAGGCGCTGTCGGCAGGCAAGCACGTTTTCCTCGAAAAGCCTCCGGGTGCGACGCTCAGCGAAGTTGCCGACCTGGAAAGCCTCGCGGCTGCCAAGGGCGTCTCGCTGTTTGCCAGCTGGCATTCGCGCTACGCCGCTGCCGTCGAGGCTGCGAAGTCGTTCCTGGCATCGACAACCATCAACAGCGTGCACGTCATCTGGAAGGAAGACGTTCGCCACTGGCATCCGAATCAGGACTGGATCTGGCAGGCCGGCGGCCTTGGCGTGTTCGATCCTGGTATCAATGCGCTGTCGATCGTCACGCACATCCTGCCGAAGGCTCTCTTCCTGACCAGCGCCACGCTGGAGTTCCCCGAGAACCGGGACGCGCCGATCGCGGCCGACCTCTACTTCAAGAACGCCGACAACGTACCGGCACGCGCTGAATTCGATTGGCGCCAGACGGGCAAGCAGAGCTGGGACATTATCGCTGAAACGGCAGCGGGCCAGATGGTTCTCGCCGAGGGCGGTTCCAAGCTTTCCGTCAACGGCGAACTGAAGTTCTCGGCGCCGGAGGAAGAATACCCAAGTCTCTACCGCCGCTTCGCCGAAATCATCAAGGCAGGCGAATCGGACGTCGACCTGGCGCCGCTGCGCCATGTCGCCGATGCCTTCATGCTCGGCAAGCGCAAGTTCGTCGAAGCCTTCCACGACTGATGCCAAAATGCCGAACCTCGTGATACGGTGACATGGTCACAGGTATCGCGGAGGTTCGGCATGCGGGATGATGCATCTTTCGGCCTTGGTCTGCAGCAGACAAAGGTTTCACTGGTCGAACCCAACGCCCTGTGGGAGCGCGCCTACGCCCACGAAGCCGCCGCGATACGCGAGGCTCTTGGGGATATGGCGATCGATATCCAACATGTCGGCAGCACGGCCATTCCCGGTATCAAGGCCAAGCCGATCATCGACATTCTTGTTGGCATCAAGCATTTCAACGACGGGCCGCTTTGCATCGGCCCGATGGAAAAAATCGGCTACGAGTACGCCGGTAGCGACATCGTACCGGACGACCATATTTTTGGCCGCGGAAACGCCAGTGACAGTCGCACCCACCTCGTCCACGTCGTCGAATATCTCGGCAACAACTGGAACCGAATGCTCGTCTTTCGCGATGCCCTGCGCAACGATGCCGGACTTGCCCGCGCCTACGAGCAGCTGAAAGTCGGCCTCGCCGGCGAGCACGCCGAAAGCCGCGCGGCCTACACGAAGGCGAAAGGCGAGTTCATCGACGCCGTCCTAGTCAAGGCCGGCGTGAGCTAGCTTAAGCCTTCTTTTCCCAGCGCCCTTCAGGAGTCTGCTGCCAATAGGTGAGATTGTGCCCCTCGCCTTTCAGCTTCTTCCACTGGGCCCGGGCGCCTTCAAGCTGCTCCTGATCGTATCCGTCGAACATGAAAACGATCCGCTGATAGGCATCGACGGACGGCGGTTCCGCGCCGTCGACCACGAAGCGCACCGTCGCGGCATTGCTGTTTTCCGTGGTCACCGTGAGAAGAACCGGTTGCTGATCTGCGAGATCGGCTTCGTCGGTCCCGTGCGGCAGGAAGCTGTCTTCACGAAACGTCCAGAGATGCTGATCAAGCAAGTCACGGCGGGCGGCATCCTTCAGCTGCACGCAGACGCGCCAGCCACGCTCGACACTCTTGTCGAGCAATGGCGGCAGCGCGTCCTCCAGTTTGGATTCCGTCAGATGGTAAAACAGGACTTCCGTCATGATTCGTAGTGAGCGCGCACGAGCTCATCGAGCAGGCGCACGCCGAAACCGGATCCCCATGACTGATTGATCTCATCCTGCGGCGAGCCCATGGCCGTGCCGGCGATATCGAGATGCGCCCACGGTGTTTCCTGCACAAAGCGCTTCAGGAAGTGCGCGGCGGTGATCGATCCTGCATAGCGACCGCCGGTGTTCTTCATATCGGCGAACTTGCTGTCGATCATCTTGTCGTATTCCTTGCCCAGCGGCATGCGCCACAGCTTCTCGCGGGTGGCAAGGCCGGCCGCTGTCAGCTGTTCCGACAACTGGTCGTCATTCGAAAACAGGCCGGCATGCACGCTTCCAAGCGCAACCATGATCGCGCCGGTCAGCGTCGCCAGATTGATCATGAACTTCGGCTTGAAACGATCGTTGCAGTACCAGAGGGCATCGCAGAGCACGAGGCGGCCTTCGGCATCCGTGTTGATCACCTCGATCGTCTGGCCGGACATCGACGTCACGATGTCGCCAGGACGCTGGGCGTTGCCGTCAGGCATGTTTTCGACGAGACCGATGATGCCGACGACGTTGACCGCTGCCTTGCGTGCGGCCAGCACATGCATCAGACCGGTGACCGCAGCCGCGCCACCCATATCGCCCTTCATGTCCTCCATGCCGGCTGCCGGCTTGATGGAGATACCGCCAGTGTCGAACACGACGCCCTTGCCGATGAAGGCCACAGGGCTCTCGCCGCTCTTGCCGCCCTTCCATTGCATGATGGCGAGCCGCGGCGGACGCGCGGAGCCTTGAGCCACGCCGAGCAGAGCGCCCATGCCAAGCTTCTGCATTTCCTTCTCGGTCAGGATTTCAACGTCAACACCGAGCTTTTCGAGCTCCTTGGCCTTTGCCGCAAATTCGACCGGGCCGAGAACGTTCGGTGGCTCGTTGACGAGGTCACGGGCGAGATTGACGCCATCGGCAACACTCTGCGCGACCTTGAACGCCTTGCCCGCATCGCTTGCATTCGCCGTGATTATGCTGACCTTGACGACGCCGTCACCGCTCTTGCCGTTATTTTCCTCGTCGTTCTTCTTGGTCTTGTAGGTGTCGAAGCTGTAGCCGCGCAGGAGCATGCCGAGTGCGAAATCCGCGACTGCAGAGGCGCCGACCTCGACGCCCGGTGCATCAACGAATATCGCCACCTTGGTTGCATTCTTGAGCTTCGATGCGGCCGTCCCGCCGGCCTTCAGCCAATCATGAGCAGTCAATTGCTGCGCCTTGCCAAGGCCGATGGCGAAGATGCGCTCAGCGACGGAATCCGCTGGTGCAACGATGTCGAGAACACTCATGGATTTCGCGGTGAACCCGGCAACCTTGGCGGCTTTTGCAATCTGGCCGGACGGATCCACCGCCTGCGCGCCCGCTGCCAGGTCCGCGTCGCTCGCCTTCAGCACGATAGCATAGCCACCAGCGAGATCCGCTGATTTTTCAAATGATATCTCGAACTTTACTGACATGTCTTCTCCAGTGGGATTGTTGAAAATCCTCTGCTACACTCATTCCGGGTTTTATATCCCGACACAAGCCTTTGCATCAGGCTCGCGACCCGGGAGACGTAAATTCTCGTCAAACAGGTGTCATTGCGAGCCGCTATTCATCGACGGAATTCATCCGCCAAGGATCGGGCATTGAACTACGCATTGAGAGCATTAAAGTCGCAGGCATTCAGACGCAATCGCGCGACAGACATCTTCGTTGGGCTTCTGGTGCTGTGGTGGGTCCTCCTTGTCATCTTTAGCCTTTTTCCACAGATCGACTACGAGATTTCCGCACACTTTTTTGTTCGTGAGGTTTGTGGCCTTGGCGCTCATCCGAACCAGAACTGCGGCCATTTCCCCTATCGGGAAGACTACTACCTACAGCTGCTTCGGGCGTTCTGTCTTTGGCTTCCCTATGTGGTGGCCCCAATACTGCTATGGAAACTGCTGGAATGCTATGGCCAGTACGGAACGACCTTCGATGCCAAGCGCGCTCGTGAATTGAAGATCGCGCTCGGCTCCCTCATCGTGGGGCCGATATTGCTCGTGAATGGCTTGCTCAAGGAGCACTGGGGTCGGCCACGGCCGCTAGCGACATTGGATTTCGGTGGCGCTCTCGACTTCGTCCGCGCCGGATCGATGGCTGGCAAATGCGCTTCCAACTGTTCCTTCGTATCGGGTGAGGCTGCCGCTGCCGGCTGGTTGCTCTGTCTGATCATCCTTGTGCGCCCACCCTTCCGGGTGGCCGTCTTCCTGCCACTTGCGGCTATCTCGCTTCTGGCGCCGGCGATGCGCCTTGCCTTCGGCGCGCACTATCTTTCGGATGTCGTTCTCGGCTGGCTTTCATCGCTCGTCATTTTCGCGGGTCTGTTCGCGTTAGCCGATTCGCCACAGGTCGAAAAAAAATCTGAAATTTGAATGAATTTTCGACGTCCCCTTGTCGCAAATGCGAACCAAAGAGCGTAGATGGTTTTCGCTGCGGAGCGGCATCACTTCGCAAACAGCGTTCAAGGGCGTGCATGAAACTGCTTGAAACATATATATTGCGGCGCGTCGGCCAGATGTTTCTGGTGGCCTTGTTGCCTGTGCTCGCGATCATATGGACGACTCAGGTGCTGCAGCGCGTCAACCTGGTGACGGATAGCGGCCAGTCTATGGGTTCGTTCGCGAAGCTCGCAACGCTGATCCTGCCGTCTATCATCCCCGTCGTCCTGCCATTTGCGCTCGTCATCGGCGTCACTCAAACGCTGACGACGATGAACAACGACTCCGAGCTTGCTGTGATCGACGCGGCCGGCGCCAAGCGGAGTGTGATTCTCCGACCGATTCTTATCCTGGCCGCGGTCATCAGTGTTTTCTCCTTCCTGGTCGACAATGTGGTTGAGCCGAAGGCGAAAACAGGCGCGCGTCAGATGATCGCGGCCGCTTACGCGGATCTGCTGTCCAGCGTCATCGAAGAGAAGAATTTCCGACGCATCGATTCCGGCCTTTACGTCCAGATTTCGGAGCGCCTCGCCGGGCGCGTCTTGAAGGGGCTGTTCGTGGTGGACGAACGCGACCCTTCCTTTGAGCTGATCTATTATGCGCGCGAGGGCGCCGTTGACGAAAAAGGCACCTCGCTGATCATGCATGATGGCGAAGTGCACCGAAAAACGCCGAATGGCGAAGTTTCGGTCATTCGATTCGATTCCTATTCCTTCGACCTGTCCGACCTGACGCAGAACCGTGGTCAGGCGACCCTGCGAGCGTCCGACCGCGAACTGCCGTTCCTGTTCCATCCAGATACCACCGACAAGGACTACATCGCGCGACCGGGAAGCTATGTCGCCGAATTGCACCGGCGCCTGACCGACTGGCTCCTGCCGATGGTTTTCACACTGGTATCGCTGGCCATCGCGGGTGATGCCCGATCGCACCGCGAGGCGCGGCTGCATCCGATGGTTTCGGCGCTGATTCTCGCTTTTGCCTTGCGCTGGGCGACTTTCTACGCAGCCAACCAGATCGACACGAAGCCGGTCTATATCGGTATTCTCTATGCGATCCCTGCCGTGGTCAGCCTGCTCGCTATCATTTCGCTGGCGAGCCACAAGCGGCTTTCGCTTCTGGCTGCGATCAGCGACCGGACTGCCGCGCTATGGGGCAAGCTACGTCAACGCTTCCCCAACTCCGCTGGACCATCGACGGGAGGCGGCGCATGATTTTCGGAACACTTGGGCGCTACTTCTTCCGGCGCTACCTCACGACGACCATATGGTTTTTTCTCGGTGTGACCGGGATCGTCTTCATGGTCGATTTCAGTGAAACAGCCGGGCGCATGTCGAATTTGCCGGGCTACACCGTGGCCGGCGGCCTACTGATGACGGCTGTGCGTCTGCCGCTCATCCTGCAGCAGACGGTTCCCTTCGTCGCCCTGTTCGTCGGCATGACCGTGCTGATCGGCCTTAACCGCAAATACGAGCTTGTCGTAACGCGAGCGGCCGGCATTTCGGTCTGGCAGTTCATGTCGCCATTCGTCGGCGGCGCCTTCCTGCTCGGCTTGCTTGTGATGGCCGCTCTCAATCCACTCGCGGCATGGGGACAGCGTCAGGCAGCGCTTGTGGAAAGCAATTGGCGCGGAGATACCGGCTCGAGCAACACCGTCCCACAGGTTCCCTGGATCCGCCAGATCAGCGGACGGGACGACGTTGTCATCGGCGCGCACAAGGTTCTGGAAGACGGCACCCTGCTCGTCGATGCCGTCCTGATACACTTTGATTCGACCGGCCACATCATTCTGAGACAGGATGCGGCATCGGCAAAGTTGAAGGATGGTTACTGGCTTCTTAAGACGGTTGTGGAGCGCCGCCCCGGCGAGATCGCCGAGCGCAAGGACGAGGTGCGAGTCCGCACCAATTTGAAACAGGACTTCGTGCAACAGAGGCTTACAGCCCCTGAAACTATTGCATTTTTTGATCTACCAAACCGTATTCGAGCAGCGAAATCCTTCGGGATTCCGACCAAGGCGCTCGAAACCCAGTTTCACTCATTGTTGTCTCAACCGCTGTTGCTCGTGGCGATGACTCTCATTGCTGCAACAGTGTCCCTAAAATTTAGCCGGTTCAACCAATCGAGGTCTGTGATTCTAGGTGGAATCCTTTCGGGCTTCGTGCTTTATGTGGTCACCGTGCTTGTAAAAGCATTCGGAAGCAGTGGGGTTGTCCCGCCTTTCGTGGCAACGTGGATTCCGGTCACCGTTGCCTTGGCTTTGGGTGCAACAATTCTGCTTCATCAGGAGGACGGCTAGTGGCGGCAGGCGACCGCAAGAGTTTCAGTAAGCAGCTGGTTGCCCTGTTGGCAGGCGTAGCCCTGTGCAGCTTTCCAGGCGGCATCCCAATTGCATTCGCACAGGACGCTATACAAAGCGTAAAGCCCAACATTCCGAAAGAAGCGAAAATGCTGCTTTCGGCCAACGAGCTCATTTATAACAAAGACGCAGAGATTGTTTCTGCGGTAGGCGGCGTGCAGATCAACTACGCCGGCTACAAGATGGTCTCGCAGCGCGTCGAGTACAATCAGAAGACCGGCCGGTTGATGGCGCTCGGCAATGTCGAGCTCATCAGCCCCGACGGCAATCGCATGTATGCCGACAAGCTGGATGTGACCGACGACTTCGCGAACGGATTCATCAATTCGTTGCGAATCGAGACGGCCGACAACACGCGTCTGGTTGCCGAGAGCGGCGAACGCGTCGCCGGCACGCAGATGATCCTGCACAAGGGCGTCTACACGGCCTGTCTGCCTTGCGCTGAAAACCCGCAAAAGCCGCCATTCTGGCAGGTGAAGGCGGAGCGCGTCATTCAGAACGGCGAGAAGCACACGATTCGTCTCGAGAAAGCTCGCTTCGAGCTTCTGGGGCATCCGATCGCTTATGTTCCGTGGCTGGAAGTTCCCGACAATACGGTGAAGCGGAAGTCAGGTTTCCTCTTCCCGAGCTTCAGTACGTCGCAGAACCTCGGCTTCGGCCTGTCGGTTCCCTATTACTACGTCATTTCGCCCAGCATGGACGCGACGGTGACCGGAACCGGCTATACGACCCAGGGCTTCCTGCTCGACGCCGAATTCCGCCAGCGTTTCGAAAACGGCACGCATACATTGCGCATGGCCGGGATCGACCAGATGAGCCCCGAGCAGTTCACGCCGGGCACAAGCGATGCGGAGAAGGATTTCCGCGGCCTCGTGGCCTCGCAGGCTCAGTTCAAGATCAATCCGCGGTGGACGTTCGGTTGGGACGTCATGCTGCAGAGCGACAACAACTTCGCGCGCACCTACGAACTCAAGGGTCTCAACCAGAGCACGCACACCAACCAAGTCTATTTGACCGGTCTTGGAAAGCGAAACTACTTCGATCTGCGTTCGTTCTACTACGACGTTCAGGACGCCGATCCGTCCAACACAGCCGAGAAGCAGCAGGCGATCGTCTATCCGGTGATGGACTATCACTTCGTGGCGCCGCAGCCGCTTGCCGGAGGCGAGCTTTCCGCCGACGTCAACTTCACGAATATTTCGCGAACGCACGACGACTTCTATGAAGTGGACGGTTTCGATCGATTCCGCGGTCTGCAGGGACAGACGTCTCGGCTGACGGGTGAACTGCAGTGGAAGCGCACGTTCGTGACGCCGGCCGGTGTTCTGATCACGCCGCTTCTGGCGGCTCGCGGCGATGCCTTTGCCTTGAATATGGATAATCCAAATTCAAACACGCAGGGCTTCACCTACGACGGCGATTACGACAACAACAACAGCGCTACGCGCTCGATGTTCACCGCGGGATTGGAGATGCGCTATCCGATCCTTGCAACGACAGACAACAGTACGCACGTGTTCGAACCGATCATGCAGATCTATGCACGACCGAACGAACAGCTGGCAGGTGGGTTGCCGAACGAGGATTCGCAGAGCTTCGTGTTCGATGCGACCAATCTTTTCGAACGCGACAAGTTTTCCGGCTATGACCGCATCGAAGGCGGCACGCGGGCCAATGTCGGCTTCCAGTATACCGGTACGTTCGATAACGGCTACAAGCTGCACGGCATCTTCGGCCAGTCCTATCAGCTCGCCGGCGACAACTCGTTTGCTAGCCCAGACCTCGTCAATGTCGGCGCGAATTCCGGCCTCCAGGACAGCGTCTCCGACTATGTAGGTCTCGGTGGCATCGAGACGCCGCAGGGCTTTGCCTTTGCTGCCTCCTATCGCCTGGACCGCGACGATCTGGAATTGCGTCGTGGCGACCTGACGGCCGGCTTCCAGACCGATGCGTTCCAGAGCCAGCTGCTCTATACGCACGTGTCTGCGCAGCCTGAGTATGGCTTCAATTCGGACAACGACGAAATCCAGACGAAGGCAACGGTCAAGTTCAAGGACTACTGGTCGATCTTCGGTGGCATCGCTTATGACTTGAACAACAACGTCGTGAGCAGGAAGATGGTCGGACTGTCTTACGAAGACGAGTGCACGATCTTCACGATCGCCTACTCGGACAAGCGAGACGTCAGCGACGAGTCGGCCAGCGACTGGACGATTGGCGCGAGGTTGACCTTCCGTACGCTCGGCGATCTGAACATCGGCGACGTCACGGATCCCAACAAGAACATCTACAACAACTAAGATCCTCAACATCGGCGGAAGAAAGGGAGCCTTTCTTTCGCCGTATGGCTGTGCAGGACATTGTCGCCGGTCGACATCTGAGGCATACGCTGAACACTCCGAGAGCAGCAATGCCCGTTTGTCTTGATAAATTAGGAGCGCCGCAATACGAACGTGCGGCGTCAATGGGAAGGGTCGATAGATGATTGGCGCCAGGAAAACCGTAACAACGATGCTCGCCGGCATGGCCTTCGCGCTGCTGACGAGCTTGGTCCTGCCACAGACCGGAACGGCCTTTGCCGCTAGTGAGGTCCGCGTGGTCGTCAATGGTACGGCAATTACCAGCGGTGACGTTGCCAAGCGCCAAGCCTTCCTTCGCCTGCAGCATCAGAAGGCGGATGCAAAGTCCGCTGAGGATCAGTTGGTCGAACAGACCCTGAAGCAGCAGGAAATCTCGCGCGTGCGCATGTCGGTGTCCAAAGATGATGTCGATGCCTCATTTGCGCGCTTCGCCACAGGCAACAAGCTCACCACCGCTCAGATGACGCAGATCCTCGAGCAGGCAGGTGTTGGCGTCGCACATTTCAAGGCTTTCATTGCCGTGCAGATGAGCTGGCCGCGCCTCGTCAATGCTCGCTATGGCAACAGCAGCAAGATGTCGAATGCCGACCTCGTTGCCCGGATGATGCAGAACAACAAGCAGAAGCCGGAAACCACCGAGTATATTCTCCAGCAGATGATCTTCGTCGTGCCCGCCAACAAGAAGGGCATTGTTGGCAAGCGCAAGGGCGAGGCCGAAGCGTCGCGCTCGAAGTATCCCGGATGCGACCAGGCCAAGGTCTTTGCGGCCACCATGCGTGACGTATCGGTGCGCGACCTCGGGCGAATCCTCGCTCCTGAGCTTCCCCCTGAATGGAAGCCGCTTGTCGAACAGGCCAAGGGGAACACCACGGCGACCCGCGTTACTGACAAGGGTGTCGAATACCTCGCTATCTGCAGCCAGCGTCAGGTTTCCGACGACCAGGCCGCTGAGATGGTCTTCCGCGAAGAAGACCTCGACAAGGCAAAGTCGGGCAAGGAAGCCCCTCCGGAAAATGCCAACGCGACGAAGTATCTCGAAGAACTGCGCAAGAAGGCGCAGATCCTGCGTCCCTGAGCCATCATGACCAATCCCTTTTCCCGCCCGCTTGCGCTTAGCCAGGGCGATCCCGCCGGGGTCGGCCCTGACATAACCCTCATGGCCTGGCTTCAGCGGCGGGAGCTTGGTCTTCCGCCTTTTGTCTTTATCGGCGACCCCGACGTGCTTGCCACGCGCGCACGGCTGCTGGATCTGACCGTCGCCATTCGCGAGACCGATTGCGCCGGGGCGGCCGCGCTATTTGCCGACGCCCTGCCCGTCCTGCCCATCGCGGCAGGTGTCGAGGTTGCACCGGGCGAACCGCATGTTGCCACCGCCAAGGGCACCATTGCTGCGATCGAGACAGCGGTTTCGCTGACGATCGCCGGCGAGGCGCTCGGTGTCGTTACCAACCCGATTTCCAAGGCCGTTCTTTATGAAGCCGGGTTCCGTTTTCCGGGACACACGGAATTTCTTGCCGATCTGGCAGCGCGGGCTACAAGGCTTCCAGTCACCCCGGTCATGATGCTTGCGGGGCCGAAGCTCCGCGCGATACCTGTTACGATTCACATTCCAATCAAGGACGTGCCTCAGGCACTCAGTACTGACCTGATCATCGAGACCTGCCGCATCGCCAACAACGACTTGCAGCAACGATTCGGCATCGAGAGGCCACGCCTTGCGGTCGCCGGCCTGAACCCGCATGCGGGGGAGAACGGCGCGATCGGCAAGGAGGATGATTCGATCATTCTTCCCGCCATCCAGTTCCTGAGATCGGAAGGCATCGACGCGATCGGCCCCTTGCCGGCGGATACGATGTTCCACGAAGAGGCGCGCGCACGATATGATGTCGCGATCTGCATGTATCACGACCAGGCGCTCATCCCGGCGAAAGCACTCGGTTTCGACGATTCGGTGAATGTCACGCTGGGGCTGCCCTTCGTGCGGACTTCGCCGGACCACGGCACTGCGTTCGGCATCGCCGGCAAGGGTGTCGCCAGGGAAACCAGCCTCGTTGCCGCCATGAAGCTTGCCGCGCATCTCGGCCGTACAGCCGCCGGCGCTCGCTGATGGCGGCTCTCGATGGACTGCCGCCGCTCCGCGACGTCATTCAGCGCCACGGGCTCGATGCCCGCAAGGCACTTGGCCAGAACTTCCTGCTTGATCTGAACCTGACGCAGAAAGTTGCGCGCACAGCTGGCTCGCTTGAGGACGTGACTGTTTTCGAGGTCGGCCCAGGCCCGGGTGGATTGACTCGTGCCATCCTTGCGCTCGGCGCCAAGAAGGTCATTGCCGTCGAACGCGACGCTCGCTGCCTGCCCGCCCTTGCGGAGATCGAGGCTCACTATCCCGGACGTCTCGAGGTTATGGAGGGCGATGCCCTGAAAACGGACTTCGAGGCGCTTGCCGACGGACGACCGGTCAAGATCATAGCGAACCTGCCCTACAACGTCGGAACGCAGCTGCTCGTCAACTGGCTGCTGCCAAAGCAATGGCCACCGTTCTGGCAATCTCTGACGCTGATGTTCCAGAAGGAAGTCGGACAACGCATCGTCGCGGAAAATGACGACGACCACTATGGTCGCCTTGGTGTGATCTGCGGCTGGCGTACGAACGCAAGCATGGCGTTCGACATATCACCGCAGGCATTCACGCCTCCGCCCAAGGTAACGTCCACCGTGGTGCATCTGACACCGAAGGAACACCCTATCCCCTGCTCCGTCGCCAATCTGGAAAAAGTGACACATGCAGCCTTTGGTCAGCGCCGCAAGATGCTGAGGCAGAGTCTCAAGTCGCTCGGTGGAGAAACGCTTCTGGCTAAGGCTGAGATCGATTCCTCCCGGCGCGCGGAGACCCTGTCCGTCGAAGAGTTCGTACGGCTGGCAAACTGCCTCTAGGAAAACCTGACTGACGACCTGAACGCCGCGGACGCTCGCCCGCGGCGTTCAGGCATTCAGTGCACGGATCAGAGCTTGGGCTCTTCCGTCAGAAGACCGTTGACGAAATCGAACAGGCCGTGACGTCGATCGCGACGGACGCGCTCGGCGTTGACAATGCAGCTGACATTGCGGAACGCCTCGTCAAGGTCGTCGTTGACGATGACGTAATCGTATTCGCGCCAGCGCTCGATCTCGGCTCGGGAGTTCAGCAGGCGCGTGCGGATAACTTCCTCAGAATCCTCGGCGCGGCGATGCAGACGCGACTGGAGTTCCGTCATGGTCGGCGGCAGCACGAAAATCGAGACGATATCCGCCTTCATCTTCTCCTGAAGCTGCAGAGCGCCCTGCCAGTCGATGTCGAACAGCATGTCACGGCCTTCGGCCATCGCGGCTTCAACAGGTTCGCGCGGCGTGCCGTAGAAATTGCCGTGTACTTCGGCCCATTCCAGCAGGTCGCCCGCGTCGCGCATTCTCTCGAACTGCGGCACCGTTATGAAATGATAGTGCTTTCCGGCGATTTCGCTCGGGCGCTTTGCTCTCGTCGTAACACTGACGGAGATCTCAAGGCTGTGATCATCTCGCAGCAGATTGCCGGCAATCGTCGACTTTCCGGCACCTGACGGCGAGGAAAGGACAAGCATCAACCCGCGGCGGGCGATCGTGGCAGGCTTACTCAACTGTGCCGGGCTCATGGCTCACTCCAAATTCTGAACCTGCTCACGAAACTGGTCGATGACCACCTTCAGCTCGATACCGGCAGCGGTGACCGCCGATGCATTCGATTTGGAGCAGATCGTATTCGATTCGCGGTTAAATTCCTGTGCAAGGAAATCGAGCTTCCGCCCGACGGGACCACCCTTGGCAAGCAGCTCGCGGGCTGCGGCCACATGTGCGTTCAACCGATCAACCTCTTCGCGCAAGTCGGCCTTTGTCGCAAGCAATGCCGCCTCGGCGTACAGCCTATCCTCGTCGAACTTTCCTGCACCGTCCATCAGCATGGCGACCTGCGCGGAAAGCCGGGCTGCGATCTCGCGCGGCGATCTCGAAGGGTCGCGTTCGATCGCCAGCGTCAGGCCTTCGATCGTAGAGACGTGGTCCTGCAGAATGCGGGACAACGCCTTACCTTCCACTTCGCGCATCGAGCGCAAGTCGGACAAGGCCGCCGCAAGCCCTGTTGCAATCTCGGCGTCACGAGCGGCGATCGCCTCTTCGCTATCTTCCGTCTCACGAAATTCGATAATGCCCTTGATGGACAGCAGCGTATCGAGCTGCAGAGGCACTGGGTCGATGATGCCGCCGAGCTGATCACGCAGAGCAAGAACGGCAGCCAGCGCCTCCTGGTTCAGCACCGTTTCAAAGCGGTTTTCGCCGGCAGAAACCGACAACGACACCTGCATGTTGCCGCGGCTGAAGTGTTCGCCTGCGATCCGGCGGACGTCATTTTCCATCCGCTCCAGACCGGGCGGCAAACGCAGCCGAAGATCCAGTCCCTTGCCGTTGACGGAACGCAGCTCCCATGCCCAGCGCCAGCGGCCGCTGGTGCCCTCACGCCGCGCAAAACCGGTCATGGACTGCAAAGCCATGCGTGCCTCCCAAATCAGTTCGTTTTCTTTTTCTTCTGGGTTGGTGGCGCAGGCGTGTCGGCAGCCGCCGCGCCGTCGGGCTGGCCATCGACCGCGATGTTCGGATCAGCGCCCTTGTCTGCCTCGAGCTTGCGCCAGCGCTTGACGTTGGCGTTGTGCTCCTCGAGCGTGGCGGCGAAGACATGCCCGCCGGACCCATCGGCGACGAAGTAGAGATCCTGTGTCTTCCACGGATTGGCAACTGCCTCAAGCGCGTCACGGCCCGGATTGGCGATCGGCGTCGGCGGCAGGCCCTTGATCACGTAAGTGTTGTAAGGCGTGTCCTTCTTCAGATCGGACTGGTAGATCGGCCTGTCGGTCGGCTTGCCGTCACCACCGAACAATCCGTAGATGATCGTCGGATCGGACTGCAGCCGCATGCCCTTTGCCAAGCGGTTGAGAAACACGGATGCGACGTGTGCTCGTTCGTCCGGAACACCGGTTTCCTTCTCGACGATCGAGGCGAGCGTCACCAGTTCTTCCTTGGACTTCAGCTGCAGCGCCGGATCGCGCTTGTCCCAGACCTGCTCGACCAGTTTTTGCTGGGCGGCAGCCATCTGCTCGATGATCTCGGCACGCTTCGTTCCGCGCGAGAATTTGTAGGTGTCGGGACGCAGGCTGCCTTCGGCCGGAAGGGTGGCAGGCAGGTCGCCTTCGAGAACGGCGTCCTCGTTCATCCGGTTGAACATCTGCCGAACGCTCAGGCCTTCGGGGAACGAGACGGAATAGAGAATCGACTTACCGGACTTCAGCAGTTCCATGATGTCGTTCATGGACGCATGCGCCTTGATCTCGTATTCGCCAGCCTTGAGGCTTTCGCCCTCATCGAGGTGTGTTGCCGTCAGATAACGGAAGACACGGGCATCGGAGACGATGTTGTTGCGCTCGAGGTTGGAGGCGATCTCGGTTATACCTGCGCCATTTCGGACGATGAAGTTCGTGTTCGCTTCCAGCGGACCCGGCTCCTGGTAGGCCGAGATCGCGTAGTAGAAGACGACGACGGCTGCGGCACAGCCGAGCACGACGAGCGTCATCAGGAAGTTCAGGAAAATGACGACCTGGCTGCGTGCCTTCTTCGAGCGCCGTGGCGGCTCGGGAACGCGTTCGGGACGCAGGGCTTCCGTGGGCGATTTAGGAATGATCGGCCCGCCCTGCGACTGCTGGCTTTGTTGGCCAATCGTGTCGTTGGTCTGGTTGGTATCGCTCACCGGCAATCCTCTTAACTAGGCCCCAAGTCCCGCTTCTCGCGAAGCAATACGGCAAAATGCAGGTAGGCAGCCCGATGTCGCGCTGCCTTGCCCGTCAGGAGCGTCGAGCTTGAGCTCAAGCTACGTAGCGGCGAAGCACCAGCGATGCATTGGTACCGCCGAATCCGAAGGAATTCGACAGGGCCACGTTGATTTCGCGCTGGCGCGCCTTGTGCGGCACGAGGTCGATCGCCGTCTCGCGCTCGGGATTATCGAGATTGAGCGTCGGCGGCGCAATGTTATCGCGGATGGCGAGCGTTGCGAAGATCGCCTCGATTGCGCCAGCGGCACCGAGAAGGTGACCCGTGGCGGACTTGGTCGAGGACATGGAGATCTTCGAGGCCGCATTGCCGACCAGACGCTCGACGGCGCCGAGTTCGATTGTGTCAGCCATGGTGGAGGTGCCATGCGCATTGATGTAGTCGACATCAGCCGGGGTCAGGCCCGCACGCTTCAGCGCGGCTGCCATGCAGCGGCCAGCGCCTTCACCGTCTTCGGACGGCGCCGTGATGTGATAGGCATCGCCCGAAAGACCATAGCCGACGACTTCTGCATAGATCCTGGCGCCGCGTGCCTTGGCATGTTCCAGCTCTTCGAGAACGACGATGCCGGCGCCCTCGCCCATGACGAAACCGTCACGGTCCTTGTCGTAAGGGCGCGAAGCCTTCGTCGGATTGTCGTTGTGCTGGGTCGACAGAGCCTTGCAGGCGGCAAAGCCCGCAAGCGAGATGCGGCTGACAGGCGATTCCGTGCCGCCGGCGACCATCACGTCCGCGTCGCCGAAAGCGATCAGGCGGGCAGCATCGCCGATGGCGTGCGCGCCGGTCGAGCAGGCGGTGACGACGGAATGGTTCGGGCCGCGCAGCTTGTGGCGGATCGAGACCTGGCCGGAAACAAGATTGATCAGGCGTCCGGGAATGAAGAATGGCGAAATGCGGCGCGGTCCCTTGTCGCGCAGCGTATAGCCCGCTTCGACAATGCCTTCGATACCGCCGATGCCGGAACCGATCAGGACGCCGGTCGAGATCTGGTCCTCGTCCGTCTCGGGATGCCAGTTGGCATCGTTCAATGCCATGTCGGCAGCGGCCATGCCGTAAATGATGAAAGGATCAACCTTGCGCTGTTCCTTGGGCTCCATCCAGTCGTCGGCATTGAATGTGCCGTCGGTGCCGTCACCAACAGGAATGCGGCAAGCAATCTTGGCTGCGAGGTCTTCGACTTCGAATTCAGTGACCAGCCGGGCGCCGTTCTGGCCCGCAAGCAAACGGGCCCACGTCACTTCTGTTCCGCATCCCAAGGGTGATACCATGCCGGTACCAGTGATAACGACCCGTCTCATCGACTGCATTCCCCCGCCTTTTGTGTTCTATGGAGAACCATGCGTAAAACAAAAAGGGCGGACTCCGGGTCCGCCCTTTCTCAATTGCTCAGGATTAAGCCTGTGCCTTTTCGATGAACTTGACAGCGTCGCCGACCGTCAGGATCGAGTCCGCAGCGTCATCAGGAATTTCAACGCCGAATTCTTCTTCGAACGCCATGACCAGTTCGACGGTGTCGAGCGAGTCAGCGCCCAGATCGTCGATGAAGCTTGCGCCTTCGACAACCTTGTCGGCATCGACGCCAAGATGATCAATAACAATTTTCTTTACGCGTTCTGCGATATCGCTCATGTCGGTTTCCTCGACCTTATAATCCTGATCAGAGAGCCTTTATGGCACCCTACCCTGTTTCAGCCTGCGGTGCCCGGAGGCGACCATCGGCAAACTCGTTGTAACCCGGCTACCAGAGATGTCCCAGGCTTGCACAAAAGCCCGCCGGTCCGTCTGCTTTCTCGGGAGACTGTTCACAGTCATGGCCCGCTTAACACGGTTTAAGTCTGCCGCAAAGCCAGAAAATCAACCCCGCCGGGTTGGTCAACACGCTATTGCCGGGAAAACATGCCCCAAGGGCAGTTTCCCGTTTCAGATCATGGCCATGCCGCCGTTTACATGCAAAGTCTGGCCCGTCATGTACGCCGCTTCCGACGAGGCGAGATAAGCGACCGCAGATGCCACTTCGGCACCGGTGCCCATGCGCTTCATCGGGATCGCGCCCATGATCGTTTCTTTTTGCTTGTCGTTGAGCTTTCCAGTCATCGCGGATTCGATGAAGCCGGGAGCAACACAGTTCACGGTGACGTTGCGGGTCGCGATCTCCTGCGCCAGCGACTTGGTGAAGCCGATCATGCCGGCCTTGGAGGCGCAGTAGTTTGCCTGGCCCGGATTGCCGGTGACGCCGACGATCGAGGTGATGTTGATGATACGGCCGTAGCGGCGGCGCATCATCGGATGCGTCAACTCGCGCGTCAGACGGAACATCGACGTCAGGTTCACTTCGATGACGTTATCCCAGTCCTCGTCGCTCATGCGTACGAAGAGGCCATCCTTGGTGATGCCAGCGTTGTTGACAAGAATGTCGACGCCTTCGAGATCGGCCTCTGCCTTGACGCCGAGCGCCTTGACTTCGTCGCGGTCTGCAAGGTTTGCCGGGAAGATCTTGACGCGATCGCCAAGCTCGTTGGCCAGCGCTTCGAGCTTTTCAACGCGAGTGCCATGAAGGCCGACGATGGCACCCTGCTTGTGCAGGATGCGTGCAATTTCTTCACCTATGCCGCCGGATGCACCGGTAACGAGAGCCTTGCGGCCGGAAAGATCGAGCATGGAAGTGTTCCTTGTAATCGTTAAATCAATCAGGCCATGAGAGCGGCAACAGCAGCGTCAATATCCGCCGCGGTGTTGACCGAAATGCCGTTGACGGTCTTGTCGATGCGACGTGCGAGACCGGTCAGAACCTTGCCGGAGCCGATTTCGTAGAGCGTCGTAACGCCATTGGCAGCAAACCACTCGACCGTCTCGCGCCAGCGAACCTGGCCGGTGACCTGCTCGACGAGAAGCGCGGCGATTTCGTTGGCGTCCGTGACCGGTGCTGCACGCACGTTGGCGATCACAGGAACGACCGGGTTCGACTTTGCCACGCCGGCGAGAGCCTCGCGCATGGCGTCTGCGGCAGGCGCCATCAACGTCGAATGGAATGGTGCCGACACCGGCAGCAGGATGGCACGCTTGGCACCCTTTTCAGTCGCGAGCGCGGCAGCCTTTTCGACGGCAACCTTTTCACCGGAGATGACGATCTGGCCGCCGCCGTTGTCGTTGGCAATCTGGCAGGAGCCGGCAGCAGATGCTTCGGCGCAAACCGCAATCACATCGGCATGCTCAAGCCCGATAATGGCAGCCATGGCGCCGACGCCAACCGGCACGGCGGCCTGCATGGCGTTTCCACGGATACGCAGAAGACGGGCCGTGTCAGCGAGCGAAAAAGTGCCAGCGGCACAGAGCGCGGAATATTCGCCAAGCGAATGACCGGCGACGTAAGAGACCTTGGCCTTGAGATCTAGGCCCTTGGCTTCCAGGATACGAATGACCGCCATGGAAACCGCCATTAGTGCCGGCTGCGCGTTCGCGGTCAGCGTCAGGGTTTCTTCCGGACCGTTGAACATGGTCTCCGAAAGCTTCTCGCCCAGGGCCTCGTCGACTTCCTGGAAAACGGCGCGTGCCTCAGCGAAATTTTCGGCAAGTTCCTTGCCCATGCCGACGGCCTGGCTGCCCTGGCCCGGGAATGTGAAAGCGATGCTCATCCTATGTCCTTTTTATATGGACCTCTGGTTATTTCGCCTCCAATTGACATTCTTTCCCGGAGAGTCAAGTACTCGAAGCCTGCGTTCCAAGGCTTTCGCGGCTGCGAGAAAGCTGGAGGCTCCCTCTTGCGCTCGCTCAATTCCGGCCTAAATTCGCGCCGTCCTTCCAGACCCATTCATTTTCAGATCACCTTCAAGGTTCCCAGATGAAATACAAGAAACTTGGCCGTACCGATATTTCGGTCTCCGAAATCTGCCTCGGCACCATGACATGGGGCACGCAGAACACTGAGGCCGAAGCGCACGCGCAAATGGACTATTCAGTCGAAAAGGGCGTGAACTTCTTCGACACCGCCGAACTCTACCCCACGACGCCTGTTTCTCCCGAGACGCAGGGACTGACGGAGGACTACATCGGCACCTGGTTCGAGAAGACCGGCAAGCGCAAGGATATCGTGCTTGCGACAAAGGTCGCGGGACCGGGCCGCTCCTACATTCGCGGCGGTGATGGCGCTGATGCCAAGAACATCCGCCTGGCGATCGAGGCAAGCCTGAAGCGGCTCAGGACCGATTATGTCGACCTCTACCAGATCCACTGGCCGAGCCGTGGTCACTTCCATTTCCGCCAGGCTTGGCACTACGACCCCTTCAAGCAGGACACCGCCAAGGCAATCGCCAACATCACCGACATCCTGGAAACGATGGGCGAGCTGGTGAAGGAAGGAAAAGTCCGCGCGATCGGTCTTTCCAACGAGACGACCTGGGGCACGCAGAAGTATCTGACACTGGCCGAAAAGCTCGGCCTGCCGCGCGTTGCCAGCGTCCAGAACGAATACAACCTGCTTTACCGCCACTACGATCTCGACATGGCCGAGCTTTCGCATCACGAGGATGTCGGGCTGCTCGCCTATTCGCCGCTCGCCGGCGGAATCCTGAGCGGCAAGTACGTGGACGGCGCCAAGCCCGAGGGTTCGCGCGGCGCGATCAACAGCGATATCGGCGGCCGTCTTCAGCCGCTGCAGGAGGCGCCGACAAAGGCGTATCTCGATATCGCGGCCAGACACGGCCTCGACCCGTCAGCGATGGCGCTTGCCTACTGCCTCACGCGTCGTTTCATGGCATCGGTCATCATCGGTGCAACAACCATGAAGCAGCTCGAGACCGATATCGGTTCCATCAATCTCAAGCTTTCGCACGACGTGCTGGACGAGATCGAGAAGGTTCATCGGCAGTATCCGATGCCGATCTAAGCAATTGATTCCCGGCCTCCCTCAACGAGGGAGGCCGGGCTTCTCGGACACAACGGCAGGTTTTGCTGCCGCATCTTCCACTGCAATTTGCCGCTTCTCGAATTTCAGCATTTGAGCTAGCCTGATTTCGCCCTCGCGACACTGCAGGAGCGCCCATGCCGTGGAACGCAAGCTCGCAGTCATCCTGGCCGGAGACGTAGCCGGCTTCAGCCGCCTTGTTGCAGCCAACGAGGAAGAAGCGCTTGCGACCTTGGCCGTCTACACCGCAACGATTGGCGACCTGGTTGCCGAGCACGGGGGCCGGATTTTCGGCACGGCCGGCGACAGTGTGGTCGCCGAATTCCACAGCGCCGTCCTCGCGGTGCGTGCAGCCGTCGCCATCCAGCGCGCTCTGCATCGGCGCAACGCCGATTTGCCCGCCGACCGGAGAATGGAATTTCGGCTCGGCCTGAATCTTGGCGATGTCGTCGTGTCGGGCGATGACCTGCTCGGGGACGGCGTGAATGTCGCTGCACGACTTCAAGAAGTCGCCCAGCCCGCCGGCATCTGCATTTCCGGGACGGTCAGGGACCAGATCGAGGGCAAGCTCGATTTTCCCATCACCCGCCTTGGCGAGCGAACGCTGAAGAACATTCCCCGCCCCGTGCTCGTGCACCGCGTAAACTGGAATCGCGAAGACCCTTTGGAGACCGGTGCTCTCGGCGGCCCTTTGACGCTGCCGGACAAACCGTCCATCGCCGTGCTGCCCTTCGTCAACATGTCCGACGACCCCGAGCAGGAGTTCTTTGCCGACGGGCTCACCGAAGACATCATCACCGCACTGTCGCTCTATCGGTGGTTCTTCGTCATCGCCAGAAACTCGTCCTTTGCCTACAAGGGCCGCGCGGTCGACGCCAAGCAGATCGGCAGAGAGCTGGGTGTACGCTATATTGTCGAGGGCAGCGTTCGCCGATCCGGCACCCGCATTCGTGTCACGGGACAGCTGATCGAGGCCGAGACAGGCGTGCATCTGTGGGCGCAGCGCTACGACCGCGAGATCAGCGACATATTCGCGATCCAGGACGAACTCACCCAGCATGTTGTCGGCGCCATCGAGCCGGAGATAGTCATCGGCGAGAGCAGTCGCGCCCTGCTCAAAACCACCGACAATCTCGATGCCTATGAATGCCATATGCGCGGGATGTGGCTGCACAATCTGCAGGATACGTCGGAGCATTTCACCGAGGCCATCGCCTGGCACCGCCGCGCCATCGCGCTGGACGCTGACTTCAGCCGCGCGCACATGATGCTGGCCCGCTCACTCTATGCACGATGCTTCCATGGCTTCAGCACCGATGTCGACAGGGACAGCACCGACCTCCGCGCCGCTGCCGAGCGTGCCGTGGCGCTCGACGATCGCGATCCCTATGCCCGGTACGCGATGTGTCTTGGCAATTTCGTCGTGCAGCGGGCAACGGCAGCGCTTGCCGAGGCGCAGCAGGCGATCGACCTCACGCCGAATCTTGCGATCGCGCATATGGTCCTCGGCTGGACGAGGATATTTACCGGGCATTTCGCTCAGGCCCAGGATCCGCTCCACATGGCGCTGCGCCTCAGTCCCCATGATCCGTTGACCTATCTCATCCTCGATCGGATTGCGCTGTCCCACTACCACCTCGGCAACTACGAAGAGGCGGCACACTATTCCGAGCGGGGACTTTCCCTGCGCCGCGCCTATTTCAATCGCGTGGTGTTTCTGGCAAGTCTCGGTCAACTGAACCGTCACGACGATGCGCGCAGGCTGCTCCCGGAAACGCTCGCGAATGTTCCTGCCGACATCGAGCACTACTGGAAGATCCTCACGCCCTATGTCGATGCCGGGCACTATGCGCATTTTCGCGACGGGCTGAGCAAGGCAGGCTTTCCTGTCATGGGCTGATCGCAGGATCATTCCTCCCTGCCCCTTGCGTTTCCGCCAAAAATCCGTATAAGCCGCCCTGTTCGCAAACCCGGTCTTCTGGCTGGTGGCTGAACGGAGGGCCGATTTTCGAAAGAGAATCGTCGGAACGGAAGCGTTCCAGCCTCCCGTGTCTCCGCTCTCGACCGTCTCGGAAACGCTTTTCTTGCCTGGGTCCGCCCATTCAGGAGCAGTCGTTGAGGCTTAGCCGCCGAATATCGGGTGAATAAACGCAAGAAAGGCAAAGCTGTCATGGCTCTTTATGAACATGTATTCCTTGCCCGACAGGATATTTCCGCTCAGCAGGTTGATGCCCTCGTAGAACAGTACAAGGGCGTACTCGAAGCTAACGGCGGCAAGGTCGGGCGCGTAGAAAACTGGGGCCTCAAGTCCCTGACCTACCGCATCAAGAAGAACCGCAAGGCTCACTACGTTCTCGTCGACATCGACGCCCCGGCTGCTGCCGTGCAGGAAATGGAACGTCAGATGCGCATCAGCGAAGACGTCCTGCGCTACATGACGATCGCTGTTGAAGCACACGAAGAAGGCCCGTCTGCCATGATGCAGAAGCGCGACCGCGACGACCGCGGCCCGCGTGAAGGCGGCGACCGTGGCCCGCGCCGCGAGTTCGGCGATCGTCCGCCGCGCCGTGACGGCGACTTCCAGCGTGGCCCGCGTCCTGATCGCGCCCCGCGCGAAGACCGTGCATAAGGAGAACTGAGAATGTCTGAATCTTCCTCCGCACCGGTACGTCGTCCGTTCCACCGTCGTCGCAAGACTTGCCCGTTCTCCGGCGCAAACGCTCCGCGCATCGACTACAAGGACGTTCGTCTCCTGCAGCGCTACATTTCCGAGCGCGGCAAGATCGTTCCTTCCCGTATCACGGCTGTTTCGCAGAAGAAGCAGCGCGAACTCGCTCAGGCGATCAAGCGCGCTCGTTTCCTCGGCCTGCTGCCGTACGTCGTCGCTTAATCAGCTGACGAGACCAAATCGAGGGAAGGCAGCAATGCCTTCCCTTCTCCCTTTCGCGATGGGCGCGGATCGGAACTCTTAAAACCCATGTTGAGGCATTCTGAAATCGATTCAGAAGAACCCTCTAACTGCTTGATGAAGCAGGACAGCGACCGTGAAACAACTGAACACAAAAACGCTAGGCATCGGCGCGCTCGCCGGGTTGACCGCCGCACTTCTGGTGCTCGGCGCAAGCATGCAGCCGTCGTTCAGTGCTGTTCTTTACGCTGCTTCCGCCCTTCCCATTCTTCTTGTCGGCCTCGGCTGGGGCAATCTGGCGGCAATCTCTTCCGTCATTACCGCCGCCGTGCTCGGTGCGATCGCCATCTCGCCTTCCTTTGCGCTGTTGATGACGCTGGTTACGCTGCTGCCGGCCGGATGGCTGAGCCATCTCGCAAACCTTGCCCGCCCGGCTTCCGAGCTCGGTGGTCCGGATCACCTGATGGCGTGGTACCCGCTGTCCGACATTCTGCTGCACCTGTGTGGGCTGGTGACCATCGCCGTGATCGTTGTCGGCGTCATGATCGGCTACGGACCGGAGCTGATCGACCGCATGGTCGATGCGCTGTTCAGCTCGATCTCTCAGCAGCAGTCCGAATTTGCCCCTGATGCGGCCACCATCGCCCAGACCAAATCGTTGGTCCTGCTGATGCTGCCGGCGATCCAGGGCGGCATGTGGGTTCTGATGCTGTTTGCCGCCTACTATGTCGCGTCGCGCATCGTCAGCGCCTCCGGCCGCGGCCTGCGTCCGCGTGAGGACATTCCCTCGGCGCTGCGCATGAACCGCAACTCGATCTTCGTCTTCCTCGTCGGTCTCGCCGCCACCTTCTTCGGCGGCATTCCAGCGATGGTCGGAGCAACAATCGTCGGCACATTCGGTGCCGGCTTCCTGCTCTCCGGCTTCGCCGCGCTGCATTTTCGCACGCGCGGCAAGGACTGGCGCTTGCCCGCGCTCATCCTTTGCTACCTGGCTTCGCTGCTTCTGCTGCTGCCAGCCTTCTTCATCCTGGTCCTGGGCCTAGGCGACACCCGAAAGGCGATCGCACTGACCCCCAACAAGGATGCCGATGCCCCCAAACAGACAGACACAAAAATCTAAAGACACGAAAGGAACTCTCAAATGGAAGTCATTCTTCTTGAACGCATCTCCAAGCTCGGCCAGATGGGCGAAACCGTAAAGGTTCGCGACGGCTTTGCTCGTAACTACCTCCTGCCGCTCGGCAAGGCTCTTCGTTCCAACGAAGCCAACAAAAAGCGTTTCGAATCCGAGCGCGCAACGCTCGAAGCCCGTAACCTCGAGCGCAAGTCCGAAGCCCAGAAGGTTGCCGACGCTCTCGAAGGCAAGTCCTTCGTCGTCGTTCGCTCGGCTGGCGAAACCGGCCAGATGTACGGCTCGGTCGCGGCTCGCGATGTCGTTGAAATCCTCGCTGCCGAAGGCTTCAACATCGGCCGCAACCAGGTTCACCTGAACACCCCGATCAAGGCGATCGGCATCCACAAGGTTGAACTGCAGCTCCACGCTGAAGTCGAGATCCATATCGAGCTCAACGTCGCTCGTTCGGCTGAAGAAGCTGAGCGTCAGGCAAAGGGCGAAACCCTCACCTCCGTTGACGCGATCTACGGCGTTGACGAAGACGCTCTGCGTCCGGAAGATTTCTTCGATCCGGAAGCTGACGGCAACTTCGAAGACGAAGCATGATTTTTGGAGAGTAATCTCTGAAAGCGAAAGGCCCGGTTCAACGCCGGGCCTTTTTGCTATTGTGCTGCCGACGCCTGCTCAGGCTCGGCACTCTTGTCGATGCTGACGACCACGGACATGCCCGGCGTCAGCTGTTTCGCCAGCTCCTGCCCCGGATCGATGCTGATCCGCACGCCGATGCGCTGTGCGATCTTGACGAAATTGCCCGTCGCGTTGTCGGCCTTGATCACCGCAAACTCCGAGCCCGCGGCGGGCGAAAAGCGTTCGACGCGGCCCGTCAGCTTCTGCCGGCCCAGTGCGTCGACGGAGAAGGAGACCGGCTGCCCCGCCTGCATGCCCTCTAGCTGCGTTTCCTTGAAGTTGGCAACGATCCAGACATCCTCCGGCACGACCGCCATCAGCTGCGTTCCCGCCGTCACATATTGTCCAAGGCGAACGCCGACCTCTCCAAGATGGCCATCCCGAGGCGCGCTGATGGTGGTGTTCTGAAGGTCGATCTCCGCAAGCTGGACGGCCGCTTCCGCACTCGCGACGTTTGCCTCCAGGAGCGAGCGATTGACGATGATGGTCGCGAGGTTCTGCTTGGAGACCTCAAGTGCGGCCTGCGCCTGGTTCAGGGCAGCCTTGGCCTGCTCCAGTGTCGCCTGCGCCTGTTCGGTCTCGCTTGCGGACGCAATGCCGCGGTCGTTGAGGTTGCTTACGCGATCCCAGGCGAGTTGTGCCCTCTTGAGCGCCGCATTCGCGCTGTCGATTTGCGCTTCGCTGGAAGCAATCGTTGCCTTGGCGGACAACTCGGATTGGCGCGAATTGTCGAGCGATGCCTTCTGGCCATCGAGGGCGGCGCGCGCCTGGCTCAGCTTCTGCGCATAGATGCGATCGTCGATCTTTGCGAGCGTATCGCCCTGCTTCACCTGCTGATAGTCCTTCACGGGCACGTCAACGACATAGCCGCTGACCTGCGGGCTCATGATCGTCACGTAGCCGCGCACATAGGCGTTGTCAGTGGTCTCCACCGACGTCGCGAAGGGTGGCAACCGCCAGGCATAGAGCACGAGGAGAACACCGACGATGCCGGCGAGAAGCGCAATGAGCGTGGACGGAGAGCGAAGAAACCTGAACATGAATGAACTCTGACATTACGATTGAACAGCGGTGATGCCGACCTGCCGCATTGTCCCCCACTCGGCAACACGCAGCCACAGCTGATGAAGCAGGATGAGCGCGAGCCCGAGTAGCGCGACGTAGCAGATGACGAGGAAGGAATCGTTGTAGGCAAGGACAAAGGCCTCGCGCGTCACCTGCTGACCGAGGAGCGCCAAACCTTCCGCATTGAGCAACGTCTTGTCGGTGATGACCTTGCTATAGGAGGATGCCAGCTGCGACACGCGCTGGGCAACGATCGGATCCTGCAGCAGTATCTGTTCGACCAGAACGTTCGAATGGAACTTCTCGCGGATGGTGACGAACGTTCCGAGTACTGCGGACGCAAACAGCGATCCGATACTCTGCGTGAAGGTGAAGATCGCCAGAAAGTTCACAATGAACGGCGTGCCGCGCGCCATCGCCGACTTGAACCCCCTTGCCATGACAGGGGGCAGAAACATGGCCGCTCCGGCTGCCACCATCGCCTGGCTGAGATACATCTGCTCCGGACGCGTCAGGCTCGTCGACTGGCTATCCATATAGGCACCGCCCGCTATCAGGGCCAAGGCAAGCACATGCGCGGTTTCCACATAGCGTGTGGTCATCAGCGCCGCGCACAACAATCCGCCGAGCAGCGACGCGACTAGGATGATAGCGTACAGCGTGACGGTCTGATCATTGAGGAGCCCGAGCTGTTGGTAAAAGCTGGCCGCGGACGACGATTGCTCCGACGAAACGAAGCGGAAGAGTAGCAGCACACCCGCCATCCGCAGGTTCGGCCCCGATAACACCCAGCGGAAATCGATCAGCGGATTGGAACGTGGCAGTTCGATTGCCAGCATAAGCGCAAGGGACCCGACGCAGACGGCGAGCAGGACACCGAGCCAAGGGGCTTCGAACCACCAGTACAGACGGCCAAGCGTCAGCACGACGGCGAGACAGCCGAAGCCGATCGCCAGCAGCAGGTAGCTCAGGATATCGAGACGCTGGATGACGACAGCCCGCGGCGGCGCTGTGAGTGGTAGCGTGTAGATGATCGCAAACGCGATCAGCGCCAACCCCATCTCGAACATGTAAAGCGCGTTGTAACCACCGAACTGCAATAGTGACGGCGAAATGATGCGGGCAACCGGCGATGCAAACAGTGTGCAGGTGAGCGCAAAGCTGATCCCGACGGTCAGTTTCCGCTCCGGCGGAAAAGGCTCCAGCATATAAAGGAAGCCAAGGGTCGAAAGCGGGGCTGCGGCCATGCCGCTGATGGCGCGCACGACGATCGCCGAATGCAGATCGGTGACCAACAGATTGAGCGCAGCGGCAACGACGAAGCAGATGATCCCAAGTTCAGCGAAACGTCGCAGTCCATACTGGGTGCGGATCTTGAACAGCGCGATCGAGAGACTGGCATAGGGAGCCATATAGGCGGCGGAGAGCCAGGAAACCTCGTTGGTCGTGGCGGAGAACGAACCTTGCAGCTGATAGATATTCGCGTTCACAAGGTTCATGCCGAGACCCTGTGTGAGGAACAACAGAGCCGACGCCGCGATATATACAGGCAGCCATGCGGGAGCTAACGACTGAGGCGCGGGCGATGACTGAGGCTGAGCCGCCTGTTCAACGGGCTTGGGCGCGACATTGTCGTTGGCGCTCTCGGCAAGGCTCATTCAAAGGCCCTCACGCTTCGCGAATGCCCTGCAGGTTGGCTTGCATGGCCCGTATAACATTCAAGGTAGTTCGCAAGTCGTCTTCGGAAATACCGTCGATCACCTGTGCACGCAGATTTACGGCAATATCGTTGATCTCACCCGCGACCACCCGTCCGGTCTCGGTCATGTAGATCTCCTTGGCGCGTCGGTCGTTGCCCGCGACACGTCGCTGAACGAAGCCCTGCCCTTCCATGGCATCGAGAATGCGAACCAGTGTCGGCGTCTCGAGCTCGAGCCGGTCGGCGAGTTCGCGCTGGTTGATGCCATCCTTCTTGTTCAGGGTGAAGAACACCCGAGCGCGGGGAAGCGTCATGTTCCGCTCGCGAACAAGGGAATCGAAGGCCGCCCGGAGCTTTCGATTGAAAGCCGCAAGATCCTCAATGATTTCGCGTCCGAGAGTGGCATTCACCATAAAGTTCAGCTCCAATTTAATTAGTGCACTAATTATATCTTTGCTATCTACAATGATTTTGGAGGCTTTTCAAGTCTGAAATTGCAGACTTTCGATGCAAGGTAGCTGTCAAACAGCTAAAATATCACGAACGATGAACCGCAGTGAGTCGTTTTGCCCGCGTGTCCTGACGGTTACACTTTCGGTATTTTCAGCGGCACCGCAAGTGCCGCTGTGGAGAAGTCGAACAACGGGCAAAGCCCCGGCGGATTCGAATCTCGAGCAGACCTGTTGCCGCGCTGCACTTGATTTTCTCGTGCATGGATTGCACACCCGAAGCTTGAAAACACAGAACGGATCAAGATGAACGACGTTGCTCGAAAGATTGCCGCGGTTACCCCAGCGGAGCAGCACTACCGCGAGGCACCCAACAACATCGAGGCCGAACAGGCGCTGCTCGGCGCCATTCTGATGAACAACGACGCCTATTACCGTGTCTCGGACTTCCTCAAGCCCATCCATCTCTACGAGCCGCTGCATCGCAAGATCTATGAGGTCGCAGGCGACATCATCCGCATGGGCAAGATTGCCAATCCGGTGACGATCAAGACGTTCCTGAAGGCCGACGACAAGGTCGGCGAGATGACGGTCTCCGAATACCTCGCCCGCCTCGCCCGCGAAGCCGTGACCATCATCAACGCCGAAGACTATGGCCGCGCGATTTACGATCTGGCGTTGCGCCGCGCGCTGATCACCATCGGCGAAGACGTCGTCAACATCGCGTACGACGCGCCGCTCGACATGCCGCCGCAGTCGCAGATCGAAGACACTGAACGTCGCCTGTTCGAGCTTGCCGAAAACGGCCGCTACGATGGCGGCTTCCAGGCGTTCAACGATGCGGTCGCGCTGGCGATCGACATGGCGGCTGTCGCCAAGGAACGCGACGGCGGCCTCTCCGGCATCTCCACCGGCATCCACTCGCTGGATTCGAAGATGGGCGGCCTACAGCGATCCGACTTGATCGTTCTCGCGGGACGTCCGGGCATGGGCAAGACCTCGCTTGCCACCAACATCGCCTACAACATCGCCGCCGCATATGAAGGCGAAGTGCAGTCGGATGGCTCCTTCAAGGCCAAGCAGGGCGGCGTCGTCGGCTTCTACTCGCTCGAAATGTCGTCCGAACAGCTCGCCACGCGTATCATCTCCGAGCAGACGGAAGTCTCCTCCTCGAAGATCCGCCGCGGTGACATCAACGACGCCGACTTCGAAAAGCTCGTCGCCTGCTCGATGATGATGCAGAAGGTTCCGCTCTATATCGACCAGACCGGTGGTATCTCCATCGCACAGCTCTCTGCCCGCGCCCGCCGCCTGAAGCGCCAGCGCGGCCTCGATTGCCTCGTGGTGGACTACATCCAGCTGATGACCGGCTCCGGTAAATCGGGCGAGAACCGCGTACAGGAAATCACCCAGATCACCACCGGTCTCAAGGCGCTGGGCAAGGAACTCAACGTTCCGATCATCGCGCTTTCGCAGCTATCACGTGGCGTGGAAAGCCGCGACGACAAGCGCCCGCAGCTCTCCGACCTTCGTGAATCGGGCTCGATCGAGCAGGACGCGGACGTGGTGCTCTTCGTGTTCCGCGAGGAATACTACGTCAAGAACTCCGAACCGCGCGACATCCACGATCCGAAGTATCCGGAATGGGAAGCGCATATGGATAAGGTGAAGGGCACGGCCGACGTGATCATCGCCAAGCAGCGTCACGGACCGACCGGTACGGTGAAGCTCGCCTTCCAGTCGGAATACACACGCTTCGCGGACCTCGCCGATCCATCGTTCACCCAGTACGAGGAACATTGAGGCGAAGGCTCGCCTCAATGCCTTTCACGATCAAATGCCCGCTGCTCGCAGCGCGGCAACGGTGACGACCCCAACGACGACGCTTGCCAGCATCGGCAGGCGTCGAGCAGCCAGCGCGGTCAGCGCACAGCCGATCGTCTCGGCCCAGCCGGTAGCAAACGCGGTTGGCGCGATGACGGCCATCAGCACAGCGGGCGGGATCGCTTCGATTGCGGTCCGCCATTGCTCATTCATCGTCGCGTGACGAATGAGAACGAGACCGCTGACGCGTGTGAAGATGGTTGCAGCAGCCATTGCGACGATGGCGATGACGGTATGAAGATCGATGGTCACGCTGCGAGTTCCCTTGCCTTGCCAGTCCACATAGCCGCACCAAGCCCGGCAAGCGCGCCCGCGGCGATATACCAGACGCCGGGCACGAACTGATGCGTCAACACCGCGGCGAGACCGCTTGCGGCAAGCACCGCGCCGGTGTCACGCCCCTTCCAGAAGCCCATGACGAGCACGACGAAGACCGCGGGAAAGGCGAAGTCCAGTCCGATCACGGTCGGGTCTCCGAGGAATGCCCCCAGCAAGGAGCCGGCAACCGACGAGCCGACCCAGGCCGCATAAAACGGCGCGGCGATACCCGCAAACCACCATGGCGTAAGGCGCGTGTCGCCGGCCCGGAACTCGGCCATCGCCCAAAGCTCGTCGGCAAGGAATAACATGGATGCGTATTTCTGGAGGCCGGAGAAAGCGTGCATCTTGGTGCCGATCGAGGCGCTCATCAGCACGTGCCGGATATTGACGAGGAGTGCAGCAAAGCCAACGCCGGCCCAGCTTGCCGGATGGGTCCAAATGTCCATCGCGACGAACTGCGAACCGCCGGCGAAAACCAGCGCGCTCATCAGCGCCGCCTCCAGCGTTGACAGGCCCTTCGTGGCCGATATGGCGCCAAAGACCAAGCCGATCGGAATTACGGCGACAATCAATGGTAGGATGGCGCGCGTTCCGGCGAAGAATTCGCCGGCCGCCTGTTTCCGGTTCAGCATCATGACCTCCAGTAGTCTCAAGGAATGGAGGTGTTATGCGAACGAGAAGCCGCCGTATTGAACGAAAGTGATCAGCCTGCGCGGTATTGTGCCGGCGTCGTGCCGGTGCGCGCTTTGAAATGCCGGGTGAAGTGGGCCTGATCGGCAAAGCCGCAGCGAACCGCCACATCCGCGGGCGTCCATCCGGCGCGCAGCAGCTTTCTGGCCTCGCGCACCCGCTTGTCCGTGAGAAAGGCGTGTGGCGTGATGTGGTACTCTTTGCGGAATGCGCGGATGAGGTGAGCGCGACTGAGGCCCGTGACCTCCGCGAGCTCCTCAAGACCGATGTCGGTGTCGAAATTATCGATCAGGTAGTCGTGGGCGCGGCCAACAGCGGTGCGCTCACGCGTATCGACAGGCACGACGATGGCGCTGCCGTATCTCGAAAACAGCGCGGCCAGAACCCGGAACATGCCCTCCTCGGATTCAAGTGCCCCGGCACCGCTCTCCAGTGCCCGATGCGCGGCGTGAAAGTCGCTCGCCATCTGTGGATCGTGAGGGAGTTCCCTCGGAAACGAAGGCGTCGCGTTGAACGCCTTGCCGCTCACATCCTCGAGGATATCGACGAAGAGTTTCGTGTCGGGATAGATCATTCGATAGCGATAGCCCTCGCCACCGGGATGGCCATCGTGAACGACGCCCGGGTCGATGAGGTAGAGGTCGCCGGGGCCGGTCTCCTCCCGCCTGCCCTTCATCGTTGCGATCTGGCTGCCGCTTTCGATCGCTCCGATACTGAAGGTGTCGTGAGCATGGGGCGCGTATTCGTGCGTGAGGAAGCTGGCGGTCAGGCATTCCATGTCGCGGAAGCTTCGGTCACGCCAAAAGCGTGTTTTCTCGACGTTGGCGAGCGGCATCGCTTCCGCGGCCTGTTTCTGCGAGATGTTCTGCATAGCGCTTATTTAGCGCAAGGCGCTGTTTGCGTCTTGAACAAAAGTGATCAATGAGCGGATATCCCGCCCCAGCGCTTTCTCTTTGCCATATTGATCTTTAGACTGGCGTCTCCATTGCAATTCCCCTTTTCAGCGGCGCATCCATGACAGAATTTTCCGATACCTTTGAAGACGAGAACACCTTCGATTCCGCCGGCTTGCGCCTTACCGTCAACCTGACGGCCCTAACCGACAACTGGAAGGACATGGCACGCCGCTCCGGGAAGGCACGCGCGGCGGCCGTCGTCAAGGCCGACGCCTACGGCACGGGGATCGAGGATGCAGGAGAAGCACTCTATCTCGCTGGCGCACGCGATTTCTTCGTCGCGACCGTCGATGAAGGCGCGACGCTCAGGCTTTACGCGCCCGAGGCCCGCATCTTCGTCCTCTCCGGCATCTGGCCCGGCACCGAGCGGCGTTTCTTCGAAAACGATCTCGTGCCCGTGATCTCGTCCGAGGAACAGCTGGCTTTCTGGATGGCCGTCCTTGCCGACTACGGGGACTATCCCTGCGCACTGCACATCGACACCGGCTTCAACCGGCTGGGCATTACCATGGACGAGGCGATCGCCCTTGCCGATGACGTCTCCCGCCCGGCGAGCTTTTCGCCGGTCCTTGTCATGAGCCACCTCACCTGCGGGGACGACCACACCTCCCCGATCAACAAGCAACAGCTTGAATCATTCCGCAGGGTTAGCGCCGCCTATGAAGGTATCGATTCAAGCCTCGCGGCCTCCGGCGGCATTTTCCTCGGCAGCGACTATCATTTTGACGTCACCCGTCCCGGCATCACCATCTACGGAGGCGAAGCTGTCACAGGGATGGCCAACCCGATGCGACCGGTGGTGACGGCGGAGGCCAGGGTCATCCAGGTTCGCACCGTCAAGGCGGGCGAAGCCGTAAGCTATGGGCGGGCGATGCAATTGACGCGCGACAGTCGCCTTGCGATCGTTTCGGCGGGCTATGCGGACGGTTATATGCGCAGCCAATCGAGCGGCGGCGTGCCCTTGCGGCAGGTCGTTCCCCAGGGCGGTCAGGGCTTCATCGCCGATCGCAGGGTGCCCGTCGCCGGACGGATCACCATGGACCTGACGATCTTCGATGTGACAGACCTTCCGGAAAACTCTGTAAGATCAGGTGATTACATCGAACTGTTCGGCAGGAACATGCCGGTCGACGACGTTGCCCGCGCCGCCGGAACGATCGGCTACGAAATCCTCACCAGCATCGGGCTGCGGCATGAGCGCCGTTATGTCGAGGACGAAGCGTTGACGGCCTAGCGCGCCGTCAACGCCAGTCGGACACCGAGCGCAACCAGCAAGGCGCCAAGGCCGCGATCGAGCCACAGGCCAATGCTCCTCTTGCGCTTGATAAGGCTGGCGAGACGACCGCCGGCGAGAATGAGCGGCGGCTCGATGAACGCGGCGACGACAATGATCAGGACGCCGTGGACCGCGAGCTGCAGCCATGTCGGCCCTGCGCCCTCCACTACGAACTGCGGCAGGAAGGCCAGGAAGAAGATCGCGACCTTCGGGTTCAACAGCGACACGAGAATTCCCTGCCGATAGACACAATGCCACGGCAGGACATCGCGTGCGGCGTTGACCAGCCCGCCATCACCATTCGAGCGCAACGCCTGGATGCCAAGCCAGACGAGATAGATCGCGCCGATCCACTTTACCGCGGAGAAGGCCAATGCCGACGCGGCGAGGATGGCCGAAAGACCGAAGGCCGCCAGCGCCACATGCAGGCACGCCCCCGTCCAGATCCCGAACAGCGCTGCAAAGCCGGTACGGATGCCGCTCTTGATCGTGTGGCCGAGGATAAACGCCATATCCGGCCCCGGCGAGAGATTGAGCAACACCGCCGCCGTGAGAAACGTGATCCAGTGCGCGAGAGAATAGTCCAGCATCTTCCAACTCCAAGACAGTGGAGAAGAGATGCCACCGCAGCCGCTGATAGGGAAATCATTAGTTTTGATCCGTGCGGCGAATGATTATTTGAGCGACACGACTGATTCGAGCCGGCAAACCGGCGCCTGCGAGGGAAGCGGCAATAATGGCGAAGGCCAGGACACAATTCATCTGCCAAAGCTGCGGCACCATCCACAGCCGCTGGGCGGGCAAGTGCGAGAACTGCGGCGAGTGGAATACCATCGTCGAGGAAGATCCCATGGGCGGGATCGGCGGCGGCCCGGCAAAGACGCCGAAGAAGGGCCGCGCCGTGGCGCTCACCGCCTTGTCGGGCGAGATCGAGGAAGCACCGCGCATCCACACCGGCATCTCGGAGCTTGACCGGGCACTGGGCGGCGGCTTCGTGCGCGGCTCGGCGGTCCTGATCGGCGGCGACCCAGGAATTGGCAAGTCGACGCTGCTGATGCAGGGGGCGGCGGCGCTGTCCCGGCGCGGGCACCGGATCATCTACGTATCAGGCGAAGAGGCTGTGGCGCAGGTGCGGCTTCGTGCACAGCGCCTGCAAGCAGCCGATACCGACGTCCTGCTTGCTGCGGAAACCAACGTCGAGGACATTCTGGCGACATTGGCGGAAGGCAAGCGTCCTGACCTGGTCATCATCGATTCCATCCAGACGTTGTGGAGCGATCTTGCCGAGTCCGCGCCGGGAACGGTGACGCAGGTTCGCACCGGCGTCCAAGCGATGATCCGTTTTGCAAAGCAGACCGGCGCAGCGATGGTTCTCGTCGGTCATGTCACCAAGGATGGGCAGATCGCCGGTCCCCGTGTCGTCGAACACATGGTTGATGCCGTCCTCTATTTCGAAGGCGATCGCGGCCATCACTACCGCATCCTGCGCACGGTCAAGAACCGCTTCGGACCGACCGACGAGATCGGCGTGTTCGAGATGTCGGACAAGGGATTGCGCGAGGTTGCCAACCCCTCCGAGCTTTTCCTCGGCGAGCGCAACGAGAAATCACCGGGCGCGGCAGTCTTTGCCGGGATGGAAGGGACGCGCCCGATCCTGGTGGAAGTGCAGGCGCTCGTCGCCCCGACATCGCTCGGCACGCCGCGGCGTGCGATCGTCGGCTGGGACTCGGCGCGGCTGTCGATGATCCTGGCCGTGCTCGAAGCGCATTGCGGCGTCCGCCTCGGCCAGCACGACGTCTATCTCAACATTGCCGGCGGCTATCGCATTTCCGAACCGGCGGCGGACCTTGCGGTCGCTTCGGCCCTCGTTTCATCGCTGGCCGGTATTGCCCTTCCCGCTGATTGTGTCTATTTCGGCGAAGTCAGCCTGTCGGGCGCCGTTCGGCCGGTTGCGCACACGACCCAGCGCCTCAAAGAAGCCGAGAAGCTGGGTTTTTCTGCAGCGCTGCTTCCGTCGGGTTCCGCCGAACTGCCGAAGGGCACGGGCGGTCGCTGGAGCGAGATCGAAAGCCTGCCGGATCTGGTTGCACGGATCGCGGGATCGAAAGGCGCTCTGCGACGTGTGGAAGATGAGGTTTGATCCTTTCATCGCCGCTATCGGTGATGATATAGGAAGCACGCAATGAGGCGCGACTGAGCCGCGGATAAGCGGCCGTCCTGGAGTAGAATTTATATGCCCATTACGATTTTCGACGGTATTGTTATCGGCGTCGTTCTTTTCTCCGCCGTACTTGCAATGGTGCGCGGCTTCTCCCGCGAAGTTCTTTCAATCGCCAGCTGGGGCGGCTCCGCAGCCGCCGCATACTATTTTTACCCCTACATCCTCCCCTACGCGAAGAAGTACACCGACGACGACCGTATCGCGATCGTCGGCTCGGCTGCCGTGGTGTTCCTGATCGCGCTGATCGTGATCTCCTTCATCACCATGAAGATCGCCGACTTCATCATCGACAGCCGTATCGGCGCGCTCGACCGCACTTTGGGCTTTCTCTTCGGCGCGGCTAGGGGCATACTTCTTCTCGTCGTAGCCGTCGCCTTCTGGAACTGGCTCGTGGACGTGGATCACCGCCCGAACTGGGTGAACAACGCCAAGTCGAAGCCGTTCCTGGACTCGATGGTCGTCAAGTTGCAGTCCGTTCTGCCGGCGGAACTTGCGCAGGTCGTTCGGGCGAGCGTGATGGAGAAAATTCAGCCGCAGGGCGGCAACGCGGAGAACGGCAACGCGCCGGCATCCGACCAGGCGCCAGCCGAAGACGCAGCGCCCGCCCCTGCAAATGGTGCACAGCAGCCGTCTAATTGACGCAGTGTTCAACAGCTTGACCCGCCACCTGGCAATTGCCATTTGAGCGGAACGTGAATAAAGGTCCGGCCGGGCATCCGCTCCGCCGGGCCTCAGCCGTTTAAAACGCATGATCACGGCGTCATGCTATGGAAGCCGATCCATTCTTGTGAGAGCAAAGGCCCGCATCGATGAACCAGTCTTATCCCGTGACGCTCAATGACGAACTCGATGGGGATACACTCCACGAAGAATGCGGCGTCTTCGGCATTCTTGGCCATGACGATGCGTCGACCCTGACGGCGCTTGGCCTGCATGCCCTGCAGCATCGCGGGCAGGAAGCGGCCGGTATCGTCTCCTTCGACGGTCTGCGCTTCCACTCCGAGCGGCACATGGGTCTGGTCGGCGATCACTATACCGACCCAACCACCCTCGCCCGCCTGCCCGGCAATATCTCGATCGGCCACAATCGCTATTCCACAACAGGCGAAGTCGCGCTCCGCAACGTGCAGCCGCTCTTCGCCGAGCTTGAAGTCGGCGGCATCGCCATTGCCCACAACGGCAACTTCACCAACGGCCTGACGCTTCGTCGCCAGCTGATTGCCGGCGGCGCCATCTGTCAGTCGACCTCGGATACGGAAGTCGTTCTCCACCTCATCGCCCGCTCGCGCTACACCTCGACGGCCGATCGTTTCATCGACGCGATCCGCCAGATGGAAGGCGGCTATTCGATGCTCGCCATGACGCGCACCAAGCTGATTGCAGCACGCGACCCCACCGGCATCCGTCCGCTGGTCATGGGCGAGCTCGACGGCAAGCCGATCTTCGCTTCGGAAACCTGCGCACTCGACATCATCGGCGCGAAATTCATCCGCGACGTCGAGAACGGCGAAGTCATCATCTGCGAGATCCAGCCTGACGGTTCGATCTCGATCGACGCGCGCAAGGCCGGCAACGGTCTGCCGGAGCGCCTCTGCCTCTTCGAATATGTCTATTTCGCCCGTCCGGACTCCGTCGTCGGAGGCCGCAGCGTCTACGTTGCCCGCAAGAACATGGGCATCAACCTTGCCAAGGAAGCGCCCGTCGATGCCGACGTCGTCGTTCCCGTTCCGGATGGCGGCACGCCTGCGGCTCTTGGCTACGCCCAGGAAAGCGGTATCCCCTTCGAATACGGCATCATCCGCAACCACTATGTCGGCCGCACCTTCATCGAACCGACGCAGCAGATCCGTGCGTTCGGCGTCAAGCTGAAGCACTCCGCCAACCGGGCGATGATCGAAGGCAAGCGCGTCGTGCTCGTCGACGATTCGGTCGTGCGCGGCACCACCTCGCTGAAGATCGTGCAGATGATCCGCGATGCCGGCGCCAAGGAAGTGCACCTGCGCGTCGCAAGCCCGATGATCTACTATCCTGATTTCTACGGCATCGACACGCCGGATCGCGAGAAGCTGCTGGCCAACCAGTACGACAGCCTCGAAGCAATGTGCAAATATATCGGCGCGGACTCACTGGAATTCCTGTCGATAAACGGCCTTTATCGCGCCGTCGGCGGCGAGGATCGCAACGATGCCCGTCCGCAGTTCACCGATCACTACTTCACCGGCGACTACCCGACCCGCCTCCTCGACAAGGAAGGCGAGACGATGGGCCGCAAGGTTTCGCTGCTGGCGACCAACGGCTGATAGCCATTGGCTTTGACATTTGAGCAAGGGGCGCTTATTGCGCCCCTTGCTTTTTCAGCTACGGGGGAACCGGGGGACCATGACTATCAACCTTGAAGGCAAGATCGCGCTCGTCACCGGCGCCTCCCGTGGCATCGGCTATTTCACGGCGCTGGAACTGGCAAAGGCCGGGGCGCACGTGATTGCCTGCGCCCGCACCGTGGGCGGCCTCGAGGACCTCGATGACGCCATCAAGGCCATCGGTGGTTCCGCGACGCTCGTCCCCTTCGACCTTGCAGACATGAATGCCATCGACGCGCTGGGCGCCTCGATCTTCGAACGCTGGGGCAAGCTCGACATCCTGGTTGCCAATGCCGGCGTGCTTGGCGTGATCTCGCCGATCGGCCATGTCGAGGCGAAGACCTTCGAAAAGGTGATGAACATCAACGTCACCGCGACGTGGCGCCTGATCCGCTCCGTCGATCCGCTGCTGACGCGCTCGGACGCCGGACGCGCGGTAATCCTTTCCTCAGGCGCGGCTCACAAGTGTCGCCCGTTCTGGGGCCCCTACTCCGCGTCCAAGGCCGCTGTAGAGGCTCTAGCCCGCACCTGGGCCGGAGAAAGCCAGAGCACCGCGCTGCGCATCACCAGCGTCGATCCGGGCGCGACGCGCACCGCGATGCGTGCGCAGGCGGTACCGGGTGAGAACCCCGAAACCCTGCCGCACCCATCAGAAATCGCCAAGGCGATCCTGCCCTTGGTCGGCCCTGACGTGACGGAAACGGGCAAGCTGTTCGTCGTGCGCGAGAACAAGCTGGTCGATTACCGCCTGCCGGAATAAGCGCGTCAGTCTACCGCCACTACCGGGAACAGGTGCGCGAAGCCTGTTTCCGATGGACATAGCGCGTTCAGATCGACCGGGCCTTGAATACCGTCCAGAGTGCCATTGTCGGCGAACTGCCAGATTGACCAATTCCGGCAATCCCTTTGACCTGGCTCCTGCGCGATACTGCGCAGCCAGAGATAGTGATCCGGGAAACGCGCTTCGTTTCCCCTGAAATACTGCTCGAAGAACTGCTGGTTCAGATAGAAGATCGGCTTGCCGGGATAGGCGCCGTTCAGTTCCGCAAAGAAAGCGCCGATCTCGGCACTCAGCTCATCGACAGTCGGCACCTTGCCGCAGTTGCCGGTAAATTCGAGATCGATGGCAATCGGCAGCGCGTCGGTTTCAACCGGCACCGTTTCGATCAGATTGCGTGCCTGCTCGCGACCCGGTCGACAGAAGGTGAAGAAGTGATAGGCGCCGCGCACAAGGCCTGCGTCCCTTGAAGCCTTCCAGTTCTCGGCAAAGCGCTTGTCGCGGTGGTCGCCGCCCTCCGTCGCCTTCATGATTACGAAGCGGACGTTCCCTTGGCGCGCCAGCGCTTGCCAATCGATGGCGCCCTGATGATGGCTGATGTCGATGCCCTGGATGGGATAGTCCGCAAGCGTCGGAGAGGTGAATGGTGCCATGGCGTGATCGTATGCCAGATACGATGCAATCGCGACAGCGAGAATCACCGTAGCGAGGACCATTCGATTGAGGGTTTTCACGTCAGGGGTCTTTCCTACTTCCCAGCGCTTTGTAGCAGAATTTTGTGGGGTCTGTGCGATTGGCATGGCCCGGTCGTGCGCTTGCGCTTCGGGCGTTCGGCGATCCAATCGATTCACCGGATCGATTGCTCCGGCTGGCGCCGGACCGCTTCTCACCCTCTTGACCAAACCCCATTCCCGCGCCATAAAACCCGCCATGAAAACGGTTATCTGCATTATCTGCCGGAAGATTATTCGCTAGCGCGCTCGCTGGCCTGGCCGTTTTCGTCTCCCAAATACCCAAGATGAGAAACGCCCCGGCCCGCCGGTGGAAGTATTTTTCGGATCATTGCATTTTGGGAGAGTAGACATGGACGGCCAGCCGGGATCGCCAACGCCGGAACTCAAGCTGTACAATACGCTGACACGCGAAAAGACGGTCTTTGCGCCGATCGATCCGCAGAATGTCCGCATGTATGTCTGCGGTCCGACGGTCTACGACTTCGCCCATATCGGCAATGCCCGCCCGGTCATCGTCTTCGATGTCCTCTTCCGGTTGCTGAACCATGTCTATGGCGGCGACCACGTCACCTATGCGCGCAACATCACCGACGTTGACGACAAGATCAACGCCCGGGCGCTGCGGGACTATCCGGGCCTGTCGCTCAACGCAGCGATCCGGGCGGTGACAGAGAAGACCGAGAAGCAGTTTCTCGACGACGCCAAGTCGCTCGGCTGCCTCGAGCCGACAGTGCAGCCGCGCGCCACTGACAACATCGCCCAGATGATCGAGATCATCGAGAAGCTGATTGCCAACGGCCATGCCTACACGGCTGCGGGCGAAGTGCTGTTCGACACCAAGTCCATGGCCGATTACGGCCAGCTTTCGAAGCGCAATCTGGACGAACAGCAGGCGGGCGCGCGCATTGCCGTCGACGCCCACAAGAAGAGCCCCGGCGATTTCGTGCTCTGGAAGCTGTCGAGCGAGAGCGAGCCCGGCTGGGAGAGCCCCTGGGGTCGCGGTCGTCCCGGCTGGCATATCGAGTGCTCGGCCATGAGTGGACGCTATCTCGGCGACGTGTTCGACATCCATGGCGGCGGGCTGGACCTGATCTTCCCTCACCATGAAAACGAGATCGCGCAGTCGCGTTGCGCCCACGGCACCAAGGTCATGGCGAATGTCTGGATGCACAACGGCTTCCTGCAGGTCGAAGGCCGCAAGATGTCGAAGTCCGAAGGCAACTTCGTCACCATCTACGAATTGCTGCACACCGAGAAGTTCGGCGGCCGCCAATGGCCGGGCGATGTGCTGCGCGTTGCGATGCTGATGACGCATTATCGCGAGCCGATCGATTTCTCGATCAAGCGACTGGAAGAGGCTGAGCGGCTGCTGTCCAAATGGCCGGCAGCGGAACCGGGTGATGCAAAGCCCGATGCGTCCGTCGTCAACGCGCTGGCTGACGATCTCAACACCGTCGCCGCCATCCAGGCGCTGCACGCTCTTGCCCAATCCGGAGACCGTGCAACGTTCGCCGCAAGTGCACAGTTGCTTGGTGTCCTGCCGCAAGCGGCCGAGATCGACGAGGCTGTCGCCATCGAGATCGACAGGCGCGTCAAGACGCGGCTGGAACTGCTGAAGGCAAAGAATTTCGCCGAGGCGGACAGCATTCGTGACACCTTGCTCGCGGAAGGCATCCAGCTGAAGGACGGCAAGGATGCGGCGACCGGCGAACGCATCACGACATGGGAGGTGAAGCGGTGACCACCTATAGCGGCGGATGCCAATGTGGAGCAGTCCGCTTCCGCGTTCGCGGGACGCTGAAAGATTCGTCGATCTGCCATTGTCGCATGTGCCAGAAGGCATTCGGCGCCTACTATGCACCGCTTGTCTCGGCGCGCGGCGCCGAACTCGAGTGGACGCGCGGCGAACGCAAGAAGTTCCGCTCGTCGAACTATGTCGAACGCGGCTTCTGCGGCGACTGTGGCACGCCCCTGACCTATGAGGCACCCGACGGCATAGCAATTGCCGCCGGTGCGTTTGACGATCCCTCGGCGCTCGCGCCGGTTATCCAGTTCGGGACGGAGGGCAGGATCGCGTTCGTGGATCATCTTCACGAACTTCCCGCGCGGCAGACCGAAGAGGATGCCGAAGCAGCTCCCTTCGTGCTTGAGATCGTATCCTATCAGCATCCTGACCATGACACGGCGACGTGGCCTGAAGGGGAACGTCCGTGATGGCAACCGCGGCACACAGCGGCGGATGCCAATGCGGCGCGGTTCGCTACCGTGCCGCGGGCCCGCTCGCCTACCCGCATCTTTGCCACTGCCGCATGTGCCAGAAGGCCGCCGGAAACTACTTCATGCCGCTGGCTGCCGCACTGCGATCCGACTTTGTGCTGACGCGAGGGGAGCCGGCCTGGTTTCACTCCTCCGATCTGGTGCGCCGCGGCTTCTGCAGAACGTGCGGGACACCTCTCTTTTATGACAGCGCCGAATCCGATTCCTTGAACATCGTGCTTGGAACCCTCGACGAGCCGAACAGCGTCAAGCCGGTGATGCAATCCAACACCGGACGCAAGATGATCTGGTTCCATGAACTGGACGGCCTGCCGATCGAGCCCGAGGCCGAAACGCCCGATCGCGAAAACGCGATCGCAGCCAGCAATCACCAGCATCCCGATCACGACACGGCCAATTGGCCCAGCGGAGCATCCCATGAGTGAACCTATCCGAACCGGCGGATGCCAGTGCGGCGCAGTACGCTTTCGCATCAACGGCAAGCTTGGACGCCCCTCGATCTGCCATTGCCGCATGTGCCAGAAACAGTTCGGCGGCTTCTTCTCGGCTCTGGTGACGGCACCTGAAGAAGGCATGGAATGGACGCGCGGCGAGCCCACCTATTTCCAATCGTCGGTGAATATTGAGCGCGGCTTCTGCAAGAACTGCGGCACGCCGATGACCTACCGGCACCCGGGCGGACTGGAGCTTGCAATCGGAACCTTCGATGACCGCAGCGATCTCGCGCCGCAGATACAGGTGAACTACGAGGCGCGTCTTCCGTGGGTCGAGACGATCTTCGACCAACCGGTCCACACCGACCCCGATTTCTATTCGCGGCAGGAGGCGATCATCTCCTTCCAGCACCCGGACCACGACACCACTTTTTGGCCAGCCGAAGGCGTGAAGATATGACTGAAGTCCTGCGTACGCTCTATCCCGCAATCGAACCCTATGCGTCCGGTCATCTCGATGTCGGCGACGGCCATGTTATCTATTGGGAACGCTCCGGCACGCCTGGGGCCAAGCCTGCTGTGTTCCTGCATGGCGGCCCCGGTGGCGGCTTCTCTCCGACCCACCGCCAGCTGTTCGATCCCGCTCTCTACGATGTCACCTTGTTCGACCAGCGTGGTTGCGGGCGATCCACGCCTCATGCCGACCTCAACGCCAATACGACCTGGGATCTCGTTGCCGATATCGAGCGGCTTCGCGAAATGGCCGGCGTCGAAAAATGGCAGGTGTTCGGCGGCTCGTGGGGCTCGACGCTTGCGCTCGCCTATGCGGAGAAATACCCCGAGCGGGTTTCCGAACTGATCGTCCGCGGTATCTACACGCTGACAAAGGCCGAGCTCGACTGGTATTATCAGTTCGGTGTCTCCGAGATGTTTCCTGACAAGTGGGAGCGTTTCATCGCGCCGATCCCGCCGGAGGAGCGCCACGAGATCATGCACGCCTATCACAGGCGCCTGACACATGCAGACAAGGCCGTACGGCTCGAAGCCGCCAAGGCCTGGAGCATCTGGGAAGGCGAAACCATCACGCTGCTGCCGGAGAAATCGACCAGCGGCAAGTTCGAAGACGCCGACTTCGCCTATGCCTTTGCGCGGATCGAGAACCACTTCTTCGTCAACGCCGGCTGGATGGACGAAGGACAACTGCTGCGCGATGCCTACAAGCTGAAGGACATTCCCGGGGTGATCGTGCATGGCCGTTACGACATGCCCTGCCCGGCGCGTTATGCCTGGGCACTGCACAAGGCCTGGCCGAAGGCAGATTTTCACCTGATCGAGGGAGCGGGCCATGCCTATTCAGAGCCCGGCATCCTCGACAAGCTGATCCGTGCAACCGACCAGTTTGCCGGAAAACAATAACGAGCCGCAGGGCCGCGACGGGACGAACACCATGACACGCGAAAAGATCTACCTCTTCGACACGACACTCCGCGACGGGCAGCAGACGCCCGGCATCGATTTTTCGGTCGAGGAAAAGATCGCCATCGCTACCATGCTTGATGACTTCGGCCTTGATTATGTCGAGGGCGGTTATCCGGGTGCGAACCCGACGGATACCGCCTTCTTCAGCCAGAAGCGTACGACCCAAGCCTCTTTCGTTGCCTTCGGCATGACGAAACGTGCCGGCATCTCCGCCTCCAACGATCCGGGGCTGGCGAGCCTGCTGCAGGCCAAGAGCGACGCGATCTGTTTCGTCGCCAAGAGCTGGGACTACCATGTGAAGGTCGCGCTCGGCTGCACCAACGAGGAGAACCTCGAGAGCATCGCCGAAAGCGTCAAGGCGACCGTCGAAGCCGGCAAGGAAGCAATGGTCGACTGCGAGCATTTCTTCGATGGCTACAAGGCGAACCCGGCCTATGCACTGGCCTGCGCGAAGACCGCCTACGATTCCGGTGCACGCTGGGTGGTCCTTTGCGATACGAACGGCGGAACCCAGCCGCCGGAAATCCGCTCCATCGTCGAGGCTGTGATCGCCGCCGGCGTTCCCGGCCACTGTCTTGGCATCCACGCCCATAACGACACCGGCCAAGCCGTCGCCAATTCGCTGGCGGCCGTGGAAGCAGGCGTTCGCCAGATCCAGGGCACGCTCAATGGCATCGGCGAGCGCTGCGGCAACGCCAATCTCGTGACCTTGATCCCGACGCTCGCGCTGAAGGAAACCTATTCGTCGCGGTTCGAGACCACGATCGACGCCGACAGGCTGGTAAACCTGACGCGGCTTTCTCACGCCTTCGACGAATTGTTGAACCGCTCGCCGGATCACCAGATGCCCTACGTCGGCGCATCCGCCTTTGCGACAAAGGCCGGCATCCATGCCTCGGCGCTGCTGAAGGATCCGCGCACCTACGAACACGTCACACCGGAGAGCGTAGGCAATTTCCGCAAGGTCATGGTCTCCGACCAAGGGGGCAAGGCGAACTTCATCAACGCGCTGAAGCGGCGCGGCATCGAAGTCGGCAAGGACGATCCGAAGCTCGACCGGCTGATTGCGCTTGTGAAGGAACGCGAGGCGTCCGGTTACGCCTATGAGGGTGCCGATGCGAGCTTCGAGCTGCTCGCACGCCGCACGCTCGGCACCATCCCGGAATTCTTCTCTGTCGAGGGCTTCCGCGTGATGGTCGAACGCCGCTTCGATTCCCACGGGCGGGTGAAGATCGTTTCGGAGGCGGTGGTCAAGCTGGTCATAGATGGCAGCACGGTCATGTCGGTGGCCGAGGGCGACGGTCCGGTCAACGCGCTCGACCTCGCGCTGCGCAAGGACTTCGGCAAGTATCAGCACGAGATCGACGATCTCGTGCTTGCGGACTTCAAGGTGCGTATCCTCAACGGCGGCACGGAAGCCATCACGCGCGTCCTGATCGAATCCACGGATAGCGACGGAGTTCGCTGGTGGACGGTCGGCGTGTCCGAGAACATCATCGACGCGTCGTTCCAGGCGCTGATGGACTCGGTCATCTACAAGCTGATGAAGAACCGTCAGCTGGCCGGCAAGATCGCCGCCGAGTGATGGCGGCCGCGGTCTGGGGTCATTCTAGGCCCCAGTCCTCTTGCGTGTACCACTCGCCCTCTCTCGGCCTTGTCTTCCAACGCAACGCGTGGATCCCGCGCATGCCGCCGTTGCGGAAGGCGGTTTCCAGCGCGCGATAGCTGTCGAGCGTCCCGACGACAGCCTCGCCCCACACGAAGACGACGGGGCCCAAAAACGTGGCGTCGTAGCCGGGGTCTTTTCGCACGATCAGGAAGAACCCGGCGTGGGAGCTGAGCCCGGTCGGTTGGCCGGTGCCATCGACATCCGGCACGCCCAGCGGAAAGATCAGTCGCCCGCCGAGCGTGAGCCGGTCGATCCATGGGGCTGCCGGACGATGAACGGCAAAGCTGACATAGACAGCATCGACCGGCTCTTGCGGCCATTGGAGACCATTCGCATTGACGACCTCTACGTTGCCGTAGTCTTTGAGATTATCGGCCGCACACGCAGCCAAGGCTTCGTCGAACTCGACCGCGATCACCCGGCCGGCTGGACCGACGAGCAGCGCCATCATGGCCGTATAGTATCCGCTGCCGGCGCCGATATGGCACACCGTCTCCCCGGTGCGAAGTTGGAGCCGGTGCAGTCCGCGCGCGTGCAGGCTCGGGCTACCGTTATTCACCTGGCGCTCGTGCTGAAGGGCAAAGAGTGCGTCCTGGTAAAGGACGGACGGATCGTCCGCCGAGATGTCGAGATAGCCGTCCCATCGCGCCATCTTCCAGGGCGGCGCTCCCAGGAAGCGTTCGCGAGGCACCGTCGCAAACGCATTCCACAGCGGAGGATCGTTGGTGATTCCCTCCTTTTCGAGCATCTGGGTCGCAAATGCCCGGCGGCAGATCGCAAGGGCCTTCTCATCCATTGCCGTACCCCACCTCGGAAAGGCGGCCGCGTCCATTCACCGAAATGAATTGGCCTATTCACGGCCGTTGCGCTAATCGGGTGCTTAACCACAAAAAATAATGGAAACACTCGATGTCGGTCGATGCAAGCGCTCCTGTTATCAAGAATGAAGATAGTCCACGCGGCTTTGCATTCGCGCTCGTGGCATACCTGTTATGGGGCTTTCTCCCCATCTACATGAAGGCGGTTGCCCACATTTCGCCGGCCGAAGTGATCGCACATCGCATCCTCTGGTCGCTTCCCATTGCCGGCCTGGTGTTGATCGTTCTCGGTCGGACACAGGATATCCGGTTGGCGCTGCGCTCGCCGCGGATGCTGGCGATGGCATCGCTGACGGCCGCGTTGATCACGATCAACTGGGGCACTTATGTCTGGGCGATCGGCGCGGGTCATTCGCTCGATGCGGCGCTCGGCTATTTCATCAACCCGCTCTTCAGCATCTTCCTCGGCGCCGTCGTGCTGAAGGAACGGCTTCGCCCCCTGCAGATCGCAGCCATCGCGCTCGCCGCGCTTGCGGTCGTCGTACTGGCGCTCGACAGCGGCGGCGTTCCATGGATCTCCATTACGCTGACCGTCTCCTGGGGTCTCTATGCCCTCTTCCGCAAGACGCTGCCGCTTGGTCCGAACCAGGGTTTCTTCCTGGAAGTGCTGATCCTCAGCGTCCCTGCCCTGTTCTACGTTCTCTATCTCGAGATCGGCGGCAGCGGGCACTTCTATCGCACGGGCTGGGCCGATACCGCGCTCCTGCTCGGCTGTGGTCTCATTACCGCAGTGCCGCTGATGATCTATGCCAACGGTGCGAAGCTGCTCAAGCTATCGACGATCGGCATCATGCAGTACATCGCACCGACGATGATCTTCCTGATCGCTGTCTTCGTCTTCAAGGAAGAGCTTGGGACCGCGCGCATGATCGCCTTTCCGCTCATCTGGGCGGGGCTTTTTCTCTACACATGGTCGATGCTGCGAGGAAGCCGCGCGCAATAGCGCGCGGTCTTACATCTTCGAAATGACGGCTTCTTCGCCGTCACGGTCGGCCGACGCAAGGTCAGCCGCCCGTCCCATGATCGCCGGTACGATCTCGGACACATCGTCGATCACCAGCGGCTGAACGCGGTGCGCCGTGTGCACGAAACCCTCATCCGTCATATGGCGCAGCAATTCCATCATCGGATCCCAGAAGCCGCCGACATTTGCGAATACCATCGGCTTCTCATGACGCCCGAGCTGGGCCCACGTCATGATCTCGATGATCTCCTCAAGCGTGCCGATCCCGCCCGGGAGTGCCACGAACGCATCCGAACGCTCGAACATCGCATGTTTGCGGGTGTGCATGTCTGGGGTTACAATAAGCTCGTTGAGCTGACCCAGGGAGTGACGCGTCGCTTCCATGTCGATCAGGAATTCCGGGATGATGCCGGTGACCTGACCACCATTCGAAAGCACGCCGCTCGCGACCGCCCCCATGATGCCTTTGGTGCCTCCACCGTAGACGAGTCGCAGGCCGTAATCGGCGATCTCCTTGCCCAGCGCACGGCCGGCAGCCATGTGGCGCGGGTCACCGCCGGGACGTGAACCACAGTAAACACAGATGGAGCGAATGGAATGAGATTGATCTGTCATAGGGGCAAACAACTATTCTCTCTGCCTCTCGTCAAGAAAAATGACAGAAAAGCCGTGTCTTACATTTGTCGGGCTACTTTGACTGCTTGTGCAAAGCAGCGGGAATCGCTAGCAATTTTAGGAAGTCCGGCATACTCGCCGCCTGGGAGACCTGAATGATGAAAAACCGTGCCGGCTTGCTGGCCCTTGCAGTGCTCGTAATCGCAATTCTGTTGATGGTCTTTTTCGTCATGCCCCGCATTGGCGGGGATGCGGCGAAAGTCGGTGACGCAATCAACCAGGCTAGCTCCGAGGTCAAGAATACTGTTACCGAAGCGGCCAAGACGTCACGCCCCGCGACGCCGGACGATGCTGCCACGACGCAAAAGCTTGGGACGCTGACCGCTGCAGCCGGACAGGCACTCACCGAACTTAAGGCGCTCTTTGCCGATGGCAAGGGGCCGACCGAAGAGGTTTTTGGCGCGGCGAAATCCAAGGCAACGACATCGCTGCAGGCTCTTGTGGATTTTGCGGCTCCCGAAGGGACGAACCCGGTAACGGGCGCGGCAGTCCAGAAGGCCAAGGACGGAGCGATAAAGGCGCTTGCCATCGTGCAATCACTGCCTGAAAACATCGCGGATGCGGCTGCGGCCATCGCCAAGGCCGAGGCTGCTCTGACGGGCGCTCCGGAAGCAGCAGCGACCGCCGAAGGACAGCCGCAGGCTACGCCGGCACCGGCTACGGAGAACGCCGGCAACACCGGCCCGAAGCTTCCGACGTTTGACGTGCTGCGTGTCGAGCCCGACGGCTCGACGGTCATCGCAGGTTCCGGCGAACCGAACAGCAAGCTTGAGATCCTGGACGGCGACAAGGTCGTCACGACAACCGATGTCGGCCCGAGCGGCGACTTCGCTGCGGTCCTCGACAATCCGCTGGCGGCTGGCGACCACCAGATCGTGCTGCGCACGACCGGCAAGGACGGAAAGAGCACGACCTCCGAGGAAGTCGCGACCGTTTCCGTACCGACGGACGGCAAGACTTCCGAATTGCTGGCGATGGTTTCCAAGCCGGGTACGGCAAGCCGCATCATCACTGCGCCGACGCCTGGAGCCCCTGCTTCCGCCACCGCTCCGGCCGCTGACGCGACGGCGAACCAGACCGCAACGGCACAGCCCGCTCCCGCTGCAGCTACGTCCGACGTTGCCAGCGCGCCGGCTACCGCCGCACCGGCGACTGCCGATATCATGGTCAACGCCGTCGAGATCGAAGGCGACAAGATCTTCGTCGCCGGCACGGCAAAGCCCAACACCAACGTGGCGGCCTATGCGGACGACAAGCTGATCGGCAGGGCGAAGACAGGACCGGATGGTCATTTCGTCATCGATGGCGTCATGCCTCTCGCTGTCGGCGATCACAAGATTCGGGCCGATGCGCTCGACGACGCCGGCAAGGTCGCGGTTCGCGCCTCGGTCAACTTCAATCGTCCGGAAGGAAACCAGGTCACTGTCGCGGCACAGGGCGGTGCAAACAGCAACGGCACCGCATCGATGGTCACGCTCGACGAAGGTGCGCTCGGCAAGCTGAAGAACGATGCCACCAAGGCATTCGCTTTGCTCAGTGGACTGTTTGCGGATGGCAAGCTGCCTGAGACAGAACAGCTGGCAGCAGCCCGCTCGGCCAACGAGTTCGCTTTGCGCGCCATCATCGAGTTCCGCCCAGCCGCCGATGCGACTGCCGACGTCAAGCAGCAGGCCAACTCGGCTGCGACCACAGCGAACGAAGCGTTGAAGACGCTGCAGGCACTGCCGAAGGATGCGAAGTCTGTCGGCGATGCACTGGGGCAGCTCAGCACATTGATTGCCAACCTGGCGCCGCCCGCCGCAGCTCCGGCTGCTCCGACGACCAACGAAATCGTCAGCAACGACGGCCAGCCGGCAACGATCGAGCAGGCCCCGCTGCAGGAAAGCAAGGAAACGGTGATCATCCGCCGGGGCGATACGCTTTGGCAGATCTCGCGCCGCGTCTATGGTCTTGGCGTTCGCTACACGACGATCTATGTCGCCAACGAAGACAAGATCAGCAATCCGGACCGCATTCTGCCTGGCCAGATCTTCGGTTTGCCGAAGGACGCCCTGCCGAATGCCGAAGAGCTGCATCGCAAGCGGCTCTCGGGCGAACATCTCTAAGCGACGATAAACAGGCGGCCGGGTGATTATGACACCCGGCCGCTCTTTTCCTGTCAGGCCAACATGTTGTAATGGTCCGGCCAACACCCCATTTGGCGGTGACGGCGATCATGTACGGCCAAGCTTCAGCTCCAAGCGCCGCTCTGCCCATTTGCCGACATCGCGACACGGCCAGAGCCCCTTGCGGGCCGGAGACACACATGGCTAACGGCAAGACAGTTTCAGAATCCAATCTGCTGCAAACGCTCTTCAATCTCTGGCCCTACATGTGGCCATCGGGTCGCTCCGATCTGAAGATGCGCGTGGTTTGGGCTTCGGTCTTCCTGCTCGTTTCTAAGTTCGTCCTGCTGCTGGTCCCCTATTTCTTCAAATGGTCGACCGATGCCTTGAACGGCAAGCTGGATCTGGCCGGCAAGTTGCCCGATCTGCTGGTTGGAGCCGTTGCGCTAGTGATCGCCTACAATCTCACCCGCCTCATCCAGCTTGGTCTCAACCAGCTGCGCGACGCATTGTTTGCCAGCGTTGGCCAGCATGCCGTGCGCCAGCTCGCCTACAAGACCTTCGTGCACATGCACGAACTGTCGCTGCGCTTCCATCTGGAGCGCAAGACCGGCGGCCTCTCCCGCATCATCGAACGTGGCACGAAGGGTATCGAGACGATCGTGCGCTTCACGATCCTGAACTCGGTTCCGACGCTGATCGAGTTCCTGCTGACGGCCGTGATCTTCTGGTGGGGCTACGGTTTCTCCTATCTTGCCGTCACCGCCTTCACGGTCTGGGCCTATATCTGGTTCACCATCCGCGCCAGCGATTGGCGCATCTCCATTCGCAAGGCGATGAATGACAGCGACACCGACGCCAATACCAAGGCGATCGACTCGCTCCTCAATTTCGAAACCGTGAAGTACTTCGGCAACGAGGAGATGGAGGCCAAGCGGTTCGATGCGTCGATGGCTCACTATGAGAAGGCAGCGACCAGCGTCTGGACCTCGCTGGGCTGGCTGAACTTCGGCCAGGGCGTCATCTTCGGCCTCGGAACGACCGTGATGCTGATTCTGTCAGCTCTCGCCGTTCAGCGCGGCGAGCAGACCGTGGGCGATTTCGTCTTCGTCAACGCCATGCTGCTGCAGCTCTCCGTGCCGTTGAACTTCATCGGCTTCGTCTACCGCGAAATCCGCCAGGGCCTGACCGACATCGAACAGATGTTCGACCTGCTCGAGGTACAGGCCGAGGTCAAGGACGCGCCGGACGCTGTTCCTCTCGACATCGGCCATGGCGCCATCTCGTTTCGTGACGTGCATTTCGCCTATGACGCCGCGCGGCCCATTCTCAAGGGCATTTCGTTCGACGTTCCGGCCGGCAAGACCGTGGCCGTCGTTGGCCCGTCCGGTGCCGGCAAGTCGACGCTGTCGCGTCTGCTCTACCGTTTCTACGACATCCAGAGCGGCTCGATCACGGTCGATGGACAAGACATCCGCAACGTCACGCAGAAGAGCCTGAGAACCGCCATCGGCATGGTTCCGCAGGACACCGTGCTATTCAACGACACCGTCGCCTACAACATCCGCTACGGCCGGCCGGCCGCCGGCGATGCGGAGGTCAAGACCGCAGCCGAAATCGCGCAGATCGCCCATTTCATCGAGCTTCTGCCGGAAGGTTTCAACACCAAGGTCGGCGAGCGCGGACTGAAGCTCTCGGGTGGTGAGAAGCAGCGCGTCGCGATTGCCCGCACCATATTGAAGGCACCGCCGATCCTGATCCTCGACGAAGCCACCTCGGCGCTCGACACGACCACCGAGCGCGAAATCCAGACGGCGCTGGACGTCGTTTCGAAGAACCGCACCACGCTCGTCATCGCCCACCGCCTGTCCACCGTGATCGGCGCCGACGAGATCATCGTTCTGAAGAGCGGCGAAATCGCCGAACGCGGGACCCACTCGGAACTGCTGCTGAAGAACGGCCTCTATGCATCGATGTGGAGCCGCCAGCGCGAAGCAACGCAGGCCGAGGAACATCTGAAGCAGGTGCGCGAGAGCGACGACATGGGCGTCGTGAACAGATTGGCGCCGGCCACCTGAGGCGAACCGCCAGTGGTCCCGGGCGTTTTGCTGTTCAGAACCCTGCCATAGATGTGCATGAGGGAGCGCCAGCATTGCCCCCGCCAAGGTTTCGCTGTAACCAGCGGATACGAAAACGCTAGGAGAGCGGCATACATGAGCTTGTTCAATACGGTTCGCAACACGATCGTTCCGGTGCACAAGGAAGGCTATCCCTTCATCGCCGCCTTCTTCGTCGCCTCCCTGATCCTTGGCTGGCTGTTCAAGCCTCTGTTCTGGATCGGCCTGATCCTGACCTTGTGGTGCGCCTATTTCTTCCGTGATCCCGAGCGCATGACGCCGCAGGACGACGACCTGGTAATATCGCCGGCAGACGGAAAGGTTTCTTCCGTTCAGATGGTCGTGCCGCCGGCGGAGCTCAATCTCGGCTCCGAGCCGATGCTGCGCATCTCGGTCTTCATGAATGTCTTCAACTGCCATGTGAACCGCGCGCCGATGCGCGGCCGCATTGTCAGCGTCAACTATCGTTCCGGCAGTTTCGTCAACGCGGAACTGGACAAGGCGAGCGAAGACAACGAGCGCAATGGTCTGGTGATCGAGACCGCGCACGGCCAGATCGGCGTCGTGCAGATCGCAGGTCTCGTCGCACGCCGCATCCTCTGCTGGTCGAACGCGAACGAGCCGCTGGACGCCGGCGAACGCTTTGGTCTGATCCGCTTCGGCTCGCGCCTCGACGTCTTCCTTCCGGCAGGTGCCGAACCGCGGGTCTCCCTCGGCCAGACGGCGATTGCCGGCGAGACGGTCCTGGCTGAATTCGGATCCGCCAAAGGACCAGTCGTCAGCCGTCGCAGCTAGTAACGATTGGAGCGCGACATGGAAACGCCCTTCCCGCCCTTCGAGCCGAATGGTCCGCCTGATGATTCGGCGCGTGGTCCCCGCCTCCGCGAGATCCCGCTTCGGCTGGTCGTTCCCAATCTCATCACCATCCTGGCGATCTGCGCCGGGCTGACTGGTATCCGTCTCGCATTCGAGAACCGCTATGAGCTCGCCGTCGGCATGGTGCTCCTGGCTGCGTTCCTCGACGGGATTGATGGTCGCGTCGCACGGCTGATGAAGGCGACGTCGAAATTCGGCGCGCAAATGGATTCGCTCGCCGATATCGTGAACTTCGGCGTGGCACCGGCACTTGTCGTCTATGTCTTCGCTCTGGATCAGGCTCGATCGATCGGCTGGATCGCAGCGCTGATTTACGCGATCGCGGCCGGGCTCCGGCTCGCTCGCTTCAATGTCATGTCCGAGCGCGAGAACAAGGCCTCGTGGCAATCGGAATATTTTGTCGGCGTACCCGCCCCTGCCGGCGCCATGCTTGTGCTGCTGCCGGTCTATCTCGGCTTCCTCGGCTTCACCACCGACAAGACCTTCGGCTACCTTTCGGCGGCCTACACGGTACTGATCGCTTTCCTTCTCATCAGCCGGCTTCCCGTCTGGTCGGGAAAATCAGAGGGCACGCGACTGCGGCGCGACCTCGTGCTGCCAATGATGCTCGGCGTCGTTCTTTACGTTGCACTGCTTTCGAGCTTCACCTGGGAGGTCATGGTCGTGACTGCGGTCGTCTACCTGCTGACCCTGCCCTTCGGTGCACGTAAGTGGAAACGCAAGTACGGGACGCTGACGATCGAAGAGCCCGGCGTCGGCGAAGACGACATCGGACGCCACATCTAAATCTCCATTCCTAGCGAGCGAAGGCTTGGCTCAAGGATCGCGAATTATGGTTTACAGACATAATTCCTGATGAGCCTTGCCTCCATTTTGTCGTTATTACAGACAAAAGAGCAATAATTATAAGAGTCTAGGGACAGCACGCGAGGAGAGTATTGTGACCCCGAAGAAGACAAGCGTCGAACAGCCGGTAAAGACCGACCTCAGCGCAAACTACCGCCCGCTCGGCCTCAAGGCCGTTCTTGCCGCAGCGCTGATGCTGAAGAGCAAGCCGACGCTGGTGAAGAAGATCGCCTGATCAGCCTGTCACGAGGCGCGCGCCCAGGCTGGTCGCGAGCAACGCCATGACGATGCCGATGAAGACATCGAGAACCCGCCATGCGGCGGGTTTCGCAAAAACCGGTTGCAGCAACCGCGCACCGTAGCCCAATCCAAAAAACCAGATGAATGACGCCAAGGCAGCGCCCGCCCCGAAGGCCAGCCGACCGGCACCCTCGTAGCCGGCAGACAGGCTGCCGACGAGAACGACCGTGTCGAGATAGACGTGCGGGTTCAGGAATGTGAACGCCAGGCATGTCGCCACCGCGGCCTTCAGTCCGACTGCCTTGGGCGTTCCAGTCTGCAACGCGCCGGGATGAAGCGCCCGGCGAAACGCCAGAACGGCATAGGCTCCGAGAAACAGCATGCCGCCAAGGCTCGCGACCGACAGCAGGATCGGCGATCGCGAAACCAGCGCCCCGAGGCCAGCGACGCCAGCGGCGATCAGGACAGCATCCGATAGCGCGCAGATCAGGCAGAGCACGAAGACATGCGAGCGCAACAGGCCCTGGCGCAGAATGAAGGCATTCTGCGCGCCGATTGCGATGATGAGTGAAGCACCGAGGAAGAAGCCGGACAGAGCGGCCGAGATGGGAGGCATGAGATTTTCCGGGATGTGAAGGGGCAGAGATAGAGAGTCAGAAGAAGCTCAGCTGGCCGTCGTCCGGCGTTTTCTTCCCTGCCGGCGACGGTGGCTTATCGAGTGTCACCGGCGTCTGAAGATCAGCGCCCATGTTGGCCACCTTGTTGACCTTGTCTGATACCGGCACCGCCTCGAAGAAATCGTCTTCAACAGGGCGCATCAGATCCGCGACATCGCGCGGTTCCTGTGTCTTGCAGTCAAGCCAGCGGGAAAAATCCTCCGGCTTGATGACAACAGGCATGCGGTCGTGAATCGGCGCGATGGTGGCATTGGCAGCCGTCGTCAGGATCGCCCCGGTATCGACCTCGGACCCGTCAGCTGAAGACCATGTTTCCATCAGGCCGGCAAAGGCAACGATCCCGCCGTGGCGCGGCTTGATCCAATAGGGCTGGGATTTCTCGCCGGTCTGCTTGGAGGGCCGGTGCCATTCGTAAAAGCCGGAAGCTGGAACGAGCACCCGCCGATGCCGCATCGCCGCGCGGAACGACGCCTTGCCGATCGCGGTCTCCGCGCGCGCGTTGATCAGCAGTGGAAACTGCGTGGGATCCTTCACCCAACCCGGGGTAAAGCCCCAGCGCACCAGCATGGCGCCGCGGTCCGGGCGATTACTCCCCGGCTCCGACGGTTCGCCCGAGACGACGACCAGAATCGGCTGCGTCGGCGCGATGTTGAAGCGCGCGGGGAAATCCTCCAGGTCCAAAAGTCCCAGAACTTCCGCGAGCTCTTCCGGCGATACGTTCAGCGCAAAGCGTCCACACATAAGGTTTCTTTGCACCGGCCTTCCGTCCGGTCAAGGCTTCGTCAGCCCCTTGGTGCAAAGAGGATGACCGCGGTACCGCAGAGGCAGATCAACGCGCCGCCAATATCCCATCGGTCTGGCACGCGGTTTTCAACCGACCAGAGCCAGATCAGCGATGCGACGATGTAGATGCCGCCGTAGGCCGCAAAAGTGCGTCCCGCCGCCTCGCTAGGGATGAGCGTCAGCAGCCACGCAAAAAGCGCAAGCGACACCATGCCGGGAGCGAGCCACCACACTGGCTTGCCCATTCGCAGCCAAGCCCAGAAGGCGAAACACCCCGCAATCTCGAACAGAGCCGCTGCGGCATAGATGATATAAGTCACGAAGGCTCCCTCGAATCGCTTGGCCGTCACGGGATGAACAAGAGCGTAAGCGAGCACGGCCAACAACCGGCAATCACAAATCGGCGTCGTTCATGACTTCTCTTCCAAAGGCCGCCTCTTCGGGCATTCTGCAACGCGACGGACGATTTCTGCTGGTGCTCCGACGCAACCCGCCATCGGCGGACATGTACGCTTTTCCGGGCGGACGCGCCGAGGCGGGAGAGACGCCGGCGGATACGGCCCTGCGCGAATTCGAGGAGGAAACCGGCATCCGGGCCCACAATCCCCGGCTCTTCGCGACCTATGACCTGAAGACGCATGCGCCCGATGGAAGGCTCAACAGCCACTTTTTCCTCTCGGTCTTCCGCGTCGAAGCGGACCACGATGCCGTCGCGGTCGCGGCTGACGATGCGGCGGAAATCGGCTGGTTTACCCTCGATGAAATTCGCGGACTGCCGACGCCGCAAAGCGTGCTGGAGTGCGCCGAGCGATTGTCCGAGGAAGGTGAATAAGCAGTGGAAATCCGGTTGCGTGCCTTGTTCCGGCCATCTCCTGCGTATCAACTAAAACTCATGATTCCCCTGCGTCGCGTGTTGATGTGTGTTGTTGTCTGCGCCGGTGCGGCCATGCCCGTTTGCGCGATGTCCCAGGGTCAAACAACGCCGGCAACTCCAGAGGAAGCTGCACCGAAATCGGTGCCTGCTCCTTATGACGACAAGCTCGCCCGCCTCGCCGAGGTGCTGGGTTCAGTGCATTATCTGCGAACGTTGTGCAAAGCCGAAAACAGCGATGAATGGCGTAGGGACATGCAGCAACTTCTTGATTCGGAAGCGAAAGACGAGCCTCAGCGGAAAGAGAAGCTCACAGCCGCTTTCAATCGAGGCTATCGCGCCTTTGCATCTGTTTATACGGATTGCACACGGGCGGCCATCGTGGCAGAAGAGCGCTACCGTAACGAAGGTGCAACACTCACCACAGAAATTACTTCGCGCTTCGGAAATTGACATTTAATTAACCTCTTTTCGGTCTCGGACGTGTCGTTTTGGGAAAAGGCTGATAGAGTTGTTAACTAGGCAGTAAGGCATGCAGTTTGAGGAAAAGACAATGGAACCAAGCCTCAATGACATCGACGACATGATCGTCCATGAGAAGACTCAGGCGGCCTTGGAGTACCATAATGAAGCCTGGGCCGACGGAATGGCCGACGGCATTGAACCTGAAATCATCGCTGATACGGCAATCATCCATGCCATCCGCGAAACCATTCGCCTTCATGGCGAGAATAGTGCCGAAGCTCTGCTGGATTCGTTGCGCGAGCGCATGCTGGCCGGTGAATTTTCTCCGAACCGCACCCTGCAATAATATTTTTACAGAGAGTTTCATGCGTACCGATAGAGACAATGCTTCGCGGCTCGCGATCGCGCCGCTTTTGCTTGCAGTCAGTGTCGGTACCGGCAGTTTCGTGACCGCAACGGCCGCGTTCGCACTCTCCGAACTGCACAAGACTCCCGGTCTTTCAGACAATTCGACGCCTGCTCAGGGCGGAACCGACAAGCCGGCTGCTTCGCCAGCCTCCCCTTCGGGCATCCCGGCGCCGAGCCCGCTCGTCGACAAGACAAACGGGCAGAGCTCGGACACCACTCCCGGCTCACAGGACAATTCCAAGCCGGTCGAAGTCATCTACGACATCAGCAAGGTCCCGGAACCGGTTCGCCGCATGCGCCAGCAGATTGTCGAGGCGGCAGCGTCGGGTGATCTCGAGCGGCTGCGCCCGCTGCTCGGGACAGGCGCAAGCCAGACCCAGGTGACGGTCGGCGAGCCGACCGATGATCCGATCAGCGCGCTCAAGGACCTGTCTGGTGACCCGGATGGCGACGAGATCCTGGCGATCATGCTCGACATCATCTCGACCGGTTTCGTTCATGTCGGCCAAGGCACGTCTGAAGACATGTATGTATGGCCGTACTTCGCCCAAAAGGATCTCAAGACGCTGACCCCACCTGAGAGGGTCGAACTGCTTCGGATCGTCACCGCAGGCGACCTTTCCGACATGCAGGAGTTCGGCGGCTACAATTTCTACCGGCTGGGCATCACCGCCGACGGGAGATGGAAGTATTTTACCGCAGGCGACTGATGCTTGCGATCCTGTCGTCAAAGACATACTTCTGAGCCATGACAACGCGACAGGTGACACCATGCCAGCCGTATTCCTGAGAGACCGCGCGCTCATTCGCGTGAGCGGCGTCGAAGCTCAGTCTTTCCTACAGAATTTGATTACCACGGATATCGTTTCCCTTGGCGCTGACGAAGCACGCCCGGGTGCGCTGCTGACGCCGCAGGGGAAGATCCTGTTCGACTTCATGATCTGGCGGGATGGCGACGACTTCCTCATCGAAACCGACGACGGGCAGCGCGATGCTCTCATCAAGCGGTTGACCATGTACAAGCTGCGGGCTGCCGTGAGCCTTTCCGCTGAAGGCAGTGGCGTAACCGTTTCCTGGGACGTGGAACGCGAGGCAGGCTGGAAAGACAGCCGCTTTGCCAAGGCCGGCATCACCGTCCTCAGGGAACCTGGCGAGCACGGAAAGGACGAGCAGATCGCCTATGCCGCCCTGCGCGCAGCGAATGGCGTTGCCGTTTCTGGCGCGGACTACGCGTTGCAGGACGCCTTTCCGCATGACGTCCTGATGGATCTGAATGGTGGTCTTTCCTTCAAGAAGGGGTGCTATGTCGGCCAGGAAGTCGTGTCGCGTATGCAGCATCGCGGTACGGCGCGGCGGCGGGTCGTCACGGTCACCGGCCACGATCTGCCAACCGCCGGAACTGAGATAACGGCCGCCGGCAAGCCTGTCGGTTTGCTCGGCTCGGTGGCCGGTGACACTGGTCTCGCCATCGTTCGTATCGATCGCGCTGGAGAAGCCATGGCGCTCGGCACCCCGCTTCTTGCTGGCGAAACGCCTGTGACGCTGGCCTTGCCCGTCTGGTCCGGGCTTGTCTTCCCCTCTACGACCGACGAGGCGAGCGCTTGACCGCAAAGGTTCCGCGCGCCTGGCAACGCATGCTTTCGGGGAGACGACTCGATCTGCTCGACCCGTCGCCGCTCGACGTCGAAGTCGGCGATATCGCCCACGGTCTGGCGCGCGTGGCCCGATGGAACGGCCAGACATCAGGAGACCATGCATTCTCCGTCGCGCAACACAGCCTCGTCGTTGAGTATATCTTCCGGCAGCTGGGCGAAGCCACGCCCGACCAATGCCTGATGGCCTTGCTGCACGACGCCCCGGAATATGTCATCGGAGACATGATCTCGCCCTTCAAATCCGTCGTCGGCGGCGGCTACAAGGTGGTCGAGAAGCGCCTCGAAGCGGCTGTGCATCTGCGCTTCGGGCTTCCGCCGCACGCGTCGCGGGAGCTGAAAGACAAGATAAAGAAAGCGGACACGATCGCTGCCTATTTCGAGGCGACCGAGCTTGCCGGCTTCAGTGCGTCGGAGGGGCAGAAGTTCTTCGGCCAGCCACGCGGCATTACCAAGGAGATGCTGCTGATCACCCCCCTGCCCGCGACCGAGGCCCAGCGTCTGTTCTGCGAGCGGTTCGACGCGATCGACGCCATGCGGACCCGCAAGCCATGACCACGATCGTCGTGGCGCCGCTGGCTCGCATCGCCGAAATGGCCGTGAGGCATCGTTCCCGCGAGATGATCAGCCTAATGGCGAAGGAGCAGGCATTCCACCGCCCAGCAGTCATCCAGGCTCATCGTCACCTGCTGCTCCACATGAACGACATCGCCTTCAAGGGAACGGGTAACCTCGTGGCACCCGATGAAACTCATGTTGGCAAGATCGTCGACTTCGCCCGGAGCTGGGATCAGAGTGCGCCACTGCTGATCCATTGCTGGATGGGCGTTTCCCGATCGCCTGCAGCCGCGCTGATCAGTGCACTTGCGGTGGAGCCGGATCAGGACGACGAGGTGCTTGCCCGCCGGCTTCGGGCTGTGTCTCCCTATGCGACCCCAAACGCACGATTGATTGAATTCGCTGACGACATCCTCGGGCGCAACGGCAGGCTTGTTGCAGCCGTGCGCTCCATTGGACGCGGTGCGGATGCCAACGGCAACGCGCCCTTCACCCTGCCGTTGACGGATCGCGCCTAAGCCGCCGTCACTTTATCACGCCGCATGACAGCCTCTCGCCCGCGCCGCCGGCAGGCTGGCTGCGGTAGTCGTCCGAATTGGCATGGATCATCAGGGCACGCCCGCGGATCCCATCTTTCTTTCCGTCGAGAGAGACCATGCTATTGAAGACCTGAGCCCTCAGCACGCCATCCTGTCCTACATACTGATTGGGCATGTCACCGGCATGAGGGCCGCTCGCGGCCAGCAGGCCATGTTCGGCTGAAGCAGGATTGAAGTGCTTGCCCGCGGATTCGTGATGTGTCGCCGCATCGCACTTGCCGGTTTCGTGCACATGAAAGGCAACCCACTTGTTCGCGGGAAGACCCGAGACTTCAACCTCGATCAGGACGCCACCGCCTGCCGCTGCGGTCAGCGATGCCCGTCCATCTTCCTTACCGTCCTTGCCGACGAAATTTGCGATGGCGGTCTGTCGGTCTTGGGCAGCCGCGACACCAGCGACTGCGATGGCAGCGATAGCAATGCAGGATAGCATTTTCATGTAAGCGCCCTCCTTCCCCTTTGCTCTTCAAACGCTTGAGAGCCGAACGCGTTCCCGGGAAGGCTGCAAAGAAAAAGCCGGCCAATCGGCCGGCTTTGGTAACGAACAGGTCGCGTCCAATCAGGATGCAATATCCAGATCGTACTGGCCGTAGGTATTCTGATAGACACTGTTCGTCGTGTCGTCGGTATCCTGCGAAAAGAAATCCACGCTACCAACCGACCGGCTCCCCATCATGAAAGACAGGACGCCATTGGAGAGCTTGGGCGACACTTCCTGCGAGGCATCGTTTTCGCTCAACTGCTTTAGAATTCCGGGCTTCTCATCAGCCGCGCGCTCGCTACGGCTCAACATGCCGTCGCCATTTGTGTCCAGTCTCGAGAGAGTTGCGAGATACGCATAGGACGTATCGGCAACTGATGAAACACGGCTCATACAAACCTCCGTCCACCGGCTAACCGGTGATGTTTGTACGCAATACGAAAAAAGAAAAATCACTACAGAACGGCGGATAAACTGATTTGCGCAGCACGTCAATAAGTTGTTAACGGCTCATTAATCATCATTGACAAACTGTTGCATTTTGCACCGCACCCCTCGCCAGTAAGGTCGAATGCTTTTGTTTTCATTGATTTTTCACGACAGCGCGACCGACCCCAAAATATAGCCACGCGATATATTTGCGGCGATGCAACCGAATGTTAATTCCGTCATGGGACTGTCGCCGTCTATTGCTTCCGCAGCCTTTTACTATGGAATGTTAAGTCAGTCGTTTTGGAAGTTTCAGGATTTTCCTTGCATGCCTGCCACGCCGCATCGAGATCGCATACCGCATCGGAAGGCTCGCCGAGATGCCTGAAAGCGCATCCGCGAAATCCGCGGTGAACTTCGATCCAAGGCAGCCAGAGGCATTCGCGGAGTTCGGCGCAGCCGCTCCCATCGAGCTGGACGATTGGCGTTCCTCCTCGCTTCTGAACAACGACACGCTGAAAGCCGCGCTTCTTTCCATCCACAATGACCTTGACCAGCAACGACGGCTCTTTGACGTCGTCCTGACCAATCTTCCGCTCGGTCTCAGCGTCTTCGATGCCGAACAGAAGCTGATCGTTGCCAACCCACGTTTCAGGCAACTGTTCGGCTTCGGTGACGACGAAGCTGCTCCCGGCACGCCGATCAGCTCCCTGATCGCAAGAATTCGAGGCGCAGAGACACCCGGTGCGCAAGCGAGCGCCAAGCATCGGGACATCATCTCCGACGGCGGGCGTATTCGTCGCCGCGAATGGACGATGAATGACGGGCGTATCATCCAAAGCGTCGTGACGATCCTGTCCGACGGCAGCAATATTTCGATCCACGCCGACATCACCGACGAGCGGAAGGCAGCCGAGCGGATCGCTTATCTCGCCCATCATGACCCGCTCACCGGATTGCCCAACCGCATCAGCTTTCGCGAGAAGATCGATGCCGCGCTCGCTTCGCGGCAGCCGGACGAACAGATTGCCCTCGTCCATCTCAATCTCGACCGGTTCAAATCCGTCAACAACACGATGGGCGTTTCAGCCGGCGACAAGATTCTCCGCCAGGTCGCCGAGCGGCTGCGGCTTTCGGCCGGCGCCGGCAATACGCTCGCTCGCTTGGGGTCCGATGAGTTTGCAATCCTCCAATGCGGTCGCCAGCAGCCGTGGAACGTCACGGCGCTCGCCGAACAGATCCGGCGCGAGCTCTCAGAACCATTCTTCCGCGGGGACAAGGCTGTCGAGCTCAGCGTCTCGATGGGTGTCGCGATCAGCCCCGAGGACGGGACGGATACCGACGTTCTCCTGAAGCACGCGGGCGTTGCGCTCGCTCATGCCAAGGCTGATGGCCCGCAGGGAGAGCGCTTCTTCACGGCGGAAATGGAAGCCAAGCTCAATGCACGGCATGCCCTTGAAGGCGACCTGCGAAAGGCGGTCCAGAACGAGGAGTTCGAGCTTCACTACCAGCCGCTCTACGATCTCTCTGCGCAACGCATCTGCGGGTTTGAGGCACTGATCCGCTGGAATCACCCGACGCGGGGCCGCGTGCCTCCCATGGAGTTCATTCCACTGGCAGAGGAAGTGGGCCTCGTCGTCGACATCGGACGCTGGGTTCTGAAGCGCGCTTGCCTCGACGCGGCACGGTGGCCGGAAGACATAAAGGTGGCGGTCAACGTCTCACCGATCCAGTTCACGAACAGCGATCTGCCCAGCGATATCAGAGATGCCCTGGATGCCTCCGGGCTCCCGCCTGCCCGATTGGAAGTCGAGATCACCGAGAGCGTGCTCATGGAAAACCGGGCTGTGGCACTGCCGATCCTGCACGCCATCAAGCAGCATGGTCTCCGGATCGCGATGGACGACTTCGGCACCGGCTATTCGTCGCTGAGCTATCTCAGCAGCTTTCCGTTCGACAAGATCAAGATCGACAAGTCGTTCGTCACCGGCATCGTCGAAAATCGAGAGGCGTTTGCCATCATGCGCGCCATCATCCTGCTTGGCAGCGCGCTCGGAATGCGCGTCACGGTCGAGGGCGTCGAGACCGCCGAACAGCTGGCGCTTCTGGAGCGCGAAGCCTGCAACGAGATTCAGGGATACCACATCAGCGCGCCACGCCCCGCCGCAGACGTTCCCCATCTGCTTGAACAGACGTTCGGAAAGACCGCCGCGCCCCGCTCCTGATTGCGACTCGCGGTCCCGGGCTCTAAGGAGAAGGACACGACTCCGGAGCCCATGATGTTCGACGCCAAAGCCTTCTCTCCGTTCGAGACGCTCGCCTCTCAGCTGGTGCCCTATTCGCACGAGGGCGATGACGGTTCCCACGACCTCGCGCACATTCTGCGCGTCTTCAAGAACGCAATGCGGATACAAGCCAGCGAAGGCGGAGATGCAAAGATTCTTGCCGCCGCCGTCCTGCTGCATGATTGCGTTGCAGTGGAGAAGAACTCGCCGCTTCGGGCCCAGGCTTCCGCACTCGCGGCGGAAAAGGCCGCGGGTGTACTGGCCGACCTCGGCTGGAGCCCCGGCGACATCGCAGCTGTTTCCCATGCCATCGTGACGCACAGCTTTTCGGCAAACATTCAGCCAGAAACCCTCGAGGCCAGGATCCTGCAGGATGCGGACAGGCTCGATGCGATCGGCATGGTGGGCGCCGCGCGATGCTTCTACATTGCCGGCCGCATGTCCTCCTCGCTATATGATCCATTCGATCCTTCCGGCAGCGATCGACCGCTTGACGATCGTCGCTACGCCATCGACCATTTCCAGACCAAGCTTTTCAAGCTGGCGGATGGTTTCAAGACGAACGCAGGTCGGGCATTGGCCGGTGAACGGGACAAGAGGCTCCGCGATTTTCTCGTAGCCTTCATGGACGAAATCTAGGAGCAGCGAATGCGCGTCAGCGACCTCTTTATCTACCCGCTCAAGAGCGGCCGAGGCATTCCCCTACCCACGACCGCGATCGATGCCTTCGGCCTGCCGGGAGATCGGCGCGCGATGATCACAGCCCCGGACGGGCATTTCATCACGCAGCGCGAATTGCCGGCGCTCGCTCAGATCGAGACAAGACCGGAGGCGTCTGTTTTCCGGTTGCTGATGGAAGGGCAGGAAATTGCCGTGCCGCCTCCCGAGGCCGGAAAGCGGATGGATGTCTCGATCTGGAAAACGATCGTCAACGCGGCAGTGGCTGACGATGCGACGAACGAGGTCCTTTCGGGCTGGCTCGGTCGCGAGGTGAAGCTCGTTTTCTTCGATCAGGATGCCAAGCGCACGGCGAGCGCCGAATGGGCTGGTGACGGCACGCCGGTGACCTTCGCCGACGGCTATCAGATCCTGGTGACAACCACCGGCTCACTGAAGGCGTTGAACGCCGATCTGGAAGCGCATGGCGAAGGAAACGTCGGCATGGATCGCTTTCGCCCGAACATCGTGATCGACACTGATGAAGCATGGCCTGAGGATCGCTGGGCCGCCATCGAAATCGCCGGTATCCGCTTCGATCTCGTGAAGCCCTGCGCGCGTTGCATCATGACCACCCAGGACCAGATAACGGGGTCGCGCGAGGTTCCGAACCCGATGCCTGCCATGGGTCGGATCCGGATGTCCGCGGACCGGCGCGTCCCCGGCCCGCTGTTTGGTTGGAACGTCACGCCGCGAGCATCAGGCCATGTCAGCTGCGGCGATCAGGTGACGGTGATCGAGGAGAGACGACAGGGTTGGGCCTTCAAGACCCGCCGGGCATAGCCCTGCCGCGTCAGGCCCGCCCAAGCACCTCGTCGATCTCGCGCACAACCTCATTGGGCAAGGCGCCCTTGTCCAATGCGCCGGCGTTTTCCTCGACCTGTGCGACCGTGCGAAAACCCGGGATCGGAAGTGTCCGAGACGACCGCGCCCACAGCCACGCCAACGCGCCTTGCGTCAACGTCCTACCGCCTGACATCAGCAGATCGCGCACAGCATCCAGGCGCGCCGCAAACTCGGGCGCAATGCGGCCATCCTTGAAATAGACCATCCACTCCAGGCTCGCGCCGCGCACATCCTTCGGGCCCACAGCCGTATCGGCAGCAAATTTGCCGCTCAGCAGCCCCATGGCCAAGGGACCACGATTGATCGACAGCAGCCCATGTCGCTCGATGACCGAGACAATCTCGTCCGCCGGCTCGAAGACGTTCATCGTGTGCTGCACGGAGACGAAACCGGGGCGCTGTGCATGCCGGGCGGCACGATCAGCGTAGTCGGTGCTCCAGCCGAAAGCGTCGATCTTGCCTGTTTCCCGCAGGAGGCCCAACGTTTCGAAAACCTCGTCGGATTGCGCCAACGGAAAATCGTTCAGGTGAAACTGCAGGAGATCGATGCGCTCGCGTCTCAGCCGTCGCAGCGATGTTTCCACGGATTGGCGGATGAATGCGGGATCCGCAAATGCGCCGGTCGCCTGCTTGGTCGCCTCATCGATGGCAAAGCCGAACTTGGTGGCGATGATGATGTCATCCCGATTGCCGATCGCACGACCGACAATCTCTTCGGAATGACCTGCCCCGTAGTTCGACGCCGTGTCGAAAAAACGGATGCCGAGCGCCACGGCGCGGTCGATCGCCGCGATCGATTCATTGTCGTCGACGTCACCCCATCCGAGCGGCGTATCGCCGGCATAAAATGGCCCCCCGATCGCCCAGCAGCCCATGCCCAGCCTCGGTATGTCCCGCCCGTTCCAGAGCTTGATCGTGGTGTCCAAATCCGGCTTCGTCAGCATCGCCTATCTCCTCCGCGAAATTCCTGTCGCAGATAAGTCGGTCGACCACACCGGTAAAGGGCCGGAAATTGCAGGATGTTTTGCAGCCGTGAAAAACAGCGGTCAGAAAGACATCTCGCCAGCCGCTCGGGCTGGCTCCTTCAGAGCCTTCAGCGCTGCCTGAACGAAGCCTTCGCGCGCGGCGCCTACCTCCATCCCGCGAGGTTCATAGACATGGCGGTGGAGAAAGAAACCGGTCAGCCTGAAAGCTTCGGCCAAGCTTTCGAAATCGGCTGCGCGGCTTTGCTCGACGCTGAGAAACGGCGGCAAGGCAAACATCTTGTCGGCCCATGGGGCGCCGGCACTGCGGCTGACTGCTCTCCCCGACTTCGGCGAGACATAGGCAAGATCGGATCGGGCTCCCGTTGCCGCACATTCGGCAAGGTCAAGACCGAAGCCGAGATCGTTCAGAACGGCCAGTTCGAAACGCACGAACAGTTCGCCGGCATCGATCGGGTTATGGAGATTTTCGAGAATGACTTCCAACGCCTCGAACAGATGCGGGTGCGGATCCCGCTCGGGCAGAAGGCGCAGAAGCGCACCCATTGCCTGGACACCGTAAACGGCGGTCGCGGTTTCCATCAGCCGCGCGGCGCGCAATGTCAAAGGTTCGATGCGGAACTCGCCGAGGTGCTCGTCAAGGCGCGCACGCCACGTCGCGTCCACTTCATTGCCGGGCTGCAGAACAGGCTGCATCGCCCGCGAGCGGCCGGAGCGCACCATGCCGAGATGGCGCCCGCGCTCACGCGTCATCACCTCGACGATGACACTTGTCTCGCCGTGGCGTTTGACACCAAGAATGATCGCTCGATCCTGCCACTGCATCGAAAACTGAACCTCAAGCCCGCGATTCCATTCTAGCGGAACGGGGCCGGTCTGTCATGAAATCGCGCTCAGATCTCGGGCAGGAAAAACCGCTGGAGAAATGTGCGCATCCCGGTCTCGTCAAAGGGCTTCACCAGCAACGGCATATCCCGGAGGTCTTCAGGAAAATCTTCGGTGTCGGAATAGCCGCTGACAAAGCCGAAGGGAATATTGGCGCCAGCGAGGTAGCGGGCGAAATCAAAGCTCATGACTTCGCCGAGATTGACGTCCAGCAGCGCAAAGTCATAGCGCTCGGCCCTGACCGCTTCCATCGCCGGGTCAAGGCTGCTGAAGATGCTCACAGTCTCCACGCCAACGGTCCGAAGAATATCCTCGGCTTCCATTGCAATGATCAGGCTGTCTTCCAGAAGCAGAACACGACCCGCCTTCATGGTGCATAGGTCCTTGGGTGAGCGCCACATGTGTTGCGCATCCTGTCTTTGGCCCACTTTTTCAATCCTGACGCCCCATCTCATTGGCCGGACAGCACATGCCATCCCTGCTTGCATAGCCGTTTTTTCCGTCCCGGTCGATAAGGAGGAAATCGGCAGAACGATGAGCATAGGTCTAGAGCCGAAAAATTGCATTTAAATATGACATAGCGGCGGGTGGTTTACAGGAACGGCCGACGTCTTTCGTCCAATCCTTCCCAGCCGGCGACCTCGGCCAGAGCGTCGCCGTCCAGCACTTCGCAGGTACGCTCCTGCCAGCGGATCAATCCTTGTTTCGCGAGCTTTTTCAATGTCTTGTTTGTATGGACTATGGAAAGACCGAGTGTATCGGCAACGTGCTGCTGTGTAATGGGTATCGCACTGTGGCCATTGAACAATTTCAATTGCCTCGCCCTCTGAAACAAAAAAGCAATCAGATAGGCGGATCGCTCGATTGCGGTCCGGCGTCCTATGCTGAGGAGATGCTCGTCGAGCATTCGCTCCTCTTGCGCGGCCATCCAGGTGATGTCGAACGCCAACGACGGATGGTTGCCGTAAAGCGTCATCATCTTGTCGCGCTCGAACACGCAGAGCGAGATCGGCGACAACGCCTCTACGGAATGTTGCATCTCGCCCATGATCGTCCCCTGAAGACCGATGAGATCCCCGGGCATCACGTAGTTCAGGATCTGGCGACGTCCATCTTCGAGCGCCTTGTAGCGAAACCCCCACCCCGAGAGCACCGTGTAGAGATGCGCGCTGTGAGCGCCCTCGACCAGGATCGTGGCGCCGGCATCCGCGGCCAGTTCACCCGTCTTGAACTTTGCGACGAACTCAATCTCTTCCCGGGTGAATTCCCGGAAATGCGACAGCGCGCGCAACGGACAGCGCTCACAGGGTGTCTTGAACGAATGAGTAGGTTTTGTTGTCGCCATGCCTGATCAGGTGCCCCGAGACGGCGCCCCAACAAGGCAGCGCCGCTCTCTTAAACACGCGGCGCAGCAGTTCGTTCCAAAGGTCCGTCAACAACCAAGGGATTGCAGCGGCGGGCAGGCACCCGCCAGTCTGTCAGTGCGGGAAATCCAGGCCCATTTCGCGGAACCGCTCAGGGTCGTCACCCCAGTTCTCGCGGACCTTGACGAACAGGAACAGATGGACCGGCTGCTCGAGAATTTCGGAAAGCTCCCGGCGCGAGGCGGAAGAAATAGCCTTGATCGTCTCGCCGCCCTTGCCGAGCGCGATCTTCTTCTGGCTATCACGCTCGACGTAGATCACTTGCTCGATGCGAACCGAGCCATCCTTGCGCTCTTCCCACTTTTCCGTCTCGACGTGCGAGGAATAAGGAAGCTCCTGATGCAGGCGCAGGAACAATTTTTCGCGGGTGATTTCGGCTGCCAGCTGGCGCATAGGCAGATCGGATATCTGATCTTCGGGGTAGTACCAGGGACCTTCCGGGAGGGTCTTTGCCAGATAGTCCATCACGTCATCGCAACCGGAACCATTCTCGGCCGAGATCATGAACGTCTGATCGAAGGCGATCTTCTCGTTAGCTGCGGAGGCAAGCGCGAGAAGGTCCTCACGCCGGACGCGATCGATCTTGTTGAGAACCAGGATCTTGCGCTGCGGGACGTCCTTGAGACCTTCGAGGATCGCTTCGGCGTCGCCGCGAAGCCCGCGTTCGCTGTCGATAAGCAGCATGATCACGTCGGCATCCTTGGCGCCGCCCCAGGCGGAGGTCACCATCGCACGGTCGAGCCGACGGCGCGGCTTGAAGATACCAGGGGTATCCATGAAGACGATCTGGGCGTTGTCATGGATGGCAATGCCGCGCACGACGGCGCGCGTGGTCTGCACCTTGTGGCTGACGATCGACACCTTGGCGCCGACCAGGCGATTAAGCAGCGTCGACTTGCCTGCGTTCGTCGGCCCGATCAGGGCGACGAAGCCGGAATGCGTCGGGCCAGCTGGTTCTGCGGCGCTATCCGCGATGTCGTGTTCTTCGGTCATTGTCCCTGTCAATTTCCGGCAGCTGATTTCTGCCAAATTCCTTCGCGTTCAAGCATCTTCGTGGCGGCTACCTGCTCGGCGGCACGCTTGGAGCGCTCGACACCTGTTTCCGGCTTCACGCCGGCAACTTCGACGGTCACCGTAAAGCGCGGATCATGATCCGGTCCGGTGCGTTCTTCAACCCGGTAGTTTGGCGTCACGCCGAATTTGGCGTGCGACCATTCCTGCAATTCCGTCTTGGCGTCGCGGCGGGCGCCATCGGCCCGAACGGCCCGCTTTTCCCAGTATTTCAGGATGAAACGCCGCGCTACCTCAAGGCCACCGTCGAGATAGACGGCTGCAATCAGACTTTCGACCACGTCGGCGCGCACATTCATCATCCGCTTGCCGGTGAGCTTCTTCACATCGGCGCCAGTGCGGATGAAGAGATGAAGCCCGAGTTCGTCGGCAACCTCAGCACACATCTCGGCGCTGACAAGCTGGTTCAGGCGGACAGACAGTTCGCCTTCCGCCGCCGCTCCGAAGGTGCGAAAAAGCAGTTCGGCGACACAGAGCCCAAGCACTCTGTCGCCGAGGAATTCCAAGCGTTCGTAGTTGGCACCTTTTTGCGTGCGGGCACTGGCATGCGTCAGGGCCCGATCAAGGCGCTCCTTCTGGGCGAACTCGTGACCGATGAGCGTTTCCAGCCTCGTTCGGTCCGCCGTCGAGAGCGTCTGCGCCTTGCTCATTCAACGCCCTTAAACAGGCGGTCCCAACGCATGTTGGCTGGCCACTTCCAGATTTCGCGGAAGGACGTATCGTTGCCGAGCGAGAAGAAGATGACGCTGGCGCGGCCGACAAGATTTTCGGCCGGAACGAAACCGACGTCGAAGCGGCTGTCGAGCGAGTTGTCACGGTTGTCGCCCATCATGAAGTAATGACCTTCGGGGACGATGAACTCGCGGGTGTTGTCACCACGAGAAACCGGCGACTGGTCGAGCGTGTCGTAGCTGACGCCATTGTCGAGCGTTTCGCGGAACACCGGCACGTCCTGGCCAGGATCCTGCGCGTAGTCCGAATTGAACGTACCGTCCGGCACCTTCGGAACAGGCTTGCCGTTCACATAGAGCACGCCTTCCGTCACCTGAATGTGATCGCCCGGCAGGCCGACCAGACGCTTGATATAGTCAACCTCGGGGTTCGGCGGGAAGCGGAATACGACGATGTCGCCGCGCTTGGGTTCGCTGGCGAAGATGCGTCCGCTGAACAGGTTCGGAGAGAACGGCAGCGAGTACTTCGAATAGCCGTAAGCGAACTTGTTGACGAAGATGTAGTCGCCGACAAGCAATGTCGGCATCATCGAGCCGGAAGGGATAGTGAACGGCTGAAAGAACACCGTGCGGATCACCATGGCCAAAATCAACGCCTGAACGATGACCTTGATGTTTTCCCAGAGGGCATTCGGCTTGGTTTCAACTTTTTCGGACACGCAGTTTTGTTCCTTCAGGGCACCTTCACAGGCGCAACTTTTATTTGGTTCTCTGTAGCGGCTTCGACCGTTTGCGGCAATGGCGCGAACATTAAAAGCGACGACCTAGTCGCTGATCACGCGCTCACCGGCAAGGCCTCAATGATGACGAAAGCCTGAGCAAGGGGATAATCATCCGTAATTGTCAAATGAATGGCGGCGCGGTGCCCCTGCGGCAACATGGCTTGCAGGATCTCGGCTGCCCCGCCGGTCAGGACCATCGTCGGCTTGCCGCTCGGCAAATTGACGACGCCCATATCCTTCCAGAAGACACCCTGCGCGATGCCCGTGCCCAGTGCCTTGGAGCAGGCTTCCTTGGCGGCGAAGCGCTTCGCATAGGAAGCGGCGCGATTGGCACGCCGATCGGATTTTGCACGCTCGACCTCGGTGAAACACCGGTTGGTGAAGCGCTCGCCAAATCGCTCGATGGATTTCTCGACACGGCGGATGTCAATGAGGTCGCTGCCGATACCGATGATCATACGGTTTCCTGAACGGGTTCTGCCATTCGCAGGCGAGCGCGCTCAAGCAGGCGCGTGCGGCGGCGGCTCTGAAACCCTTTGACGGTGTAGAAGGTCGCGAAATAGATGACGACAGACGACAGAAGTGCGGGGGGAATAGAGCCCACGAGCATCGGCTCGAGAACAGGTCGCCAGAGCTCGGTGAAATGGAGCTCGTGGAACAGGGCAGCAAGGTCGACCGATTGGCCGTTCATAGTGTCCTTGCGGCTCAACAGCAGATGGCCGATTTCCCAGGTCGTCCCCCATATGAAGGGATAGGTCAGCGGGTTTCCGAAGGCCGCACAACCAAGTGCCGCGGCCACCATATTTCCTGCGAACAGATAGCTGAGGATGAACGCCATCACAAAGTGGACGCCAATGAATGGTGTCCAGGAGACGAATATTCCGGCCGCCACACCCATGGCAACGGCATGCGGTGAAGCTCTCAGCCTCAACACGCGCATTACAAGATATCGCGCTGGCCGCATAAAGCCCTTGCGCGGCCACAGCAGCTCACGCAACTTTTCACGAAATCCAGCAGGTCTTCGACGTCGGAACAACATGGCGCGTATGTAGTGCAAGGCGCACGGGCATGACAAGAGCGTCAAACCACCTCAGTCATTATTTGATTAGCGCCGACTGAGCATTCACTGGGGCGCGGCATGAGATGCGCCCCTTCCATTCTGCAAGTATAAACCCGATATTAACGGGTACGGAACAGACCACGGTCAACCTGACGCTGGCGATATTCCAGATCAATACGGTCAAACGAGCCGTTCAGATATGCCAATTCGCGGTCTTCAGCGCTCGGAGCGCGCAGGGCACGGGCGAACTTCTTGATCGGTGTAAACATTTGCTTGCCTCATCTTCGTTTCATTTTCCGATGACCAGAAGATAGGCGCTGTCGACCGCGATTACCAACGCTGTAACTCAAAGTCAGCCATGCGTCATGCGCATGGCTAGCCTCTTATCTGTACGTTTTTGGTCTTAAAACGATCACAAAATGTGCAAAGGCACCGAAACCGCCCTATTCCCTACTCGTAGAGACGTCGGACGGTGGCAACGCACTCGAGGTCGGCAAGCTGCGCAAGCAATTGATTCAGCTGGCGAAGATCCCAAACTTCGACATCCAGTGTCATTTCCGTGAAGTCGGCCGCAACACGGATCGTGTTCAGGACGCGAATGTTCACATCAACACCGGCGACGGTCTGCGCGAGCTTGGCAAGCGTGCCGGGCTCGTTCAGCGCATTGATCATGACGCGCGCCATGAAGCGGGACTTATTCGCCTCGTCCAGATCCCACCGCACATCGATCCAGCGATCCGGCTGTTCATCGAAACGCTGCAGAATCGGCGACTGGATCGGATAGATCGTGATGGCTTTCGCGTCTTCCGTGGTGTTCATGATCCCGACGATACGGTCGCCAGGCACGGCGCCGGTCGGGGCAAACTGCACGTCGACATTGCTGGAGATACCGCGGATCGGAACCGAGTCGGCGTCGATTGCTGCTTCCAGCGCCGTCACCCCCTCGCCTGCCTTCGCCTTGCCGGGGATCTTGAAGATCATGCCGGACGCGCTGCGGACATTGAACCAGCCATCGTCGCCGGTCGGCTTTGCCGTAACCCGCTCTTCCTGGTGATCGGGATAAACCGCGCGCAGGACATCGAGGGAGGACATTTCGCCACGCCCGACGGCCGCGATCGCATCCTCGACATCCTTCTGGCCGAGACGGTGGAGCGCAGGCTTCATCGCCTCACGCGAGAATATCTTGCCGGCGCGGTCAAACGTACGCTCGAGAATGCGGTGGCCAAGCCCCGCATACTGCTTGCGGATCGCCATACGCGTGGCACGCCGGATGGCAGCGCGCGCCTTGCCTGTTACAACGATCTCCTCCCAGGCGGCGGGCGGAACCTGCACGCCGGAACGGATGATCTCGACCTCGTCGCCGTTCGCAAGGCGGGTAACCAACGGCATGATGCGACCGTTGATCTTGGCGCCGACGGTCGTATCGCCGATGTTCGTGTGAACGGCGTAGGCGAAATCGATCGGCGTGGCGCCGCGCGGCAGAGCAATCAGCTTACCCTTCGGCGTGAAGCAGAAGACCTGATCCTGGAAAAGCTCGAGCTTGGTGTGCTCCAGAAACTCTTCCGGGCTATCGCCTTCCGCCAGTGCTTCGATCGTGTGCCGCAGCCAGGAATAGGCATTGGATTCACGCGAGAGGATATCGCCGTCGGCGTTCGATGCGCCGTCCTTGTAAAGCGTATGCGCGGCAATGCCGAATTCGGCGATCTCATGCATGCGCTTGGTGCGGATCTGCAGCTCGATACGCTGGCTCGATGGGCCGACGATGGTGGTATGCAGCGATCGGTAGTCGTTCTGCTTCGGCGTGGAGATGTAGTCCTTGAATCGCCCTGGCACCACGCGCCAGCGGGTATGGACGATTCCGAGCGCCCGATAGCAGGCAGGAATATCATCGACTATGATCCGGAAGCCGTAGACGTCCGACAACTGCTCGAAGGACAGCGACTTCGACTGCATCTTGCGGAACACCGAGTAGGGCTTTTTCTGGCGCCCCTTCACGTAGGCATTCGTCAAGCCGCTGGCGACGAGGAGATCCCGCAACTCGGTCTCAATCTTCTTCACCAGTCCTTCGTTGCGCCGCGACAGCTCCTCGAGCCGTTTCGTGACGGTTTCGTAGGCCTCGGGATTGATATGGCGGAAAGAGAGATCTTCCAGCTCCTCGCGCATATCCTGCATACCCATGCGGCCGGCCAGCGGTGCATAGATATCCATCGTCTCTTCGGAAATGCGGGCGCGTTTTTCCGGCGACATATGGTCGAGCGTGCGCATGTTGTGCAGGCGGTCCGCCAGTTTGACCAGGAGCACGCGAACGTCGTCTGAAATGGCAAGCAGCAGCTTGCGCAGGTTTTCGGCCTGCTTGGCCTTCTTCGTGACGAGATCAAGCTTCTTGATCTTCGTCAGGCCTTCGACGAGACGACCGATGTCCTCGCCGAACAATTCGTCGATCTCGGCGCGCGTCGCCGTCGTGTCTTCGATCGTATCGTGCAGCAGCGCTACGGCGATCGTCGACTCGTCGAGATGCATGTCGGTGAGAATGGCAGCGACTTCGAGCGGGTGGGAAATATAGGGGTCGCCGCTGGCGCGTTTCTGCTGGCCATGCTTCTGCATGGCGTAGACATAGGCTTTGTTCAGCAGAGCTTCGTTGGCATCGGGCTTATATTTCTGAACCCGCTCCACGAGCTCGTACTGCCGCATCATCCCGAAGCCACTCCATCACAAAAGAAAAGCGCGCCAATCATGGATTGGCGCACATGACAATCAATCATATGCCGAAGCATTATTGAAGCAAGATTGACGATTGGTAATCGTCGCTCTCTTAGTAATCGTCGCTCTTTTCTGGCGGCACAAGACCTTCGATACCAGCCAGAAGCTCTTCTTCCGACATCTGGTCGAAAGTAACCGTCTCAGGCAGATCGTCCTGCTCTTCGCCTTCGACAGCAGCCGCAGCGTTGGCAGCGATGAGGCTTGCCGGATCGGGCTCGGGCTCGTCGACTTCTACGTGCTTCTGCAGCGAGTGGATCAGATCTTCCTTCAGATCGTCGGGCGACAGCATCTCGTCAGCGATCTCGCGAAGAGCCACGACGGGGTTCTTGTCATTGTCGCGATCGATGGTGATCGACGCGCCCTGGGAAATCAGCCGTGCGCGGTGGCTGGCGAGCAGAACCAGCTCGAAGCGGTTCTCAACTTTGTCGATGCAGTCTTCAACGGTGACACGGGCCATTGCCTGTCCTTTGCGGTCGTGATCTCGGGATTGAGGATCGCGATACAATTAAAAGCGGGCGAATTCAAGTTTTTCGTGAAAATCCCTTTGCCGCCTCATAAAGCTTCCATTTTGAAAGAGAATGCTGAATTTCCACCAATAGTTGCTTGGAATATCCCGATTCGTGCCCTAAATCTTTCTTATATGAATAGTTCGTAAATTAAGAATTGTTCTGGTCTTCCACATAACCCATTGCTTTTATGGGATTTTTAAGAAGACAATTTCGATTGCTCAAAGTGGATTGGTACGCGATGTTTGACCCACGCGAAAAAATTGCTCTTTTCATCGATGGCGCCAATCTCTACGCCGCTTCAAAGAGTTTGGGCTTTGATATCGACTATCGGAAACTGTTGAAAGCATTTCAGAAGCGCGGTTATCTGCTCCGTGCCTACTATTACACAGCCCTTATCGAAGATCAGGAATATTCGTCCATTCGTCCGTTGATCGACTGGCTCGACTACAACGGCTACAAGGTCGTGACGAAGCCTGCCAAGGAATTCACGGACTCCATGGGCCGCCGCAAGATCAAGGGCAATATGGATATCGAGCTTGCGATCGACGCCATGGAGCAATCCGAGACGGTCGACCATCTCGTAATCTTTTCCGGCGACGGTGATTTTACGACGCTTGTCGAAGCGCTGCAGCGCCGGGGCCGCAAGGTCTCCATCATCTCGACGATGGCAACGCAGCCGCCAATGATCGCTGACGATCTGCGGCGCCAGGCCGACCACTTCATCGACCTGCTGTCGCTGAAAAGCGAAATCGGTCGCGACCCGTCCGAACGGCCGCCGCGTGTCGCCGAAACCACCGCATCCAGCGATTTCGAAGCCTGACAATACAGGTGGGATCGATTGGTGAGACCCGAGTGCGACGATCGCCTTCGGGTTGCTCCCTTAACCGTTGTCCTTGAGCAATCTGCTCTTCTGACGGTTCCAATCGCGCTCTTTTTCCGACTCGCGCTTGTCGTGAAGTTTCTTGCCCTTGGCGAGCGCCAGCTCCATTTTCGCACGGCCACGATCGTTGAAGTAGATCTTCAGCGGAACGAGCGTCATGCCTTCGCGATTGATACCGGCGCGGAGACGATTGATCTCCCGGCTTGACAGCAACAACTTGCGGCGGCGACGCGGCTCATGGTTAAAGCGGTTGGCCTGGAGATATTCCGGCAGGTAGGAGTTGATCAGCCAGATTTCGCCGCCTTCGTCGGAGGCGTAGGATTCCGCGATATTGGCCTTGCCCTCGCGCAACGACTTGACCTCGGTGCCCATGAGCACGAGCCCGGCCTCGTAGGTGTCGATGATCTCGTAGTTGAAGCGCGCCTTGCGGTTTTCGGCCACGATCTTATTGACGACGCGCTGGCTGCCTTTGGGGGCCATGACAAAATCCAATTGCTCAGGGGGCGCGACAACCGCGCCCACGCTTCTTGCTCTAATATTTAAGGGCGCGGCCCAGCATTGTGAAGACCGCGATCGGCTCGATCAGTTCAGCAGACCGGCGTGGCGCATCGCCGCGTCGATTGCCGATTCCGTGCCGGCCTCGAGCGTTGACATCAACGGCGAACGCACATTGCGGCTCATCCGCCCAAGCTTGGACAGGCCGTATTTGGCGCCACAGAGGCCAGGCTCCATGAAGATAGCCTTGTGCAGCGGCATCAGGCGGTCCTGATACTCGAGCGCCTTGGCATAATCGCCGGCGAGCGTTGCCGCCTGGAACTCCGCACAGAGGCGCGGTGCGACATTGGCTGTGACCGAAATGCAGCCGACGCCGCCATGGGCGTTGAAGCCGAGAGCGGTCGCATCTTCACCCGACAGTTGCCGGAAGGCGTTGCCGCAGGTGAGGCGCTGCTCGGAGACGCGCTCGATCTTGCCCGTCGCGTCCTTGACGCCAACGATGTTCGAATGTGCCTTGGCAAGCGCCCCCATCGTCTCAGGCGTCATGTCGACAACCGAACGGCCGGGGATGTTGTAGATGTAGATCGGCAGCTTGATGCTATCTGCGATAGCGGAAAAGTGCGCAAACAAGCCCTTCTGCGTCGGCTTGTTGTAGTAGGGCGTAACGACGAGAACGGCTGCCGCGCCCGCTTTTTCAGCGTGCTGCGCGAGTTCGATCGCTTCGCGGGTGTTGTTGGATCCGGCGCCGGCCATCACGGGAACGCGATTTGCGGCGGCCTCGATGCAAAGTTCCACCACCCGTTTGTGCTCGGCATGCGACAGCGTCGGCGATTCACCAGTCGTCCCGACGGGGACGAGACCGCTGCTGCCTTCCTTGATCTGCCATTCGACATGAGCGGCGAACGAAGCTTCGTCGACCAGTCCGGCATCAGTGAAGGGGGTGACGAGTGCGGGAATGGATCCCTGGAACATGCAGAACTCCTTACGGCCGCAATCCATGCTTCGGCCGCATTCCATGACTATGAGGAGCGCACCATAGTGCGGCGAAAACGCTGCGACAAGCGCGCAGAGGTCGGTTTGGAGCAAATTCCGATAGCAAATGTGAATGAAATTTAACCGCTTCGGTAAGGTTTCGTTAATATGCGTCCCACCAAATGGAGCGACGTGTTTTCATTGCGAGTACCCCGTATGAAGAGAGCTGTCCTGATCCTCTCCGCCCTCGGCCTGACGGCTGCCGCGTGGAGCAGCGTCGCGTCGCCACTTCCGAGCGAGGACATCCCGGTTCCCGACGTGAAGCCGATCGGCTTCGTGCCCCAGACGGCCATGCCGGAATCGATCATGACTGGCGCGATCCCCCGCAGCCAGACAGTTGCACCTGTCAACAGCGACCTCAAGACAGGTCTCGACGCCCTCACCGCAAAGAACCCCACCCAGGCTCTTGTCATTCGCGACGGTATGACGCGTGGAACGCTGGACCGCCATATCCTGACCTGGGCGATCGCGATGTCAGGGCAAAAGGGCGTGCCTTCCGTCGAAATCGCTGCGGCGGCGCAGGAACTGCAAGGGTGGCCGGGCCTCGCCAAGCTGCGCGCCTACTCGGAGCGCGCGCTTTATGATGAGAACCCCGCCCCGAGCGCGGTGCTTGCCGCCTTTGGCGAGACCGCGCCGGAGACCACAGCCGGTGCAATGATCCTGTCGCGCGCGCTGGTCGCGACAGGAAAGCAGACCCAGGCTGCGCAATATATGCGCAAGGTCTGGCGGGGCGAAGGCCTCGACAAGCCGACCGAAGACAAGATTCTCGCGGAATTCTCCGGTCTGCTGACGGTCGCCGACCACCGGGCCCGGATGGAATATCTGATGTACCGCAACCGCGCGGCGCAGGCGAAACGCTTCGGTGACATGGGACAGGCTCAGTCGCTCTACAACGCGTGGGCCGCGGTCATCAACAAGGCGCCCAATGCCGGCGCACTGCTCGCTGGCGTCGACAGCAAGTGGAATGGCGATCCGGGCTATCTCTTTGCGCGGATCGAATATCTGCGCCGGCAGGAGAAATACCCTGAAGCTGCCAAGCTCCTGCAGCAGATGCCGCGTGACCGCGAAGCATTGGTCAACGCCGGCGAATGGTGGAACGAGCAGCGGATCATCAGCCGCGGACTTGTCGATCAGGGTCAGTTCAAGGCCGCCTACGGCATCGTGTCCAACTATGCCGCCACCACGCCGACCGATATCGTGGAAGCCGAGTTCCACGCCGGCTGGTATGCGCTGCGTGGACTGCAGGACGCGACGGCGGCACAAAACCACTTCCGCAAGATTCTCGGTTTCTCGAACGGCCCGATATCCGTGTCGCGGGCATGGTACTGGATGGGACGTGCGGCCGAGGCCGGTGCGCCTGGAAAATCCGGCGAATACTACGCCAAGGCCGCCAGCTACCCGACGACGTTCTATGGCCAGTTGGCCGGCGAGAAGCTCGGGCGCAAGATGCTGAATGTCAGCTATCCCTCGCCGACCCCGGCCGATCGGCAACGCTACCTATCACGCGAAGCCGTTCAGGCGATCGCGCGCCTTGACGCCGCCGGCCATGGCTGGCGCGCGAACGGTCTCTACCTAGCGCTGGCGGACCAGCTGCAAAGCCCCGGCGAACTTGCGATTCTCAGCGCCCAGGCTGAGCGCTCGGGCGACCATCACCTGTCGCTGCAGATCGGCAAGATCGCCTATTCGCGCGGCGTCGATGTTGCCGCGCTGGCCTTTCCGCTTGGAGTCATTCCCGGGAATGCCAATATCTCAGGTTCCGGCAAGGCGCTCGCCTATGCGATCGCGCGACAGGAAAGTGCCTTCAATCCGGCAGCAGTTTCCGCAGCTGATGCCCGCGGGCTGCTGCAAATTCTGCCGGGAACCGCGAAGGCCGTCGCTCAGCGGCACAACATCGCTTACTCCAAGGACAAGCTGACGGCGGATCCGAGCTACAATGCGACGCTCGGCGCGCACTATCTCGGCGAACAGATCGATGCCTTCGGCGGCTCCTATATCATGACCTTCATCGCCTACAACGCCGGACCGAAGCGAGTTCCCGAATGGATTGAGCGCTACGGCGATCCGCGCGGCAAATCGATCGATGCGGTCGTTGACTGGATTGAGCGCATCCCCTTCCCCGAAACGCGGAACTACGTTCAGCGCGTTATGGAAAACTACGAGGTCTATAAGGCACGGCTCGGCCAGCCAGCCGATATCGAACGCGACCTTATCAGCGGGCGCTCGTCTTAAGGCTCGTTTGCCAATATTGCGCAAGGCGCTAGTCTCTCCTCGCAACGACGAGGAGAGCGCGCATGAACGATACAGAAGGAAATGCCTTTGTTGACCGAACATACCGTTCGGAGGATGGGCTAAGCCTCCATCTGCGCGACTACGATCCCGGCCCACGGGCGGCGGCGCGGCTTCCCGTCATCTGCCTCCCCGGATTGACGCGCAATTCCCGCGACTTCCATCAGCTTGCTGTGATCCTTTCGCGGGACGACATCGCACCGCGACGCGTCATCGCCCTCGACTATCGCGGGCGCGGATTGTCCGACTGGGATGAGAAAACGGAAAACTATAACGTCCGCACTGAGGCGCAGGACGTCCTGACGGCCTGCGATTACTTCGGCATTGAAAAAGCCGTTTTCATCGGCACCTCACGCGGCGGCCTGATCCTTCATTTTCTTGCCGAGATGCGGCCGGAGTTGCTTGCGGCTGTCATACTCAACGATATCGGCCCGGAGATCGAGGCCAAGGGTCTCATGAGGATTCGCGACGATCTGAACGATGGCACCTCTCCGCAAAATTGGGCGGAAGCCGTGGCAATGCTCAAGCGCCGGCACGGCGCGGACTTCCCCGTCCTTGAAGACCAAGATTGGGAAGACATGGCGGTTGCGATCTATCGCGAGATTGACGGCAGGCCTGCTGCCGATGCCGACCCCGCGATCGCTAGACAATTGACATCCATCGATTTCAGCAAACCATTGCCAACTCTTTGGCGGCACTTCGAAGCGTTTGGCGAGCGACCGCTCATGGTCATTCGCGGCGAGAATTCGGAACTGCTTACCGAAGTGGCCGTCGCCGAGATGGCCAGGCGGCATCCGGCTCTGAGCGTGGTGGTCGCGCCGGGCCAGGGGCATCCGCCCCTACTCCACTGTGAGCCGACGCTTGGCTACGTTCGCCAGTTTGTTAGCGAGATCTGAACGGTTCACCCATGAGCCATAACAAAAAAGCCCGGCTCGAGAGCCGGGCTTTCCTGATTGACCGAAGTCAGATCAGATTAGAATGCGCGCTGCAGACGGAAGTAACCAGAGAAGTTATCGTCGTCTTCAGATGCGCTGGTGTGGTCTTGCCACTGCAGCGAAGCCTTAGCGTAGAAGTTTTCTACGATCTGGTAGTCAACCGTCAGACCAGCCTTCCAGATGTCAACATCCGAGAAGTCCGTAACGGTAGCTGCGCTGTCGCCGTTCTTGTAGTTCGAGAAGTACTGAACAGCAGGCGTCAGCTTGAGCTTGTCGGTTGCCTGAATTGCGTATTCAGCAGCAACAGTCCACTCAGACTCTTCGAAGTAGGCGTTCGGGCCAGATGCCCAAGCAGCTGCGAGGCCGAGGGTGCCGGGGCCGATAGCAACCGTACCCATAGCGCGGATCGCACCTTCTTCGGTGTCGGTGTCGTAACCGCCGACCAGCTGGTAGCTGAATGCGCCAGCCTTGCCACCGATGGCAGCAGCGATACCAACGTCGTTGGCGTTTTCGCCCATAGCCGTGTGGATCGCGTCTTCCAGTTCGTCAACAGACAGACCAGCGTAGAAGTCGCCGTTCGTGTACTGATAACGGAAGGAGTTGTGCAGCGTCGAGTCAGAAGCCAGCGAGTCCGTTTCGCCGCTCAGACCGTCGTCCCACCAGCTGTAGAACAGACCAGCGCGGAAGCCGGCGATGTCCAGGTAAGCGGAGTCGAGGTAGGTGTCCTGGCTGGTTGCGTTGTTTGCATCAGCCTGCAGAACGATAACGCCGGTGAGCGGGCCGTACTCGGTGTCGCTCTTAGCCGTGAACTGAACGTTACCACGGGTCCAGAAGTCCCAGTCAGACGTGCCAGACTTGTCACGGCCGAAGCGAGCTTCCGTACGGATGTAACCTTCGATCTTCAGGCAGGTTTCCGTGCCCGGGATGTAGAAGTAGCCAGTGCCGTATGCGTCGCAAACGCGAACGTATTCTACGGGTTCCGGCTCGGCAGCAACAACAGCGTCAGCAGCCTGAGCACCGGAAACTACTGCAAGAGCAGCAGCGGAGCCGAGAAGAAGGCTCTTGATGTTCATATTGACCTCCAATTCAAAGTTTCGATCGGGTCTGGGTTTTTCGCCGTTAGAGCAGCGTTCCCTGCCCCATCCCCATGTTTCAAGAAGTCGGACGATCAACCGCCCTTGCTTCCGAGATTGAAAATACTCGACGCGGCCTGTCACGCAATCACCAACTTGTCCGTTTGGAGGATTTACGACAGCCTTCCCCATGCGCTGTTGCTGAAAGGTCACAAATGCGGCACCCGCCCCGGCCGTTTCTTTATACTTCATTAAGAAAGCGCTGATTTTGCGGGAGTTTAGAACATGCCGGCGCGGTGGAAAACAGGCGGGATGTGCCACATTGGCACCCGCTTCCCGCCGGATTCGGGCATTTCGACTGCCGCGTCGACAGCACCCTGTCATATGACGCGAGCGGCTAGAGGAAGATCGTTACCGCAGAATCATCGCGAGCTGTCGAAGTGATTCCAGGAGCGATTCTATTTTCCGGGAGAGAAGTCACGCATTGAGATGTCATGGCAGACGAACAGCACGTCGGAGCCGATAGGTTTAGCAGACAAATCTGAATGTGAAGGAAGGTCTAAGGATGATGGCGGAGAAGATGGGATTCGAACCCACGATACCCTTCCGGGTATACTCCCTTAGCAGGGGAGCGCCTTCGACCACTCGGCCACCTCTCCGGTCGAGAGCCTGATAGAGTCATTCGATGGGGGACGCAAGCGCTTTTTCGGCTTTGTCCCGGAAGAAAAGCCGGCTTACCTCTAAGCCAGCAATTGCTTCAGATCCGCCGATCCGTCGGCAAGGACAGCCTTGTCGGGGTTGATGCCCGATTCCAGCAGCTTCTTGCCGGTCACATAAGCCTTGGCGTCATTGATCGCATCGACGGCAATGAACGTGCCGTTCTTGAAATACCAAATCGAATGCGCGCCCTCGCGTGCGCCCGGGCGAAGCAGCGTCTGGTCATAACCGAGATTGAAGCCGGCGATCTGCAGCTTGACGTCATACTGATCTGACCAGAACCAGGGCTTCGGGTCATACGGCGCGTTGCCACCGGCGATGATCGCGGCCGCAGCTTCGGCCTGGTCCACGGCATTCTGTACCGATTCGAGCCGGATGCGGCCACCCTGCCATGGAAGCACCGCGCAATCGCCGGCCGCGAAGATCGACGGATCGGAGGTTCGCGCGAACTCATCGACGACGATGCCGTTCGTCACTTCGAGACCAGCTTCCTTGGCCAACTGATCGTTCGGGACAACGCCGATGCCGACGATCGCGAAATCGATATCGATCGTCGAACCATCGGAAAGTTCGGCGCCGACGAGCTTGCCGTCGCGACCGATCAAATGCTTCAAGCCGGTCTTTTCGCGAATAACGACATCATGCGCCTCGTGAATCACGCGCATGATATCGGCAGTCTCCTTGGCAGCGACGCGCTGGAGGATTCGATCCGCCATCTCGATGACGGTGACCTCGAGACCGCGATGACGGGCAACTGCCGCCGCTTCGAGGCCGATATAACCGCCGCCTATAATAAGGACGCGACGACCCGGGCGCATTTCCTCGGCGAGCAGGTCGGCATCGCGCTTGTCGCGGGCAACATAAACACCGTCGAGATCGCCGCCGATCGCCGCCGGCAGACCGCGTGGCGTCGAACCGGTCGTCAGCGCAAGCGTTCCGTAATCAAGCACCGAGCCGTCCTGCAGGATCACCTGCTTCGAATCGCGTTTGATCTGCTCGGCCCAGGTGGACACCCGAATCTCGACATCATTGTCGGCATACCAGTGCTCCGGACGGAACAGCAGGCGATCGAAACTCATCTCGCCGAGCAGATATTTCTTGGTCAGCGGCGGCCGCTGGTAGGGCAACGCGTCTTCAGCACCGATGATGGTGATGGGGCGCGTATCCTTGAGAGCGCGCAGTTTAGCCGCGAGCGCAAAACCTGCCTGACCCGCGCCGATGATCACCAGTCTGTCCGTCACTGTCGTACTCCCGCTCTGCATTTTGCGCGTTCCGCAAAGGCCTATCCGGTGGTCTTTGCGTCGTCAACCGCGGCGGATCTGCCTTTAGCCTATCTCGACCCAGCGGCGCTCGTGGAACGACTGTGCCATGGCATGAACCGACCTTTCTATCCTGAGACCGTCTTCGAATGTGACAAGGGACGACGGCTCACCGGAAATCGCACGAATGAGTTCATGGCACTCGATGATCTTCAGGTCGTTGAAGCCGAGGCCATGCCCCGGCGCCGGAATGAAGCGATCATAAGGATGATGAGCGGGTGCCGCCAGGATCTTGCGGAACCCCTGCTCGGTGCCGCGGCCATCGGCCTGATAAAGTTCGAACTCATTCATGCGCTCCTGGTCGAACGCGATCGCCCCCTTCGATCCGAAGATCTGCAGGGCGATCCTGCCCTTGCGGCCCCAGGCGGCACGGTTTGCCATCAGCACGCCGGAAATACCGCCGCCAAGACGCATCAGCACGCTGGCTGCGTCGTGATTTTCGACGGGACGGCGGCCACCATCCTTCGACAGGCGATCGGCGTAGGGCTTCACCATGTCCGTTACGACGGCCTCGACATGACCGAAGAGATACCAGAGCAGCGACAGCGGATGCACGGCGAAGTCATCGAGCGCGCCATAGCCGGCCGCCAATTCGCTCTTCCAATAGAAGAAGGCGTCCGGATCGGCCATGAAGTCCTCATCCATCTCGACGCGGATGTGATTGACACTGCCGATCGCGCCCTCGCCGATCAACGTCTTTATATGCCGCATGAGAGGGTTCTGGATGTAGTTGTAGCCGAGAACGGCAACCTTGCCTGCGCTCCTAGCCGCCTTTTCCATGCGCTCGGCATCGACATAGGACGGCGCCATCGGCTTTTCGCACCAGACATGCTTGCCCGCTTCGAGCGCTGCTATCGCCATTTCGGGATGAAACTGATTGGGCGTGGTGACGGAGACGACATCGACGTCGGGATCGGCGATCAGTGCTCGCCAATCGGCCGTCGCCTTCGCGAAGCCGAATTCGGCGGCACGGGCCGTCGCCAGGTCCGCATTCACCTCAGCCAGATGCACCAGCCGCGGGCGCTCGACATCGCCGAACACCGTCTTCACTGCATTCCAGGCAAGCGCATGGCACTTGCCCATATAACCTGTGCCGATCAGGCCGACGCCCAGTGATTTCATGATCTCCTCCCTCTCCGGATTGAATTTTGGAATGGTTGAATCATTTTGACAAGATGATCTGATCAGTCCCCGCGCCTTCGAAATGGCCTAACAATATGTATTCTCTTTATTTTTCAATCATAAAAAACAAATAGGCCGGATGCTCGAAATCATCTATGGTCTGAAACTGGAATATACGTTTCATTTTTCGGATGAGCACATGGACAACGACTCCAAGGCGACGGCGCGCGTTCCGCGCGACTTCGAAAGCCTGCGCAGCGCTATCATCGAACGCAAGGCCACGATGCCGAAGCGACTGGCCCAGGTGGCGGCTTTCGCGCTCGCCAATCCCGATGAGATCGCATTCGGCACGACGGCCAGCATTGCCATGGCATCGGATGTACAGCCGTCAACGCTGGTGCGATTGGCGCATCACCTTGGCTATGAAGGCTTTTCCGACCTGCAGAGCATCTTTCGCGAGCGGCTTCGCGACCGAACGCTGAGCTACGAAGAGCGGTTGGTCACGCTGGAGCAGTCGAGCGGCGAGGACGAGGATGCCAATCTTCTTTCCGGCTTCATTTCGGCCGCCGGCCAATCCATCAATCGGCTGGCAGCGACCATTCAGCCGGAAGCCTTCAGCAAGGCGGTCGATATTCTCGCGGGTGCCGATACCATCTATCTCATTGCCAAGCGGCGCTCTTACCCGCTAACGGCGCATATGAGTTATGCCTTTTCCAAACTGAACATCCGCCACCAGATCGTTGCCTCACCGAATGGTGTCGATGCAGAAACCGTGCAGTTCGCGACGCCCAAGGATGCCGCGATCGCAGCGAGTTTTTCGCCTTATGCCGCCGAAAGTCTCGGCCAGGCAGAGATGCTGGCGGAGCGCGGTGTCCCCGTCGTCGTCATCACCGATTCGGCCTTTTCACCTCTGGCGGCGAGCGCTGCATGCTGGTTTGAAGTGGCGGAAGCGGATTTCGCGGGCTTTCGCTCCCTTTCCGCCTCTATGGCACTGACGATGGCACTGCCGGTGGCGATCGCCGAGCGGCGTCGCAAGCTGGCCCAGGCAAAACCCAAAAAAGCAAAAATGGAATAAACATTCTGAATTGACATTCAAACGGAACCGATGTTTCATTGATCGAAATCACCGGCTGCCATTTGCGCCGGATTGAAAATGATCGGGAGGACATGATGGTAGAATCGAATCCGGGCCTTCAGCCGGGGCTGTTGCTTGATGTGATCACGATTGGCCGATCCTCCGTCGATCTTTATGGCCAGCAGATCGGTTCCAAGCTCGAGAACATCGCGTCCTTCGCCAAATCGGTCGGTGGCTGCCCGGCCAACATCGCGATCGGCACCGCCCGCCTTGGTCTCAAGTCCGGCTTGATCACCCGCGTGGGCGACGAGCAGATGGGCCGCTTCATCCGTGAGCAATCGGCGCGCGAGGGTGTGGCGACCGATGGCATCATCACCGACAAGGAGCGTTTGACCGCACTCGTTCTTCTTGCCGTCGAGGCCGAGGGCGTTTCGCCGATGATCTTCTATCGTTCAGACTGCGCCGACATGGCGCTCGAGGAAGGTGATGTCGACGAGGCCTATATAAAGTCCTCGCGCTCGGTGCTGGTCTCGGGAACGCATTTCTCCCGGCCGAACACTGAAGCGGCGCAGCGCAAGGCGATCCGTATCGCCAAGGCCAACGGCCGCAAGGTGATATTCGACATCGATTATCGCCCGAACCTCTGGGGCCTTGCCGGCCACGCGGAAGGCTTCGAGCGCTACGTGAAGTCGGACCGGGTGTCTTCCAAGATGAAGGAGACCCTGCCGGATTGCGACCTGATCGTCGGCACTGAAGAGGAAATCCTGATCGCATCGGGCGCTGATGACGTACTTGGCGCGCTCAAGGAGATCCGCCGGCTGTCGCCCGCGACCATCGTCTTGAAGCGCGGCGCCATGGGCTGCATCGTTTATGACGGGCCGATCTCGGATGATCTCGAAGCCGGAATCGTCGGTGAAGGTTTCCCGATCGAGGTATTCAACGTGCTCGGTGCCGGCGATGCCTTCATGTCCGGCTTCCTGCGCGGCTGGCTGAAGGACGAGCCGCTGAAGACCTGCGCGACCTGGGCGAATGCCTGCGGAGCGTTCGCGGTATCCCGCCTGCTCTGCTCACCAGAATATCCGACCTGGGCGGAACTCGACTTCTTCCTGAAGAACGGCAGCAAGCATCGGGCGCTGCGCAAGGACGAGGCGATCAACCACATTCACTGGGCATCGAACCGCAAGGGCGACATTCCGCTGCTGATGGCGCTCGCCATCGATCATCGCTCGCAGCTGACAAGCGTCTGCGACGAACTCGGCGTCGACTACAAGCAGATCGTCGCCTTCAAGCGACTTGCCGTGGAAGCCGCCGCGCGCGTCGCGAATGGCCGCAGCGGCTATGGGATGTTGATCGACGAGCGCTTCGGCCGCGATGCTTTCTTCGACGCCGCGACCAAGAATTTCGCCTGGATCGGACGGCCGGTGGAGCTGCCGGGCTCGAAGCCGCTGCGTTTCGAATTCAGCCAGGATATCGGCTCGCAGTTGGTCGAATGGCCGCTCGATCACTGCATCAAATGCCTCTGCTTCTACCATCCTGATGATCCGGCGGAACTGAAGAAGGAACAGCAGGAGAAGTTGCGCACCCTGTTCGAAGCGGCGCGCAAAGTCGGGCGCGAGCTTCTGGTCGAGATCATCTCCAGCAAGAACGGCCCGTTGACCGACGATACGATCGCAACGGCAATGGAAGAGCTTTACGCACTCGGGATCAAGCCGGACTGGTGGAAGCTGGAGCCGCAGGCATCGAGCACGGCGTGGAAGAAGATCGACGCCGTCATCGCCAAGAACGACCCCTGGTGCCGCGGTATCGTGCTGCTCGGGCTGGAGGCGCCGGCAGACGAACTGGTGAAAGGCTTCGAGGCAACGCTGGCCGCGCCATCGGTAAAGGGTTTCGCCGTCGGGCGCACGATTTTCGCTGACGCCGCTCGTGCCTGGCTTTCCGGCAAGATCAACGACGAGGAAGCGGTCGCCGACATGGCCGGACGCTTCCGTGAACTGACCGAGGCCTGGTTGAAAACCCGCGGCCTGCATTAATTAGAGCATTTGGGAGGTGCCCCATGGGCAAGACTGTACGATTGACGATGGCGCAGGCCGTCACGCATTTCCTCAAGAAGCAGATGACCGTGGTGGACGGCAAGAAGGTCCCTATCTTCGGGGGCGTCTGGGCGATCTTCGGGCACGGCAACGTCGCCGGCATCGGCGAGGCGCTGTATCAAGTGCGTGGCGAACTGCCGACCTACCGCGCCCATAACGAGCAAGGCATGGCCCATGCGGCGATTGCCTATGCCAAGGCGAATTTCCGCCAGCGTTTCATGGCCTGCACGACTTCGATCGGCCCCGGTGCACTCAATATGGTGACAGCGGCCGGCGTCGCCCATGTCAACCGTATCCCCGTTCTCTTCCTGCCGGGCGACGTCTTCGCCAATCGTGCGCCGGATCCGGTGCTGCAGCAGATCGAGGATTTCGGCGACGGCACGGTTTCGGCCAATGATGCCTTCCGTTCGGTTTCGCGCTATTTCGACCGTATCACACGGCCGGAGCAGATCATCTCGGCGCTGAAGCGCGCCATGCAGGTGTTGACTGACCCCTATGATTGCGGCCCGGTGACGCTGTCGCTGTGCCAGGACGTGCAGGCTGAAGCCTTCGATTACCCGGAAAGCTTCTTCGAGGAGCGCGTCTGGACCACGCGTCGTCCGCGACCGGATGCCGACGAGCTGGCAAGCGCCATTGCCCTCATCAAGAAGTCCGAAAAGCCGGTCATCATCGCCGGTGGCGGTGTGATCTACTCGCAGGCCACCAAGGAACTCACGGCGTTTGCGGAAGAACACCGGATCCCCGTCGTCGTCACGCAGGCCGGCAAGTCAGCGATCGACGAGCGGCATCCGCTGGCGCTCGGCTCCGTTGGCGTCACGGGCACGTCTGCGGCCAATGCCATTGCAACGGATACAGACCTGATCATCGCCGTCGGTACGCGCTGCCAGGACTTCACGACGGGTTCCTGGGCGCTCTTCCAGAACGACAAGCTGAAGATTCTCGGCCTCAACATTGCTGCCTACGACGCAGCCAAGCACGATGGCCAGACGCTGGTGGCCGATGCCCGCGAGGGACTGAAGGCCGTTTCGAGCGGGCTTGCCGGCTGGAAGGCACCGGCTTCGCTGGCGGAGAAAGCCGAACGGGAAAAGAAGGTCTGGATGGACGCCGCCGCCAAGGCAATGGCGAGCACCAATGCAGCCCTGCCCTCCGACGCCCAGGTGATCGGCGCTGTCACCCGCTCGATCGACCTCGAAAAGGCAATCGGCCTTTGCGCCGCCGGCGGACTTCCCGGCGAAATGCACAAGCTCTGGCCGGCGACCGCGCCTGGCAGCTACCACATGGAATATGGCTTCTCCTGCATGGGCTACGAGATTGCCGGCGGCCTTGGCGCCAAGATGGCGCATCCTGAGAAGGAAGTCTTCATTCTCGTCGGCGACGGCTCCTACATGATGCTGAATTCCGAGCTCGCGACGTCAGTCATGCTCGGCCTGAAGCTCAACATCGTCCTGCTCGACAACCGAGGCTACGGCTGCATCAACCGGCTGCAGATGGCGACCGGTGGCGCGAACTTCAACAACCTGCTGAAGGACGCGCACTACGAGGTCATGCCGGAGATCGACTTCCGGGCACATGCCGAGAGCATGGGCGCGATCGCGGTCAAGGTTGCGTCGATCGCCGAACTCGAGAAGGCGATTGCCGACTCGAAGAAGAACGATCGCACCTCGGTCTTCGTGATCGACACCGATCCGCTGATCACCACGGATGCCGGCGGATACTGGTGGGACGTTGCCGTTCCCGAAGTCAGCCCGCGCGAACAGGTCAACAAGGCACACGCGGCTTATGTCAAGGCGCGCGCCGCCCAGCGCATCGGCTGATCGACTGATTTCATCTTCGGGAAGAGCGGCTCCGCTCTTCCAATAATGCTTTTGAGGAGACTATTGATGAAGGCCAAACTTGGCATGTCGCCGATCGCCTGGTGGAACGACGATCTACCCGAGCTCAGCGACGACGTATCCCTGGAAGAATGCCTGCGTCAGTCGCGCGGCGCCGGCTTCACCGGTATGGAACAGGGCCGCCGCTTTCCGAACAATCCGGCCGAGATGCTGCCTATACTGAAGGCCGCCGACGTGACTCTTTGCGGCGGGTGGTTCTCCGGCATGCTCGTCGATGAGGAGCTTGCGGCCAACAAGGATCGCATCGCGCCGATGATCGAGCTGTTCAAGGCCGTCAACGCGCCCTGCATCGTCTATGGCGAAGTTGGGCGCTCGATCCAGGGTGACCGCTCCAAGCCGCTCGCGACCAAGCCGCGCCTCTCGGATGACGAGATGAAGACCTATGCCCGCAAGGTCACGCAGTTCGGCGAATGGTGCGCCGAGCAGGGCATGCCGCTTTCCTATCACCACCACATGGCGGCCGTCGTCGAGACCGAACCGGAACTCGACGCCTTCATGCGCAATTCGGGCGAAGGCATTCCGCTGCTGCTCGACGCCGGACATCTGGCCTTTGCCGGCGGCGACGTTCTCCGCGCCATCGACAACCATCACGCCCGCATCAACCACGTTCACGTCAAGGACATCCGCAAGGCTGTCGTCGACGGGCTCGACCGTAGTAAGCAGTCCTTCCTCGATGCTGTGGCGCTCGGTGCCTTCACCGTGCCGGGTGACGGTTCGCTCGATTTCGGCGCCATCGTGAAACGGTTCGCCGGTTACGGCTATGAAGGCTGGTTCGTCGTCGAGGCCGAACAGGATCCGCGCAAGGCGCCGCCTCAGAAGATGGCGGAAATCGGCCACGCCGAGCTGATGCGCGTCATGACGGCCGCTGGCTATACCGTCGAAACCGAGGGTTTTCCCAAGGGGTAACGCGAGGCGTTTCGTCTGACGGCGGGACGCCCAACTTCTCCCCCATGGGGAAATTTGCAGGCAATGGAGAGTACCGATGCCAAACCTGAAGGTAAAACCATCCAGCACGCATGGCCGCGTCACGCATGTGACGCCTGAAAGCGCCGGCTGGACTTATGTCGGCTTCGACATGCATCGGCTCAAGCCGGGCGAAACCGTCTCCGGCGATGCAAGCGGCCGCGAAGTCTGCCTTGTCTGGGTGTCAGGCAAAGGCAAGGCAACGGCGGCAGGCGAGGATTTCGGCTCCGTCGGCGGACGCATGAGCCCGTTCGAAGGGGCGCCGCATTCGCTCTACGTGCCGGCCGGCTCCGGCTGGTCGGTAACGGCCGAGACGGATCTGGAACTCGCCGTCTGCTCTGCGCCTGGCGGCGGCGACCACAAGGCAAAGCTCATCCCGCCCGGCGTCCATCCGCAGTTCCAGCGCGGCAAGGGCTCGAATGTGCGTCTGGTGACCAACATCATGCCCGAAGACGACAATTCCGCCCATTCGTTGCTGGTGGTCGAGGTCATCACGCCGAGTGGAAACACCTCGTCCTACCCGTCGCACAAGCACGATCAGGACAATCTTCCGAACGAGAGCCTGCTGGAAGAGACCTACTACCACCGCATGAACCCGCCGCAGGGCTTTGCGTTCCAGCGCGTCTACACCGACGATCGCTCGCTCGATGAGGCGATGGCGGTGGAAAATGGCGATGTGACGCTGGTGCCGAAGGGCTATCACCCCTGCGCCACCATTCACGGCTACGACCTCTACTATCTCAACGTCATGGCCGGGCCGAAGCGGGTGTGGAAGTTCCACAATGCGCCGGAGCACGAATGGCTCCTGAAATAAGCCGACGCAGAATCGCTAAATAATCTGACAGCGGGCGAGCCGTGCAGATGGTTCACTGCCTCCATCGAAATCAAACCGATGGAGGATTACCATGCACGGCTCAACCACCATTGTTGCGGCCGAGAGCCGCCGTTCGGCCAAGCCATCACGGCTCGTGGGCGCGTTTCTCTCCTTTTATCGCTGGACAGCGCGCAAACTCAGGGAGCGACGCAACCTGAACGCCGTCATGGAGCTTTCCGACGCGCAGCTGAAGGATATCGGCCTGTCGCGCTACCAGACCGAAAGCGATGTGCACGTCTATTGCCGGGACTGAACTGTGCTAGGATGCCGATAGCAGGCTTTCCCGCATGCAACTTCCGGAAACCGTCATGGCGCAATTCTCGACCGAACTGCTGTTGAAGACGAAGACCGTCACGATCCGTGACGTCGTCTGCAATGGCGAGTGCCGGCATAAGAGCGAAGAGGAATGCGCCCACAAGACGAGCCTCGTCTATCCTTACCGCGGTGTTTTCATGCGCCATGTCGGGCGCAACGACACCGTGGCAGAGGCGAACCAGATGCTGTTTTTCAATGCGGCGCAAGGCTACCGGATCAGCCATCCTATCGACGGTGGCGATGCCTGTATCGATCTGTCCATCGATGACGCGTTGCTTGCCGAACTGGCGCCGAAAGATCAGATCCAGCCGGGAGAGATCTTCGGTTTTCGCCGGCAGCGACGGCGGATCGATCCGCGAGCGCAGGCGCTCGTGGCGCTGCTACGCCACGGCCTGCATCGCAAGGCTGCCGAGACGCTGGAGGCGGAAACGCTGGCGCTCACTCTTGTCCGCCGCTCGCTCGGTGAACGAACATCACATGCCGCAGGCGCCAGCGTCGGGCGACAGAAGCTTGTCGACCGGGCAAAGCTCGCCCTCTCCTCGGATCTCGCCCGCCGGTGGACTCTTGCCGAAATCGCCGCGGAGGTCGGCGTCTCGCCTGTCTATCTCACGCAGGTCTTTCAGCAGGTCGAAGCCACCCCACTTTACCGCTACCAGCTGCGGCTGCGCCTTGCGAGGGCGCTCGACCTGCTCGGACAGTACGACGACCTGACGGCGCTCGGCCTGGAATTGGGCTTTTCCAGCCACAGCCACTTTACATCCTCGTTCCGCCAGACCTATGGCCAGACGCCCGCCGAATTCCAGCGCGCGGCGCGGCTTCGGCGCTGAGAAAGTTGCTAAAGAATTCGACAGCGGCAGCGTCGGCATAAGTGGTCTTATGATCCTGTCCCGAAGGGGATACCAAACGGAGGATCATTGCCATGAAGAAAACGACCTGTGCCGCCTGCGACTGCGAACTCGGGCCTGAGGTGATCAGCGTCAAGCTCGGCGGGAAGACCGTCGAAGTCTGCTGCCAGGAATGCGCCGAGGCGCTCAAGGAAGCCGATCCTGCAGCGACCACTGCCAGAGCGAGCAACAATGAGTGAACCGGAGAGCCGCGCCCATGAGGCGCGGCTCTCGTCCTTCAGGCGGGGAGCAGGCCGTAGCGCCAGCCCTTGCTTTTCGCAAGGCGGACAAGCACCCAGGCGGCGAGCAGCAGCATGCATAACTCCGCAAAGACCGGCACCATCCAGATCCCCATCTCGCCGAAGACATGCGGCAGCAGGAATGTCAGGGGCAGCGTGAAGAGATAGGGCCGCGACAGGCCGAAGATCGCCGCACGCCGGGCATCGCCGATCGACTGGAAATAGCCCGAGAGCACGATCATCTGGCCGAAGAGGAAATAGCAGCCGACCGTCCAGGGCAAGATGCGCGCCACCTCGGCCACCACGATGGGATCACTGACAAAGATCGCCCCGAACCGTCCGGCCAGCAATTCGACGATCAGCTCGACCGCTGCGCAATAGACGAGCGCCGACACCATCGCGATCCGCAGGCTGCGGCCGACTCGATCGGAGAGCGCTGCCCCGAAATTGTTGCCGGATATGGTCTGGAAGGCGATGTTGAGGCCGAGCAGCGGTAGATAGGCGAAAGTCATGATTCGCGTGATGATGCCGTACGCGCCGATGGTCGCCACGTAGTCGGACGTGCCCCAGAGCGAAAGATTGAAGATCACCGCTGCTGAGCTCAGCGAGATCCCGATGAAACCGAGACTCATGGGCATGCCCAGGGCGAGGATGGCCTTCCATTCGCCAGCCGCACCACGGCCCGCCGGTCGCAAGGCGTCGGCCTTCCGCCAGCGATAGGCGAGGATTGCGACAAGGCAGATCGCCTGCGCCGAGACGGTACCGATCGCCGAACCGGCGACACCCCACTGCATGACAGCCATGAAAAACCAGTTGGCTGCGATGTTGAGGAGCGATGCGGCGAGCGTCACGGCGGTCATGAAGCCGATCCGACCTTCGCAGCGCAGGGCATCGATGTTCAGCGACAGGAAGAAGGCGATGGCGGCTGAGCCGATCATGATTCCCATGAAGAGCGTGGCGTTTGCCGCCACCGTCGCGTTACCTTCGGCCGCAGCCTCGACGACCCGCCAACCGACGCTCCAATAGGCGAGATTAAGCAGGACCACGACAGCGATCGCCAGGAGATGCGCCGTGGCGAAGGTCCGGCGGGCGGCTTGCCTATTTCCCGCACCGAACTGCCGGGCGAGGATGCTTGCCATGCCGTTCGACACAAGGGATTGCAGGGCGATGATCATCATCAGCCCGGGAAAGATCAGTGTGACGGCCGAAAGCGCTGCGGGGCCGACATAGGCACCGAGAAAGTAGGCGTCGACCACCGCGAAGAGACCATTGATCGTCGTGATCATGATGATCGGCGCCGCCGTCCGAGCGAAGACGGCGGCAAGCGGGGCGGTCAGAAACATGTTCTTTTCAGCATTGTTTTTCATAGAGATACCGAAGAGCGACGGCCAGCGGCTGCGGCCGTGTGGAATGGGAAACCGGGAAAGGCTCAGATGTCGAGAACGAGGTGGGGAACACCGTTCGACGTCTTGCGCGGCGACACGCCGTTGCCATCGACCTGCGCATTGATGCGCTGCCGGAACGCCGAGAAGCTCTCGAAGGTCACGACATCGACGGGCTCGTCGAAGTGGATCGTGATCTTGTGGAGGCCGCCGCCATGTGCCGAGAGCGCCAGAATCTTGCCGCTGAACGTCTGGTTCAGATACCGGCCACGGACCTTCGCGCCGACGGAAAGGGCAGCGATCGGCTCTTCGTTCGGGCGTGTCGCGAGCGCGGAAAGCGTATTCCAGTCACGCACGCCGTGCTGCTGGGCGACAAGCTCGAGGGCGGCGCTGTGGGAGATCGCGGTGCCGCGTGTTTCCATCGCCTGACGAAGGCGCTTCGCCTGCGACTTCAGCTCTTCGATCGTGGGATATGCAGTGGTCACGGATTCAGCCTTTCGGAAGGCATGCCATTTCGACCGTCACAAGGGAGCTCGCATTGCCTGCAGTCAGCATGCACCAAATGGCTGTGACTGAATCGTGCCGAGGACTTCACCATGGACTTGTCGTCCGCGAGCGGCTGGCGCCTCGAGCCATGTCCGATATGATTGAAGGGCGGCGGCCTGTCAAGCCGGAGCGATTTGCCCGGTTTGCTCAACAATGAGCCATTCTGCTCTCCAGACAGGCATAAGCTTCGGATTGTAGGGAGATTGTTCAGAAGTTGTCAGCAATCTTGCGCTAATCTAGAAGCGTACAACAAGCGGAGGCTAACATGGCCTTTCAGATGCACCTCGACACAGAGCACCCACAGCCCGAACAGGCCTACCGGGAATTTTCGCTCGATCGCCCCGGCAAGATCATCTTCGTCGGACACCACCTCAGCACGGGAACGCAAGTCCGCTGCCTGATCCGCACGATCACGCTCGCCGGCGCCGTGCTGGAGGTCAATCCGAACCTGGAAGTGCCGAACCACTTCTTCCTCGAGATTCTCGGCATTCACGACGAGATCGGTTCGACCGTCGTCAAGCGTGAGGGAGACCTCGTGACGATCAGCTTCAACATGCTGATCAATCCCGAATTCCTTCACCACGTCCTGCGATTGAATTTCGAGAGCTAAGCCGTAGTCTGCGGGTGGGCGAGCTTGCCGCTGCGCCCTCCCGCTTTATGCCGTCTAGGCGGCCAATCGTCGTTCGATCTGCTCGACCGGCAAGTTGATATAGTCCTTCGCCAGTTCTGCAGAGACCGCTGCCTGCACATCGGCACTGAGGCTTGCTCTGAGCGTGCCGAGCGCCCGCGGTGGTGCAACGATCACGATGCGCTGGACGTCCCTTTCGCGCACGAGCAGATCGAGTTTGGATGCGACCTGCTTCAGGAACTCGACTTCCGCCTGCTTATGCCAATCCGTCTCTTCGACGGCACTTCCGCTCAATCCGTCGGCGGCGTGCGTGCGCCCGGGCTTATCCGCGCCGATTTCGCGGTCTGGCTCATTCGGCTGCGTCAAGGTCTCCTGGACCTTCAGGTTGATGCCGCTCGCGTCGCCGGTATTTTGCATGATCAAGGCTTTCCCTCCATCGCAAACGACCACCCATGACTTCGGCTGCAGCATGATGTCAGACATCCTCGTCTCCTTGCTATTTCAATAGAGCGCCCTTGCGCCCGCTAACTCTATTAAAACGTGCAGGGCACGAAAGAGTTCTGCGTCAGGGTGGATAAATCGCAGGTCAGGCAATCCAATCTCCTTGATCCGCGTAAAAGGGCACACCGATGGGAGTATCGAGATGAAGACACAGGTTATTGCCTACGCCGGCGCGCTCATGACGCTGCTTGTCCTAGACGTGATCTGGCTCGGTCTGGTTGCCCGTACCTTCTATCGCGATCAGCTCGGCGAGCTGATGCTTCCTTCTCCCAATCTCGGCATTGCGGTCGTCTTTTATGTGTTTTTTGCCGTTGCCATCGTGTTTCTCGCCACGCGGCCGGGATTGTCCTCGGCCTCGATTACCATCACGATCATCCATGGCGCGGTTCTCGGACTTGCGGCATACGGCACCTATGACGTGACCAATCTCGCAACGCTGAAGAATTGGCCTCTGGCGATGAGCATCGTCGATGTGCTGTGGGGTGGTTTCGTCACCGCAATGGCAGCGGCGGGCGGATATCTCGCGGTCCGGGCATTCGCTTGAAGCGGCCGAAACAAAATCCGCTTTCGTTAAACTTGTATTTTCTTCTTTGACAAATGCGAAAACCATTCGTGTGAGGCTTTGAGTGCAGGATCAGGACGATCCTGTTTTCAGGAGCCCTGTGATGTCTATGTCGATGCTTCGTGCCACACACCTCGCGACGGTGAAATCGGAAGTCTACGAGACGCGTTGGGAGCAATTCAATGTGAAGCGTCCCGCGCGCATTATCGCCGTCCGTCCATGCCTCACGGGCATTTCGATGCGCAGTGCCGAGATCATCGACATCTCGCGTGGCGGCGCCACCTTCATCGTCTCGTCCACGACGGGCCTACCGAAGCATTACTATCTCAATATCCTCGGGCTCGCCTACCGTATCGGCTGCGCCGAGGTGCACCGCAGGAACGAGAGGATCAGCGTTCGCTTCATCAACACGATCGAGCCCGATGTGTTGCGCCGCGTGGTCCGCGCGGACTTCATGATCGGCAACATGGAAGCGATCGACGCGCGCCGCACGATCAGCATGTAGATCGCCGTTTCGGGGAATAATCTGCCTTGCCTTGGCTCTACCAGCGCCTATTGTTGGCGCGATTTTCATAGCCTTGGGATACGCCTCAGAATGTCTGCCTTCTCGCGCTTCACCCCCCTCGTCAGCGCCCTGCCCTCAACTGTCCCATTTGTCGGCCCCGAGGCGATCGAGCGCCAGCGCGGACTTCACGTAAAAGCGCGCATCGGCGCCAACGAAAACGGTTTCGGACCGGCGCCATCGGTGCTTGCGGCCATTCGCGACCATGCCCCCGAAATCTGGAAGTACAACGACCCCGAAAATTACGAACTGAAGGAAGCGCTCGGCGCTCATCTCGGCACCGGCCCAGCAAATATCGCCATCGGCGGCGGCATCGATGAGCTGCTCGGCCAGATCGTGCGATTGGTGATCGACCCGGGCGCTCCCGTCGTCACATCGCTGGGCGGATATCCGACGTTCAACTTCCATGTCTCCGGCTTTGGGGGGCGACTCGTAACGGTTCCCTATGTGCAGGATCGTGAGGACCTCGATGGCCTACTCGATGCGGTGAAACGCGAGGCGCCGCCGCTTGTCTATTTTGCCAACCCCGACAATCCGATGGGAAGCTGGTGGGATGCCGATAGCGTCATCGCGTTCGCCCGGGCGCTACCGGAGACCACTCTCCTCATCCTCGACGAAGCCTATAGCGAAACCGGCCCCGCCAATTCGCTGCCGTCGATCGCGTCACTGATCGACCTGCCGAACGTCATCCGGACGCGGACCTTCTCCAAGGCCTATGGCCTGGCCGGCGCCCGCGTGGGTTACGCTATTTCCACTCCCGGAACGGCGCTTGCCTTCGACAAGATACGCAATCACTTCGGCATGAATCGCCTCGCGACAGCCGCCGCGCTCGCCGCTCTCAAGGATCAGGCCTACCTTTCCGAGGTGGTTGCCAAGATCCATGCTGCCCGCGAGCGGATTACCGGCATCGCCAAGGCAAACGGGCTTACTCCCCTGCCGTCCGCGACGAATTTCGTTGCCATCGACGCCGGGCGGGACGGTGCTTACGCCCGTTCGATCGTCGATGGTCTGATGCAGCACGGCGTCTTCATCCGCATGCCAGGTGTCGCGCCTCTCAACCGCTGCATCCGGGTCAGCGTCGGGCCGGAGGCTGATATGGCATTGTTCGAGCAAGCCTTGCCCGTGGTCCTAAAGTCGCTCGGCTGAGCGCAAACGAGATAAACCGCGCCGGCCTTGTTCCTGCCGGTCGCGGTTTTGCTATCTCCCGAGCGAGCCTAGCCCGCCGGTTCCTCTTCTGAGGCTTTTGTTTTTATCGTGCAGTGATGTTGCGAGCCATCCTCAGTGAACGGTCATCCATTCGCGAGCCGCGCGGAGCGCCTGGGCCAGCTGCATCTTGTCCATGCTTGCGGCGAGATCGGCGCGGAGTTCAGCCGCACGATCGTTGCCCTTGATTGCGGCGATGTTCAGCCATTTGTGAGCGGCCACCAGATCGATGGGGCAGCCGCGTCCGGTTGCATACATCAGACCCATTTCGCAGAAGACATCGGCGCTGTTCTCGCCACCCATGGTGGCCATTTCTGCATTGTGCATTTCAAAGCGTGCCATCGGTTTTATCCCTGTTTAGCCTGTGTTGACTTACCCTGTTTTACCTCTGGGCCTTGCCGTCTATCGCAGCTTTTTGGTCCCTTCGGTTCGGCGGGTTTGCCCCGCTCGTTTGATGGCTTCACTATGCCGGATGGCTTTCAAAAAACGCCTAAAATGCATGATTAATTTGAGACAAATAAAGTCCAAACGCTTGGTAAAATTGGATTTTTGTTAAACATCGGAAGCCTTGCGGATTAAGGATTTTGGCGCTCGATTTACCGAAAATTCAGATTTGGAAATCAACCTTCCGTTCACCACGAAATCAGCGGCGAACCTGAAAGCGCGTCAATTATTGCGCGCCGAACCGGTGATTTCTGGGCGCCGAAAACACAATTATTTACCTTTACGTTCGCGTCAGTTAGTTTGCCCGCCACGACATCAGGGAGGTAAAAGATGATCCGTAAGTACGTTCTGGCAGGCGCGATCGCGTTATCGGCGACATTCGCCTATGCCGACGAACCCATCGTCGGCAACTGGAAGACCGCTTCCGGTGAAACCGCGCTGATCGCCGCTTGCGGCGGCGACTTCTGCATCACCCTGAAAACCGGCAAATATACAGGCAGAAAAATCGGCACCCTTGCAGGTTCAGGCGCGGACTACAGCGGCGAGATCACCGATCCAAGCAACGACCTATAGCGGATCGGGCACCGTCTCCGGCGGCTCTCTGAAGATGAAGGGCTGCGTGCTGAAGGTCTTCTGCAAATCGCAGACCTGGACGCGACTGTAGGCACGACATGAGCAATGCGCCCGGTTCCCCGAGCGCATTGGACTTCCCAACCGCGCCGTTCAGCGTGCCCGCTGGTTGAAAAGGATCTTCTGCGCTTCCTTGTCGTCGGCCAGATTGCTGCGCTCACGCTCTTCCTTGCCGATTGCGATGCCCTTGATGACCGCGGGGCGAGCCATCATGGTGTCGAACCAACGTTTGAGGTGCGGGAACTCGGCCAGGTCCTGCCCCTGGCGCTCGTAGGGTACGACCCAGCCTATGGAGGCCATATCCGCGATCGAGTAGTCGCCGGCGAGGTATTCGTGCTCCGCGAGGCGCTTGTTCATCACGCCGTAAAGACGGTTCACTTCGTTGGTATAGCGATTGATCCCGTATTCGATCTTCTCAGGGGCGTATCCGCGGAAATGATGGGCCTGGCCGGCCATCGGACCAAGACCGCCGACCTGCCAGAACAGCCACTCCTCGATCTGCACGCGGGTTCGCTCGTCCATCGAATAGAATTTGCCGTACTTGCGTCCGAGATATTGCAGGATCGCGCCGGATTCGAAGACGGAGATCGCCTCGCCGCCAGGGCCTTCACGGTCGATGATGGCCGGCATGCGGTTGTTGGGCGCGATCTTCAGGAATTCGGGCGCGAATTGCTCGCCCTTGCCGATATTGACGTACCTGACCTCATAGGGAACGCCGAGTTCTTCCAGCATAATACTGATCTTCCAGCCATTCGGCGTGGGCCAGTAATAGAGTTCAATTGGCGTCGCCATGAAAATCTCCTTGGGCGGATACTGAGAGATAAGTAACGCCCGGCCCGCTTCAAGCATGCTGGTCTTCATGAACGCTGGATGAACCGGCATCTCAGCGTCGGTTCAGCAGGACCGTGGCAAAACGGTGTCACGTTCAGGAGCAGATCGTCACAACGACGCTACCGAGCGGTTTTCACCCAGAACCTCGTACCGGGGCAAGGATATGGAAGTGCTAGTCTTGGCAAGGCGTTTCACCATCATCACGCTGTTCGCAGCGATCTTCGCCATCACATTTTCGGCTGCAGTCAGCCGAAATGCAGGTGGCGGTGCCCAGTCGCACTTCGGCGCCAACTATACGGCTTCGATCGAGCCTATCCGTGCCGTCCGGCCATGACGTCATGGCATTCCGGCCAACACCGTCGGAATGCTTGTAAAAATCCATGCGTTGCTGCTCAACGCGTCGTTTGCTTGTTAAATGCAACACCCTATAATGCGTCATGAGCAAACGAATCTCTCCATCTGCACCTCTCGACATTGCATCACCATCGCCTTTTTCGCCGAAGAGCTTCGACGATCCAGTTCAGGCAGTCGATGCGCTGACGGCGCTTTATGAGCGCAACACGTCCTTCCTCATCGAGAATTTCACGTCTCTCGCCAAGGGCGCGCCGATCACCTCGCGTTACCGGGCCTTCTATCCGCAGGTCAGTATCGAGACGACCAGCTTCGGCCATATCGACACGCGCCTGTCCTACGGGCATGTGACCGCGCCAGGAATCTACACGACGACGATCACCCGTCCGCAGCTCTTCCGGCATTATCTGAAGCAGCAGCTCGGGCTTCTGATGCGGAACCACAACGTGCCCGTCATCGTGTCGGAATCGACCACGCCGATCCCGCTGCATTTTGCCTTTGGCGAAGGTGCGCATGTCGAAGCGTCGGCCGCGGCATTTCTCGATATACCGATGCGCGACCTGTTCGACACGCCGGATCTGAACACGACGGACGACGAGATCGCCAACGGCGAATACATTCCGCCGCCGGGCGAGCCATCTCCCCTCGCCCCGTTTACCGCCCAGCGCATCGACTACTCGCTGGCGCGCCTGTCGCACTATACGGCGACCAGCGCGCAACATTTCCAGAACTTCGTGTTGTTCACCAACTATCAGTTCTACATCGATGAGTTCTGCGCCTGGGCCCGCAAGCTGATGGCGGATGGCGGCGACGGCTACACGTCGTTCGTGGAGCCCGGCAACATCATCACCCATGCGGGCAGCGGCCAGCCGGAAACCGACGTCACGCTGGCCCGACTGCCGCAGATGCCGGCCTATCACCTCAAGAAGAAAGGCCATGCCGGGATCACGATGATCAACATCGGCGTCGGGCCGTCGAATGCGAAGACCATTACTGACCATGTGGCGGTTCTTCGGCCGCATGCCTGGCTGATGCTCGGCCACTGCGCAGGCCTGCGCAACAGCCAGCGCCTCGGCGACTATGTGCTCGCACACGCCTACATGCGCGAGGACCATGTGCTGGATGATGACCTGCCGGTCTGGGTACCGATTCCTGCCCTTGCAGAAGTGCAGGTTGCGCTGGAAGCCGCCGTTGCCGAGATCACCGGCTACGAGGGCTTCGAGCTGAAGCGGATCATGCGCACGGGCACGGTCGGAACCATTGACAACCGCAACTGGGAACTGCGCGACCAGCGCGGACCGGTCAAGCGGCTCTCGCAGGCCCGTGCCATTGCGCTCGACATGGAATCGGCCACGATCGCCGCCAACGGCTTCCGCTTCCGCGTGCCCTACGGAACGCTGCTTTGCGTTTCCGACAAGCCACTGCATGGCGAGCTCAAGCTTCCTGGCATGGCCACTGCCTTTTACCGCACGCAGGTCAACCAGCATCTGCAGATCGGCATCCGTGCCGTCCAGAAGCTGGCCGCCATGCCGCCGGAAGCCTTGCATTCACGCAAGCTCAGGAGCTTCTTCGAGACGGCCTTCCAATAGGCCGTTTCCCTACTGTCGCGACGCGGCAACCTGACCGACAGCGAAAGCTTGCTGGCCATCACGGTGGCCAGCCATATCCAGCGTTACTATGGACAACGCGAAAACGGCCAGCACAGCGGCAAGCCGCGCAGCGATGGCACCGGCGGTGGGCACGTCCTGCGCCAGCGGATCAAGCTTTTCTCCCTGGCGCCGACGCGCCCACAGCTGGTTCGCCAGCACAATCTCGAAGATGCTCATAACCGTCACTCCTTGCTGTTGACGGTTGCTAGTCGCGTTTGATCTCCTCAATTCGACACGGGGCGTGCAGAAAGATTTTTTTTCACCTTGTCGAAATACGCCTAAGCTGCTCGTCAAGGAGATATCACGGCGCAACTCGGGAGGAAGAATGCCATGAAGTATCTCTGCCAGGTGTGGTTCGAGCCCTCCAGGCTCGACGCCATGACGAGCGACGAGAAGCGCAAGCTCGACAGGGATTCGCTCGCCTACGACGATCACCTCCTAGAGAGCGGACACCTGATCGTCGCCCAGGCACTGCAGTCACCTCGGAGTGCCGTGACTGTAAAGGTTCGCAACGGAGAGATGTCGGTCACCGACGGCCCCTATGCCGAAACGAAGGAACAGCTGGGCGGCTTCATCCTGATCGAGGCGAAAGATCTGAACGACGCCATCCGTGTGGCCGCCGGTATTCCGCTTGCAAAGACGGGATCGATCGAAGTCAGGCCGATCTATACGATTCCAGTTGAACAACAGGGGTAATGACATGAAATTTCTCTGCCAGATCTGGTTTGACACAGAGAAAAGCAACCTCGTGCCACAAGAGGAGTGGGACGCCCTGACGCAGGAATGCATCGTGAGCGACGATCACTGGCGCGACCGGGGTGTGCTCCAGACCGCGTTGGCGCTGCACGCGCCGAACACGGCGCTCACCCTGCGTGCTGGAACAGGCGCCGTCACCGCCACCGATGGCCCTTTTGCCGAAATAAAAGAACATCTCGGCGGCTTCGTTCTGATCGAGGCCACGGATATGACCGAGGCAAGGGCGGTCGCCTCGACCTTTCCCATCCTGAGATATGCCTCGATCGAAATCCGATCGGCCTATTCGATCAATGACGGGAGATGATGCCATGCGTTACGTCTGCCTTATCTACAACTCCGCCGATACTGACGGCACACTCACCGCAGCGGAAACGGAGGAGATCGTTCGGGCTCATTTTCGCGTCGACGAAGAACTGATCCGCGCCGGTACGCTGATCCACGCTGACGCGCTGGAGCCACCCGAGCAGGCGGTTGTCCTGCGACTTCGAAACAATGAGCTCAGCGCGACCGATGGGCCCTATGTCGAGACCAAGGAGCATCTCGCTGGACTATACGTCATCGAGGCAGAGGACATGGAAGCGGCCAAGGCGATCGTGGCACGCATTCCCTGTGCACGCGTCGGAGCCGTGGAGTTGCGCCCAGTGAGAACGCTGACCCTTCCGGAGTGAACCGTGGAAGACCTCATCGAGGACGTTTACCGAAAGCATTCTCGCAGGGTCCTCGCGACCCTGATCCGACTGCTGGGCGACTTCGACCGCGCTGAAGAGGCATTGCACGACGCTTTCGCGGCAGCGGCACGCACCTGGCCGCGAGATGGCGTGCCCGACAACCCCTTTGCCTGGCTCGTATCGACCGGCCGCTTCCGTGCCATCGACCACATCCGCCGGCGAACACGCTTCGATGCTTCGCTGAGGGACATAGAAGACACTCTATACCCGTCTGCCGATGAAAAGGAGGTCGGCGACATGGAACTTATCGAGGACGACATGTTGCGGCTGATCTTTACCTGCTGCCATCCGGTGATTCCGGCGGACGCACAGATGGCGATGGCGCTTCGCGAGGTCTGCGGCCTCACCACCGAAGAGATTGCACATGCCTTCCTCGTTCCAGCACCGACCGTGGCGCAACGCATCGTCCGGGCAAAGAGCAAGATCCGCGCGGAAGCCATCCCCTACGAGGTTCCATCCCATGAGGAGCTCCCACAGCGCCTCGATCGCGTGCTGCATGTGATCTATCTCGTCTTCAACGAGGGATATTCAGCCTCATCCGGCAGCGAGATGATCCGGACCGATCTTGCCGTCGAGGCAATCCGGCTTGCCCGGCTGTTGCGCGGGCTGCTGCCGCACCCTGACGTTTCAGGTCTCCTATCGCTGATGTTGTTGCAGGATTCACGCCGGCTCGCGAGGCGTGACGCCAATGGCGATCTGATTCTTCTTGCAGAGCAGGATCGCAACCTCTGGGATCGCGCCGAAATCAACGAGGGTCTGCGACTGCTTCACGATGTCATGCGTCACGGCGAAATCGGGATCTACACCCTCCAGGCCGCCATCGCAGCAGAGCACGCCCGCGCGCAAACGCCGGCAGACACGGATTGGCGACAGGTCGCGGCCTACTTCGATCTTCTGCTCTCCGTTCAGCCGTCACCGATTGCAGAACTCAATCGTGCGGTAGCCATTGCGATGCTCGATGGGCCCGAACAGGGACTGCAGCTGATCGATACGATCCTGCAGGCAGGAGACCTCGGCTCCTATCACCTTGCGCATTCCGCCCGTGCAGACTTCCTGCGGCAGCTGGGGCGGACGAAACAGGCATTGGAGGCATATGAAACGGCTCTCGCTCACTGCCGCCAAGCACCCGAGCGCGCCTTCCTGCAAAAGCGGATATCAGAGCTCGCGGCGGCGGCCGAAGGGCAATGACACCGCTGTACCCGTCAGGGCGGAAACGATGATCAGCAGATGGGCGTTGATGCTCGCCTGCGCCAGCGATGCGACGGCTGCCCTTTCGCCGGACGCACCAAAGGCCACTGCACCCGCAGTGATACCGGCCGGATAGGTCCCGACGCCACCCGGTGCATGAACCGGCAAAACAGACGACAGTTCACCGCCCAATGCGCCGCCGAAGCTGGCTGCCAGGGGCAAAACGCCCATCAAACTCAAAGCCCAGGCAAGCACCAAAACCTTGACGAGCCAATTGATGACAGTCATTGCCCAGGCTCTTGCGAAAGCGGCCGCATTGGCCGGCAGGCCGTTTTCGATCTCCACGACGAAATGCTGGAGCTTCGACGGTAGCAGCTTGCCGGCGAACCGGAGTAGCGTCTTGCGAACGGTGAAGCCAACCACCGGCAAGAGCAGAAATACCCCCCAGGCCAGCCATGCAAGCACCTGATGCGAGGAGCCTATCGCAAAGCCTATTCCGGCAGCAGCGAGCAACGCATGCAGATCCAGGAGCCGCATGACCAGGAGCGCGGATGTGGAGCGCGTCAGGGGAATGCCAAATTCCGTGCGCATCAGCACGGGGAAGCTGGTCTCGCCGGTTCGAAACGGCATCATGATATTCAGCAGATTGTGGATCTGCGTCACCCGAAAGAGCGTTTGAAACCGGCCGGCGGTTTCGCGTGGGAAATAGTCATAAATACGCCATGTGCGGAGGAAGTAAGTGCTGGTCAACAGGACGAGCGCCGTGACGACCGGTAGCACGCCGACTGTCGCCCATTGCCCAAGGATCGATGTCCATCCCCAGAACCACTCGATGAAAATCGCATAGGCCGCGACAATCGTTACGGTCAGCAACAGCATCCGATTGCGAGCGAACCAAGATTGTCGGCTGGCAACAACCGGAGACTTCATGTACTAGCTTCCTGACTTCGTCCGCGATGCCACCAACACGGCTGCGCGGCGTTTTAGGAGAAATAAGCGTTGCAGACAACGGCTGAGTCACTTTCGAACGTCATCGACGCTCCCAAACCTGTTGAGCTTTCGCTGGTCGTTCCCGTTTTCAACGAGGAGGATAGCGTCGGCCCGTTGATTGATCGCATCTGTACGGCCATGACCGGATATGCCGAACAGTGGGAGCTGATCCTGGTTGACGACGGAAGTACCGATGCAACGCTGGCAAACGCGCGCAAGCATGTCAGCCGCGAAGGTCTGCTGCTGAGGATTGTCGAACTGCAGCGAAACTTCGGGCAGACGGCAGCAATGCAGGCAGGCATCGACACGGCGGTTGGACGACTGATCGCGACGATGGACGGCGATCTGCAGAATGATCCCAAAGATATTCCTTCGATGGTCGCCGAACTGGAGCGCCGCGAACTCGACCTGCTCGTCGGCTGGCGGAAAAACCGTCAGGACGGTCTTTTCCTGCGCAAGATCCCATCCTGGTGTGCCAACTACCTGATCGGCCGCATTACAGGCGTCAAGCTGCATGATTATGGTTGCAGCCTGAAGATCTACCGCGCATCGATCATCAAGCAGGTGAAGCTGATGGGTGAGATGCACCGTTTCATCCCGGCCTGGGTCGCGGGCGTTGTCCCAAGCTCCCGCATCGGCGAGATGGTCGTCACCCACCATGCCCGCCAGCACGGCCAGTCCAAGTACGGCATCTCCCGCACTTTCCGCGTTATTCTCGACCTGCTGTCGGTCATGTTCTTCATGCGTTACAAGGCGCGCCCCGGCCACTTCTTCGGCTCGCTCGGGCTTGGCCTCGGTGCCATTTCAGCGCTGATCCTGGTCTATCTGTTCTTCGACAAGTTCATCCTCGGCAATGATATTGGCACACGTCCAATGCTGATGGTCGGCATCGTGCTGCTGCTGTCGTCGGTACAGATGATCACCACCGGCATCCTCGCGGAGATGATCGCGCGGACCTACTATCGCGACGACGCCTCGCCGAACTACATCGTCCGGCAGATTTTCGACGAAAGAACGAATGCGTAATATGCTGGCACGTCGATCCGATGCCGCCTTCTATCTCGTCGGCGGCTACTTCCTGCTTTGCGTCATCGTCCGCCTTTTGCGACCTGATGCGCTTGAGATCGATGAATCGACGCAGGCATTTCTTTCGCAATACTTCCTCGTCGGCTACGGCTCGCAGCCGCCGTTCTACGGCTGGCTGCAGCACGGACTTGCCGAGCTCTTCGGTATTTCGGTCGCGACCCTGTCGATCCTGAAGAACAGCCTGCTGTTTCTGTGCTGCTTATTCTACGGCCTTGCAGCCCGTCAGGTCGCGTCCAACCGTGCGACGCCGGCAATCGCAATGCTCGGTGTGTTGACGTTGCCGCCGGTTTTCTTTCTTGCCCAGAAGGATCTTTCTCACACGGTTGCGGCGCTGTTTGCCGTGTCGCTGTTTCTGTTCGGCTTCCTTCGCACGCTGAAGGCACCGAGCTTCGCTTCCTACCTCATCACTGGCATTGCCGTCGGCATCGGCGTCATATCCAAGTACAATTTCGTTGTGGTGCCGGTTGCGGCCGTTCTGGCAATCCTCCCGGAGGCTGACCTTCGGAAGCGCATCTTCGATTGGCGCATTCTGCTGGCCGTGCTGGCCGCCGCGATCATTGCCGCCCCCCACGCCTATTGGCTGCTGCACAATCTCGGAAATGCGAGCAACAACACGCTGGCGGAAATGAAGGAAGGTGGACCAAGCAGGCACATCCCGACCTTCCTGCTCGGCGCGCTCTCCCTGACGAGCGCAACGATCCAGGCGGTCGCACCGACGGCCGCAGTTTTTGCCTTGATCTTCTATCGGGATATCAAGACCATTGTCCGCGCACAGAGTGAGTGGACCCGCATTCTGGGCAGGATGTTGATCGCCTGCCTCGTCCTTGTCCTTCTGGTCGTTATCGGCGTTGGCGCGACACACATTCGCGAAAAGTGGCTTTCGCTGCTGGTCGTGCTGCTTCCGCTCTATCTTGCGATGAAAGTGGACGCTTCAGGCAGCGCCGTGGAGCTGAAACTGCCGCGTTTCGCGGCCGTCGTCGCTGCCCTTGTGCTGATTGCCCTTGCCGTTCTTTCGGGACGAGCAATTGTGGGGCCTATGCTGGGCTACTATTCGCGGGTCAACACCCCTTACCACGCATTTGCGGACGCGATTTTGGCCAAACATGGCGAGCCGGCCCGGATTTTGACCACCGACGGCAATACCGCGGGAAATCTCCGTACGCAGTTTCCCAACGTTCTGGTCGAGGCCCCCGGCGGGCTGGCCACATCCGAACTTTCACAGCCTTTGCTCGTCGTCTGGCGCGTCGGAGGTGAGTATGGAGAAGCACTGCCAGACCGAGTGGCGGCATTCCTCAAGAAACGAGACATCGCCCTAGACGGGATTACGCCCCAATACCTGGCTATTCCCTACAACCCCGACGACGCGGAAAAGCATGTTCGGTTCGCCTATTTCTGGATCGCTGCCAACCAATAAAGCAGCGATCCTTCCGCACCTATCGTGGTTTCGTCAGCCTCGCAGCTCCTTCCACGCCGCATCCAATGCGATCTTGGTGATCCGAGCCATTTCATCGACTTCAGCATGGCTGATGACCAGCGGCGGCGATGCCAGCATGCGGTCGCCGGTGGCGCGCAGGACCAGTCCATTGGCGAGGGCATGATTTCTGACCAGCGTGCCGATTGCGTCCGGCTTTTCGAAGCGGGTGCGTGAAGACTTGTCGGCGGTGAGCTGCAATGCGCCCATCAGGCCTATGCTGACGGCCTCGCCCACGAGGTCATGTTCACCGAGACCACCCCAGGCCTTGGCGAAGTAAGGACCGATGTCGTCGCGAACACGCTCGACAAGCCGCTCTTCCTCGATGATGCGAAGGTTCTCGATCGCTGCGGCCGCGCACACGGGATGGCCCGAGTATGTGAAGCCGTGATTGAAATCGCCGACATCGTTGATCAGAACGTTTGCCACGCGATCGCTGACGAGTACGCCGCCGATCGGCAGGTAGCCCGATGAAAGGCCCTTGGCGATCGGAGCGAGGTCGGGCTCGACGCCGAAATGCTGGTGGCCGAACCATTGGCCGAGACGACCGAAGCCGCAAATTACCTCGTCAGTGACGAGCAGGATGTTGCGCGCCTTGCAGATGCGGGCGATCTCCGGCCAGTAGGTCTCCGGCGGGATGATGACGCCGGCCGCTCCCTGCACGGGCTCTGCGACGAAGGCCGCGACGTTGTCCTCGCCTAGCTCGTCGATCTTAGCTTCGAGCTCGCGAGCGACCTTGAGGCCGAACTCCGCAGGCGACAGGTCGCCACCTTCCCCGTACCAGTAGGGTTGACCGATATGGACGATACCGGGGATCGGCAGGTCGCCCTGCTCATGCATGTATTTCATGCCGCCGAGGCTGGCGCCGGCAACGGTCGAGCCGTGGTAGCCGTTCTTTCGTGAGATAACGATCTTCTTCGACGGCTTGCCGACCGCGCTCCAGTAGACGCGCGCCATGCGGAACCACGTGTCGTTTGCCTCCGAGCCGGAGCCCGTGAAGAAAACATGGTTGAAGCGTGGACCGGCATGAGACGTCACCTTCTCGGCGAGAAGGGTCGTCGGTGTCGTGGTCGTGCCGAAGAAGGTGTTGTAATAGGGCAGTTCGTTCATCTGCCGCGCAACGACATCGGTTATTTCCTTACGCCCGTAGCCGACATTGACGCACCACAGACCTGCAAAACCATCCAGATACTTCCGGCCGTGATTATCCCAGATATGGACGCCCTCGCCGCGCTGGATGATGCGCGTGCCATCGGCATTCAACTTCTTCATGTCGGAGAACGGATGCAGATGATGAGCGGCATCGACGGCAGCAAGATTAGAACGCGCGTAAGTATCAGACATGATTTGCTAAACACCTTCGGTGATTGAAAGCCTCTTCCCAATGAGCTACGACCTTGGCCTTGTCCGAGGGGATTTACAAGATCATGGCGACTGACAAAATGCACGGAAAGGCTGCGGACGGAGAACCGCGCATTGAAATCATGCTCGTTGGCATGAATGGCGACCTACGCGGCAAGCAAATTCCCCTGGATGCCCAGAAAAAGGTGTGGGCTGGCGAAGTCCGACTGCCTTCATCGACACAATCGCTCGACATCTGGGGCGATGACAACGACGACATTACCGGCCTGTCGCTGTCGGTCGGCGATCCGGATGGAAACTGCATTGCGGACAAGCGCAGCCTCGTGCCCATGCCCTGGGCGCCGGAAGGCTCGATGCAGGTCCTGGCGACCATGCACGAGTTCGACGGTACGCCGAGCTTCATGGATCCGCGCGCCATCCTCTCCTCGGTGCTGAAGCGATACGAGGAGCGCGGCCTGACACCGGTGGTTGCAACGGAACTCGAGTTCTATGTCGTTGAACAGGACTGGCGCGACACCGGTCGCCCCTCGCCGCCGTCAAGCCTGACCTATCGGGGTGATCCGAACGGCTTTCAGCTCTACGACATGAACGCGGTCGATGCCCTCGACGGCTATCTGCAGACCGTGCGGTCCTACGCAAAGGCGCAGGGCCTGCCTGCCGATGCGACGACCGCCGAGTTTGGTCCCGGGCAGTTCGAGATCAACCTCCTGCATCGCCCCGACGCGCTGGCCGCAGCTGACGATTGCATCTACCTGAAGCGGATCGTGGAGCAGGCGGCACGCAAGCACGGCCTCAAGTCGACCTGCATGGCAAAGCCCTATTCGGATCATGCCGGTTCGGGCCTGCACGTGCACGCCAGTGTCGTGGACCGGGATGGGCGCAACATTCTCGACGCCAAGGGCGAAGAGCCCAAAAAGCTCAAGTCCGTTTGTGCAGGCATGTTGCGCACCATGCGCGAGGCGCAGCTGGTCTTCGCACCGTTCGCCAACTCCTATCGCCGCCTCCAGCCGGATTCCTTTGCTCCCGTCGACCTGACCTGGGGTTATGGTCATCGTGGCACCGCGATCCGAATTCCCGACCTGAATGGTCCGGCGGCGCGCGTCGAACATCGTGTCGCGGGCGCCGATGCCAATCCGTACCTGCTCCTGGCGGCCATCCTCGGCGGCATGCTGCTGGGCCTCGACAACGAACTGGACCCGGGCGAGGAAACCACGCCTTCCCATATCCCTGAGAATACCACCCGGTTGACGCACGATTTCCTCACCGCAGTGGAGGATTTTCGTGCATCGCCGTTCATCGCCGACATCTTCGGCGAGCGCTACCAGAGGCTTTACGGCGACACGAAGCGCAAGGAAGCGATCACTTTCCTCAGGACGGTCTCGGACTTCGACCATCGCACCTATCTATCGCGCCTGTAGAGAGCGACGTGCGGCGTTGTGCGAACCTAGTGTTCGGTCATCATCAGTTCCAGAAGAGCAGCGACCAGCCCGGGCTGGGATCGGAACCCGGTCTTCTGGAATACGCTTCGCAGGTGACTGCGCGACGCCCTTACCGAGGTCCCAAGCTCATCCGAAACGGCGCGCAGGTCCCATCCCGCCGCCAGCTTGGAGGCAACCTTGGCCTCGGCGTGGGTGAGGCCGAAGATCGCCTGAAGCGCCAAGGTGGACGGTGCGGCGCGCGCGGTGGGATCGCTGACGATCACGATCGCCTGGCACGGCGAGAAAATATCGTGCATGGCGCCCTGAACGGGCAATACGTGCGCAACCAGCGGAAAGTCGTCCGGGCGTTCGATCGAAACATAGGATGATCTGGTGGGTGGCAGCAGAGCCTTTCCGACAGCAACGCCCAAACGTTCGTCGGAACGCTCGTCGCGACAACTGAGCCGGCGTTCGCGCAACGTGATGGCGCCACCAAGGAGACTGTCCGCCGCCTGATTGTGCTGAGCGACAACGCCCGCATAATCGAGCACGAATGCTGCTTTCCGGCTTGCGTCGAACGCCGCAAGCGCCTCATCCGCGCGGACAAAGCCGAAGGCGCTGGCCAAGACAGCATCATTGCCGAAGCCCCTTGCCAGGTCGACCAGGCATTGACGCTCTTCCTCGTCAAAAGGCAAGGTATCCTCGCGCCGCTGCAGCGACAGCACCCAAAGTTCTTCCAGGCCTGCGATCTTGACGCCCGCGAACCACTTCAGGCCGAACCGAGCCAGCCAATCCTGGTAATAGGGGTTGCGCTTGATTTCGTCGTCGCTGATAAAATCGAGGTCGGTGGCAACCCCGTGGCGCATCATATGGCCGACGCCGCGGAAGCGAACGTCATGGTTCGCCCAACCGTCTCGAATATATGTGTCGATCGCCTCTTGAAACGAGGGGGTGGTCGGCAGCTGAGGGAGGCCGCCCTTCAGGCGCACAAGGGTCGCGCCAGCGCCGGACGCCTCCTCCGATATGACATCGAGAGCTTCGGACCACGCCCATTCCCCAATGGCCGCGCGCGAGAAAGATTCGGATATCTTTTGAGTATTCCACTGCACAGGCATCGTCGTATCCGCCTTGCTGTAGATTGAACGCGCGAAGCTTGATTGAAATCGCGCCAAAAAGCAACACTTGAAGTTGTTACGAGACAGGCTCGCGCCGCTCCGTCTCGTCGATCTTGGCGGCAAGGCCCTGTTTAACCAGAACTTTCAGCTCACCCGGGTGTAGGGTCAATGCCACGTCCCGCTCGAGCGGGAGCAATTCTCCGTCCATCACACAATTGGCTTTGGGATGAAGCTTCGGAAAATGCAGATGCACTTCGGCGGGATGCATGATCATCAAGTCCGTATTCTCGCGCACCTTGCCGCGCAACAGATCGATGGCAAGACGCGCCACCCCGAGCGGTTTCAATGGTTTCGCGGTGTAGAATCCCAGTTCGCCGCCGGTCAGGCTGTCAGCATAGAGGAGCGCGTTCTCTCCAAACGGATTGTTCGAGACCGATACAGCCGATACCTTGCGGCGCTCCCGGATACCCGCGGCCTCGAATTCGACGTCGAACTCCGGCGGGTTGAGCACCACGCCGAAAGCCGCGCGCGTGCTTGCCTGTATTTTCCCGAGGCGGGAGCGATAGCTGTAGGAATTGCGATAACGCACCATGCGGGCATGCAGGCCCGCGGAGTACTGGTGGATGAACGGCCTGCCGTTGGCGCTCGCGATATCGACATGATCGACTTCGCCAAACGCCAGCACATCAAGAGCCTCCCATATATCGAGAGGGACACGCAGCGACCGTGCAAACAAATTCATGGTGCCCGCAGGCACAACCCCGAGCGCCACCCCGTTTTTCCAGGCTATGGAGGCAGCAGCGGAAATCGTCCCGTCGCCGCCGCCAGCAACGATCCCGTCGATATCGTCCCGCCGCGCCGCCCGCTCCATGGCGGGAACGATCTCGCTCCCGGAAAACACGACAGCCTCGAAGTCGTGACCAGCCTCGGCAAAGGTGGCCTCGGCGCGGTTCTGGTAGGCAGACATGTCGGTGGTTCGGAAAGTACCGCCGTCGCGATTGAAAAAACCTATAAGCTTCATGCGGTTCCTGTCATTAGCCGCCTTTCGCAGGCGCCTGCCTCGTCCTGCTAGAAGATGGTCCTTCCGTCATCGATTTCAACCAAATGGCAGGTCGCTCTGCACAGCAGGCAGCCAATCGATGACCTACGTATGCGCCATGAGGGACGCTGCACTGCATAAAACGCAGGGGACGGCAGCGCACAAATCGTCGATAAATGCGATGTTGGGGCAAAGCCCCACCTCCCATCATTTCTGCTTGTCCGGCCGGTTGTGGCTAAGCGTGCGTCCAGCGTCCGGAAACAAGCATGCATGCCCAAGGAGCTCTCGCTTGAGCCAGATCGCCGTAAACGATTCCATTGACGCCGGGACGGCGGTCGAAGCCCCCTCTCCGATGGCGGTTGCGCTTGTGCAGTTGGCGCTTGCTTGCGGCGGCTTCGGGATCGGAACCGGAGAGTTCGCGATCATGGGCCTGCTTCCCAATGTGGCCGATACCTTCTCCGTCACGACCCCACAGGCGGGGTATGTGATCAGCGCCTACGCGCTCGGCGTCGTTATCGGCGCACCTGTCATCGCCGTGCTCGCCGCCAAGATGGCGCGGCGTTCGTTGCTGCTCCTGCTCATGGGCATCTTCGCGGTCGGGAACATTCTCAGCGCCATGGCGCCGACATTCGACAGCTTTGCCATCCTGCGCTTCATCACCGGCTTGCCGCATGGCGCCTATTTCGGCGTGGCCGCGATCGTCGCCGCTTCCATGGTGCCCGTGCACAAGCGCGCCCGCGCCGTCGGTCGCGTCATGCTCGGCCTGACCATCGCAACGCTGCTCGGCACGCCGCTGGCCACCTTCTTCGGGCAGTCGCTCGACTGGCGCGTCGCGTTCACCTCTGTCGGCGTTATCGGCCTCGTGACGATGGCTCTCATCTGGTACTACGTGCCGCGCGATCAGGTCTCGGAAGGCGCGAGCTTCATGCGCGAACTCGGCGCATTCAAGCGGCCGCAGGTGCTCTTGACGCTCGGCGTCGCCGCTGTCGGCTATGGCGGCATGTTCGCCATGTTCAGCTACATCGCCGACACGACGGTCAAGGTTGCGATGCTTCAGCCAAGCATGGTGGCCGTGATGATGGTTCTGTTCGGCGTCGGCATGAACGTCGGAAACCTTGTCGGCTCCTGGTTTGCCGATAAGTCGATCATGAGCACGATCGGCGGCTCGCTGATCTTCAACATCGTCGTCCTGACGATGTTCTCGTTAACCGCTGCAAACCCCTTCATGCTGGCGCTTTGCGTTTTCCTCATCGGCTGCGGCTTTGCGGCAGGTCCCGCGCTGCAAACCCGCCTGATGGACGTCGCGGCCGACGCGCAGACGCTTGCCGCAGCGTCCAATCACTCAGCCTTCAACATCGCCAACGCGCTCGGCGCATGGCTTGGCGGACTGGTCATCGCCTGGGGCTACGGCTTCGCGGCGACAGGCTATGTCGGCGCCATCCTGTCTTTCCTCGGCATGTTCGTCTTCGCAGCGTCGCTACGCCTGGATCGCCGCGGCCAGAACTGACGGATCTTCGGCCGTTACATTGCGCATGTGACGGCCGTCCGGAAGACAAAAGACGTTTTCTTCGCCCCACGAAGCCAAGGCTTCGATCACCGGCTTCAGCGTTTCGCCTAACGGTGTCAGTGCGTATTCCACCCTCGGCGGCACGACCGCAAAGACCGTGCGCGATACCAGCCCCGACTCTTCAAGCTCGCGCAATTGCTTGGTGAGCATCCGTTGCGTCACGGTCGGCAACTTGCGGCGCAATTCGTTGAACCGCAACGTGCCGGCAAGCAAATGGAAGAGAACCACGCCTTTCCATTTTCCGTCCAGAAAGCTCAACGTTGCCTCGACAGGGCAACCGGGAAAATTCTTCGTGAGCTTGGCCCGGGGTCGCGACATCTTACGGTATCCTTTTGGGTACTACGTACATAATTTGTGCATTCTTGCGTCAGGTGAACATAGGACGCATCTAGCTTGTGTGCAATGAACACAGGAGTTTCCGATGCGCGCCGTCGCTTATTATGTCCCGCAAGCCATTTCAGCCGAAACGTCGCTGATCGACATCGAACTGCCCACCCCCAGCCCCACAGGACATGACCTGCTCGTCGAAGTGCGGGCCGTCTCCGTCAATCCCGTCGACGTCAAGGTGAGAGCCGGCGTCGCACCCGCCGCCGATGAGCCCAAGGTTCTCGGCTGGGATGCAGCCGGCGTGGTCAAAGCAGTCGGCGCCGATGTGACGCTGTTCAAGGTCGGCGACGAGGTCTTCTACGCCGGAGCGCTCAATCGCCCCGGCAGCAACGCGGAATTCCATCTTGTCGACGAGCGCATCGTTGGCCGCAAACCGAAAAGCCTCGATTTTGCGGCCGCGGCTGCACTGCCCCTCACCTCGATCACAGCGTACGAAGCGCTGTTCGATCGTCTGAAAGTGCAGGATGCCGTCCCCGGCGCGGCCCGGTCACTTCTGATCATCGGCGGGGCTGGTGGGGTCGGTTCGATCTCGATCCAGCTCGCGCGTGCGCTGACCAACCTGACCCTCATCGCCACAGCTTCCCGCCCCGAGACAAGCGAGTGGGTCAAGCAACTCGGCGCGCATCACGTCATCGACCATTCGCGACCGATCGCTCCACAGGTCGCCGCGCTTGGCATCGGCGCACCCGGCTTCATCTTCTCGACGACCAACACCGCAGACCATATTCAAGACATTGCAGAAGCCATCGCTCCACAGGGCCGCTTTGCGCTGATTGATGACCCAAAGACGCTCGACATCGTGCCATTCAAGCGCAAGGCGATTTCGGTCCACTGGGAGCTGATGTTTACCCGTCCGCTCTTCGGGACGCCCGATATGATCGAGCAGCACAAGCTGCTGAACAAGGTTGCCGAGCTCGTGGACGCAGGAACGATCCGAAGCACGCTGAACGAGACCGTCGGTCCGATCAACGCCGAGAACCTCAAGACGGCACATGCAATGGTCGAGAGCGGCAGGATGAAGGGCAAGGTCGTTCTTTCGGGCTTCTAGCATCAGATATCGCCGCTGCAAGATGACCGGTTCGCCGCCAAACGAGCCGGTCGGCGAAACACCAAGGAAGAATGGCGCGCCAGGGTGCGGCATTCTTGCCTCAAGCGCCTAAGGAGCTTGACTTTTTTGCCGTTTGAGACCACCTACTGCCTTACGCGCGGAACGACCGTTCTTCGCGGTTATCAACGGAGCCATCATCACGATGCCAAGCGACAGTAGCAGTCGATTGCCTTTGCCGTACGCGGCCCTCGTGCGCTGACCGATCTCTGTCGGGCTCGCCCGTCGGACGCTACGGCGGATCGACGGAAAGGCGAGCTTAATGAACATCAATCGCTTCCCTCTGCGGGCAGGCCATGCCGCCCGTTTCTTTACCAGCGACAGCCTCGGTGCCATCACCACGGCTGAACGCGTCGAACGCCTGAACGCGCTCGAAATCCCAGAAGCAGCGGCTATCCTCGCCACGCTGCCTCAGCAGAAGGCCGTCCGCATATTGGGGCGCCCCGAGCTGCACCATGCTGCCGCCATGCTGACGGAGATGCCGTCAGACCAGGCAGCGCGGCTGCTGAATGCAACCGCCAACGACCGTGTCGCCGACCTCTTCCAGGAAATGGGCGAGGACGCGCGAGCACACCTTTTCTCCAAGCTCGACCGGACCACCTGTCTCGCCGTCCAGCACCTGATGGGCTACCCCCCGCGTACGGCGGGCAGCATCATGACGACGGAGTTCGTCAGCGTGCCCGCGACGTGGACCGTTGCGCAGACGCTCGACCACGTCCGCAAGGTCGAACGGTCGCGTGAGACGGTCTATGCGATCTATGTGCTCGACGCGGAGACGCAGGCGCTGACCAGCGTCGTAACCCTGCGCCGTCTCATCACCGGCGAACCGCAGCAGCCGGTTCTCAGCGTCGCCCAGCAAGGCGCCATCGTACGGGCCGATCCGCTGATGCCCCAGGAAGACGTCGCAAGGCTGATCCGCAAGCACAATCTGCTGGCGCTTCCGGTTATCGGCGAAAACGGCCACATGCTCGGCATCGTGACCGTCGACGATGTGATCGACACGATGATCGCCGACCAGACGGAAGATGCGCAGAAGTTCGGCGGCATGGAAGCGCTCGGCAAGCCTTACATGACGATCAGCTTCGCCGGCATGATACGCAAGCGCGCCGGCTGGCTGTGTGCCCTGTTTCTCGGCGAAATGCTGACCGCAAGCGCCATGCAGCACTTCGAGGGCGAACTCGAGAAGGCCATCGTGCTCACGCTGTTCGTCCCCTTGATCATGAGCTCGGGCGGTAATTCCGGCTCACAGGCTACATCGCTGATCATCCGTGCGCTTGCGCTCGGAGAATTGAAGCTGTCGGACTGGTGGCGTGTGCTGCTGCGCGAACTGCCGACAGGCATCGTGCTCGGCTCGATCCTCGGTGCGGTCGGGTTCGCCCGCATCGTGCTCTGGCAGAATATCGGGCTCTACGACTACGGCGAGCACTGGATCCTGGTCGGATGGACGATCTTTGCGGCACTGATCGGCATCGTGACCTTCGGTTCGATCGCCGGCTCGATGTTGCCGTTCGTGCTGCAGAGACTGCGCCTCGACCCCGCCAGCGCTTCGGCACCGTTCGTCGCAACGCTCGTCGATGTGACCGGGTTGGTGATCTACTTCTCCGTTGCCCTGATGATCCTCAGCGGCACGCTGCTATGACAATTCAGACGGGGCCTTGCGGCCCCGTTTTTCATTTCGGCTCGGGCAGTTTCAGAGCCCCGTGCGTCTTCATGCTGCGGATGGCGAAGTTGGACCTGATGTCGCTGACATTGGGTAGTGTCAGCAGCGTCTCCGTCAGAAGCCGCTCATAGGCCGCCAGATCTTCGACCACCACTTCCGCGAGGAAATCCGCGGTCCCCGAGATCAGGAAGCACGACACGATTTCGGGTATGGCCAGCAAAGCCGCCTGCTGCGCTTCCGAGTTCTCCCGGCTGTGATGGGCAACCTTGAACTCCACGAACACGGTGAGCCCCAGGCCAACCTCCTTGCGATCGATATCGGCGCGATATCCGCGGATGACGCCGGCCTTCTCGAGGTTGCGGATCCGGCGCAGGCATGGCGATGGAGACAGGCTGACCCTCTCCGCAATCTCGACGTTGGTGGCCCGTGCATCCTCCTGAAGACACCTCAGGATCGCGATATCGAATTTATCCAGATTTGGCATATTCAGTAATTTCCAGTGACTGAATTGGCATATCATTGCGTAGCCTATGCGATAGGCGCCACAGATAGCAAGGACATGCCGCGCCCTCCGCGGGTATTCTTCATGCAACCGGTGAACCGGACGCCATTGGAGGATAGACCCATGACCACTCTTGCATTTTCGAACACAAAGCCCTCGCCCCTCGCCACCGGATATGCTGGTGCCGTGGTGACCGTGCTCATCTGGGCAACCTGGATCCTGGCAACCCGCCACAGTGCGGGGACCCGGCTCAGCACCGTTGATCTCGGCCTGATCCGCTACGGCGTTCCGGCATTGGCGCTGGCGCCCGTCTGGTTGAGGACCGGACTGCTGCCGAAAGGCGTTCCGCTGACATTGTTGGCAATAATGGTCGCGGGTGCAGGCGCGGTCTTCTTCCAACTGACGACCGCGGCGATCCATTCGACACCCGCCGCGTCCGCAGGGATCCTGCTCGGAGGTTCCATGCCGCTAGCGACCGCCCTCATCGGCGTCGTGGTTTTCGGCGAGCGACCGGACCTGACACGCTGGCTGGGATTGGCGGCGATTGTCGCCGGCATGGTCATCCTGCTCGTCCACAGCCTCTCGACTGCGATGCTTCCCTGGAGCAGCTTCGCGCTCCTGCCGATGGGCGCGCTGCTCTGGGCCTCTTACACTCATGCCTTCCGCCGGTCAGGGCTGACGGCGCTGCAAGCAAGTGCACTCATCGCCATCTGGTCATTCCTCATCCACGCCGCGCTCGCCGTCGTCTTGGGGACATCGATCACTCAGGCACCGCTTCCGGAAATCGGCCTTCAGATCCTGAGCCAGGGCGTGCTGTCCGGCCTTGTTGCAACGCTTGCCTACGGCGTTGCCGTTCGCTCGCTGGGCGGCACGCAGGCAGCCGCATTCACGGCGATCACGCCGGTTCTGGCAACGCTCGGCGGCGCCGTCTTGCTCGGCGAGGATGTCGGTATTGCGGAACTCACCGCTGCGGCAATCACAGGAGTTGGCGTTGCGCTATCGACTGGGATCATGGCGCGGCGCCAGTCATGACGCACTGATATCGTAGCCCGAAGCCGATGAGCTTCGGCCTACGCTTCAACTCTGGCAAGCATCACTTGAACCACAAAGCCATTGCGACACGACGATCGGGGTCCATCCCGTTTTCGATCTCGTCGTCGAGCTTCTGGCGCAGATACGGTGGCATGTGCTCGTGGTCCAACAGTTCAAAGCCCAGCGAGCGATAAAAAGGAGCATTGAAGACAACGTAACGATCCGTGGTCAGGGTCACGCCATTGAGCTTGCGAACACGGGCCGCCTCTACTGCTTCAAGCATCAGCCGGCGGCCCACCCCGCGCCGTTGCCATTGCATGACGACATCCAACTCGATGACGTAGAGCGTCTCTTCAATCTCGGTGCCTGCAAGAAACCCAATCGGCCGGTCTGCCTCGTTGGCAGCGACGAAAAGAAGTCCTTCCTCAATCGATCGACCAAGCACGCCCTGCGGCAGGGCATTGGCATCCCGCGCAACGCCCAGCGCGTCGGCAAGGGCCGCAAACGCATCGATCTCGATGTCGGCCAGTCGCGACAGTTCGTCAGGGCGAGCGGGCCGAATAGTCAAACCATCCGCCTGTGTCTCGCTCACGTCGCAGCCTCACATGTTCGGATAGACCGGCCCCTCGCCACCCTGCGGCGGCACCCAGTTGATGTTTTGGTTGGGGTCCTTGATGTCGCAGGTCTTGCAGTGGACGCAGTTCTGGGCGTTGATGACGTAGGTCTCCTTGCCGTCCTTCTCCACCCATTCGTAGACGCCGGCCGGACAGTAGCGGGTCGACGGACCGGCATAGATGTCGTGCT
>UEHQ01000019.1 GCA_900489925.1 Hyphomicrobiales bacterium | reverse complement strand
CCCGAACCGGATTGCTGCATTTGCAAGCGTCTCCAGGGGTCTCGCAATCTTTCCCACCATTACAAAAACGACGATGACGATGGCTATGGCAGTCAAAGCCAGGGTGACAAATGCTGGCCATGCCCAGTCGAGTGGAGGACCGTCGACGTCGACGGCAGCGTTCAGCCATTGCCCATCGGCGAGCCGCAGGGACAGCATCAGCCTCGGAGACGCGCCGTGGAAAAAGCCTCCCGATTTACGTGGCCGTACGGGCACGTAGTCAGGATCCAGGGCGAGACTCAGTTGCCGGGCGGTCGGAGCATCGACGAGCCAAGGGATCTTTTGAGACAGATGCCCCAAATCCCGCATGGCAGGAAGGCGTGACGAGGGATCCGGCGTGACAGATAGCCTAAAATCCTCGTTGGACTCTGCGCCGACACGCGCGAGGCTCGCGGAGGGATCCATGCCGTCGAGCTGTTGCGCGATGGTCAGGAGCCGTATCGCTGCATTCTTGGCGGTCGCAGCGACGACAGCATTCTGGCGTTCGTCTATGAAGAGCCAGATGCTGAAGCACTGCACCACCGCCAACGCGCCAAGCAACAGGAGAACGAGCTGGCCCCGAAGACTGGTGGGAAATCGAAGCTTCCTCACGAGTCTTCCTCCACGGTGCACATCAAACTGTAGCCGCCACCGCGGACTGTTTTGATGAGCTCGGGATTTGCAGGATCGTCCTCGATCTTTCGACGCAGTCGACTAATCTGGTTGTCGATCGCTCGATCGAACGGTCCACCGTTGCGCCCGCTGGTAAGATCCAACAGGCGGTCGCGAGACAGGACCAGCCTTGGCCGTTCCAGGAATGCAAGAAGGAGCTGAAAGTCCGCGGTCGTCAGCACGGTCTCTTCCGCATTGTCATCCACGAGAACACGGCGATCGACATCAAGACGCCAGCGGCCAAAGCGCATCTGCTTGCCACCGAGGCCCCCTGCAGCCGAGGTGGGTCGGTCTGTTCTCCGCAGGATCGCCTTGATGCGCGCGAGAACTTCCCGGGGGTTGAAGGGCTTGGCCAGGTAGTCGTCAGCGCCCAGTTCCAGGCCGATGATGCGGTCGGTATCTTCGCCGAGCGCTGTCAACATGAGAATCGCGACATCCGGCCGCTCGAATCTCAGACGCTTGCAGACAGAGAGGCCGTCTTCGCCTGGCATCATGACGTCCAATATAATGAGATCGAATTGCTGGGTGCTCAATGCGGTATCCATGGAGGTCGCATTCTCGGCAGCCGTCGTTCGATACCCATTCTTCTCAAGATACCGCGTGAGGGCGTCGCGGATTTCACGGTGATCGTCGACGATTAGGATATTGGGAGTGCGCATCAGCGAGATTTATCCTTCTCCGGACTACCAGGCACGGCCATTTTTGTAACCGATTGTCGCAATCAGGTGCTGAGCGACAGGCCGTTACAAAGAAGCCCTTGCAGCGACAAAGTGGTGAGACACACTGCCTCCATAGCCTCGACCGATCAAATCCAAACGAGGCCCCTCCGATGCTCACTATCAAGAAGATACTCGACGAGTTTTGCAGGCGTCACGGCTATTCCCTCAATCACCCGATCGCCCTTGATGCCGCACGTATGCTGATCGGCTGCATCACGGATCAACCGATCGACGAAAAGCGGCTAACCATCGCACTGGAGAACTGGGTTGCGACCAGACGAACCAGTTCCGGTGCTATTGCGGCATAGAAACCTCCACTCCGAGGAAGGAAGAAGGCAGCATGCGTGCCCTACCAAAAATCAACATCGCCTACTGGCTGACGCTCGTTACCGCCAGCATCTTTGGAACCAACACCGGAGACTATGTGTCAGATGCATTGGGCATCGGACATCTTGGTGGCCTCCCGGTGTTGGCAGCACTTCTGCTCCTAATATTCGTCGCTGAACGGTTTTCCTCAAGGGTCAGCCCACTCTACTTCTGGGCCGCTATCATCACCATCAGAACGGCAGCGACCAATGTAGGCGACGCCTTCCACGATTTCGGAATTGGATGGCCGATCTCCTTGCCAGCTGTGTTGGTCGCCTTCGGCATCTGTGTCGCGATGCATTTCCTGACCTGGAGCCGCACGCGTGATCAGTCAATTTCGGCCTCGCCAGTATATTGGGTAACGATGATGGCGGCCGGGGTACTGGGAACGATCGGTGGCGACGCCGCGTCCTTCGGATTGCGGCTCATGCCGCCCGGTACAGCTCTGCTCTTTTTCTTCCTCGCTGCGCTAGCCATCATCGCGTGGAAGCGTAACAACCTTCTCAATACTCCGCTGCCGTACTGGATCACTGTTGCCCTCATCCGCACGGGTGGGACTGGCGCCGGCGACGCATTGGCCCATGCCCTTGGCATCGGAACATCAACGATCCTGACGGGGGCCGTCTTCCTCGCCATGACCACGTATCTGTACGGAGTGGATCGTGGAAACCAGATCGGCTCTGCCGTTGCTGCCGATAGCAGCCAATGATTGAACCCGGCCCATTGCGGTCGTGGTCCAACCGACGCGGCTGCGCGTCCCGCGTAGCCGCCTTCGATCGAACTAGCCAACGAGTGTTTCGTTCTTTAATACCTGACCCGAGAAATCAACTTCGGGAGAAACCATGGACGTCAAATCGCAAGACACTATCGGAACCTGGTACATTGATGCCGATTCTGAAGATAGGATGGCCGACGGTCATGCACCGATCTGGCGCCATCTTATCGATCTCCTTCCAGAGCGCGACCTGAGCCAGAAGACCATCCTAGACTTCGGATGCAATCAAGGCGGGTTGCTCCGGCATCTCTATGCCATCCGTCCATTTCGAAAGGCACTCGGGATCGACATTGCGGATACGTCGGTCGCGAAGGCAGAAACCCTCAAGGGCAATCTCCCCATTCAACATGCGGTCGGGAGCAGCCTGGATGGCTGGCAAGACGAATTCGACCTCGCGATTAGCCACGAAGTCATTTACCTGCTTCCAGACATCGATGCCCACGCGAAGGACATATGGAAAGCGCTCAAGCCAAGGGGTGTCTATTACGCCGTGACCGGATGCCACACGGATAATCCGTTGTGGCCGAAATGGCGGGATCTGGTCGCTAGCCGCACCAACACAGTGGTCCAGGATCGATCGATCACAGACTACGGGCGCGCTTTCGAAGCCGCTGGGTTCAACGTCTCGGCGCGCAAGCTCGAATACGATGGCTTCATCCCATTTGTCGCGGATGGCTGGACGCCCGATTTCAAGGACGCCCTCGAGTATTATACCCAGACGAAAGTCGTCTTCCGCCTCGTTAAGCCCTAGGGCGCTCGGGGCGAGAAAGTTCGACATCGAAATGCGGGGGGGTACCTTCGTGACCATTCACAAAGGTACCCTTCACCCGAAACACCGCCTGGATCAGGCCACTTTCTGCAAGCGCGTCCGGTTTGCCGTCGAATCTCAGACGTCCGCGCTCGAGGACAGAGATGCCGTCGCTGATAGCGACCGCCTGGTTGATGTCATGAATCGCCATCACGATCGTCACGTTTTTCTCGCGGCTCAGACGATGTACCAAGTCCAGGATCTCGACCTGGTAGCCGATGTCGAGAAATGACGTTGGCTCATCGAGCATGAGGATCTGAGCCTCCTGCGCCAGACATGCCGATATCCAAGCCCGCTGACGCTCGCCGCCGGACAGTTCTTGCAGGCTGCGGTCAGCAAGCGACGACAGGCCAGTGCAATCCAGTGCCCAGTCGATAGCTTTCTCGTCGTCTTTGCCATAGGATCCAAAGAGTCCGACATGGGGGAATCTCCCCTGTCGCACCAGATCAGCCACGGTCATCTCGTCCGGCGCCGTTGGCTGCTGCGGAAGAAATGCGAGCTTCTTCGCCAGTTCCCGGCGCGACATCGATGACACTAGGGTGTCTCTTATCCATGCATCGCCATGGGAAGGCTTTATGAGTCCCGCCAGCGCATGAAGCGCCGTGCTTTTTCCGGAGCCGTTGGGGCCGATCAGCGCACGGATTTCTCCTGGCTCAAGCGCGATCTTGAATCCGTCAAGCGCCTTGCGAGAACCATACATCACGGAAAGATCTGAACACGACAGTGGCATCGGCAACTCACGTTTTGCGCAGGAGTGTCAGGAGAAGCGGTACGCCGCAAACGGCAGTAACCACCCCAATGGGTATTTCTTCAGCCTGACCAAGGAGCCTGCCAACGAGATCCCCAACGGTCACCACGATTGCACCAAGGACGACCGTGAGCGCTAACGAGGCCACGAAGCTCCTTCGCCCCAGTAGGCGCGCGAGATGAGGTACCACGAGACCTACGAAGACGATTGGACCGACCGCACCGACAGCGCTCGAAGCAAGGACGCACGCGACAAGGAGAACGAGAGAGAACTGGCGCCTGTAGGACAGCCCGAATGAACGCGCTACCGTCCTGTCGAACTGCAACAGCACCAGCGGGCGGTAAATGATAGGAAGAACTGCGAGCCCAACAAGGGTGAAGGGAAGGAGAAATAGGGCGTGATCCCAGGATCTCGCATAGAGACTGCCCGCCAGCCACTCCAAGATAATCTCGATCCGGGCCGATCCCCATCCGGCAATAAGACCTATCGCGAGTGCGTGAAGCACCGCACCGACCGCCACTCCGCAAAGTGTGATCCTCATGGCACTCAACTCAAGGCGAAACGCCAAAAGGTAGATAATGCCACCTGCGACCAGCCCTCCGCCGAGCCCCGCAGTCGGGAGCCACGCGACCGGCAATTCAGCAAGCGTGTTGGAACCCGGTTGAAAGACGTACACGGTAAACATCAGAAAGATCGTGACGGACAGCGACGCTCCCTGCGATATTCCCATGAGCGACGGGTCTGCAAGCGGATTGCGGGTTATCGTCTGCAAGAGGAACCCAGCCAGAGCGAAATGGATCCCCGCGAGAATTCCCGTCACGATCCGCGGGAGGCGGATGTCGAGAATGATCGATCTTGCCTCTGCCGAACCTCCGCCTTTCAAGACAGCGGCAATATCAGCCATAGGGATGTCGGCCACGCCGAGACAGAGCGCGGCGACAGTCGCACAGACCGCGGCCAGCAGCAGCGAGGGAACCAGCCAGCTACGCGGCATTTCAGGTTTCGCGGCGTCCACCGTCACAGCCCCTCACCTGCGAGGCTCAGCCGCTTCCGCTGCACGAGATAGATGAAAATCGGGCCCCCAATCATGGCGGTAATAATGCCCACAGGCAATTCGCGCGGCACAGCAACGCTGCGCCCTATTACATCGGCGGCTGTCACGATGAACATTCCGATCGACACTGCAAGTCCGATTTCCCAGATGACGCCTTTGGGTCTCAGAAGGCGCGCGATATGGGGCGATGCCAGTCCGACGAATGCGACTGGTCCGGCAACCGGAGCGACCCCGGCCACGGGGATCACTGCAAGCAACAACAGCAACGGCTTCCAAAGACCTAGCTGCAACCCCATACCCGCGGCGGCATGATCACTGAGTGCAAACATGCCAATGACTCTGTGCAGAGCAAGGGCGCCCGTCACGCCCACCAGGCTCCACGGAAGCATGTAGACGAGATGCGACCATGTGCGCCCCTGAAATCCGCCAGACAACCAGAAGAGCAGCGAGGCCGACTGGGGACCGGTCAGCAGCAGTACATAAGTCGTAATGGCGCTAAGGAGCAGCGAGATACTCACGCCCCCGAGCGCGAGCTGCAGCGGTCGCCCCTGGCCGCCGCGAGACACCCAGAACGTTACGGAAGCAGCTGCAAGCCCTCCAGCCAAGCCGACCAAAGGATAGAAGGACGGTGAAAGCCAGGGAATGAATACGAAGCAAGAGACGATAGGAGCAACGGCGCCCGCCGTCACACCCGTGATGCCGGGGTCGGCCAAAGGATTTCTGGTGAGCGCCTGAAGAAGGTACCCCGATACAGCGAGTCCCGCACCTCCAACGGCAGCAACAAGGCTACGCGGAAGCCTAAGTGTCCAGACAAGGATCGAGTCGATTTTGCCGTCGGGCGCGACAAGCGCATTGATCGCGGACGAGATGGTGAGCGCCTTGGCACCGACAACCAGCCCAACCAGGATCGCTAGAAGCGAGGCTGCGGTAATGAACCCGATGATAATAGCTGATTGCCGCGGGCTCATCACCGAATGCCTGAGGTTAGTTCTGTACGCTCGTCGGGATCAGCTTGGCTGCTTCCGCACGAACATCGACTGCCGGGAATGTGTCGGGATAAAGGTAATGCGCTGCTTCCCGTAGAACGACCTCACGAGCGATGGGGCCATTCGTCTCGACCCACTGGTCACCGACGTAGAAGACGCGGTTGTTCTTGACCGCCGAAAGCTGCGACCAGATTGGGTTGCTTTCGTGAGGACGATCCGGACCGGAGTCGTAAACGAAGATCACTTCCGGATCTTTTTCGAGCATTGTCTCCAGGCTGAGATCGATCCCGAACTCGCCGCCGGGCGTCTTCGGTCCCGCGATGTTGTCACCACCGATAGCGGACGCGATGGAGGCCGACGTGTTTTCGGTATGGAACGCAAACGGAGTAGCCCCGCCCCACATGATCATGTAACGTGGATGCTTGTCCTTCGGCGCCTTCTCGGAGAACTCCGCCAGGTGTTTCCGGAAATCCGCGTTGAGCTGAAGGCCTCGCTCCGGCTGTCCAAGCAGTTTAGATATCGCTTCAATTTCCTTATCGCTCTCTTCCAGCAGTTCCATGTTGTAGGCAACGTAGGGAGCGATACCCTCAAGCTGCTTCGCGTTGCCGACCGTGTAGCGGCGGATCGCGATAATGAGATCAGGCCTCGCTTCCGACAGGAGTTCGAGATTGGGTTTCGCCCGCTGTCCGATTTGCTTCATGCCGGCAGTCAGACCGAGCAGGAAGTCCGGTTGCCGACCTGCCGTCATGTAGGTGCTCGCAACAGGTTTAATGCCCAGAGCGAGTGCGATATCGTCGGCGAAGTAGGAGATCGATGCGATGCGCTTCGGTTGAGCGGGGACCTCCACAGTCACCCCTCGGTCGTCGACAATCGCAATCGTCTGATCGTCGGCCCGAGCCGTTCCCGTCGCTATCGTGAGCGCCATTGCGAGCATGCATGCGGATTTGAATTTCATTTGGAGCCTCCTTCGCCTGGTGGCTTCTTAGGATGCAAAGAAGACTTTTTCAATCATCTTTAAATCGCTTTTCCCGCATTGAGCGCGAAAAACTGCGATGGGTTGTACGCCACCATCAGCACCTTATCAAAATTCAACCTTTAGTAGTTTCCGATACGCGGAACCGCGCTTCCGGAAACAGCTAAACTTCCACTTATTCGCCTGCGGCGTAGCTCTGAAAGCTGGTTGAAAGCTTCGACCGGATAGCTACAAGACCGCATCGTGGAGGAGGCACAATGTTCGTGGCGAAATGCGGTGCGCTCAACTTATCTCGGAGGAGACCTTTATGCGTTTCACGCGCAATTTATTCAATGGAATCGCCATCTCTTCGGTCATCGCGGCTACAGCACTCGTTGCATCCGCAGCACGCGCAGCCGATAAGATTACGATCATGGTCGGCGGCTACGAAAAGCAGATCTACCTGCCCGCCAAGCTCGCTGAAGGCCTCGGCTACTTCAAGGATGAAGGCCTCGACGTTGAGCTTCTGAACGAAGCCGCGGGCGTCGATGCGGAAAACCAGCTACTGGCGGGCGCCGTTCAAGGTGTCGTCGGTTTCTACGATCACTGCGTCGATCTGCAGGCCAAGGGCAAGTTTGTCGAATCCATCGTCCAATTCAGTCAGGCGCCGGGTGAAGTCGAACTCGTTTCGACCAAGCATCCCGAAATCAAGTCGCCGGCCGATTTCAAGGGCAAGACGCTGGGCGTTACCGGCCTCGGCTCCTCGACTAATTTCCTCACGCTCTACATGGCATCCAAGGCCGGCCTGCAGCCGGGCGATGTCGTGACGGTTCCCGTCGGTGCCGGCGGCACCTTCATCGCAGCCATGCAGCAGGACCAGATCCAGGCCGGCATGACGACCGAGCCGACGATCTCGCGCATGCTGAAGACCGGCGAAGCCAAGGTCCTCGTCGATATGCGCACGCCAGAAGCGACGCGCCAGGCGCTCGGCGGCACCTACCCCGCGGCCTCGCTCTATCTTGAGACCTCGTGGGTCGATGAGCACAAGGAAGAAACCCAGAAGCTCGCCAACGCCTTCGTAAAGACGCTGAAGTTCATCAACACTCATTCGGCGGCCGAGATCGCCGACAAGATGCCGAAGGACTTCTACGTCGGCGACAAGGACGGATACATCAAGGCGCTCGACGAAGGTAAGGGCATGTTCACGCCCGACGGCGTTATGCCCGAGGATGGTCCGAAGACGGTTCTGGCCGTGCTGTCCGAGTTCTCCAAGAACGTGAAGGGCAAGCAGATCGATCTTTCCAAGACCTACACGACCGAGTTCGTCAAGAACGCGAAGTAACTTCCGTCGCGACGGGTGGCCCGCCAACCGGCGGGACCGCCAGCGCGCTATGGGCACTGCGTGCACGCCCGCAGAGGCACGCATAGGTATTCGCCATGCAACAGGAAAACATGAAGACGCCTGCCGTCGAGCTGATCAATGTCAGCCGTCGCTTTGTCTCGCCGACCGGAAAATCGCTGACCGCGCTCCGCGACTTCAACATGACCGTCGAGCGCGGCGAGTTCGTCGCCGTCGTCGGCCCGACCGGATGCGGCAAATCGACGACGCTCAACCTCGTGACGGGACTTGCCCGTCCGAGCGCCGGCGAAGTTCGCCTGATGGGCGGTCCGATCACCGGCATCGACCGCCGGGTCGGCTTCGCCTTCCAGACCGATGCGCTGTTCCCCTGGAAGAACGTGATCGACAACGTTATGGCTGGACCGTTGTTTCGCGGGAAGTCGAAGGCGGAAGCCGAAAGGAGCGCCAAAGATTGGCTCGCTCGCGTCGGTCTCTCGAAGTTCCTGCATCACTACCCACATCAGCTTTCGGGCGGCATGCGCAAGCGCGTCTCGCTGGCGCAGACGTTCATCAACGAACCTGAGATCCTGCTGATGGATGAGCCGTTCTCGGCGCTCGACGTGCAGACGCGCACCGTCATGCATGAAGAGCTCCTGAAGCTTTGGGCCGAGCGCAAGGCATCAGTCATCTTCGTGACCCACGATCTCGAGGAAGCCGTGGCACTTGCCGACAAGGTTTACGTGCTGACGGCAGGCCCCGCGACCGTGAAATCCGTCTACACGATCGATCTTCCGCGCCCGCGCGTCGTATCGGAAATCCGCTACGAGCAGAGCTTCATCAACTATTGCAAGACGATCTGGGATGACCTGCGCGAAGAGGTGGAAACCAGCTACCGGCGCGCAAGCGAAGCCGCCTGAGGAGGAAACAATGGCTGATACAACTCTTAGCGTCGGCTCCGCCGCGCTCTTCCGCCCGGGAACGTCGGATGCGGAAATCGAAGCATCCGCAATGAAGGCGATGAAGCGTCGCAAGGCGCTCGTTCGCTTCTGGCAGATCGCCATCCTCGTCTTCGTCATCGGCATGTGGGAGCTTTCCTCCAACATGCAGTGGATCGATCCCTTCTTCTACTCGAGCCCGAGTGGCGTCGTTCAGCGCCTCTACGAATGGGCAACGGAAGGCACGACCGAAGGCTCGCTCTGGTACAATCTCTGGGTCACCATGGAAGAAGCGCTGATCGGCTTCTTCGCAGGTTCGATAACTGGTGTCTTCGTCGGCATCGGCCTTGGCCGCAATCGCTTCCTGTCAGATATCTTCTCGGTCTACATCAAGGCAATCAACTCGATCCCGCGTGTCGTCCTTGCCCCGATCTTCATCATGATCATGGGCCTCGGGCTTCCCTCCAAGGTGGCGCTCGCCTTCATCATGGTGTTCTTCGTGGTCTTCGCCAATGCATTCCAAGGCGTACGCGAAGCTGATCGGAACATGATCGCCAATGCCCGCATTCTCGGCGCCTCCGATTGGCAGGTTACACGGACGGTCGTCATTCCCTCGGCAATGAGCTGGATCTTCGCCAGCCTTCACGTGTCGTTCGGCTTCGCCATCATCGGCGCGATCGTCGGCGAGTTCGTAGGCGCCCGGTTCGGCATCGGTCAGCTGATTTCGATCGCTAAGGGAACGTTCGACGCCGCTGGGATGTTCGCTGCCATCCTTCTGGTCATGGTAGTTACCCTAGTGGCCGAATACATCATGACGATCATCGAGAACCGCCTCGCCAAATGGCGTCCGCAGCAGCATATGGATACACAATAAAAGAGGCCGTCCTCCCAAGGTCTCGAAAGGCTGGATCGTCAGATCCGGCCTTTTTCTTTGGCCACCAATCTATTCTTGTTTTTCCATGGATATCGGAAGCCTCACGCTCACTACCAGCCCCCCGCCATCGGCCTCGGACAGAACGACTGTTCCACCCGCGCCATCGACGACCTCCCTGACAATCGCCAGTCCCAGCCCGCTCCCATCGCCTTCTGTACCAAGGACCCTGTAGAAGCGTTCAAAGACCTGTTCTCGCTCCGCTGCTGGAATGCCGGGACCATCATCCTCAACATCAAGAACGGCGAAATCCCCTACCCGGCTGACGGATACCGTCACCCGCCCCCCACTGCGGGCGTAACGGATGGCGTTATCGACGAGATTGACAAGCATTTCCCGCAACATCGTGCCGTCACCCGCGATAGGAACGCGCTCCTCCACCTCAACGCCGAGATCGATATCGCGTTGCAGCGCCTGTTCTGCGTGGGCTGCCACGATATCTTTGGCCGCACCGGCGAGATCGATGACTTCATTGCGGGGGCGCCTGCTTCCCGGCTCCGCGCGCGACAGAGTCAAAAGCTGGCTCGCCAGACGCGACAGATGGCGGATACTGCTGCGTAGCGCCTGAAGTGCCTCGTCCCGGCTCGCGTCGTCCTTCTCACGTGAAGCGACGCTTGCCTGCGTCGACATCAGCGCGAGCGGCGTTCTCAATTGGTGCGCGGCATTGGAAACAAACCGCCGCTGCGCTGCCATTTGGTTTTGCACACGCTCCATATGATCGTTCAACGCATGAACCAGAGGCTGAAACTCGGTTTGCACCATCGCGGGCGACAATGGATCGAGGCGTTCCCGGCCGCGGGCACGCACGGCGTCGCGCAATCGCAGCGCTGGTGCCAGTCCCCGCTGCAGCCCAATGATGGTCACCGCCCCCGCCAACAGGACGAGGACGAACTGCTTGGTAAAGTCGTCCAACCACAGCCGCTTGCGTAGGGCATACTGGCTGTTATGGGTGACCGCGACAGTGACAGAAATGGCTCCGCTATCCGGAAGCCCAACGACCGGGTGATTGAGCGTTAGGGCGCGAACGGTGGCGTCGCGGAAGGTAACGTCCTGTCCGCTGCGCTCCACAGTAGGCAGCGGCAAGTCAGGAAACCCGCTGACGAGATTCCCCCAGGCTGTGATGACCTGATAGTAGACCTGATCACCGAATCCGGTATCGAACATCTCGAGCGCTGCTGGCGGAATATCCACCTCAACGTTGCCGCCCTCGTCGACCCATACAGCTTCGGCAATCACCCGCGCCGAACTTAACAAGGTACGGTCGGTGACCAGTTTTGCCGTCTGGTCGGCAGTCTGGTGGCTTTCGTAGAGATTGAAGCAGATCGCACCGATGAGAGTAAGGACGACCCACGCCAGAAGCTGCGCACGCAAACTCTGTCGCAGTTTCCAAACGGCCGCCAGCGAACTGCTCAGACCGCCCATTCTAGGACGCAGCCCGCAGAAGATATCCAAGCCCCCGCAGCGTCGCGATCTGAGCGGAACTCGCTTCAAGCTTCTTTCGCAATCGGTGAACGTAGATCTCGATTGCGCTCGGATCTGCCTCGTCGTCGAAGCCGAACACGCTTTCGGAAAGCGCAGCCTTCGAGACTGTCGTTCCAACTCGCGTGATCAGCTGCTCGAGAACGGCGTGTTCTCTAGGTGTCAGAGCAAGGGGTTCGCCGTTGATCGAGAACTGCCGCGTGGCTCCGGCAAAGACCAGATCTCCGACGACCACCTCCGGTGCAGCACGATCCTGCCCTCGTCGAACGATAGCCCTGATCCGGGCCTCGAGCTCGGCGATTTCGAACGGCTTCGCAAGATAATCATCCGCACCGCCGTCCAAACCAGCCACACGCCCGTCGAGGCTCGCATTGGCCGTCAGGATGATGACTGGAACCTTCTCTCCGCGTTGCCGGAGCCTCTTCAAAAGCGTCATGCCATCGATTTTCGGGATCGAGAGGTCAAGGATTACGGCTGAGTAGCTCGCCACTTTCAGCATCAATTGAGCATCCTCGCCATCGAAGGCTATGTCGACGGCATATTGTGCTTGGCGGAGTGCCTTTGCGAGCCAATCGGCAAGTTCCCTATTGTCTTCGACGATGAGGATTTTCATACGTGAGCTATACCATTTCGCTCGACCGGAATGGAAGCATCGTTGCTTCCCGGAATGCCTTCGATCTCAACAAATCCCGGTCAGATGGCGCGACCAAGCCGAGACCCAATCAGCCCCCTCCACCGTGGGACGGAACGTTAGCGGGCGAGTATCATTGCGTGCCACAAGGCCCATAAGTTCCAGGACACGCAAGGTGGTGCGATCAGATCCCCGCGCAGCGGAAGAACCTCGCTCGACACATGTCATCAACACCCGCGTTTGCGCTCTCGTAAGTCTTGTTGAAATGTTCACGCCAATATCCTCCCGATATAAAAGCCGCCGCTCAGACGGTGTGTCGTCAGCGATCTGAAATCTGCTCTTCGAGCGCAAGCATGCCTACGAAGACGCTGATCGAGAGGAGCCATCCAAGTGTTGCATCTGACGCGTAGTGAGCCCCCACTGCCACCCGGAGGACAGCCGTAGTTATGGAAGCTAGAATGACGGGAGGCGCTATCCAGGTACGATAGCGGGGCGGAAGTAGGAAAAGAAGACAGATAAGCCAACCCGCGCCAGATGCCTCGCCCGATACGAATGAACAATTCCGCTCGCAGGCACCATTGAATGATCCGGCTGGCATGAACTCGAGACTTCCACCGAAGAAGTCCGTCTGCCGCGGACGCGGACGGCCGGAATGGCTCTTCAAAATGAGATTGGTCATCAACCCGGCACTCAAGCCTAGGCTGAAAAGGGATAGCCAAAGCCTACGCAATGGAAGGCGTTGTCGAAGTGTCCGTGAGACGCCAGCGGCCATCAGGGCGATGATGACGATCGCCGCGCCGAGATATGGCAATGTATAGAGGAACCAGCGGAGCGCAATGATCGGCGGATACGCGCTGAGGGTGAACGACCCGCAAGAGCCCTCCACCGGATTCTGGCAATACGGGCCACTGAAGAACCATTCGGAAACCCGAACATCAATCATCGGCCACGCGTGAAATATCGCCAGCAACAGGAACCAGAACGCCGTGAGGATGAAGAATGAATCTGCGTATCTCCGTTGGCGGGAAACCGCATGGGACGGGGCCATAATGGATTCTCTTTGGAAATGAGATGCCGCCGGCATATTTCGCGTCTAGCTGACAAGAACCTGAATGGACGCCCCTCCGTACTATACGGATTTGTAAGAAATACCGAAAGCTTACTGAAAGGTTGGGCACGATACGCACATGACTACATCGTGGAGGAGACACGATCGACGTGAGCGGAAGCGATGTATTTCACCGAATAGGAGGAGACTATAATGCGTATTTCACGCGCACTTTTTCACACCGTAGCGTTTTCAGTTCTTTTCGCCGGGGCGTCTTTTGGTGCGACTGCCGCCAGCGCCGCTGACAAGATTACCTTGATGGTTGGTGGCTATGAAAAGCAGATATACCTGCCTGCCAAACTTGCGGAGTCGCTCGGTTATTTCAAGGACGAAGGTCTTGATGTCGAACTCCTGAACGAGCCAGCTGGTGTCGATGCGGAGAACCAACTCCTTGCTGGCGCGGTCCAAGGCGTGGTCGGCTTCTATGACCACTGCATCGACCTTCAGGGCAAGGGTAAATTCGTAGAGTCGGTCGTCCAGTTCAGCCAGGCACCTGGAGAAGTCGAACTCGTGGCCGCCAAGCACCCTGAAATCAAATCTGTCGCCGATTTCAAAGGTAAAAGCCTCGGCGTAACCGGACTGGGATCCTCGACCAACTTTCTGACTCAGTATCTGGCCGTCAAGAATGGGCTGGATCTCTCCCAAATCACGTCGGTTCCGGTCGGCGCAGGCGCTACGTTCATCGCCGCCATGCAGCAAGACAAGATCCAGGCAGGCATGACCACCGAGCCGACAATTACCCGCCTGCTCAAGACTGGGGAAGCCACTATTCTTGTCGATATGCGTACAATGGAGAACACGCGTGCCGCACTTGGAGGCACCTATCCTGCTGCGTCCCTTTACATGGAGACCTCATGGGTCGACGAACATAAGGAGGAGACCCAGAAACTTGCCAACGCCTTCGTGAAGACGCTGAAATATATCAACACTCATTCGGCCGCTGAGATTACCGACAAGATGCCGAAGGACTTCTATGTCAGCGATAAGGAGGGATATATCAAGGCTCTCGATGGCGGCAAAGGCATGTTCACCGCTGACGGCGTAATGCCAAAAGATGGACCCCAAACCGTTCTCGCCGTGCTAAAGGGCTTCTCCAAATCCTTGAAGGACAAGCAGATCGATCTGTCAAAAACTTACACCACAGAGTTCGTGCAGAACGCTAAGTAAGGATACAGCTGCGTCCAATGCTCGCAGCAAGATCGATGTGGTGGACGTGAAGTGGGAGCCCGTTGCTTGGAGGACGGGCTCCCTGACGCCAACCCCTCAGTGAGAAAGCTCCGATGTTTCTCGCTGATCCTGGCTGGCGGTCATGTAGACGACAATGACGATGATCGCGGCGAGAAAGCCGAAGCTCGTATAGATCGTGCCGAAGCCAAGGCCACCATACTCGCTCGGCTGTGACAGCAGATCCCCGAATGAGGCGCCGAGTGGCCGAGTAAAGATGTAGGCAAGCCAGAACGCGGCAATACCATTGAACTTGAAGAGATAGTACGCGGCGGCGATCACAGCGATCAAGCCAAGGAAAATCGCCGCGGTTGTGAGATATCCAAAGTCGAATCTCTCAGCGACCAAATCGCCTGCGGCCGTCCCCAGCGCGAAGGTGAATAAGATTGCCAGCCAGTAGAAGCCCTCGCGTCGATTGGTGAAGATCGTATGGATCGACAGCGTTCGCTCGGCGAGATACCAGGCAAGGAATGTTACTCCCAATGCGACTGTGAAAAAGATCGTCGACGTCTCTAGGGGCACGCCAAAATTGTCCGTCAGGTTATCGGTAACAAGAGTGCCGACGACGCTGATCAGAACGACGGCCGCCCAGTAGACGGCGGGGACATATCTTTTCTGGGCAAACTGCGCGCCGATGACGACGATCAAGACAACCGTCATGATGACGGAGGTCAGCGTGAGCCCCAGGCCAAGATTGACGGCAAGATAGTCCGCAGCGGTCTCACCCATGGTGACTGCCATCAGTTTGATTAGCCAGAAATCGACAGTGACCTCTGGCACGCGATTTTCCGCCCCGGCAAGTTTTTGGTTTGCCATGGTCATACTCAATCCTCCGGTTACTTACCCATGACCTGCATGGCCTCTGTAAGGAACTTGTCCGAGCGGGTGTCATCATCGGCGTTGCAACGCTCCACTGCCTTGGTCTCAAGATCCTCGACCTTCTTCATGTCAGCATCGGAGAGCTTCGCAGACGCTTTCGCCGTGCGCATTTCCTTCAGCATTTCTTCGCAGGGCACGGCCGCATGAACGGGAATGGCGACGCCAATAAAGCCGACAGCTATGATGGCGTTAAGTACAGCAGCGGCTACGATAGTCTTCATGATTTAGGATCCTCTCATCGGAAACTGTGGGGGCCGCACCAATGCAGCGAGAGGACGATATTAATCGGGTCATACAGGCGCCTTGCCGGAACCATACGAATTCGTAAGCTTCGACTTTGGGCCGAATATACAAAACCGTATGTTGTAGCGACGACCTGATCGCGGTTAAATTTGTCGATCGGAAATCAAACTGGCGAAGATCCGAAATGCGCATTCTTTTGATCGAAGACGACCGCAAGACGTCTGAATACGTCTCGAAAGGCTTCGGAGAAGCTGGACACACTTGTGATGTTCTAGCAGACGGGCGTGACGCGCTTTTTCAGGCTCAGCGCGAATCCTATGACGTGCTTGTCGTCGACCGGATGCTGCCGGGATTGGACGGTCTGTCGATTGTCCGATCTCTCCGTGCGGCCCGCGTTGGGACGCCTGCCCTCTTCCTGACATCTATCGGTGGTGTCGACGATCGCGTTGAAGGACTCGAGGCGGGTGGCGATGATTATCTTGTCAAGCCGTTCGCGTTTTCTGAACTCCTAGCACGTGTGAATGCCCTCGCTCGGCGTCCGCCCGTTCAGGAACGGAAGACGGTTCTCAAGGTCGCAGATCTCGAACTCGACCTGATCCGGCGCGAAGCTCGCCGCGCCGGGCAACTCATCGAACTGCAGCCACGAGAGTTTACGCTGCTCGAGGTGCTGATGCGCGGCGAAGGACGGGTGCTTACCAAGACAATGTTGCTCGAACGGGTATGGGACTTTCATTTTGACCCCAAGACCAGTGTTGTCGAAACACACGTAAGTCGGTTGCGGGCGAAAATCGACAAGCCTTTCCAAGCGCAACTTCTCCACACGCTAAGGAACACCGGATATAGTCTGCATGCGCCTCGCTAGCTTGCGTCGAAGCACGCCCTTTCGGCTGGCATTGTCTTTCGGGGTGCTGTTCATTGTCACCTTCATTGTAAGCGGCGCGGTCATGTTCCACATGCTGCGTGTGGGCTTGGCTCATCAGATGGACGCGTCCCTCCACGAGATGAATTCAGTGATCGCTTCGACCTACGCTCCCGACGACATGGAAGATCTGGTCGCGACGCTGAATAGCTATGTAAATCTTCAGACTACGAAGGACGGAATTTATTCTCTCGTCGATCCCACCGGCAGGCGACTTGCTGGTAATTTCACGGCGATCAGAATGCCGCCCGGCGTGTTTACTATCGAGCCGAAAGATATCGGGCTGTCGGGATCCGGGAAGTTCAGAATCGAGGTAACCAACCTCGGTCCTCACATGCTCGTTGTTGGGGAAAGCTTCGCCGACATGGACGACCTGTTGCGGATCGTCCTTATGAGCCTCGGTTGGGCCGCAGTGCTGGTTGTCGCCGCCGCCCTTACAGGAGGAATCTTTCTCGCAGTCAGGGCCCAGCGCCGTTTGGACGCCGTCGCACACACCATGTTCGATGTATCCAATGGGCGCCTTGACAGCCGGATTCCGCTTCACGGTCGCAACGATGACCTCGATCTTGTCTCGATACAAATCAACAGTGCCTTGAATCGCCTCTCCGGACTTGTTGAGAGCATGCGGCAGGTAAGCGCCGACATCGCCCATGAACTGAAGACGCCGCTGAACCGGATGAAGATGATACTCGACGATGCAATACGTGGCGCGTCACTAGGACGAGATGTCGATGCGTTGCTCGCGGATGCGCGCGCCGAGAGCGACCAGATCAACGCTACGTTCGAGGCGCTGTTACGGATATCGCAGATCGAAGCCGGGGCTCGCAGGCAGCGTTTCCAAAATGTCGACCTGGCAGAGATCTTGAGTTTCGTCGAGGAAGTGTATGCCAGCGTTGCGGAGGACAACGGCCAGGAGCTCCGACTTATTGCCTCGCCCCCGGTTGAAATCCTTGGTGACAAGGAACTTTTGACGCAGATGGTGGTCAATTTGGTTGAGAATGCGATCTCGCACTGCCCTGCAGGTACCAAGATTGAAATGTCGCTGTTGCTAGAATACGGCGAGACAGTTCTTCGGATCGCCGACGATGGACCTGGCGTCCCTGAGGAAGAAAGAGACAACGTGTTTCGGCGTCTTTATCGCCTGGATAAGAGCCGGACCACGCCTGGAAGCGGGTTGGGCCTCAGCCTCGTAAGAGCGATTGCTGACCTACATTCGGCCCATATCGATCTCACGGACAATTGTCCCGGGCTGGCTGTCAATGTCTTGTTCGACACCGCAGCGGCGCTCGCCTAGCCGGCGTCGATAGGAAGGGCCGCGCGGCTCTGCGCGTTTGTCGTTGCCCGCCTTGCTATTGCCTCACCGTGTTCAAGCGTGGCGCCATGCGCTCCGCCGTTCAACTTGGGCTTGAAACTGATATTCATGTCTACGTCAGGAAATCGCTTTATTAGCATCCGAACATGCGATGTTGCGAGGCAAGATGAAGTATCACCGCAAACTCTCTATCTTCCTTGCTTTGTGTCTCTCTGTTGGGGCAACACTAGGCGGCTATGCGGCATACCTTCAGATTGTCGGCAACTTCCACACCGTGATAGACGGCCAACTCTACCGCTCCGCGCAGCCTACTCCTTCCCAACTCAATGCCTATGTTAGAGACCACGGCATAAAAACCATCATCAACCTGCGTGGCGAGAAGCAAAACGAAGCGTGGTATCAGGCCGAGATACGAACCGCACGGCAGCTGGGCGTCGAGCACATCGACTTTGGAATGTCGGCGTCGAAGAAGCTTACACCGGAACGTGCCGATGAAATCGTTGCGATCATGGAAGCGGCGCCCAAGCCGATCCTGATTCACTGTCAGTCGGGATCCGACCGAACGGGGCTGATTTCGGCGATTTACATCAATCGCATCGCTGGCGAAGGCGAACGTGAGGCCGAAGGCCAACTCTCATTTTACTATGGTCACGTTGCGATCCCCGTGATTTCGCAGGCTTGGCCGATGGACGTTAGCTGGGAAGACCTTGAAGAACATTTCGAAAGGAAGAGCTAGATCGATTTTCGGAAAAATCGCCAGCAAAGCACTGCCCAGCCGCTTCCAATTGACCACCCCGCTATCACGTCACTCGGATAATGAACGCCTAGGTAAATTCTGCTAGCGCCGACCATGAGCGTTAAAAAAACAGCCGACCCGTAAAAGAATGGTGCTCGCGTGGGATTCCTCCCGAGCGCCGTAGCAAGCATCGCCAAAGCAATATAGGTGGCGGCCGACACGGTCGCGTGACCACTTGGGAAACTGGCATCATGGACGTCAGCCAGGTGCGGGACGATCGACGGTCGCGGCCGATCGATGGCCGCCTTTACGAGATTGCTGATCAGCCAAGCTCCAAAGGCAGAAGTCGCGATGAAACCTGCGGCCGCCCGTCGCTTGGCCAGGAGAAGGAACACAACGGTGAAGATGACCGCTGTACCGAGCACCGTCAGGCTGCCGAGGCTCGTCATGTTCTGAAAGTAGTTAAGCAACCAATGCGGCCCAATCGGAATAGCAAGGTCGCTGGCATTGCGGAGCGCCAGCAGCGCCAATGTGTCGAAATTCGCCGTTTCGCCTTCTGCCGTTTCGTGGCCAAGCCACGGAAGGGCGACGACCGCGACGAGAAGTGCCGCTGCGATCGCGACGTCGGATGAGTGACGGCGGATCTCTCCGATGAAGCGGTCGGATTTCATCAGCGGTGTCCCTCCCCGACCAGTTTCGAAATACGCACGTCGAGGTCGGGAAGCGAAAAGGGTTTGACGAGGTAGTCGTCGGCGCCTTTTGCTAGCCCCTCCAATCGATCACTGAACTGGTCAAACGCAGAGAGAATCAAGACCGGAATTTTGCGATCCTGCTTGCGGATGTGACTCAGGACCGAAAGGCCGTGGCCATCGGGCAACCTGAGGTCCAAGACGACGCAGTCGTACCTGCTCTGTCCGGCAGCCGCCATTCCTTCAGCCGCACTCTGGCACCAGCGCACGCGAGCGCCTCCGTCAACCATGTGACCGACGATAGCATCGCCAATCAGCCCATCGTCTTCTATCAGCAGGATATCCACCTGAATCCCCGAAACCCATTCCATCCCCCTGGACCAATGAGCTTCCAAACCTGACAGCCACCTTAAATCGCAGGCATTATCCCTGCGATCCGCTGACCGAAGCCAAGTTCCTACGTGAACTCCCTCGATAAACGACATCAGGGGCCTTCATGACGTCCTCGCATTCCTCCGACACCGGACTCCCGACACGGTTTAATAGGCAATACCGTGGACCGCTCGCTGTCAAAGGTAACCAGCCCTAGTCAGCCCTGTGAATAAGTCGCCGAGCACGAGCGAGGAAACGCGACGTCTCGTAGAAGGTTCGCCATGGCAGGACAGTGATGTAGCGAGGAAACGGGAGCTTGAAACGCTTGAGGCCGTTCTGGATCAGTGAGCCACGCTCGGCGCTCTGGCGAATTGGCTGCGGATCGATAAACAGGCCCCGCAATCCTGCAAGGTGTTCGAGATCGAAGGCGAGATCATATGGCAGCCGCATTGGAACAAGCTGCTCGGCGATCCATTGCGCGGCCCTACGGTTGATCACGTATGCGCCAGATCCCTTCTCTCGCGTGAGGGAGACCGAAAGGTTGCGAAGAGCGGTGAGCGACTTGAGCTTGAACTTCTTTCCGCGATTGACGCTGGACAGTCGCAGGATGTCCCAACTCCTACACTCATCAAGGGCGGCGTTCAGCGTCGCAACAAGATCCTCGTCGAAGATGAGGTCGTCCTCGAGGATGAGTGCATGATCTGCTTCGGATTCGAGCATGCGTCGAGCGCATTCCACATGGCTGAGGTAGCAGCCGATCTCAAGTGGGTTCGGTCTCCGTCCATGCCGCCGGCGATAGCCCACTTCGTCAAACGATGACAGGGGCATCGAAAGTGTTCGGCCATCTACAGCGGAGACACGCTCAAATTCCAATCCCCTACTCAAGATTCGCGCCTCCATTCGGAAGCGGCGCTCAGGCGAGCGATCAAGGTTTATCAGATAGACGGACAGCCTGGCGTTCAGCATGGCACTGAGGTCGTCGCGAAAGACCTGAGCCGCGGAGAGCATGTTCATTTGGACCTCGAAGCGAAGAATTCACACGATGAACCTGCGCCTCAAACCTCACCTGTTCCTGTCTGCGTCCATACGGATTTGTAAAGTCAGGACTCCCTTGCTTACCAATCTGTAAAGTCGCGGACAGGAAACCTCAAACTCCGCGATGCAGTCTCCTTCCCGTCCCAATGACGGGCACCATAAGGAGAAGAAGATGAAGCGTTATCGCTCTCTCAAAGCCGCCATAGCAGCAACGCTCGCTGCAAGTGCCATCGGACTCGCCATTCCAATGCACAGCCAGGCGGCTGAGCAGCAAAACGCCAAGGACGATGCCGCTGAATACTCGAAACTTTCGGGAGCAAAGATCAGCCTTTCGCAAGCCGTCGATGCGGCGGAAAGAAAGTTTGGTGGCAAGGCGGTCAATGCCGCGCTCGACAATGAGCAGGCGAGTGCAGCCTTCGAGATCGAACTGATGACAGAAAAGGGGTCACAGACGGTGGCCGTGGACGGTGTCACTGGTGAGGCAGCCACAGTGTCTGATCAACAAGACAACGGCGGCGAAGACGTCGAATAACTCCCGTCTGAGCGACCGCGGACAACGGACTCGCGGTCGCTTACGATCCTCCTCACGCGGACATCGCAAATGACACTTCCCCTGTTTCCACTCTTGCTCGAAATCCACTATCGCTGCGCCGAAAGCTCCGACGGATGCTGGATGGTCCCTGACACGGCATTCGCCGAGGCCGAACTTGAGCTTCTGCAACACGCCATAGAACAAGGATTCATCGAGTGTAACACTGGGCCAGGTGTCGTGGATCCGGCCGATTGCTATTACCTGTCGCTAACGGATCATGCCCGCAAGCAGTTTGGGCTCCCGAGACGGCCAGATCTGCTCCAGAGGTTGGTCCGCATGCTCCTGCCAAAACCCGGCACGGCCTGAGACCGATACGACTCGATTGAGATTCAAAACCATGTTCGAAAAGACCTATGCCTGGACGATGTCCCTGGCAGAACGCAAGTCGGCGGAGACTTGGCTCGGCGTCCTCGCTTTCATCGAGAGTTCCGCTTTTTTCATCCCGGCCGACGTCCTATTCCTGCCAATGGCTCTTGCAAGGCGTGATCGTGCATACCGATATGCCTTCATCGCGACGGTAGCCTCAGTGCTGGGTGGCATTGCGGGCTGGATGTTAGGTTACTTTGCGTACGAAACGATCGCCAAACCTCTGTTGCAGTGGACGGGCAAACTCGCAACGTTCGAAAACATGCGCAGCCACGTCACCTATGAAACGGTGCTACTGCTCTTGGTTACATCCGGGCTTGCCCATGTCCCGCCGATGAAGGTCGTCACCATCCTTTCCGGTGTCATCCACGTGAACTTGTGGCTCTTCGTGGCCTCGGCAATCGCCGCTCGCGGGGCCCGCTTCTACGCGCTAGCTTGGCTTCTGCGCAGCTACGGCGCGCCCATCCGCCAGTTCATTGAACACCGCCTTACCTACATCGTCGTTGCAGGCGCACTTGTCATCCTTGCTGTGTACGGGACAGTCCGGTTTCTCGTGCACTAGGGGAAACGGCGTCCGCGGGTGACGGACGCCGTTCGGTTGCCTTCGGCAAGAGCTTCGTTAACTGCCTTTGCCAGAATTCCGCGCTGCACGCCACACGCTCTCTGACAGGATCAGTATGCAGCCTATCAGAAGCACGACGCCACCAACGAGACCGTTGAGATGCCCGTACCTGACGCCCGCTCCCACTAGGAAAATGAGCCCGAGGGCAAAGAGCGCTAGCGCGCCGTCGTCGATGAACATACCGACGAGTTCTTGGAATGCGATCTTGATTATGTTCATGGTCATGCCATCCTTGCATGAGTGTTGTTAAACTGGCGAAGACCTCTGACAGCGAGCCAAGAGAACGCAACAAGCGCACCGAAGATCGGAATCAACGACAGATCGGCCCCGGGCCAGTCCGCACCAACTCCCTCGCCCACCCAGAAGATGCCGAAGGCGCTGAGAAGCAGGCCGACCACGAACTTCAGGCTGTTTTCCGGAACAGAAGACAGTGGCTTGTGCACAAACAAGCCGACGATAAGCACAAGCAGGCAGGCTGCTGCCGCACCGATGCTGGCGTAGATCATCATGCCTTGCCCTGCGCCTGTGGCGATTACGATGAAGACAACCTCTATGCCTTCCAGGAGCACCGCCTTGAATGCGGCGACACCTGCCAGGAAATTTGCGCGCTTGTCAGCAGCCTGGTTGCGTAGGCTTTCCGTCTCCTTTGCGAAAGCCTTCTCCTCGTCGTGCAATGCGATGTAACCGGACGCACGGAGAATGGCTTTGCGGAGCCACCGAAGTCCGAAGAGGATGAGCAGCGTCCCGATTACGAACTGCATCAACTCAATGGGGATGAGCCCGAGAAGTGGCCCGAGCGCGATCACCAGGACGGCAAGGATTGCCAGCGCGAGTCCCGTACCGATGAACGCTGGCCGCCAGCTCTGCGTTACACCGACGGCGAGTATGATCGTAAAGGCCTCGACCACTTCAACGAGCGAGCCGAGAAAGGCGGCGCTGACAGTCGACGCTATGCTTGTGATGGTTGTCATTTCTTTTTCCACTTTGCATCAATTTGAATTCAGGCTTGGAGTACCGTGCACCGCTCCGGCGACAGGGAGAACGCTAGTGTCGATCCCCGCTGTTCGGGTTTCGGCCAGTCGATCCTCACGAGATCAGATCCAACCTTGAGGTGAAGCCGCCAGCATCGCCCTTGGAACGCGCTGTCGAGCACTTCTCCGGCGAGATCGTTTCCGGGAAATTCTCCTGCTGGTCTTCCGTCCTCAGGACGAACGACTAGAAGGCCGGAGCCGCTACAGGCCTTGGAACTGTGCCTCAGACTCGTGCCGCTACCATCGACGGCAAAGCGGTCGCTGCTGACGGTTCCGTTGATCAGCGAGAACCCGCCGAGAAAACGAGCGACGAACGAATTGATCGGGCGTGTGTAGACCTCTTCGGGGGCTGCCAATTGAACGATTTCCCCTCGGTCCATGACCGCAAGCCTGTCCGATACGGCCATCGCCTCGACCTGGTCGTGCGTCACGTAGACCGCAGTCATGCCCTCAGACCGAACGAGGCGCATCATCTCGGATCGCAGGTCGTCCCGCAAGGCGGCATCGAGATTGCTGAGTGGTTCGTCGAGGAGAAGAAGACGGGGTCTCATGGCAAGACACCGGGCAATGGCCACACGCTGCTGTTGGCCGCCACTGAGCTGCGACGGGCGTCGATCAGCGAATGGTTTCAACTGCGTGATCCTGAGCGCATGGTCGATACGATGGTCGATTTCCAACCGCTTCAGCCCCCTGACCTCCAAACCGAAGCTGAGGTTCTGCCGAACGGACATATGGGGCCATAGGGCATAGTCCTGGAAGACCAAGCCGACGTTGCGGTTCTCCGCAGCGACCTCCCCGCGGGGCGACCAAACTGTGCCCCCCTCTATCCTGATGGCGCCTTGGTCTGGCGACAGGAGGCCAGCTATCGCACGCAGAAGCGTTGATTTGCCCGACCCGCTCGCGCCAACCAACGCCACGACCTCTCCCGGGGCTACGGACACGTCGAGATTGTTTAGAACGATTTTGTCGCCCAAGGATTTGCTCAGGCCGACACACTCCAGCGCCGGATTGCTCATGACTGCATCTCCATTTCATTTTTGCATAGTTTCCGCGCCAAGGCGGCGGCCCCGACAACCACGACCACAGCTGCCATCGCGGTTAATGCCAAGGCACACGCCACCGCATCCCTGTCTTGTGTGAAGTCATTCACGATGAGAGCGGGCAGCGCCGGACCGGACGTCGGCATCAGGAACTGTGACATCGGAAGCTCAAAGACAGAGCGCATCATCGTCACACCAAACGCTGCGATGATCGCTCGGCGGACCAGGGGGATGACAATCGACTTAAGATGTCTTGTGGGTGTGGCCCCTGCTAGACGTGAGGCATCCCCCAACGAACTACCCAGACGGTCAAGCGCCGCCCACAGGAATATAAGGCAGTATGGCAGCGCAGCGGCGGCATAGCCTATGACAAGAAGCAGTCGGCTGCCATAAAGACCCGTTTCACGGAAGCCAGGCAAGCGATTGTATAGAAGGATGTAGCCAAACGCGAGAATTATGCCCGGGATGGCGACCGTAACCATCGCTGCCGCTGCCGCAAAGGTCCGAAGCAGGGACGAACCTAAGGAAATGCGGAATGCAAACAGGGTTGCAAACGCAACGGTCACGATGGAGGCAGCAAAGGCATAGACGAAGCTGGAAATGAGCGCCTGTCCGGCGACATCCGTTGTATCGAACACAGCACGGAACGCAGCCGTCGTGAAGTTGGAAGGAGCCAAGGCATCGGCTAGTGTCGAGGTGAAAGCTCGCATGGTCACTGCGAACAATGGCATCACTGCCGCCCCCGCCGCCAGAAGAGCGATCAGCATCAGAGCAATGGGTGTCCATCGACCTAGGCGATAGCGGACAAATACCCGGCTGCGCCCCGACACAAAACGGGTCTCGCGCTGCGCACCGCTTATAGCGGTGACGGCAACAGATCCGGTGACGAGCACGACCAGGAGTAAAGCTTGGGCACCTGCGGCGGCGAAGTCGACTGGAAAACTCGCGGTCGCCGCATAGATGTTATAGGTTAAAAGTCCTAGGTTCATCGAACGGGCGATGGTGTTCGCCATCCCGAAGTCGCCAACGATTTCAGCGAACGTCGTCAGGAGAGAAAGTCCGATAGCTGGTAACAGCATTGGGAGGATTATACGTCGCAGGGTCTGCATCGGCTTTGCCGATGCCATTCTTGCTGCATCCACGTACTCGCCACCGAGCCCCTGCAGACGCGAACGTACGATGAAGTACGGAACCGGAAATAGAGCGAAGGCCATCACCGTCAGAAGACCCAGCGGCCCGAAAAAGCTCGAAACGCTCTCCTGGGAAAAGACACCGAGATAGACCAAGTACCCGCCTGGCGACATGAGAAGAACCCAAGCCAACCCCTTGAGATAGCTGGGCGTCGCGAACACCACCCACGGCAACGCCGCCCAGATCTTTCGCGCTGGCATATCGGTCAAAGTCAGCAGCAGCGCGACTGCTGTTCCTAGAGCGGTGGAAACGACGGCGCCGACCAGACCAAGGGCCACAGTGTTGAGTGCCCCCCTGAAGAGGCGCGGAGAAATCACTAGCCGCGATAGCGCGGCTAGACTGGGCGCGGCCGACGGATGGCCCGGCTCGAAGAGGCGCGGCATCGCCGCCTGCGACAGAACCAGCAGCAGCGGTAGTCCAATTAGAACAAACGCGACGGCCCACAGAGGCAAGACGCTTGCGCGCCAAGTCGTTCGGGTGGATTTGAGTGCGATGGTCATCGCTACACCATTCTGAAATGCGGGGTTGTGGCGGCACGGCACATGCGCCGTGCCGCCGGACACTCAGGGGACGAACTGGTCCCGGAACCACTGCTTCCATTCCGTTTCGTTCGCGGCAGCTACCTTGTCGTCGAGGATGTGCCAGCTCGACGTGTTGTCAACTCGAGCACCCTTCCCCTTGACCCCTTCGATGACTGGCGCGAAGAAGCCGTCGCCGCCCTCGGTGGTCAGCATCGCTTCTTCCCCTTCCTTGGAGAGGAGGAACTGGATGAAGGCCTTGGCCTCCTGCTCATGCGTCGACGTCTTCGCGATGCCCGCGCTCGACGGAATGGCGACAACACCCTCGGAGGGATAGACGATAGAGACGGGTTCCTTCTTGTCCATTAGAGCATAGATCGAAGTATCCTGTTGGATCGCCAGGCTGGCGTCGCCTGTGATCAGCGCCTTGTTCACGGCGCCACCGCTTGGGATGCCGCTGATCGCCTTGTTGGTCAGGATCTTGGACAGCTCGTCTTTTCCGACTTCGACGCCTTTGTCCTCGAAGTACCCCGCGAGCCACTGGAAAGCCGGACCGGAAAGATTGGGGTCCTTGGCGGCAACCTTGCCCGCGAACTTCTCCAGTTCGCTCCAGCTCTTGGGTTCATCGACCTGACCCAACTTCTTAGTGTTAAGCGCTATCGCCGTCGTTGAAACGGTAACAGGAAAATAGGCCTCGTTCTGCGGGATCAGTCGCTTACCGAGATCGGTGTACTCGACCTTGGAAGCAAGCCCAGGTTCCGGCTTCAATATTCCTTGCTCGGCGAGACGGTTCATTACGGCAGAACCCTCCACCCAAAGCACGTCGAACTGCGGATTGTCGCCTTCAGCAGCGACCTTACCCAGAAGCTCGCCAGTCGACAGGCGAACCAAGTCGACCTTCAACCCGGACTTTTGGGTGAACGCCTTAGTGGCAGCATCCACAGTATCAAGCGCCGAATACACCACGAGATTTTCACCTGCGTAGGCGTAGAAACTCGACCCTACCAGACATGCTGACAGGACACCCGAAAGAATATATCTGTTCACGATAGTAACCTCTTAATGTTTCCACGTTTGGGGGCAAAGAATGCACCGCAATTGTCTCACATTAATGTTTCATCAATATTACATCGACTTGATTTTATTAATATTATTTCTCGCGAACACCGCGACGGCGCCAGAGTTTATCGATATCCCCGCGTAGTGTCCCAAGCTTGCCAAGCGATGAAATTGCCTTGTCACGGTCCTTGGCTGCCAGACCGACAACCATAGCTTCGATCAACAGCATCGTCCCCGCATGAAGCGACAAGTGATCCGCCCGTCCACGCGGAACGGGAAGTACCTCGGCCACTCGCCTTCGAATGAGCGGTCCAAGGCTATCGCCGACGTGAACCACCTTTGCGCCAGCCCGGGTAGCGCAATCGAGGACGACCTCCACTTCCCGATACATCGGTGCGTAGGCGATCAGGATGATGACATCTTCACATTCGACTTCCATCAATTTGTCCGCCAGAGCGACACCGCTGTTCGACATCGCCGTAGATCGCAGACCCAACCTGTTGAATTGCAATGCAGCGTACTCAGCTAGGCTGCCGGAGGGCCCAATCCCGAACACGAGGCGACTCCGAGCGGAGAACAGGAGATCAACAGCGTTTCCGTATGCCGCCGCAAAGCTTGGCGATGACATCACTTCTAGGTTCTCGCGATGGACCTTTAGTACGTGTCCCAGCGGACCGTCCGCGTCCTGCCCCACGTCTTCCAGCGTCCTACTCATCCGCCCTTCGGGACCAACACTTGTGAGATCCGAAAGGATTGCCTTGCGCAGTTCGAGGAGCCCATCGTAGCCGAGTGACCGTGCTGTTCGAACGACGGTCGCATCGCTGGTCCCTGCACGTTGCGCGATTTCCGCAGCCGAGTTCAGAAGCACCGATTCTTTCTGTGCCCTGAAATAGGATGCCATCCGCTGCTCTGCAGGTGGCATTGACGGCAACGCTGCTTCAATCCGGTCGTCGATGGTCTGGATATCGGTCATTAGCTCGGCAACCTCTGTAGTATTTGCTACGCCATCACTTGGAAGAAATATTTATTTCATAAAGATGACAGATATACGAATGCCGATGTCGCCTTCCCAGCAGCACCCTAAATTTCATCCATCATATTGAAGTTTATACATTATAAATTCGAACCATGTGTCGATCTGGCCGAGGGCCATCGCGACTCCGATCCGAGATCGTCGTCCTCGAAGCCAAAAAACAAACTTGACTTCTATAATCAGCAAAAAATAAATGACCCCGCGCCCTACCTTACCGGCGCCTACCACGAGAGGGTTCCATGACCACAACAAATGCCCGCAGATGCGTTTTCGCGGCTCTACTTGCTGCATCCTCCACACTCGTTTCCACGACCATCGTTTCAGCTCAGGGCTCCGAAGGTATCGTCGTCTACAACGCGCAGCACGAGAGCCTCGCGACCGCATGGGTCGAAGGCTTCACAAAGGAAACCGGGATTAAGGTCACCGTGCGCAAAGGAGGCGACACGCAGTTCGCTAACCAGCTCATCCAGGAGGGCGCCAATTCCCCGGCGGACGTTTTCTTGACGGAGAACTCTCCCGCCATGGCGCTGGTCGACGGCGCAGGCTTGTTCGCTCCAGTCGATAAGGAAACTCTCGATCAGGTTCCAGCGGAGTATCGAGCCGCTGACGGTATGTGGACCGGAATTGCGGCTCGCACGACCGTTTTCGCATACGACAAGACCAAGCTCACCGAAGACAAGCTGCCCAAATCGATGCTCGACCTCGCCGATCCGGCATGGAAGGGTCGTTGGGGCGCTTCCCCCGCTGGCGCCGACTTCCAGGCCATCGTTGGTGCGCTCCTCCAGTTGAAGGGCGAAGAAGCGACCAGTTCATGGCTGAAGGCCATGAAGGACAACGTCACGCCCTATAAGGGCAATAGCGTTGCTATGAAGGCCGTGAACGCGGGCGAAATCGAAGGCGCGGTCATCTACCACTACTACTGGTTCGGCGATCAAGCCAAGACAGGTGAAAACAGCAAGAACGTCGCACTCCACTACTTCAAGAACCAGGATCCGGGCGCATTCGTCAGCGTGTCCGGCGGTGGGGTCTTGAAGTCGAGCAAGCATCAGAAAGAAGCGCAGGCGTTCCTGAAGTGGATCACTGGCAATGCCGGACAGGCAGTGCTCAAGGATGGCGATTCCTTTGAGTACGCCATCTCTGGGGAGTCCAACCCAAAGCTTGTTCCACTCAAAGACCTGAATGCTCCGAAGATCGAGGCGTCCACGCTCGACAGCAAAAAGACTGTCGAGTTGATGACAGCCGCAGGGTTGCTCTAAGTGCAAAGGGGCGGCGCCGCCGCCGCCCCTTGGCGCTTTCGCCTTACTTACCGATTTGTATTGCCCAAGAAAGGTTGTGGCGATCTTCCGGATGCACACTTGTGTGATGGACGCGTTGACGTCCGTTAAACATGGAGGAAGTTATGCGTACCGTTCTAAGCTCTGTCGTTATCGCCATGATCGCATTGGCAGGCGCCGCACCATCCCATGCCAAGACTGACTGCAAGAAGGACATTGCCGAGTTTGATGCGGCAGCGAAGACCGCAACGGCACCGAAGGCTGATCTGGTCAAGGCTACCAAGCTGCGAAACGAAGCCCACAAAGATTGCATCGCAAAAGGCGGCAGCGCCATGGGTGATGCCGACATGCAGCAGGCCCTGAAACTGATCGGCGCAAGATGAATACCGCCTATCGGGATTGAGGGGTCCCGAACAAGCTGAAGTCTACGAAGCATCGCATCCGATGCAAGGCGTGGTGAGCCGCGCAAGGTATTTGATCGTCTCGACCTCAGCTGCAAAGCCGCCGCGCTCGGAAACGAACGGCGGCTTTTTGGCGCTTGCACCGCCGTAGTTGCAGTAACCGAGATCGGATTGGTTCAACGCACAGTGCAGCTAAAGCGTCTTTCCATTCGTCGGATAAAACATTGGTTATTGAGCAAGCGATACCGCTGCCCAAGCACTAGATAGCTAGATAGCAACGTCTCTGCGCTCCTTACGAAACCGTATAATCGCTGCCAAGCGCGGGTAAGGTCATCAGGCGATTATCGCGTCGATCGGGATCCCGATCCTTAATGACACGGAGACCTAGAATGAAGAAAGCCCTCACGATCGTCGCTATTCTAACAACGTCATTGATAGCGATGCCCACGCTCACGAACTCAGCCTTTGCCGCCACCGAGCAGGTTGTCAAACTCGGCGATCTTTCAAATTTTGAAACCATCGCGAGCGACACGCTGACCCTGGTCTCGAAGGGCGACATGACCGCTGCCGAGAAACGTATCACCGACTTCGAGACGGCTTGGGACAATGCCGAACCGACACTCTATCCGAAGGACAAAAGCGGCTGGAGCGTGATCGACGATGCTGCAGACAAGGCAATTTCATCGCTGCGGGCAACGAAGCCGGACCAGGGAAGAGCAAAAATGGCGGTGTCCGGTTTGGTCAAGGCGCTGCACCCTTGATGTGATAACCGGACCGCATCAGTAAGCAGCATTCGGATCGGACCGGAAGCCACCGGGAGGATCCTACCTGCAGGACCTCCCAGCGTTTGCGATAGTTCAAGGAAGCCTTGCTTTGGCCGAATGGAAAAACTCGTGTTACGTTGGGGGGCGCCCCTCGCCATGAAATGCGATTGACGCTCAACGGCATCGGAGTAGAAGCTGCCTCAAGCGCAAGGATTTTTAGGTGGTTAACGGCCGCCCGGATCCGCAGTTTGAAGAACGCGGATGCAAATGTCACTGACGCTCGAACGCGACCGTTACCGCAGGTCGTTCCAGCGCGTGAATGATTGCCTAGATTCCGTGCTTTCGAGATGCAGGTTAAACCGGTGATGCGACCGAGTTATTGGTGCCTCTCCTCGAGCGAGACAAAACATCGTCCTCGCACCGGAAAACCGGATCCGGATGCTTAAGGATCTACCCTGACCGCCTGCTCAATCCAAGCTCTAGGTCGCCAAGCGACGTGTGACGCCTATTTCGTAGAGCCGATATGCGTAGCCACCAATTTTCCAGCCTTGTTCGCATAGACAACCTTGATCTTTTCTCCGATCGCAAGGCTCTCAGCCTCGATACCCTCCGGAAGGGTGAAGCTCTTCCCGTCTGTCAGCGTGATTGAATCGTGAGCCTTGTCGATCACCTTGATCGTGCCGGTCATTTCCGCGGCAAAGATCGTTGTCGGCACGGCCACAATCAGTGCAACAGCGATGAAGGATTTTTCCATATCTCGTGCTCCTGTTCGACTTCACATTCGTTCCGATGACCCAGTAACTGAGCCAACGCTACAAGCCTCGCACCCGGGCATTCCCCCGGGGTTCCGGCTTGCAGAATCCAGCCTGACACCTCCTGTTTACCGCTGACTTTCCGGAACCATACAGATGAGTAAGCTATGTGGGCTTCTGCAAACTAAGCCGCAAAAGATCAGCCGCTCACAAATCCCTCAGATATTCTGCGTGAACTCCGGGTGGCGGTCGTGCTGCGAGAACCGCCGTTACGACGGCTGCGACCAACAAAAGCAAGACGATCCCGAGATAGCCCCAAGGTATCGACAGACCTTCCGGCGGTGGGTCGAACACGCCTGTCAGCAGCTTCACCAGCATCCAGGCCGTCGCGACGCCGGAAAGGGCGCCAAAGAAGACGCCTCCAACAATCACGAGAAGCCCCTCGCTCCAAAGAAAAGCCGATAATTGCGAACGCGTCGCACCGATAGCGCTGAGGATGGCGAAGCTCCTGCGCCGTTCGACGATGCCCAGCGCCAGCATCAACCCACCCGCTGCTGCAGCCATCAAGACGCCGAACACCAACTCTATTGTCGTCAGACCGGCCAGATTGACAGCTGTCAGGCTCGAACCAATCAGGTTAGCGGCCTGGCCGATGTCCGTGATTTTCATTGGTTCGGACGAAAGGAGCCTAGAGGCTTGTGCATTGAGACGTCCCGGATCGCTCTTGGCTCGCATCAGTACGTATTCAGAAGCTGCCGAGCCGGTCTTCTCGGCGATGTAGCGGGCGTTGGCGACCAGGAAGGAGTCCTTCGGGGCCGTTGGAAACTCGCGGGCGACACCAACAAAATTGAACGGCACCGCGTGATATTGATGGTCTTGAGCGCTCAGCAGCCGCAAGTTGATTGTGTCGCCTTGCTGGAGTTGGAAATCCTGAACCGTCTCCTCTGACACCAGCACGCCGGCTGGAGTTGCGGCGAGCTTGGCCATTGTCGCTTCCGCATTCCCGCCGCTGAAATAAGCGTCCGAAAGACTCGTTGCACGCCCGACTCCCAAAGGATCGATGCCGTAGAGATCCTGAAGATCAGCCCCAACGTAGGCAAAGCGGTGCTGCATCGGCTCGACCGCTGACGCATCCGGCAAGGCAGCGAGTGCGTGCAGATGCGCATCCGCAGGGTTTTCCGACGTACCGAAGACGGTAACGTCGGCTCCGTTGGTGAGTTCCGCGTCAACACGCGATTGTGCCTCGTAGGTGGCATCAAAAATCGCGGTGGAGACTGCAAACGAGATTGCGAGTGCCGTCATCCCGATGCCGGCTGTGAGGCGACGGGCCTGCCGGGACAACGCGGCAGCGACGATCGGTGCGAGCGCACCGCAGACCGGCCTTATCAGAGCGCGAAGAAGTCGACCGTTGCCCGCGATCACGCCGTTGGACAATCTCAGCCACAAGAGGCCAAGCCCAAACCAGAACAAGGCAGGCGCAATGAATGCCTTGTAGTCCACGGCCGTGGCAGCGACCCCCTCGGGAGCGAGGATGATCTGGTACCCGGTGCTTGCCGATTGCCAGAAGAACAAACCCGCCGCACCAAGCAGAAGCATGTCGAGCCACAGGCGGTGCCAAAGCGCCCGTCCGACCTCGTTCATGGAGCGCCGCTGTGCAATGACCGTGCTTTGACGAATGTCACGCCACACAGGATAGAGATAAGCCGCAAAGCCCGCGACAAGTCCCGCGATGGCCACCAGCCCCAGGATTGGAGCGGTCGCTCCCGAGATCATTCGTAGCCCTGGTACTAAGGCTCCTAACCACAAACCTGCAGCAAGACCAAGCGCAGTGCCTGCGACCGCCGCGACAATTGCCTCGGTGGAGAACAAGGCGAGGATCGTCCGGGAAGCGGCACCACGAACACACAGTAGCGCCTGCTCCAGTCGGCGCCGATCGGCACCCGATGACGTTACCGCGCAGGTTAGAACGAGCGCCAGAGCAACTCCAGGCAACCCTAGGAAGAGGAACAGCACGGAAGCATACAGCGCGTCTTCGCGCACCGCGTCGAGGCGAGACCCCAGGTTGTCTGCGACAAATGCCTGCCCGGCGACGGTGGCCTCGAAGTTCCTTACAGCGCCTGTGACAAAAGTGAAGGCCGACGCCGGATCCGGAGGCAGAGCGTTGTGGATGAGCCTGATATGCAACTGCAGCCGTGCAGTGCCGGGGCGCGTTGTCAATTGGGGATCAAAAGCTCGCTTCCATTCGGCCTCCGGCAAAATAAGCACGTTGTCGGGAGGTGCCTGCGGAGCGGCCTGAGGCGGCAAGCCGACCGCCTGGAATAGCGCATCGGCGTCGGGAAGGTCGACCACGCCGATGACCTTGACCATAAAGGGTGGGAGGTCGATCCGTTTGATCGCGACACTATCGCCCGGCCCGACATGCAGGTTCGCCGCTGTCTGCTGCGCAATAAGGACACCGTTGAGACTGCCTGAAAGGAGTCGAACTTCCATCGGAAAATCGCGCAGGTAGCGGCCGTCAAAGGTGATCACTTGTCCCGGCCCGGTCTCCTGAATCGTCCCTCCGGTGCTGGCTTCGAATCCTGCAGCATCTGCATAGCGTACCCGATGGACTGTTTGGACAAGCGTCGCTTCGTGTAATGTCTTTCGTATCGCGCCCTCATCTGCGGTCGGCATTAGCTGGACCTGCCAGTCGATACTGACGGCCGATATTGCGCGAGAAATCATGGAAGCTCCTGCGCCCGCCAAAAACAGTGCCATCACGGCAAGAAGAGTTACAGTGAGCGCAAGGCCTGCTGCGGAACCTGCGACGCGGGCGAGCCGGTGGACAAGGACGCCGCGGATCCACAGAGCGAACATCAGCCCTTCTCGCTACTATTGCCGGAGGTCAACCGACCATGGTCAATCGTCCAGCGTATCGTCATTCGGAGAGCGATTGCCTGGTCATGTGTCGCAACAACCATGGCGGCCCTCGTTCCTTCAAGGTGCTCCAGTACCCGATCCATCAAAGATTGCGCCGTCGTACCATCCAACTGCCCGGTCGGTTCGTCGGCTAGCACGAGCCTCGGTCGAAGTGCCAAGGCTCGCACCATCGCCACTCTTTGCGCTTGCCCGCCTGACAATTCCTCCGGCAGCTTGTCGGCAACGTCACCGAGGCTGAACGCAGATAGGAGGGCGCTCGCATCTTTTCCGTCGTATAAGGCATCCCCGCCGGACAGGATCACAGGAAGTTCGACATTCTGTGCCACCGTCAGGGCTGGAAACAAACTTGGCGACTGGAATATAAATCCGATCTGACGCGGACGAAGCTGCTCGACAGTGCCCAGCGAGGGCCATTCAATCTCACCGCCCGTTGGGTGGTCCAGCCCGCCAAGAATGTGCAGCAAGGTTGTCTTCCCGGAACCCGAAGGGCCCGACAGGGCAATGCGCTCCCCCTCTCGGATCTCACAGTTTACGTTGCGCAGCACCAAAGCGTGGTCTCTGCTACCGCTTAAAAAAAAACGATCGACGTTCCTGCAGACCGCCAAAACCTCACTCATAGTCAAGCCTCCCGTCGTGTAGCCTGACGATCCTGTTGGCCCTTTGAGCCAGTGCCGCGCTGTGGGTCGCAAGCAATGTGGTTAGGCCGGCACGGCACCGAGTTTCGAAATGATCGATCAGGCGGGCTTCAGTGTCGGCATCGACCTCGGCGGTCGGCTCGTCTGCGACGAGAATCGGCGGATTGACAGCAAGGGCCACCGCAAGAGCGGCGCGCGCCGTTTCGCCGCCAGAAAGCTGCGTGGTGAATGCATGCGCCCGCTGCCTCAATCCGACCAATTCAACGAGCTGCTCGACACGCGCGTCGTCAGCCTTGCCAGCTAGCGTCATCTGGAAGTGAATGTTTTGGGCCACGTTAAGATGTGGGAAAAGATTACCCGACTGGAGAAGGATGCCGAAATTCGTGGCGCGAATACGCGCCCGCACGGCCTCGGGGCGCCTGGTCAGCCGATTGCCATTCACCGTGACATGGCCGCCGTCTGGTTCGTCCAATCCGGTAAGGCATGATAGCAACGTGGATTTGCCGCTCCCGGATGGTCCCACCAGCGCGACGAACTCGCCCGGTGGCAGGCATAGGCTCACCCCACGTAGGGCGAAGGTCTCGTCCTCACCTTTGTGAAAAAATCGGTAGAGTTCGTGCGCAACGACTGTGGCCATGTCAGTTCCAACGGAACGACCTGGACATTAATTGCCACTGATCGACATTGTCGGCTCCCTTCGGAGCGAACAATTCAAGGGTAACCAGCTTGCCGTCCTTGAAATAGAGATAGCGCTCGTTTTCGAGCCGAACCTGCTTGTTGGTCACGGCATTAGGTTCTGAGTTCGAGGTATAGACGATACGGATCGCCGTCCCCGCAGGCAGCTTCACTGTCTCAACCGCTGTAACCGTCACCGCCCGCTCGGCCGCCTTCAAGTTTGGTACCTCGTTCGCCTTGGCGCTCTCGACGGTCGGCGCGGAGGTCGCCTTCGAGACTGTGACGACCACACCGTCCAACTTGTCAACGAAAGTTGCGCCGTCGCCGCGGTCCGAACGCGCCCAACCTTCGGGAACCTCTATCTTGAAGCCCTGCGACGGCGCATAGTCGATGAAGACCTGCGTGTCAGGGATATCGCCGGGAGGATTCTTTTCCGCGGGAACAGCCTTCTCGGCGGAAAAAGCCGGCGAACCACCAGCAAGAGTGAATATGGGGCCAAGGCAGGCAACCGAAAAAAGGACGGTCCCGAAAAACGTTCGCGACGTAATTGCGCAGATTGTATCCATTGATGCGATCCTTCAGTGCAAATCGACGTGCCAATGGTAGGACGGGCAGTTTACGGGAGGTTCGCTGGAACCATACAGATCGGTAAACTCCTACAACATCGCGTCATGGACTATGACGCACTGCCAGCCTCGGTCTTAACTGCCGGGAATTCACCAACCACGAAGAGCCCGGTTCGTAGGAAGCGCTCTGCCTCTGGCAGGTCTATGGCAAGCCCGGCGCAACGGAAGCGCACGCCTCACATTCCGCGCTGGGCAACTACGTCTTCTCGTGCAAGGGCAATGTTCCTCTGCTTTCTACCGAGAATACGACCAACTACGCGCGGCTGTTTCCGAGCAAGCGAACTCCAGCCCCTCCGATCGCGCGGCTGAGCAAGCTTCTTTTTGATGCTGTTAAACTCAGGGCAGCGGCAGCCACCATGACAAGCAGAGAGGCCCGCGAAAGATCGGCGCCACGGAATATGTGATGAAAGAGATCTTGAGATTGGGGATCATTCCTGTTGTCGAGCAAGAAGAAAAGAAGGACGCGCGGACTTTCGCTAGAATTCGTAAAGAGGACCTAGCGCAGTTCCAAACTGATCTGTTCAATCGCGTTATAGCGGTCGGTGTCAGCAACGAGTTCTGCGTCTCCATCCTGGATGGCAACCAAGGGTCGCGCGCACCATCGCAAGGCTGGAAGCGGCGGCACCAATGATGAGACCGAAGAAAATCTCGCCCGTCGACCATCCGATCCAAAAAAGTCGAATTGCTCAGCGGAAGGTCTCAAAGCGGTCACTCGTCAATTCCTGCAGACAAGCCAGAACAACGTCCCCCATCCCCCGATCAATGCTCAGGTAGCCCGGCCTTCAGCAAGCCCTGGGACATCTGCTCTGCCCAAAGTGGCATTGCTCGAAATACTGGCCGCGTTAGGTATCGTTGGATCGTGAAGCTCGGCTCTGCTGCCAACAACCTCTCGGCCGACCAGCGTGCCGTCACATCATCGCCAGCCATGGACGCCCAAGCCGTCATCATCCGATAGGGCCAGGTTACGTCGGGGTGTCTGCCGACGACCTCCCGGGCGATAGAGACAGCTTCGGCAAGCGAACCAGCTAGAGCCAATGCGAGAGCGAAACCCATCCGCATGTTGAAGGCAAGAGGATCGGCCGGACTGAGGGTCATCGCCCTTTCGAAGCGCTCTCTGGCGAGATCGGGCTCGCCCCTATAGCTTGCAACCCATCCAAGTCTTGCCCATGCCCACGAGTTGTTTGGGTCGAGTGCCAGCGCTCTCTCCAGGTAGACCGCTGCGCGCGCCTGATCACCGCAGTGGCTCATGGCCCCACCGACTGCCGTAAGTGCCGTCGGATCATCGTCTATCGACCTTGATGCAGCCTCGATGGCGTTCAAAGTAAGCTCCAGCTCTCGTTCTGGTTCCCCGCTCCAGATGTAGCCGAGGTTCTGGCCATGACACCACGCCAGAAACGCGTGAGCTCGCCCGTAGATGGGATCAATCGCGATTGCGTTTTGAAGCAATGAAATTGCCCGCTTCACTGACCCTTCGTTGTGACCCCAGATATACGGGTAGGCCCTCATAAGGAAATCATACGCTCGCAGGCTGCTCGGTGGCTTGCGGGTCGATAGCTCGATCTCCGCACTCCGGATAGCGGGATGAACTGCGCCCGCAACCTGAGCCGCGATCCGGTCCTGGAACTCAAAGATCTCCTGGGTCGCGCCCTCGTAACGTTCGGACCAGAGCTGGTTCCTCATCTCGGCATCAACAAGTTGCACCGAAATACGGAGCCTATCCCCTCCCCGCCGGACGGTACCTTCCACAACGTACGCGACACCGAGCTGCCTGCCGATATCGCGAACATCGACGAACTGCCCTTTGTAGGTGAAGGCCGACTGGCGTGCGATCACAAAGAAATCCCGAACTCGGGAAAGAGCGGCGGTGATCTCCTCGACCACACCATCGACGAAATACTCATCGTCCGGGCCGCTCAGGTTGTCGAATGGCATTACCACGATCGAGGGCTGATCCTTGCCCGGACGGACCAATCGCAATTGCCTGGTCGCAGTTTCGTGATCGGTTGAAGTGTCTAGCGACCACTCGACCCGATAGACATGAACGGGTCGGGGTATGTTCTTTAGCATCCGTTCGCCAAGGCTGGTCAAACCGAACGCCACCTTGCCGTCAAGATGCTCCCGCACAGATCCGGAAATGCAGATGCCTGACGGTGGAGCCATCTCCTGCAGGCGTGCGGCGATATTGATCCCGTCGCCCAGCAGATCATCGCCGGACACGACAACATCGCCGAGATTGACACCGATCCGGAACTCCAGGCTCGCCTCACGAGGGAAGTCATCGAAGTGGCGGCAAAGGCGGCGCTGGATTTCCACTGAACATCGAACAGCTTGCACAGCGCTCGGAAACTCTGCGACAAGGCCATCGCCCGCACTGCCAAAAATGCGACCGCTATGCTCGCGCACCAAGTCACCGATATGGGCGTGGCAGGAGTGCAGTTCCCGAAGCGTACGCTCCTCGTCGAGTGCGGTAAGTCGGCTGAAGCCGACGACATCGGTCGAGAGGATGGCAGCAAGCTTTCGATCCACAGCGGCGCTAGCTCCTAGGGGTAGATCGTTGCGTGGACATGCGACTAACGCCGCTAGGTTACATCCGAGCGCCTTCGGAATCCACTGCGTCGACCAGTCGACGTCTACATGGGCGCCCCGTCCCTCCCCACTTCCCGATATTAGACAACGAGAACCACGCTGGTCATCATTGCCGGGTTCTTGGCAATCCTTCTTTTTGCGCATCAGAGCGCCTGTTCAAAGGTAAGCCTTGACTTTGTATGGACGTGTGTTGTCAACAATGCCCGAAACCTTGCGATGCGAGGTCGTTCGACAAATCGATCAATCGAACATCCTGAACCCCAATTACGTGCAGACAAACACTCTCTGCCAACGATGCGGTTCGCATCGTTTACCTTTGCCGCGTAAGTTGCCTGACGCGGCGTCTGTGTCACACATCGCTGCGCCGTTCGGAGCAATTACGGCGATGTTCGGGAAAACGGGTGAGACGGTTCGGTGCGCATACGTCAGCGAGTATTGGCCAGGCTTTTCAGGAACCCACTGGGCTCCCTACCTGTTGCTCTTGAGTTAGACGGAGATCGCATCAACGTCACCCGCAGGGGACATACATCGCCACTGCCCTTCGAAGACATCAATGGCGCGCCGCTGCACCAAACGACCTGGCTCGGAACGACGATAAAGCTTCCGAAGCTGGACGGAGGCGACATTGTGCTTCACGGCGCCCCAAACGATGAGGCGGCCACCTTCGTAAGCACACTCGCAGACCGATGGGCCGACTTCCATATCACCGCGCTCACCTCGGAGGGCGAGCGAATTGCGCGGATTCTAGGCGTTGTCGAAAGCCTGACGAAGGCCGAGCGATATCCGGCGGGCTGTCTGATCGAACCCGCGCTAAACGACGCAAAAGTCCTAGATAAAGCGGTTTTATCGAAACTCCATCCAGACGCGATCGGCGAGGCATACGGCTTGGTTGCGTCCGTCGAGCAGTTCATCGCGAACGCTAAGACGATGAGGTCGCGTTCGATCGAGAAGTTCGTGGCCACCCAGCTCGAACAATGGAAAGACTTCTTCGATACCATCGAAAGCAAGCCGCTCACGCCGGAACAGCGTCTCGCTGTCGTTGTGGACGAAGACGCCACTCTGGTTCTGGCGGGCGCCGGATCCGGAAAGACAAGCGTCATCACGGCCAAGGCCGCCTATCTCACGAAGTCCGGCATCCGCAAGCCGGAAGAGATCCTCCTCCTTGCCTTTGCCAAGAACGCCGCCACAGAGATGTCGGAACGCGTCGAGGCACGTTCAGGCGCTCCCGTCGCAGCCCAGACCTTCCACGCCCTTGCCTACGGCATCATCGGAACCGTTGAAGGCTCGAAACCCGCGCTTGCCGAGCATGCCACCGACGACAATGCGTTCCTAAATCTCATCAAGGACATTCTGAAGGAGCTCGTCCGCCGAAACCCGGATATCTCCAACGCTGTGATCAAGTGGTTCGCGCACTTCCTCGTAGAGCCGGATAGCGAATGGGATTTCAAGACCAAGCACGAGTTCTACTCCCACCTGGAGAAACAGGATCTTCGGACCCTCCAGGGCGAGAAGGTGAAAAGCTACGAAGAGCTTCAGATCGCGAACTGGCTCTACGAAAACGGCATCGAGTATGAGTACGAGCCGCTATACGAGCACAAGGTATCGAACGAAGGGCGCCGCGACTACAGTCCCGACTTTCGATTGACCGAGAGCGGGGTCTACATCGAACACTTCGGCGTCCGCCGGCGGCAGCTGCCGGACGGCACGGACCACCTCACGACGGCACCATTCGTCGAGCGGGAGAAATACCTAGCCGGAATGGACTGGAAGCGACAAGTCCACGAAACTCATGGCACAACGCTGATAGAGACGTACAGCTACGAGCGCCAGGAAGGTAGGCTTCTGACCGCACTGGCGGAAAAGCTCGAACCACATATCACGTTGGCTCCGCGCGCAGCAGAAGACATCTTTGATCGCATCGTCGGTCTGAACCAGGTCGACACTTTCTCCCAGCTGCTCGGGACGTTCCTACGCAAGTTCAAGGGCGGCGGCTATACGCTCGAAGACTGCGCCAAAAAGTCGAAGAAGATGAAGTTTGGGCGACGTGGGGACGCGTTCCTCTCGCTCTTCCAACCTGTCTTCGAGGAGTATCAGTCTCGGCTCACTGGCCGAATCGACTTTGAGGACATGGTCTTGCGCGCCGCCGCCTACGTCGAGACAGGCAGATATCGCAGCCTTTACCGCCACATCCTCGTCGACGAGTTTCAGGACATATCCCAAGGCCGCGCAAAACTGGTCAAGGCCCTGAAGGCTCAACACAGCGATTGCCGGATATTTACCGTCGGCGATGACTGGCAGTCGATCTTTCGGTTTGCCGGATCCGACATCCATATCATGCGCAATTTCGGCCAGCTGTTCGGCGGCACCTTCGACGGAGAGAACGGTATCCATCGGACCGTGGACCTCGGACGCACGTTCAGGTCCGTAGATCAGATTGCCTTCGCCGCTAGGACTTTCGTTCTGAAGAACCCGGCACAGATCCAGAAGCTGATCGTGCCAGCAGCTACGGCTACGGAACCTGCACTTCGCATCTTGTTGACCAACAAGGACAATAAGACGCAAAAGCTCCATGAGGCGCTGGCATCGCTCTCCGCTGCACCCGGAGCGACAGAGAGCCCGAGCGTCCTTATCCTCGGGCGATATCGATACCTCGAACCAAGCATGGCGGATCTTCGGCACCAACACCCGGGATTACGCATCTCATTCAAAACGATCCACGCCTCAAAAGGCCTCGAGGCCGATCACGTCATCCTCCTCAATGCCGACAGCGGCCGCGGAGGATTTCCGTCCGAAACCGTCGATGATCCGCTGCTGACCCTGGTATCCCCGGAGGAAGAAGCTTTCGAGTATGCCGAGGAGCGGCGCGTCATGTACGTTGCCATGACGCGCGCCCGGCGAACGCTCACGATCCTCGCTTCGAATTCAAGGCCGTCGTCCTTTGTGACTGAGCTCCAGAACGAGCCAACATATGCGCTGGTCCCGGCTACGACGCACGAGCCAGAAGCTCACAAGTGCGGAGAGTGCGACGGTCGTCTGCTGTCTGTCGAAGGTAAGGACAAGCGCACCTGGTATCGCTGCGAGCACATTCGATATTGCAGCAATCTGCTACCCGCCTGCCCCGCGTGCCAAGTTTCCCTTCCGCGGGCCGAGAATGGAACGACAACGGCCGTCTGTGGATGCGGCGCAAGCTATCCCTCATGCCCGGAATGCGAGGATGGCTGGCTCGTCGACCGTTCTGGCCGCTACGGGCAGTTCCTGAGCTGCGTGAGGTACCCGAAGTGCGAGGGAAAGGGTCCGAGGTCGCCTCGCAAGGCGCGCCCAGCGGGGACTGACGGTGGCGCCTCGGCGCGAAAGCCTTGGCGATCACGCGGTCAAGGCTTGTAGGGTGTCCGTAAGCACCGCCTGAGAAGCCCATAGTTGCCGTGTCGGCAAATTTCGAAGATCTCAGTCTCGATCTCGCGGCAAATCTGGCGGTATTCCTCAAGGAGTCCTTCGTCGGGATCCACAAGCACCTCCATTTGCTCGAGTGCGTCCGACGCATCATCGTAGGCCTCAAACAGGTTGTCGATCGCGGGTCGCTTCAGATGCGCGATAGCGGCCATCGTCGCGCGACCGAACGTCACCCTGCTCGCTCGTCTCGTTGTCGAGTAAGTGTGAGGCACGACGTGGTGTGTGACCACCTCGTTGGGTTCAGCCTCTTCGGGTGTTCGAAGCGCTGTCGCGCAGCTTGAAAAGCTCGTAGACTGGAGGATTGGCTTCATCTTCCGGAACGATGACATTGTCGTCCGGTCGTACGGCGATGGCATCGACGTCGTGCGGACCTATCTGCCATGCTTCTCGGATCAGAAACTTCCGTTTTAGGACTGCGAGTTCCATCCGTAACTCTGGTCGACCTGACGCACTCAAGACTGCAGGCACAAGGAAATATACGCCGCTGGCTTCGAAGTGGTTACGAAATAACTCGAGGTTCCGCTGATCGCCGACGGTCATCGTGTTCATCCGCGACGCGTTAACGAACAGCTTTCCGGATCTCGCAGTCACATCGTCGAAGCTTTGTGTGATGTGACCTCTGTAGTGAAACAAGTGGTTACGATCTATGCCTTTGATCACCGAGATGTGGATTTGGTCCGCGCGATCCTCTTCCCCCAACCTGTCATGCCAGCCTTTAAAAATTGCCTCTGCCCCCGGCGCGTTCTCAAACATCAGTCCCAATATGGGTGGTTCGCCCAGGATCGTTGTTCCGTACATCATTCCTTTCCACTTGGCGGCGTCCCAGAGCCGAGGATTTATGATCGCCCGCACCACGATATCGTCATGGCTTCGAACATCACCCAGCTCTTCTGCGTCGCTCTCGTCATCGAGATCTGTGAGAGGCGGAAGGTCGATCGACGCGGGTCGTGCAGGCGCGTTCGGCGCCATTGGGAACACTCTGCCAATGTAGTCGTCCCAGTCGGATATCGTGCCAGCGTGAGCGCCTAGCACCCGCCTTCGTGATATCCCGGCGCGACAAAACAACGTTGCACGATCAAAGACATTTTCGGTAGTTACCAGGCCTTCAATCGTCTGCGAAGCGTCGGGCATCATTGCCATGCTCGCGAGAGCATGTATGCATGAGAAGATTAGATGCTTGTTGTACTCGCTGACTTTCTCAATTTCAGCAAGTTGCCACTCGGACGGTACGCGAATGTCGATGAGATAGTTACCGTCGTCATTTATAGATGCATCTTCGATGTCTTCGACGTGATTGACCCGTACCTTCAACTTTTCAGTATGTGGAAACGCCCCTTTGTTGAGGAGCGTCGCCGCAAATCCTTCAAAGGCTGCTGCGTATGTCTCAGCTTGAAGGACGCCTTCCAGCGTGTTCGCAGTGTCGATTTCGATTTCCACCCCCAGTATTTTGGTTCGGACGCCGCTAAACGCGGCGTCGAAGAGCACGACCTTCTTTGGGAGGTCAGCGCATGCAGGCTGCGAGGCAAGGAACGACATCATCTCCAGAACTTCGCTGTCTTCTGTCCCTTCCGGGATTGATCCTTCGGCCTTCAATTCATTGACATGTCCAAGGCGATACAACAGCGCCGTGCGCGCCGAAAACAGTCCCAACGCTTCCAGAATATCGGGAAAGGCTTCCAACCGCATGATCTCTTGCGGCGGCTGGATTATGAGCAGGCAAGAGAGCAGCTGATCAAATTCGGCGATCTGATTGGCAAGCCTTTCCGTGCTGCTCTCATCCAATGGTGCACTACTCGCGATGAAGCGAAGAAAACGGATAGCGCTAAGCAAATCGGTAACGTGCCCGAGTTGCAGAGATAGGGTCGCCAGCAGATTCAGCGCAGGAATCGTTTCCACGCGCAATTCTCCACCCAGTTCTGACAATGCCAGATACTGGAGGATTGAAGCCAAAGCTGTCGCACGGGCTGCCCAGCGAAGACCAGCCCCACGGTAGCCAATGGCCAAACAGTAGAGAGCCTTGGCTTGAGCTTCCCGGCTCTCGTCTTTCGCGAGATGAACGACGGCACGCCCAAGCCATTTTACACCATCGATGGGCTTGTTGGCAGTTAACTTGCGTTCCCCCTGCTGAAGATAGAGCAGCCCAGCTTTGATGTCTCGGCTCCGCTCGGCCATGAAGTCCGCAAGCTTCTCCACGAGGTCATCGAAGACGCTGCTGTCGGGTGATGAATCCGCCATGGCGTCGACCATCGTCTCGAGCATATCGGCCGGAAACTCGCCTAAGCCCGCTGCCCTATCGATAATTCCGCTGAGGGCCACCCAGATCTCATCCAGATTTCTCCCTTCTCCGGAAAGAGACATTTCGCTCATTTGGTGAAAGACCAGCAACGTCTCGGCATGCAAGGCATTGCTCGGTCGCGACCTGTCTTTCACCAACTCCGATAGCTTCTTATTCAGTCGCGCCGACCGATCCGCGAACGCCAACTCTTCCGCCGTTTCACGACCTTGGTAGATCCGGCCCACCAGAAGCTGATGAAGGTTGCAAACTTTGCTGATGTGGACGGCGAAACCAGTGGCGAAGGCCAGCTCCTCAACAACTTCATATTGATCAAGAACGACCTCCACGTCGTCAAACCACCAGAATGCCGTCCATGCATACTCGTAGACCGCGCGGAGATGCTGATAGCCAGCACCGTACTTTCTCGCTTGCTCAATCGCCCGTCTGAAGCGACCGTCCGTCTCATAGCGCGGCCGCTCAAGTTCTCTGGACAGCCGTGCGGCGTCGAACGTGTCAGAAATCGCCTGAGTTAGCTCTTGGGCGGTCGAACCCATCGTCCGGAGGCCTGCCTCTAGTGCATCGAGTGCCAGCTGACGCTCGTAATCCCTCGGTCCGATTTTGATCTGATCAGCGCGATAGTCCCCTGCTCCCAGGTATTTATGAACAAGATCTTTGTGGCCGTGGCTGAATACACGATCGATGATCCACTCTCCGTCGAGAATGGATACCTTTACGCCATATTCGCTGAGCAACTCGTCCTCTATGCGAAGCCGATCACGCTGGCGTGCGGGGCGGCTGGTGATGAAGACAACACGATCATAGCTTCTGCCAGTCTCGGCTATGCCCGCAACGTCTGACCGCACCTTTTCAGACCAATCCTTCTTGGCACTGAACGCGAATGCCCAACGTTCCTTGCCGCTGTTCACATCTCCGACAAGCCAGCGGCTCGATATCTGTTCGTCAACCGGATAAGTCTCGGTATCTACCTTGCCGTCTCCTCCGCCCTCCGGCCCCGTCTGCGGGCGAAGATTTGGACAAAGTTCGCGCTCGCTCAGCTTTCGGCAGAAGACTTCGAAGTCTTTGTGCTGATTTCGATCGGTCAGTGAGTCCAGGTGATGACCAAGCTCAGATTCGCTTAGTCTGTAGGCATCGGTACATTCGCTATCCGAAAATAAATACGGGCGCTTGACGCGCATCATCTCGGACGGTGATGGGAATCGGCTCATCCTTGCTTCCTCTACTGAAAGCATAGCAGGACCCGATGTCTAAGCTAACGTTCTCCCCGAAAACCCGAGGTTCACCCACAGCTTTGCAGCTCCGACGTTCTGAGAATCGAGAGGCTAGACGAGTTACTCACTCGACTCGGCCCTCCAGGGGAGACGTTACCCTCATTTCGCAAGCCTTGAGCTGAATCCTGCAGAACATGATTGTTCGAATTCCGACCATGAGCAAGACAGTGAACCCGCCTGGTTCCGATGCGGCCGGAATTTCCCCGGATCAGTGCCTGGTCGATTTCCCTGGCAGGCCGCGGACCACAGCCCCAATAACCTCTGCGACTGGCCTCGACCTGTGAATGACTTCACCGCCGTAGTTACGCGGCCTATTGCAGGATTCGCCTATGTGACATTGTCAGCAGGTTCTGAACCCAGGCGGCCTAGCCCATCGACACTACGCGGCTTTCGCCTCGCCACTACGCTCGATGCGGATCGTCCCATGCGCCATGACGTCTGATGCCACGGAAAGGATCCGCTCTCGCTCCGCCGTCATCATTGAAAGCGCGCCCTCATACTGGTCGCGTAGGATCTGCATCGCTTCGTCTTCCAGAGCTTGCGGCAACGGGCGATCTCCGACGTCCTTGGCAGCAGCGATGAAGATCGGCGTGGTTCCGAGCCCGTAGGACCCAACAAGCTTCCGCGCCAATCCTGTCGCGAATTCGAGATCGCTACCGCTTGTTCCACCAGATCCCAAGGATCTGTCTCCGAAGACTGCCTGCTCTGCGGCCATCCCTGAAACGGCGATAGCTATCCGATTGAGCAAGCTTGTCTCCGTGGGGACATGGTCCGGCACAAGATCGTATATCGTGCGCCCACCAAATGCGTCGTCCGCCTCCGGATCGAATCTTCTCCTGACCTCGATATTCGCGCTGAACGAATGCTTCAGAGCCAAAGAGGATACAGCGTGGCCAACCTCGTGGACTGCGAACCGCAGCTGTTGCTCCGCCGTATAGTCCAGCATAGCGGGAAGTTGCGCTTCCAAGTCGCCGAGCTGCAATTCACGGTCTTCATTTCGTGCTGCGCGCTGGGCATCTCTAACTAGACGATCAAGCTGTGCTCCCGATCTTCCATCGAGCTCATCGGCGAGGTCCATCAAGGATTCAACTGACAGCGCATCACCCACATGGTGGCGCAAGATTTGGGCACGAGTGACCGTATCCGGAAGCGAAAGGGTGAAGTGATTGTCAACTCTTCCGTCACGCAGGATCGCGGGGTCTATCCACTGAGGGTAGTTCGTAGCGCCGACAAAAATGACGCCATCTCCGATTGTTGACACCAGTTTCAGAAAGTCATCGACTACCACCTGCCAATACTGATCCCCTTGATGACCCGATGGCCGGGCCAGTCGCGTTCCAATCGCGTCGAATTCGTCTACGAAGAGAATTGCCCCTTTTCCGTCATTGACGCTGTTAAACGTAGCCCGCATCGCCGCGAGCATGTCATCGAGAGCACCTGCCGACTGCCACTCACCAAGCGTTGCCGACACCACCCTCATTTCAAGAGCCGTCGCAAGCGCTGACGCAAAGAGCGTCTTCCCCGTGCCTGGTGGCCCCGAAATCAAGACACCAGACCGGACAAGCTTCCAGTCCAATGCCTTTTTGCGCCAGCGCTCGACATCTCTGGCCAAGTCTTTCGCCCATGGCATGACTTCAGCGTAGCCCGGCAGGTCGAAAAGACTTGGACCAGTTGTCTCTATCCGATTGATGGCATCCAGTTCTTCAATCTTGGACTCCGCAGCAGTCGGCTTGAGCACGGCCGCCAGGATTACATTATGAGGTTGCCGTGCCAAGGACGAGGCGAATTCTTCGGAGAATGGCGTCCGGCTCCATAGACGCCTGGCGCCATTGATTTGCCCGACCGTCGGCGGCTCGACCTGTAGCACGGCGGTAGCCGCAAAGCGGACATCTCGTGGAACCTCCGATAGGTCTTGTGCAATCAAGATGTCGAGACCTTTCAGGTCGAAAATCGATGCTGGTCTGTGAGGGGTGCCTTTTACTTTGGGTGGGTTCGCGAGTCTTACACGCGGATCTTTATTGACCCAATCCGCAGACCATTCGTCGCGCTTGATGTTCAGGATATCAGTCGCAGCGGCTTCGTAGGGGGCAGTGTTGTAGCCTGGCGGCACCACGAAGACGAGAAATCCAGAGAATCCGAAACGCAAAGGACTGACCGAATATGCTGCTCGGAGAAGAGCGCTGGCGGCCAGGAACACCGCCGGATCCTTCGAAATCCGTTTGAAGCGGGCAACTTTGTCAGCAAACTGCATGTCAGTGCCCCTTTCCTTCGCGCGTGCCCAGCCGATACCAACGATTCATGGTTCGGCAGATGCCGAGTTCCGAGTTCAAATAAAAGAGCTGGCTGGTGACGATCTCCTTGCCATTCTCTAGCCGCGGATGCCCATTCACCACTCCGGACAGCGCGTAAGCAGTACCGATCACAGCGCGGTAGCCCTCTAGGATTGGAGCACTTGCAACAGTGCGTATGTCAAACTCACCTGCATTCACGCGGCGAATGTCATCGAGCAGGCGTTCAGTCGCCTCGCTGTCAAGCCAATGAAACATGGTCAAACGGAATCCCTCGCTGGTCGATTCGATCAGTGCGACTTCAAATGCTGATTCACAGCATTTTGATTCTTACATAACGCATTTATTTGCGGTGAATCAGTAATTGTCAACTATCGTTTGATCGTGGAAGGATTTGATGACACTCAGTCCTTATGAGACCGCCTTCCCGCCTCTTGGTAGCTGCTCGCCTGATCCTCGGTCAGACCCAGATCGAGGTGAGCAACGATTCCGGAGTTAGCCCCCGGACGATCTACATGGCGGAAAATGGGACGGCGGGCATTGCAAGCGTTGAGAAGCTCGTTAGGCACTACGCCAGTAAGGGTGTGACCTTCACACCGCCCGGTGCGTCCACTGGCTGGGGTATCAACACAAAACATCTCACCCATCAGTATGACGACGAGCATCTGACTTCGGATCAGAAGAGCGTCCGTCCGTGAGGCGGAGGTAGCCAGCCCTACAGATCACCCGCTATGGCTATCGCACGGGATCTGGTTCGAGCTGCCAAGCAAGCACTCGTCGTTCCGTACGCGGCATTGCGAGCCGCCGCTCCGCGCTGGAAATCAGGCGTCGGAGTACCCCGTAGGCTACGCAAAGTTGATCGCGGATACTTAGGAAAATCTCTGCAAAAAACGATTCAGGTTGGCGGCAGAAGCCGACTTAGCCCTTGAAAGTGCCGCCAGCAGAACTGAAGTGGGGCGACTTTTAGCGATTCTCGCAGATATTTTTAAAGATGGCGCGCCTGCAAAACGTCACAAAATCAGCGGGATGGCCAACAAGCTGTATCAAATTTTTCGGTGAAAAGATCATTTTGAATTGAGCCTATAATAGCCCTCAAGAACGAAACCCGCCCAAGGCACGCAGCATCATTCAATATCATTGATGATAGCCATAAACTCTATTCGTTTGATTGATGGGCGGGCAAAGCTCATATTTGTATCGTGAATTGAGCCTCCCAGGCATCGAGGAAGAGGAAAAGGAAATGACCACGATCACCTACAGGGACACCGCGACTGTGTCCTCCAGCCACACCTATCAGCATCTGGCTGGCTACGCCCGCAAGCTTGTCCATGCATGGCATCAGTGGCAGGCTGCCCGCGAAATTGAATCCATGCCGTTCGACATCCGCAAGGACATCGGCTGGCCATCGGCCGACAGCGCGGATGAACGCAAGGCGATGTAATGGATGCGACATACCTCCCCGCATGAAGGCGGTGCCTGCTTCCCTGCGGCGCCGCCTTCTTCGTTTTCGGAGGATCGAAAATTAATCTTGAATTTCAGATACATGTATTTCCAGACAGCCCCGTCACCGGCCATTTGCAGCCGCCAGCAATGAATTGACGGACGTCAAATCAGCGAATGTCGCAAATTTGCTCTAGCTAGCCGCATTTTTCCATGAGAATGTCGCTTTTGGGATATCTAAACCATGTATTCCAAGCAACGAATAGACACTTCGGCCTCCAGCACGGGATTGTCTCATGAATAAGATGTCGCATAAGAAACGGTCTATCGTCTTTTTCATGGTTCCGCAGTTTACGATGCTGCCGTTTTCGGCAGCGATCGATACCTTGCGTATCGCCAATCGCATGCTCGGCTACCCTGCCTACAGCTGGCGCCTGACCTCTGTTGATGGCGAGAAGGTCTATTCTTCCTGCGGCATCGGCGTCGAAGCCAACACGTCGCTGGCAGACGAGCGCCGCAACCTCGGCGGAGAGAGCCGCCCGAGCATGGTTCTCGTCTGTTCCGGCATCGACGTCGAGGAATTCAACAACAAGTCCGTGAATGCCTGGCTGCGCGAATCCTATAATCGCGGCGTGGCGGTCGGCAGCCTCTGTACCGGCGCGCATGTGCTTGCGCAGGCAGGGCTGCTCAATGGCAAGCGCTGCGCCATCCACTGGGAAAATCTGCCCGGCTTCTCCGAAGCCTTCCCGCAGGCCGAGGTCTATGCCGATCTCTACGAGGTTGACAGCAACCTCTATACCTGTGCCGGCGGCACCGCCTCGCTCGACATGATGCTCAATCTGATCGGCCAGGATTTCGGCGAAACCCTCGTCAACCGCGTCTGCGAGCAACATCTGACGGACCGGGTGCGCAGTCCGCACGATCGTCAGCGCCTGCCGCTGCGCGCCCGCCTCGGCGTTCAGAACAGCAAGGTGCTCTCCATCATCGAATTGATGGAAGGCAATCTCGCCGAGCCGCTGTCCTTGCTGGAAATTGCCGATGGCGCCGACCTGTCGCGCCGCCAGATCGAGCGTCTCTTCCGCCAGGAAATGGGCCGCTCCCCCGCTCGCTACTATCTCGAGATTCGCCTGGACCGCGCTCGCCATCTGCTGGTGCAATCGTCCATGCCGGTCGTCGAAGTCGCGGTTGCCTGCGGCTTCGTGTCGGCGTCGCATTTCTCCAAGTGTTATCGCGAACTCTATCATCGCTCACCACAGCAGGAGCGCGCCGAGCGCAAGATGACGATGGCAACGGCGCGGCAGGCAATCGCCGCCTGATCCCGAAAAGACGGCGGCGCCTATTGCGCCGCCTCTCCGGTCAGCTTGGCATCGGAATAGACGAGATTGCGGCCCTTGTGCTTGGCCATGTAGAGAAACTGGTCGGCCGCATTCAGATAGTTGTCGAAGGTCTCGTAGTCGGAAATCTCCGCAACGCCGATCGACACCGTCACGCACAGCTCCTCGTCATCGGCCTTCACCTTCAGCCGGGAAATGTCCGAGCGTATTTCGTCGCATAGCTTCGTCGCCGCGATCGAATCCATCATCGGGAAAAGGATTGCGAACTCCTCGCCACCGAGCCGCGAGAGCAGATTGTCGCTGCCCTCGAAAATCGCAGCCAACCGCTCCGCCACTTCCTTCAACACCTGGTCGCCGATCTCGTGTCCGTAGGTGTCGTTAAGCCGCTTGAAATGGTCGATATCGAGTATCGCAACCGAGCTCACAGCCTTCTGCCGTAGACAGTCGGAGACGAGCCTCGGCCCCTGATCGTAGAAATACCGCCTGTTATAGAGGCCTGTAAGGTAATCGCAGGCTGCAGCCGCCCTGAGTTGCTTCAACTGCACCAGCGTGTCGACATTGTTGGCGACACGGCACTGCAACTCCTCGGGAACGAACGGCCGATACAGGAAATCCGACGCCCCCGCCTTCAGGAAAGTCGCCGAAAGCATCCGGTCGTTCGACGACGAAACACCAATGATCCGCAAGCGGTCGGAGCCATATCGACGGCGTAGCCGCCGCGTCAGGTCATAGCCGCTCATATCAGGCATGTGATGATCGGTGATGACCACCTCTATGTCGTCGTAGGTCTGCATCGCGGCGAGCGCCTCCTCGCCGCTGGAGGCCTCGACCACCAGATATTGCTGCGCCTGAAGCAAGCCCACGAGGATCTGTCGTGCGGACCTGACGTCGTCGACGACCAGCACCCGGGTCTTGCGGTTGGTCATCGTACGGCGGACAGTCCCCACGAGGTTGTCGAGCGCAAACTCGCTGTCCTTGAGGACATAGTCGATGACGTTGCGCTCCATGATCCGGCTGCGTGTTGCAAGGTCGAACGTTGCCGTGAAAACGATCGTTGGAATGCCGTGCGCAATGACGCAATCCAGAACCTCGCCATAGGGTGAGTCCGGAAGGTTCAGATCGACGACCGCCATCGTATAGCGACCATCCTGCTGGGAGAGCGCTTCGCTCAGCGCGTTCAGTGACGCGCACACCTTGACGTTAAGCCCAAGCTCGACGTGAAACCGATGGGAGAGCGCAATGGAAAACATGCGGGAATCTTCAACCAGGAGTATCGTCTGGCTGCCAAAGCGCGGCCCCGCCCCTCCTCGGTTGATCTCCATCTGAAAAGCCATCCGGCCCCGCCCTCTCGCGAGTCAGGCACCCGAATCGGGGCATCTCGCCGGTTTCCGAAAAGGATAACTGACAGATTCCCCGTCGGGAAGTCACAGCGCAATATCAACACTGTAAATTGTAGAAAGAGAGCTTCGATGGGTAGAATCTCGCGCGATGATCACACCGGGCGAAAGCAACTTGCGGCAAGCGACAAGATTATCCCTTGGTCGCCTGCCACATCTCTAGTGCGGCGCGAGCCGGATCAGGCGACGGCGCGTTCCTTGCGCATGGTCTGGATCTGCAACAGCGTGTCGAGGTTCTGGTTCACGCGGCAGTAGAATTCCTCGTCGATGAAGGGCCGCAGCATGAAGTCGTTGCCGCCGGCCTTGAGGAAGCGTGCCGACAGCAGCCGGTTCGAAGACGAAGATACGCCGATGATCCGCAACTCATGCGAGCCGATATTGGCGCGAATACGCCGCGTCAGTTCGAAGCCGTCGATATCCGGCATGTTGTAGTCCGTGACCATCAGGCCGATATCGCGATTGGCCTTGAGGATTTCGAGCGCCTTGGCGCCGCTCTCGGCCGTGCTGACCCGGAAATTGTAGCGCTTCAGGCGGCTCGACAGGAGCGCGCGAGCGGTAGCGCTATCGTCGACGATGAGCACATGGTGGCGATGATTGGTGAGGAAGCGGCAGATCGATTCCGCCAGCAGATCCACCGCGAAGACGTTGTCCTTGAGGATGTAGTCAACGATGTCCTTCGCCATCAGCTTGTCGCGCATTCCCTCCTGGAAGGTGCCGGTAAAGACGATCGTCGGAATGCTGAGATCGATCAGATATTCGAGCGCCTCGCCATTTTCGGCGCCGGGCAGGTTGATGTTCGAAACGGCGAGCGTGATCGGATCCGTCGACTTGTCGTAGGAAAGCTGAAGCTCTTCGAAGTTGCGGCAAATCTCCACATCGATGCCGAAGAGTTCCTTGAGCCTTATTCCGATCATCGACGTGAAGACGTTTGAATCTTCAGCGAGAATGATGCGTGCGTCAGCAAACATGCCCCCGGAATACTGCATCCCCGAAATACCCAAAAAAGCCATTTCAAAACCTTTTGCATGAAACATGAGCTGTTATCGGAATCGGTATCTCAAGCAGTTTGAATAAGTATTAATCGGCAGCTCCTTACAGATGAACAAAAAGGCGGCCACGCGGGCCGCCCTGACTTTCCTGCAAACATACTTAAAAGACTATGCGCACAACGCCGTATGGTCGGAATTGAACCGGCCAGTGAGGCGGATCATTTCAGTCGCAACAATTTGGCTGAGGCGCCCGAGCGGTTACCCCTTGAGGGCACCATCTGCCGATTTGCCGCGCAGGCGGCGCACCCTGCCGTCCTCCTCGACACCGTCGTCGCTGGAGGGTTCCTCCGGCTTAACCTCCGGTTCCGCAGGCAGGGGCTCTGCCTTCAAGGCATCCTGGGGGCGATGAAAGACGATGTCGCTTTGGGGAAGCGGGATGTCGATCCCCTCTTCCCTGAAGCGCTTCAGGATGGCGATGCGCAGATCGTTGCGGATCTTCATTCCGTCGCCCATGTCCGCGAGCATGAAGCGCAATTCGAAGTCGAGCGAATAGGTGCCGAACCGCAAGAATTCCACATGCGGCTCCGGGTTGCGCAGCACCAGCGGCACAACATTCACCAACTCCAGCAGAATATCCATCACCTTCTGAGGGTCGGCATGGTAGCTGACGGACACAGGAATCTCGGAACGAGCCATCCTGTTGCGATGGGTCCAGTTGCCGACCGAGGCGTTGATCAGCTCGGAGTTCGGCACGATGATCGACTGCTTGCGGAAGGTCTCGATTTCGGTGGCGCGGACAGAGATGCGCTTCACGATACCTTCGGCCGTCCCTGAAACAACGTGGTCGCCGACCTTGAAGGGACGTTCAACCAGCAGGATCAAGCCCGAAACGAAGTTCGACACGATGTTCTGCAGGCCGAAACCGATACCGACCGAGAGCGCGGACGCCACGAGCGCGAAGCTCGACAGATCGATGCCGGCGGCGGAAACGCCGATCAGCGCCGCCACGCCGACGCCGAGATAGCCGATGCCCGTCTTGACGGAGTTGCGCACCCCGAGATCGACATGGCTACGCGCCATGACGTTGCTGTCGAGCCACCGCTGGATCCAGCGGGTAAAGAGATAGCCGCCGGCGAAAAGCAGGATCCCCGTAAAGATCCCGACCAGTGAAATGCTGATGCCGCCGAGCCTGACTTCTGTGAACAGCCGGTAGGCGATGAGCTGCAGATCCTGCACGTGGAAGCCCCACAGCAGCAGGATCAGCGGAATGCCGACCATCAGCGCAACGCCGTAAATGCAGAAGCCGACAAGCAACGCCACCTGATCGATCGCGACCGGTCCGAGCTTGAACTTTTTCGCCAGAAAGCGGCCAAAGCCGGTTTCACCGAAAGTTTCCGTGCGCGAGATCGCCCGCCCGGAGAGCAGCCCGATATAGGTCGTGACGACAATGGCACCCGTGATGATGAGCTGCGAAGCCACAAATCGTGCTAGGCCGACGTAGCCCGTCAGTGCGGCCACGATCAGCGCGGCACCCAGAACACGCAGAATGATGGCCATGCCGCGCGGCCAATGGCGGCCAGGCGCATCCGGGTCACCGTTGCGCGCAAGCATGGGCCTGCCGAACGATGCCGCGATCATGATCAATCCAATGATGAAGGCAGCGATAAGGCTTCTGACGACGGTCAATACGAGCGGCGAGCCCATCGCCTCGCTGATGCTTCCGAGGAAATAGTCGGCGGCATGAACCACGGCCATCGCAAGCAGGCAGGCGCCGATCGACGTCGCGCCGCGGTTGGACAGCTTCACCAGACGCCAGTGCGGCTCACCCGGCGCAAACACCGCGTTCGAAAAACGCCTGACGAAATAGACAAGCCCTATCGAACCGAACAACGCTCCGACGACCGGCGCTATGTCGGGTCTAAGAACGTTGAAGCTGTCGAGGAAGAAGTAGGACGTAACCAGCAGCGCGGCCAGCGACAGCGTCCGGATCAGGGTCGACCAGAACGCGATCGACAGCCGGCCGATATAGGACGGCGGCGTGGCGCTTTCCTTACGCTGAAGGTAATTGCCAAAGAGACGGTAGCCGCCTGAAAGCAGGATAAGCGCGGTCGCCAGCGACATGAAGATTGCCGCGAAGAACGCCAGCGCCTTGAACTTCAACACAAAGGTCAGCCAGCTGGTCAGCGCCTGGCTGAACTCCGTGACCTCCTCGACAAACGCGCTGGCCGCATCCTGTAGAACCGAGGCGGAAACGTCGGTTCGGCGCAGAAGCGTTGCCGCGAAAAGCTCGCGGCGGATCTCTGCAATCTCGTTGCCAAGCTTGCTGATTGCGGCCGAAAGGTTCTCCGCATCGCCTGTCACCGCGTTGATCTGTGCACGCTCCGCGCTCAGCGCGTTGCGCTCGTTGGTGACGATATCGGCTTCGGGCGGCTGCCCCTCCTTGGGCGGTTCGCCAAGTTCGGTCAATCGAGCCTTTATCTGATCGAGCCGGGGCTTCACCGCAGCCGACACGCCGGCAACCGACCGGCCAAGCTGATCGGCCTTGCCAGCGAGCGCGACGAGCGCATCGTCGTCGCTGCCGTTCTCCTTAACCCCGTTCTGGAGAGAGGCGAGCTCGTTCTTCGCCTTGTCGATGGCTTTGGCGGCATCCTCGATCGCCGTGTTCGCCAGCGGCGCCGGTGCCTCGGTCTGCTGCTGAACCACCGGTGCCGTCTGCGCATGCACGACAGCCGCGCCCACCGATGTCAGCGCCAGAAAGAGAACCGTCCGAAGAAGAACAAGTGTGAGCCGCAAAGCATCCCCGCTTGGGTTGTCGAGTTTAAATCAAACTCCAGCTTTTTATCGGAAAGAAAGGCGACAGGAAGGCGAAAGACGAGAAGCTGGCTCGCGCCCGGTCATTATTCAGTCCCGACAAGGCGTTGCAAGCCGCAAATAGAGCGGCTCTACCTGGCGATCCGATGTCCTGATACCTCGGCGCCCGCCTCCGGCGGCAGTCGCAGGAACCGCATCGACGACACCACGCCGATCGCGCCAATCACCAGGAACGCCCAACGAAAATCGAGAAGATCAGGATTTTCATGTCCCCGCAGTGCGACAGAAACGTTCAGCACGGCTGCAGCGATCGCAACGCCGAGCAGCATGGACACCTGCTGCAGCATGCTCGATAGCGTCGAGGCCGAGCTCCGTTGTGCCGGGTTGATGTCGGCAAACGCCAGCGTGTTGAGCGCCGTGAACTCCATCGAGCGCGACAGACCTGCCACGAACAGCAAGACATAGATGATTGCGCGCGGTGTATCCGGCGCGACGAAACCACAGGCGGCAATGGAGAGAGCCGCAATCAGGCCGTTGAAGCAAAGCACGGTTCTGAAACCCAACCTCGCCAGCAGTGGCGTGGTCACCGCCTTCATGCCGAGGTTGCCGAGAAAATAGACCAGCAGATAGGCGCCGGCTTCAATGGAACTCAGACCGAAGCCGAGCTGAAACAGCAGCGGCAGCAGAAACGGCGTGGCATTGATTGCCACCCGGCTCGCCGTTCCGGCGGACAGCGTCGCGATGGCATATGTCTGGATCTTGAAGGCAGAGAGATCGAGCAACGGGTTGGGAACCTTCAGAAAGTGGCGCGTCGCCATGAACGAGAGCACCGCGCCCATCGCCAGCATTGCCAGAACCGGCAGCAATCCGCCATGCCACTTCACGGAGAGTTCCAGGGCGGCCAGCAGCAGCGTCAGCCCCAGCGCACTCAGGAAGAACCCCGGCAGGTCGAGCCTGCCAACCTCTTCCTCGCGCCCCTTCGGCACGAAGCGCCAGACGAGCGCCATCCCAAACGCGCCGATCGGAAGGTTGATCAGGAAATTCCAATGCCAACTTGCATAGGTGGTGATGAAACTGCCGACTAGAGGCCCGATCACCGGCGCCGTCAGCGCCGGCCAGGTGATCAGCGCGATCGCCTGCACCAGCTCAGATTTGCGTGCATTCTTCAGGACGATGATACGGCCGACAGGCGTCATCAGCGCGCTACCAGCGCCCTGGATGGCACGGGCGACGATGAACTGGGTCAGGTTTTCCGAAAGGCCACAGAAGAGCGAGGCAATCGTGAAGACGGCGATGGATGCCATGAAGACGCGTCTTGCGCCGTAGCGATCCCCCAGCCAGCCCGCCAGCGGAATGAACGCCGCCATCGTCAGCATGTAGACGGTGATGCCGATGCTCATGGATACCGGCAGCACACCGAAGCTGGCCGCCATCTGCGGCAGCGACGTCGTGACGATCGTTCCGTCGAGGATCTGCATGAAGAAGGATACGGCAACGACCAGTGCCACAATCTTCGCTCGACGAGCGCTTTGCGCATCGTCCATCGTCTCGCTCGTCTCTGCTGTCGTCATCAAATTGCCAGTGTGAAATGCAAAGCATTCGAGCGACATAGACAGGAAAGGCCGCGCCCGATCGCGCCCGAATAGCGCCGCTTCTAAATAGAACTACCGGCCCTCACCGGAAAGCAGAAATGCATGCCGCTCGCGAATTTTTGAGCGCATGCGGGAGTTGTGCCTGACAAAAGGCGCCCATGAACCACGGACGCCTATAGATAAGCCTGCCGAAAGTTAAGCGGCGACATTCAGCTTGTCGATAAAGCCACTGACGCCCCGCACATTTTCAACGAGAACCCGGATGGCACGGCGTTCGAGCTCGCTCGCCACCTTTCCTTCCACGGCAACTCGGGAATCCTGAACGGAAACCGTGATCTCGCTGACATCAAGGCCAAGATCGGAGTGCAATCGCGCCCGAATCGCGCGGGCAAGCGCCTCGTCCCCTTTGGCAACGCTGCTGGTCGGCGCTCCGACGATTCCCTTCAGCAGATCGACCCGACTGACGACACCCACCAGACGTTTGCCGGAGACGACGGGAACGCGCTTGATCTTGTGCTCGAACATGACTTCGGCAACGGCGGCGGCGGGTGCGTCCGGCGCTACGCTCACTACATTTGCCGACATCAGGTCGGACACGCGCCAGCTGTGGCTTCGAATGTACTCGTCGAAGTCCACAAGCGACTTTTCTTCGGACTTGCCGTTGGCTCTGCCGCTTCCAAGCTCGATGCGGCGCAGCAGATCCCCCTCGGTCAGGACGCCGCAGAGAATGCCGTCGTTGTCAACGACCGGAAGACCGCTGATATCCTTTGCAACCATCAGGTCGATCGCCTGATGCACGCTGCTGTCAGAGCTGATCGTGGTAACGTTCGTATTCATAATGTCTTGAGCAAACATGATAATCCCATCGCATTTTGATAAAGAGCGTATGATGCGGGCATGTAGGCGATAGCGGTCCAGCCAGCCGGTCCGCTGCTTTGAGTATCGTCCAATTTCCGCCGGGTGTCGATAAAACTCGCCTTTAAATCCGGCCTCCAGGATTGCCCGCAAGGAAAGGCGCGCACGCGTTGTTGCACGCCAGATCGGCTGTCCAGAGACCCGATCGGCTATTGCAATGCCGTGAGCTTTGCTCTGCAGGTCGCCGGATCTTCCGACGGGCCGGCACCTGCCTGGGGAACGCCGGTCTGCGGTATCTTGGTCACGACATCCCAGACGGCTTCCTGAAAGAGGCGGGCCGCCTCCGCATTTGGCGCGGCGGCAGGTGTGCCATCGCCGCGCCGAAGCTGATAGGGAAGCCCCTCGGGGCTGCATTCATAGAGCACCGCATAATGCGTCAGGGCAACCAGATAGGTGCCGACATCATTGAGGTGGATCATGTCCTGCTTGCCCAGCCGATCGACCGCGAAGAGGTCTTCCCGCCTTGCAAGACCGGGGACCTTGCCCGCTTCGATCTCGCGCACGACCTTCGCCATGACGCGGCCGGCCGGTATCACGTAGATCGGAGGCTTTTGCCCTGCCGGCCACAGCGCCCTACGAAGGATTTCTCCCTCCCAATATTGCCCTGGATCGAGGTCCAGGCGCTCCAGCCACCCCTCCGGGTCGTCAAGCGAACGCCAGGTTTCATAGAGATAGACGCGAATGTCGCTTCTTCCCTGCCTCGCGAGGGCGGCCCAGCGCTCGACATAGTCGCGGCTCTCGTAATAGCGGATCGAGGCTTCGATACCGGCCATTTCGGTCATGACAAAAGCATCGTACTCGCCGCTCTTCAGCGCTTCGCGAACATCGCGGTAGCGCGGATGTCGGTTCTCCGTATCGAAGCCGTTGATACCCTCCTTTGGCCCCCATTGCGCCTGAAGGGTCGTGCCCCAGCCGAGCTGGCTTTCATAGCGGTGCCCCTTGGGCGCCAGCTGCGCGAGCATGGCCGGCATGTCCCGGCCAACGAGGCTATGTCCCAGATGAAACACATGCATCGGCCTCACAGGATTGGGCAAGGGATCGGCATAAAGAGCGTCGAACTCCTCGACGCTCATCATCGGCGGCGTCGTGCTGCTGGAGCCGGCCACGATGAGGCCGAGAAGCACCAGCAACGAGCCCTTCATCCAGCGACGACCGTGGATGCGGTGCAAGAATGATAAAAGATCAGATCGCGACGGTACTGCCATCGGTCTCGCCTTCTGATAGGCGGAAGCCGTTCCAGGCTACCCAAGTCCGCATCAGTTTCCTACCTGACATCAAATACACAACCGATTCTTTAGGCGTATTGCGGCCCCGACGCGGGCCGCAATACGCGATCAACCTAGAATATTCCTGACAACGCGCATGAAGATGCGGCCCCCAAACTCGATCAGTTCATCGGGGAAATCATAGTCCGGATTATGCAATTGCGGATGACGCTCGCCCGCGCCGAGAAAAAACATCGCCGAAGGCGCAACCGTCCGAAACAGCCCGAAATCCTCCGACGCCTTCATCGGCAATATGCCGGCGGCACTGTCGTGGCTTACCCCTTCATCATCCAGAGCCCGTCGCAGCTCCGCGACGGCTTCGGGCGAATTGTGGCACTGCCTGAAAACATCCTCGTAGCTGATCGATACTTGCAGACGTTCGGCTTGCGCTTCTGCCCGCACCAGTTCTTCCCCCCGCCTGACCAGCTCCTCCATCTTTTCGTCGGTCAAAGTGCGCAACGTCGCCCAGATTTCCGCCTTGCCGGGGCTGATGCCGAACGCAGGCTCCCCAAGCCGGGCGTGCGTTACCGTAACGAGCGCATAGTCGGCGTCGAGCCCGCCGTTGCTGGCAAGGCCCGTCAGGCCAGCGACCAGCCGGGCCATGGCAAACGTCGGCGCAATGCCATCTTCGGGATAGGAGGCGTGGGACGTCTTGCCGTCCAGCACAATCTTCATGCCGCGCGAAGCGCAATTGACCGGCCCTTCCCTCAGCAACACATGTCCCCGTCGTGCGCCCGGGAAGTTGTGAAGCGATACGGATAGATCCGGCCTCACCTCCGCAAATTTCGGATCGGCAAGAACCGCAGCTGCACCCGCGCCGTTCTCCTCGGCCGGCTGGAACAACAGCACGACCCGCCCCTTCGCCGGACGCTGCGCGCCGAGCGCTGTGGCGACAGACAGGAGGATCGCCATGTGACCATCATGTCCGCAGAGATGCCCTTTGCCGGGAACAGACGAGCGATACGGCAGATCGGAAATCTCCTCGATAAGAAGCCCGTCGAGTTCGGCACGGATCAGAACAGTCGGCCCGTCGGCGGCACCGGCAAACACCGCCGCCAGACCGTGGCCACCAAGCCCAGAGACGATGCGGTCCGGATGCGTCGCAGCAAGCGCCGCCTCAACCTTCCGGGCGGTTTCCGCCTCCTCTCCCGAGATTTCAGGCGATTTGTGAAGATCATGCCGAAAATATTTGATTTTACTAATCTTGTCGTCACTTAAAAACATGAATGACCTCCCATTCGCAATACCGGGGAGCATAGCGTGCAAGAAAATCGCCGTCGACCACCACTATTTCTGGAAAGTGTACTGCGCGATCGATGCCGGCTTCATCTCGATGGAAAAGCCCGGACGCTGAGGCGGCATATAGCCGGCATTCTTGATGACGCAGGGATCGAGGAAGTGCTCATGCAGATGATCGACATATTCGATCACACGGCCTTCCTTGGTACCGGATACGGCGACGTAATCGATCATCGACAGATGCTGGACGTATTCGCAGAGGCCGACGCCTCCGGCATGCGGCCACACCGGCAAATCGAACTTTGCGGCAATCAGCAGGACAGCCAGCACCTCGTTCAACCCGCCCATTCGGCAGGAATCGATCTGGACGATATCGATCGCGCCTTCCGCGATGAACTGCTTGAACATGATACGGTTCTGGCACATCTCGCCGGTGGCAACCTTCACAGGCCCGATCGACTGGCGAATCTTGCGATGCCCGGCCACATCGTCCGGGCTTGTGGGCTCTTCGATGAAGAAGGGCTTGGCAAAGGCGAGTTGGCGAACCCACTCGATCGCCTGTCCCACCTCCCAAACCTGGTTGGCATCGATCATCAGATAGCGGTCCGGCCCGATCACATCGCGGGCAATCCTGAGTCGGCGGATATCGTCGTCGAGATCGCGACCGACCTTCATCTTGATATGGTTGAACCCTGCATCGATCGCTTCCCGGCATAGCCGTGTCAGTTTTTCATCATCGTAGCCAAGCCAGCCCGCCGATGTCGTGTAGCAGGCGTAGCCTTCCTGCTCGAGCGTGGCGATGCGCGCCGCCTTGCCGGCCTCAGCCCGGCGCAGGATTTCCACCGCCTCGTCACGGCTCAGCACATCCGTCAGATACCGGTAGTCGACGATGTCGGCGATCTCTTCCGGCGTCATTTCCGCAACCAGCCGCCAGACCGGCTTTCCGGCCTGCTTGGCGAGCAGATCCCAGGTCGCGTTGACGACGGCGCCGGTCGCCAGATGCATTGCGCCTTTCTCCGGACCGATCCACCGAAGCTGGCTGTCGCTGGTAAGGTGCCGCCAGAACCTGCCGGGATGCGCGAGGATATCCGAGAGATCGGCACCAACGATCAAATGGCGCATCGCTTCGATCGCCATGCAGCAGATGTCATTGCCGCGACCGATGGTAAAAGTCAGCCCATGCCCTTCAAGGCCCGGCTGATCCGTGTCCAGAATGACATAGGCAGCCGAGTAATCGGGATCCGGATTCATCGCATCGGAGCCATCAAGGCTCTGCGACGTCGGAAAGCGAAGATCGAAGACGCGAAGATCGGTGATGCGGGTCATGACACTCTCGATAAAGGTTGCGCCGGTCTCCCGGCAGACGGCACGCGGCGAAGGCCGATTGCACCTTCAGCGCTCAAGGTCGAGCGGCAGCCACTCACCAGTGATTTATCTTTTTATATACAGGCGCCACTTGAGGTAAACGGTCAAGCGGAAGTTTCTTCTTTCGCCGCGCCATCATTCGTATATGTAAGGAGATATTTACAGGAGAGCTTGATGGAAGCCGACGACACCGATCGCTACCGCGCTCCCGCGCTTGATAAGGGGCTCGATATCCTGGAGCTCCTGGCGAGCGTCGAGGAAGGTCTGACCCAGGCAGACATCGCCAAGCGCCTCGACCGAAGCCCCAACGAATTCTACCGCATGCTCGATCGCCTCGTGCGCCGTGGCTACGTCACCAAGCTGGAAGGTGATCGCTTCACGCTCACGCTGAAGCTCTTCGGGCTCTCCCAGTTGCATGCACCGACCAGGCGACTCGCTTCGTTTGCGACCCCACTCATGCGCGAACTGGCGCAGAACACCAAACAGGCAAACCACCTCGCCGTTTTCGACAGAGGATCGGTTGTCGTCATCGCACAGCACGAGGCGCCGGACTACTGGGGAATATCGATCCGCGTCGGCTCGCATATCAGCCTGCTCGATACGGGATCGGGCCACGTCCTGCTGGCATTTCGAAGCGAAGAAGAGCGCGAGATGATGATCGCCGAGCACGCGCGCAATCGCAAGGACGTTGATCTCGGTGCGGACTTCTCAGAACGGCTCGACCAGATTCGCGAGCGTGGCTACGAAATGATGGCAAGCGCCCAGACGGCCGGTGTCTATAACCTGTCGGCGCCGATCCTCGGGCCGGACGGGCGGGGCATAGCCGCCCTTACCTGTCCCTATATCGCGCTCGTCAACGCCCCGTCCGCGCCCGACATCAGCCAGACCATCATCATGCTGCAGAAGACGGCGAGCCAGCTGTCACTGTTGGCCGGTTCCGACGTCAGAACGCCGGCCTGAACGGTTCAGAATGGGTAGCCAGTCGCGTCGAGGGCCTCAGCCCCGATGTTGCGGCCCTGAGAGCGTACGCGAGATCGCATCGCGCCAGCCGGCGATCTTTCTCTGCCGCTCGCCCTCCTCCATCGTCGGTCGAAACCGCGCGCTGGAGGCCCAAGCTTTCGAAAACTGCTCCTGATCGGCCCAGACGCCGGCCTGCGACCCTGCAAGCCAAGCCGCACCCAACGCCGTCGTTTCCAGTTCGGCGGAGCGGTCCACGGGATTGGCCACGATGTCGGCTAGGCGCTGCATGGTCCAATCCGACCGCGCCATGCCGCCATCCACCCTCAACACGGTTTCGATATGGTGGTCGCCCCAGTCCCTGCGCATCGCGACCAACAGATCGAATGTCTGATAAGCGACGGATTCCAGCACGGCATGCGCGAGTTCGGACGGGCCGCTATTGCGCGTGAGGCCGAAGATGGCACCTCTGGCCTCCGGATCCCAATAGGGAGCGCCCAGACCGGTAAACGCGGGCACGACATATACCTGCTGCGTGGGATCGGCCTGGAGCGCCAGAGTGCCGCTCTGCGAGGCATCGGAAATGATACCGAGGCCATCTCTGAGCCACTGCACGGCAGCGCCAGCAATGAAGATCGACCCTTCCAATGCGTAGGTGATCCGTCCCTTCAGACGATAGGCAATCGTGGTCAGCATCCGGTTGGACGAGGTGACGCGATCCTGGCCCGTGTTCAGCAGCGCAAAGCAACCGGTGCCATAGGTCGATTTCATCATGCCGCGATCGAAGCAAGCGTTGCCGATCGTTGCCGCCTGCTGGTCGCCGGCCACCCCGAGAATTGAAATGGAGGCGCCAAACAGCGCCGCATCGGTTACACCGAACACATCGGCACAATCCTTCACCTCAGGCAGCACCCCAACGGGAATACGCAAGACGCCGAGAAGCTCTTCGTCCCAGCGCCCTTCGCTTATGTTGTAGAGCAAGGTCCTCGATGCATTGGTCGCATCGGTCACATGCGCTCGACCGCCTGTAAGGTTGAAGATCAACCAGCTGTCTATGGTGCCGAAGCACACCTGACCTGCCTCCGCGCGTTCGCGCAGGCCTTGCACGTTGTCGAGAAGCCAGCGCAGTTTAGTTCCTGAGAAATAGGGGTCCAGCAGCAGCCCGGTCTTCGCGCCAAACAGCTTTTCATAGCCGTCGACCTTCAGGCTGTCGCAGATTTCAGCGGTACGCCTGTCTTGCCATACGATAGCGTTATGGAGCGGCTTGCCCGTCTTGCGATCCCAGACGACAGTTGTCTCGCGCTGGTTTGTAATGCCGATCGCAGCGATGTCGCCTGCTGCAATGCCGGAATTCGCAATCGCCTGCCGCGCGGTACTGACCACCGTCTCCCATATCTCAAGCGGATCGTGCTCGACCCAGCCGGGCTGCGGATAATGCTGTCCGATCTCCTCCTGAGCCGAGGCGACCAGGCGCATGTTGGCGTCGAAAATGATCGCGCGCGATGATGTCGTGCCTTGATCGATCGCGAGAATATAGCCGCTCATTACCGTCCTCGAGTGCAAAGGTATGCCCTGCCCGCCGCTCTCGCGCCGGGCCATGCGATGTATTTTCGGAAATTTTGGTGCCGAAAGCGGGAGATGAACCCGCAACAGCGGATTGGCCGGGGCTGGTGCCCCGGCCAAGGCGGCCCGTTAGTTGGACTGCCAGCTCTTGACCAGTTCGTCGTAGTTGACGGTGATCGGCTTTTCCTTTTCGTTCTCGATCTTCAGCTGGGGAGCGAGGTTGCCCTTGGCGACCGCGTCCTTGTTCCAGTATTCGAGATCATGCTCCTCGGCGAGCTTTGGACCGATATCGCCCTGGACCTTGGCGCGCTCCAGGCGCTGCAGGACCTTTTCCTGCTCGGCGCAAAGCGAATCCATGGCTTCCTGGGCGGTCTTGGCGCCGGAGGACGCATCGCCGACGGCCTGCCACCAGAGCTGTGCCAGCTTCGGATAGTCAGGAACGTTGGTGCCGGTCGGCGACCACTGCACGCGGGCCGGCGAGCGATAGAACTCGATCAGACCGCCGAGCTTCGGAGCGCGCTCCGTGAAGCTCTTGTCGCGAATGGTGGATTCGCGGATGAAGGTGAGACCGACATGGCTCTTCTTCACGTCAACCGTCTTCGAGGTGACGAACTGCGCATAGAGCCATGCGGCCTTGGCGCGATCGTCGGGCGTCGACTTCATCAGCGTCCAGGAACCGACGTCCTGATAGCCGAGCTTCATACCGTCCTTCCAGTAGACGCCATGCGGGCTGGGTGCCATGCGCCACTTCGGCGTGCCGTCCTCGTTGACCACTGGCAGGCCGGGCTTGACGGCATCAGCCGTAAAGGCGGTGTACCAGAAGATCTGCTGCGCCACTTCGCCCTGCGCCGGCACGGGGCCGGATTCGGAGAAGTTCATGCCCTGCGCTGCCGGCGGTGCATAGGCCTTCAACCAATCCAGATACTTCTGGATCGAATAGACGGCAGCAGGACCGTTGGTATCGCCGCCACGGGCGACGCACGAACCGACGGGACGCGAGTTCTCGTCGACCTTGATGCCCCACTCGTCGACGGGAAGACCGTTCGGAAGGCCCTTGTCGCCGTTGCCGGCCATCGACAGCCAGGCATCGGTGAAGCGCCAGCCGAGCGACGGGTCCTTCTTGCCGTAGTCCATATGGCCGAAGACCTTCTTGCCACCAACCTCACGGCCGGTGAAGAACTCGGCGATATCTTCATAGGCAGACCAGTTGACCGGAACGCCAAGATCGTAGCCGTACTTCGCCTTGAAGTCGGCCTTGTTCTTCTCGTCGTTGAACCAGTCGTAGCGGAACCAGTAGAGGTTCGCGAACTGCTGGTCGGGAAGCTGGTAGAGCTTCTTGTCCGGCGCGGTCGTGAACTTGGTGCCGATGAAGTCGTTGATGTCGAGTCCCGGATTGGTGACATCCTTGCCTTCGTTCGCCATCCAGTCGGTCAGCGAGCGGGCCTGCTGGTAGCGCCAATGGGTGCCGATCAGGTCGCTATCGTTGACGTAGGCGTCATAGATGTTTTCGCCCGACTGCATCTGTGTCTGCAGCTTTTCGACGACGTCACCTTCGCCGATCAGGTCGTGAGTGATCTTGATGCCGGTGATTGCCGTGAACGCCGGCGCCAGCACCTTCGATTCATATTCATGAGTCGTCAGCGTCTCGGAAACAACCTTGATATCCATGCCGGCGAAAGGCTTCGCCGCATCGATGAACCACTGCATTTCCTTTTCCTGGTCCCCACGGGAAAGCGTCGAGAGATCGCCGACTTCCTTGTCCAGAAATGTTTTTGCCTCGTCCATGCCGGCATAGGCGGAACCCGCCATGGCCAGCAGGATGCCTGCTGTTGTCGCTAGTAGATGCCGTCGCATAATATCCTCCCAGGGTTTGCGATTGCAGTTTTCACGTCAGGCGGCCAGTACCCCCGGCCATCTGTATTTTCCTGTCCTAGACGTAGCGGAACACGCCGATGGCGTAGACTACGGCAAGGCCAAGAGCCCACCACAGGTTGGGACCAACAAGGCCCAACCATGCGAGATGAATGAACGCTGCCCCCAGCAGCGATATGAAGAGCCGATCTCCCCGCGTGGTCTCGAACCTCAAGACCCCCACACGCGGGGAGCCGCCCGGCGCCAGATATTCCCAGATGCTCATGCCAATCAGGAGCAGGAGAATCGTCAGGAAAAACAATGCGGTCGGCAGCGTCCACGCCATCCAGGAAAAGTTCATGTCTGGTCTCCCCTTTTAGACGCGGCCGAGCGCGAAGCCCTTGGCGATGTAGTTGCGGACGAAATAGATAACGAGCGCGCCGGGAATGATGGTGAGCACGCCGGCAGCCGCCAGCACACCCCAGTCCATCCCCGAGGCCGAGACCGTACGCGTCATGATCGCCGAGATCGGCTTTGCGGCGGTGGTCGTCAGCGTGCGGGCGAGCAGCAGCTCCACCCACGAGAACATGAAGCAGAAGAAGGCCGCTACCCCGATCCCCGATGCCACGAGCGGCATGAAGATGCGGATGAAGAAACGCGGGAACGAGTAGCCGTCGATATAGGCCGTCTCGTCGATCTCCTTCGGCACGCCGGACATGAAGCCTTCGAGGATCCAGACCGCCAGCGGCACGTTGAACAGGCAGTGCGCCAGCGCCACCGCGATATGGGTATCGATCAGGCCGAACGCCGAATAGAGCTGGAAGAACGGCAGCGCGAAGACGGCGGGCGGCGCCATGCGGTTGGTGAGCAGCCAGAAGAACAGGTGCTTGTCGCCAAGGAAACGGTAGCGCGAGAAGGCATAGGCCGCAGGCAGCGCCGCCAGCACCGAGATCACCGTGTTCATGACCACATAGGTGATCGAGTTGATGTAGCCGTTGTACCACGACGGATCGGTGAAGATGATCGTGTAGTTCCTGAGCGTCGGGTTCTGCGGCCAGAGCGAGAAGGTGCCGGTGATCTCGGCATTCTCCTTGAAGCTCATGTTGACCAGCCAGTAGATCGGCAGGAGCAGGAAGATGATGTAGATGGTCGAGACGACCCAGGAGAAGTTGCCGGCCGGCTTGTATTTCATCGTATGTGTTGTTGCTTGGGCCATGGTGCTCTCCTCCTCACGCGTTCTCGTCGCCGCTGGTCATCACGGTGTAGAAGATCCATGAGAGCAGCAGGATGATCAGGAAGTAGATGATCGACATCGCGGCCGCCGGACCGAGGTCGAACTGACCGACGGCCATCTTCACCAGATCGATCGACAGGAAGGTTGTCGAGTTGCCGGGGCCGCCGCCGGTGACGACGAAGGGCTCGGTATAGATCATGAAGCTGTCCATGAAGCGCAGGAGCACGGCGATCAGAAGCACGCGCTTCATCTTCGGCAGCTGGATGTAGCGGAACCCCGACCAGTGCGACGCACCGTCGATCTTCGCCGCCTGATAATAGGCATCAGGGATCGACACGAGGCCGGCATAGCACAGCAGCACGACAAGGCTCGTCCAGTGCCAGACGTCCATGACGATGACGGTGATCCAGGCATCCAGTGGATCACGGACATAATTGTAGTCGAGACCGATCGCCTCCAGCGTATGGCCGAGCAGGCCGATATCGACGCGTCCGAACACCTGCCAGATCGTGCCCACCACGTTCCAAGGAATCAGCAGCGGCAGCGCCATCAGCACGAGGCAGACCGGCACGCCGATCCCCTTCTTCGGCATGTTGAGCGCGATGAAGATGCCGAGCGGGATCTCCAGCGCCAGGATGATCAGCGAGAAGGCAAGGTTGCGTTGCAGTGCCGCCCAGAAGCGGTCAGAATGCAGCGTCTGCACGAACCAGTCCGTGCCCGCCCAGAAGAACTCGTTGTTCCCGAACGTGTCCTGCACGGAATAATTGACGACGGTCATCAGCGGTATCACCGCCGAGAAGGCGACCAGCACCAGCACGGGCAGCACCAGAAACCAGGCCTTGTTGTTCCAGGTCTTGTTCATGGCTCAGCCCTCCCTGCCGACGCGCCAGGAATTGGCATAGATGTTGATGGCGGCGGGATCGAAGGTCACACGCGCCTCTGCCGGGATCTCGGCATCCTCGGTCACCACGATGGCGATCGGCTGGCCCGCGAAATCCGCCCGCACGATCTTCTGCCGACCGATATCCTCGACGCGGTTGATCGTGACCGGCATGCCCTCGCGCCCGATGCGAATGAATTCAGGCCGGATGCCAAGCTCTGTCTTGGCGCCGGCCGCGGTCTTCGGTGCATAGTCGAGCGACAAGGTCTCGCCGCCGACGGTCGCGCGATTGCCGTCGATCTGCGCAGGCAGAACGTTCATGCCTGGAGAGCCGATGAAATAGCCGACGAAGGTATGGCTCGGCCGCTCGAAAAGCTCCGACGGAGTGCCGATCTGCACGATCTCGCCCTCATACATCACCACCACCTTGTCGGCGAAGGTCAGTGCTTCGGTCTGGTCATGCGTGACATAGACCATGGTGAAGCCGAACTGCTTGTGCAGCCGCTTCAGCTGCGAGCGCAGCACCCATTTCATATGCGGATCGATGACCGTCAGCGGCTCATCGAACAGGATCGCGTTGACGTCGCTGCGCACCAGCCCGCGGCCGAGCGAGATCTTCTGCTTCTGGTCGGCGGTGAGCCCCTGCGCTTTTCGCCGCGCCATCGGCGACAGATCGATCATCTCGAGAATTTCGCGAACGCGGCGATCCACCTCGGGCTCCGATACGCCGCGGTTGCGCAGCGGGAAGGCCAGATTGTCGTAGACGGTCATCGTGTCGTAGATGACAGGAAACTGGAACACCTGCGCAATGTTGCGCGCCTGTGTCGCAAGATTGGTCACGTCCTTGCCGTCGAACAGGATGCGGCCATGCGACGGCTGCAGCAGGCCGGAGATGATGTTGAGCAGCGTCGTCTTCCCGCAACCGGATGGCCCGAGCAGCGCATAGGCGCCGCCGTCGTTCCATTCGTGGTCGACTTCGCGCAGCGCGTAGTCCTTGTCCGATGTCGGGTTAGGCCCGTAGGCGTGGCGGATGTGGTCGAGCGTGATGCGTGCCATGTCCCTGCCTCCTCAAGCCGTTGCGCCGGACGCAATCGCGCGCCCGTCAGTGTCGAACGCCATCAGGTGACGCACGTCGAGAAACACATCGATATCAGTATCCGGGTCGATGTCGTGAATGCCGTGCGCCAGCATCACCCAGCGCACGCCGTCATAGTCGAGATAGACGAAGCTCTCGGAGCCGGTGATTTCTGAAAGCTGCGTGCGCGCCTTGAGCCGCACCGCACCCGGGGTCTGCTCGGAAAGACCGAGGTGATGCGGATGAAAAGCAACCGTCACCGGCCCGTCCGCCATGCCCGCAAGGTGGCTTGGAACGGCAAAAATCTCGGCGTTCTGGCGTTGGAAAACGCCGCCAGCCTTCACCACGTCAATGAAGTTGAGCGGCGGATCGGCAAAGGTCTTGGCCGTTATCAGGTCCAGCGGCTTACGGTAGACGCTGATGGTCGGGCCGAACTGCGTGACGCGGCCTTCCGATAGCGTCGCCGTGTTGCCGCCGAGGAGCAGCGCTTCCGAAGGCTCGGTCGTGGCATAGACGAAGATGGCACCCGATTGCGCGAAGATCTTCGGCAGTTCCGCGCGCAGTTCCTCGCGAAGCTTGTAGTCGAGGTTGGCAAGCGGCTCGTCCATCAGCACGAGGCTGGCGTTCTTCACCAGAGCGCGAGCAAGCGCCGTGCGCTGCTGCTGCCCGCCGGAAAGGTTGAGCGGTGTACGGTCGAGATAGGGCGTCAGCCGCATGAGGTCGGCAGCCTTGCGCACCTCGCGGTCGATGGTCGCGGCATCCTTGCCTGCGATACGCATCGGCGAGGCGATATTCTCATAGACGGTGAAGGCGGGATAGTTGATGAACTGCTGGTACACCATCGCAACATTGCGCTTCTGCACCGGCATGCCGGTGACGTCGACGCCGTCGAAATGAATGGAACCGCTGGTCGGACGATCGAGCCCGGCCATCAGTCGCATCAGCGACGTCTTGCCGGAGAGCGTCGGCCCCAGCAGCACATTCAGCGTGCCTCGTTCAAACGCAAGACTGGTTGCGTGGATATGATAATCCGCGCCCACCATCTTTGCGGCGTTCCGCAATTCTAGCATTCCGGTTCCCGTGCCTCCTCACAGCGGGGACCACATGCCGCTTCTTATCCGGCCATCTGAGCCGGTAGCGCGGCGATGTACTCCTCCAGTAGCCCAGCCTGTTCCTTGGTCAGGCGCAGGCCTTCCTTCGTTCTCCTCCAGAGCACGTCATCGGCGTGCCTGGCCCATTCATGATCGATCAGGTACCGAACTTCCGCCTCATAAAGATCGCTCCCGAAACAGCGTCCGAGATCCTCGATCTTCTGCGCCTGACCCAATAAGATTGCGGCTTTCGTCCCGTAGCGCCGGACAAGGCGCCGGGCGTGCCCGTCCGCGAGGAAGGCATAATTGCCCTTCAGCTTGCGGACCTCGTCCTCGTATCCGGTTGCCGGAAAATCCCCGCCCGGCAGATGGCTCTTTGCCGTCCACGGCGCGCCCTTGCTGCCGATCGCTGCGGCGATCTTCTCCAACGCGTGCTCTGAAAGCCGGCGATAGGTGGTCAACTTGCCGCCGAAGACGTTGAGAAGCGGCGCGTCGCCACCCTCGCCCTCCATCTTCAGCACATAGTCGCGGGTCGCTTCCTGCGCCTTCGACGCGCCATCGTCGAACAGCGGACGAACGGCCGAGTAGGTCCAGACGATATCCTCTGGCCGCACCGGCTCGTTGAAATACTCGCTCGCCGCCTTGCAGAGATAGGTGGTTTCCTCGTCGGAAATCTTCACATCCTTCGGATCGGCCGTGTAGTCGCGATCGGTAGTCCCGATCAGCGTGAAATCCTGTTCGTAGGGGATCGCGAAGATGATGCGATTATCGGGATTCTGGAAGAAATAGGCCCTGGGGTCGCTGAACTTCTTCTTCACAACGATATGGCTGCCCTGGACCAGTCGCACGTGCCGCGCCTCGTTCTGCCCGAAGGCGGCGCGAATGACGTGATCGACCCACGGGCCAGCAGCGTTCACCAGCATGCGCGCCTGGAACCGCCCGGTTTGCCCGGTCACCGTGTCGACGGTCTCGATCGCCCATAATCCATTCTCGCGTCGCGCCGAGACGACCTTGGTGCGCGGCATGATCAGCGCGCCCTTGTCGGCCGCATCGCGGGCATTCAGCACCACCATCCGCGCATCATCGACCCAGCCATCGGAATATTCGAATGCCTTGGTGAACAGCGACTTCAACGGCTTGCCGGCCGGATCGCGGCGCATGTCGAGCACCTTCGTCGCCGGCAACAGCTTGCGGCCGCCCAAGTGGTCATAGAGGAACAACCCAAGGCGGATCAGCCAAGCCGGCCTGATCCCACCCTTGTGGTAAGGCAGCACGAAGCGCATCGGCCAGATGATGTGCGGCGCCATCGCCCAGAGGATCTCGCGCTCCATCAGCGATTCGCGCACGAGCCGAAATTCGTAGTGCTCGAGATAGCGCAGACCGCCGTGAATGAGCTTGGTCGCGCCGGACGAGGTGCCCGAAGCGAAATCGTTCATCTCGGCAAGGGCGACGGAATAACCGCGACCGACAGCATCGCGCGCGATTCCGCATCCGTTGATGCCGCCGCCGATAACGAAAAGATCGTGAATCTGACCGCTCACGTTTCCCCATGCCCCCTAGAATGCCGCAACGCAACAAGACACCGCAATTGCGAAAGTAGCGATACTAAAAGCGAAAACAATTCGAATGTCAAACGAATGTGTCTCGAATTTCGAAAAGGCATAGAATTGGAATCCGACCACCCGGAATCGCGGAGCCAGCGACAGTGAAAATGAGGTTGCGGAGGTGGATGCGGCTTAGTGCTAGTCCGGCGATCGGAAATAGGCGCGTGGGGCTGCGCCCAGCATTCGCCGAAACATCGTCGTGAACGCCGCAGCGCTTTCGTAACCGAGATCGAGAGCAACCGCAGTGACCGATTCGCCGGAAGCCAGGCGCGGCAAAGCGGTAAAGACGGCCGCCTGCTGCCGCCACGTCGACAGGCTGATTCCAGTCTCTCTTCTAAAAGCACGGGTAAATGCACGCCGGCTCATCGCCATCCGTTCGGCCCAGTCCTCGATCACCAGATGCGCGCTCGGATTTTCGATAAAGCCGCGACAGAGCGCAGCCAGGCGCTGGTCGGCGGGAAACGGCAAACCGAGTGGCCGATCCGGAAGCCGCAGAACCTCTTCCAGCAGCAGCGCCATGATCAGGCCATGCCGCACCGGATTACACACCTCTTCCGGCGGCACGACCGCTTCCACGATCAGTGCCCGGGCAAGGTCGGTGAGCGCCACGACGCGTATGGCCGTCGGACGCTCGGTCAGAGCGCTGGACGCGACGTAGGCCGACAGCATCGTCACGTCGCCCAGCATATCGACCGTATGTTCGAGGCCCGCCGGAATCCACAAGGCATGCTCCGGCGGAACCATCCAGCGCCCCTGCCGGGATGAGACCATCACCACGCCGGTGCGCGCATAGACGAACTGCGCGCGGCTGTGGCTGTGGGGCTTGACGTGATAGCCGGAGGGATAGTCTGACGGGATTGCGTAGACCGGTTCCGACGCCGCTTCGATCGCGGCCAGACGCTCCAGGTGAAGCCCTGCCAACTCGCCGGCTGTCGGCTTTGATCCGTTCTTCATCAGTTCTGGCCCACTTGCGAAACAATAAGACCAAAACACGAAAGCGGGACGTGAACAAGTCGTCTATCCCAGAACCGTCAAACGACGGAGTAGAATCGTGACAAATAGCGCAATGACAGCAGAGAGACACTCTGCGGAACAGACCGTGTTCAGCATCATCATGGCGGTGAGCTTCTGCCACCTTCTCAACGACACCATGCAGTCGCTGATCCCCGCCCTTTATCCGATGATCAAGGACAGCTACAGCCTCGACTTCACGCAGATCGGCTTCCTTGGTCTCGTGTTTCAGGTCACTGCGTCGCTTCTACAGCCGTTGATCGGTATTTATACGGACAAGCGTCCGCTGCCTTACTCGCTGTCCATCGGCATGGGCTTCACGCTGATCGGCCTGGTCCTGCTCGCCTATGCGCATGCCTATTGGGTGCTGCTGGTCGGCGCCGGCGTCGTTGGTCTCGGTTCGGCCGTGTTCCATCCCGAATCCTCGCGCGTTGCCCGTCTTGCCTCGGGCGGACGGCACGGCCTCGCTCAGTCTCTGTTCCAGGTCGGCGGAAACTTCGGTTCCGCGATCGGGCCGCTGCTTGCAGCCTTCATCGTCCTGCCGCGCGGCCAGCAGAGCGTCGCATGGTTCTCGCTCGCCGCATTGACCGGGATGATCATCCTGTGGCGGGTCGGCTCCTGGTACGCCAACCATCGTCGGACCAGCGCCGGCCGCAAGAGTGCCGCGCATGCCGTTGTCCTCCCGCGCAAGAAGGTGATCGCCGCGATCGCGGTCCTCGCGCTGCTGGTCTTCTCGAAATACGTCTACATGACCAGCCTCTCGAGTTACTACACCTTCTACATGATCGAGCGTTTCGGCGTATCGGTACAGGAAGCGCAGATCCTCCTGTTCGTCTTCCTCGGCGCGGTTGCCATCGGCACGGTTGCAGGTGGTCCGATCGTGGATTGGTTCGGCACGAAGTTCGTCATTTGGTTCTCGATCCTCGGCGCCCTGCCCTTCACGCTGGCCTTGCCCTATGCCGACTACACCTGGACGGTCATCCTGACGTTCCTGATCGGCGTCATTCTGGCGTCCGCCTTCTCGGCGATCGTGGTCTTCGCGCAGGAACTGGTACCGGGACGCGTGGGAATGATTGCGGGCCTGTTCTTCGGCTTCGCCTTCGGCATCGGCGGCATCGGTGCCGCAGGCCTCGGCATGGTTGCGGACCACATGGGCATCGAGTTCGTCTACCATGTCTGCTCCTACCTGCCGCTGCTTGGCCTGCTGACGATCTTCCTGCCGGATATCGGCAAGGGCCGCCGTCACGCGACCAAGGCCGCCAGCTAGGCATCCCCGACTGAAAGCTCCAGGAAAGGCCGAGGCTCCCGCCTCGGCCTTTTGTCGTTCACAATTGCGCATGCCGCTACCAGCCGGTACGATCCCTTCACGTTGGCGCAGAGAAAGCGAAGTTTACCCAAGCAAAATGGCACATGACTTCCAGCAGGACATCGATGCAGTCCAGAAAATCGCAGCCGTTCCGACCATTCTCGACGTTGTCTGCGGATCGACCGGGATGGGCTTTGCGGCAGTCGCAAGGGTCACGGACGATCGCTGGATTGCCTGCCAGGTTCTCGATCACATAGCCTTCGGCCTGCCGGCTGGCGGCGAACTGAACGCGGAGACGACGCTCTGCCACGAAGTGCGCGAGCATCGCCATCCCATCGTCATCGACGATGTCTCCAGGGATCCCGTCTATTGCGACCATCGCACACCAGCATTGTATGGCTTCCAGAGTTACATCTCGATGCCGATCGTTCTGCCGGACGGACGCTTTTTCGGCACGCTATGCGCAATTGACCCGAAGCCGGCCAAACTCAACAATCCGCAGACCCTGGGCACGTTCAAACTGTTTGCCGAGCTCATCGCATACCATCTGGACGCCGACACCAAGCTGAGCGATGCGCAGGAGAGCCTTCTGAGCGCACAGACGTCATCCGAACTGCGCGAGCAGTTCATCGCCGTCCTTGGACACGACCTCCGCAATCCCCTGGCGTCGATCAACGGCGGAACAAACCTGCTGCTGCGCGAACCCCAGACCGAGAAGGCCCAGAAAATCATCCGCCTGATGCGCGGCAGCATCCTGCGTATGTCGGGGCTCATCGACAATGTGCTTGATTTTGCGCGTGGACGGCTGAGCGGCGGACTGGCGCTGCAAAAGGAAAGCGGGCGCCCCCTGGCTCCGACGCTTGAGCAGGTAGTCGCCGAGATCAGCACCGGCCATCCGGACCGGCAGATCGACTTGGCGATCGATCTCGCAACCAGCCCCGATATCGACCACGGGCGCCTGGCGCAGATGCTGTCGAATCTGGTCGAAAATGCCGTCACGCATGGCTCCCCCGATGAGCCTGTCCGCGTTCGCGCACATATGAGCGAAGGGCAGCTGATCCTGTCCGTAACCAACGCGGGGACACCCATTTCAGAGAGCGCCCTGGCGCAGCTCTTCCAGCCCTTCAGCCGAGCGGAACCCGGTTCGGGCATGCGTGGACTGGGACTGGGGCTCTATATCGCCTCGCAGATCGCACAGGCCCACGGCGGAAAATTGGAAGCCGCATCCAACGAAGCCGAAACGACCTTCACCTTCACGATGCCCTCGGCCTGATTCACGGAAACACCTGCAATCTCGAAAGCTACGCTCTATCGGAAATTATAGAACGACTGCGGATCGTAGACGCACGCGTAGTCAAGAACGCACTGCTTCCCAGCTGAATCGCGAAAGTTCGTCCTGTCCCGCTTGTCACCCAGCTTACATTTCGCCGGCGGATAGCGGAACGTGCGACCTCCGATACCAACACGAACAAAAACCGATTTGTTCTGCCGGATGAACTGCGCAACCTCGCTGCAGGTGTGATCGCGAGCATTGATCTCCGCGGCCGCTGCCGCAATGGACGCCGAAGACAGCAAAACCGCAGCAGCTATAATCACATGTCTCAATGGAGCCTCCTGATTTAGAATGGAGTTAAGCAGCACTTTCGCATACGCCGCAACCTGGAGAAAAGTGCTACGCAGAACTGCTGCCGAATCTACCTGTGCCAACGCGCAGTTTTCCGAGATCGCTTGCCCAGGCGCTGATTGCAGCCCAGAAAATGCCCGACCCGAGGACGTCTACGAACTACAATAAAATAACATCGACGATCTCAAGCGGCGAATGTGGCTCATCATGACAAGGTTCGCTTGGCTGCCATGTTGACGCCTCGACAGCAAAAAACGCTTTGCCCGCAGACGCTTGTTTTGTGAGTGGGATTGACCGCCGTCCTATTCCGCCCATTTCAAGAGTGGCACCGGTTTAGCCTTGGAGATAGAGATGAATTTCAGCCAGAAAATGTTTCGATCGTCGCTCGTCCCATTTATGCTTTCGCTGGCAATATTGGCCTCGCCGCTCTCTGCCCCCAGGGAGGCGAGCGCGCAGATCGGTATCAACATCGGTGTTGGAAGCAGCCTGAACCGCGGGCGACCGATAACCTGCCCTCAGGGTGAACGGCTGCTTCGCGGTCGCGGCTTTCGCGATATCAATCGGGAAAACTGCCGCGGCAGGTTCTTCAACTATCGCGCCTCGCGCAACGGAGAGCGCTTCGAAGTCGCAATCCGTCAAAGCGATGGCCGCATCGTCGACATGCGCCGCACCAGCCGACGGTGGTAAGCCCTGCCGACATACCTTCATAACCATGCTTACAGGTCGTGGAACCACGCCGATCCGCGAAGGTGACGCGCCGAGAACCCGCGATCTCAAGCTTTGGTAAGTGATCATGCACGAGCAATCGACGTCGATTTCGCCGGCCACCCCGTACGGTAATAGGCAAAACTTGGCACCCCTGCAGGATTGACAGCAATCCGCAAATACAATGAAAGTGGCCGTTTTCTAGGGGATTTTGATGCAATTGATTTGCTTGGAGATTTTATAGCTTGGTCCTCCCTTTCCACGCCATCGTTCGCCATGACGGCCCCCCATCAAACCACTCTACCGCTTGCGCCGAAGAGCGCCTGGGATAAGCTCGAGACTGATTATCGACCGTTGCATTTCTGAATTGTAACTTACGTTTTCAATGGGATACGATATACCTGTTGACAGAATCCCGTTTTATGACGCTGTAGGTATCTGACGCTAAGGCCCGAATATCGAGTTGACCATGCGAGCTACAAAAAGTGCACGCCCCTTTCGTAGATCGCTTGTAAAGATCGGCACCAGAGTTCTTCTTGGGCGCTCCAGAAGTCACTTTCAGGACTGGCTCCCCGGATTAAGAATCACACCTGCCAGGGACAGCAACGCCACAAGCATAGTTTATAAGGGCAAGGCGATCGCAACCGCCCTGAACTTTGCCACCCTACAATGGCCAGACACGATCGCCATCGTCGGGAGTGGACCGTCGATCAGCCACTCTCTGATCAGCCGTATTGCGCCTCGCCAGGCGATCCTGCTGAACGGCGCTATCAAACTTATGGAAACCGAGATCCCAGACCCGCTCGCTATTGCGGTCGAAGACGAGCGTTTTATCTGGCGCCATTTCGATTTCCTCCATGAGCATGTCAGCCAAGAAACCACCTGCTTGCTATCGCTTGCGGCCATTCGAGCGATTTGTGCCCTCGACAGGGGTTGGCTTTCCGGAAGAAGAATCGTTCTGATCCGGAATGGGCTTGCCCCTTACCAGCACAAACGGCGAAGCGTGAGGGACTTTGCGCAGGAATGCCCAGTGTTCGAAGTAGGTGAAGGAGCTATCTCCCTCGATCCCGACTGCGGCACTGTTCCCGCGGGTTCAGTAGCGACCACTGCTGCGCAGTTCGCCCTTGCGGCCCGTCCGAAACATATCCTCTTCTTCGGCATTGATGTGAACAACTCGGATCAGCCTCGGTTCTACGAAAAAAACAGTCGTTCGTTCAGCGGTATCGCGCGGGCGGAAATACGAATTCTCCGAGCATTTGCAGCGGTAAAGCGGTACGCTGATGAGCAAGGGATCGAGCTATCATGCTGCTCCTCGGTGTCATCGCTCTTAAAGGTTGGCTACCCCTACGATCCGACTTATGACACGCGCGACGCCCTGCGGTAGACCGTAGTTCGGCCGGTTGACGTGAGGCTTCGCCCGTGAGTGGCGGCCCGGTCAGTGGAATGATTGGTGCGAATGGGCGAAACCGCGCGACGCGATCAGAGTTGTGGCCTCATTGGGTCTGGCTTTCCTTTCCCGACGCAGTTGCCTGTAACCTTGCCCCGCACGTCTAGCGGGGCTTTTTTGTGATGATATTCAGATTATTCCTATCCAAGACAACTCGCGCTGAAGCAATGTTGATCGGCGTCCATCAGATATGCAGGAGGCATTCTGAAAGTCGTTCTGGGGTCATGGTATCGGGTTATACCAGATCGGCGTGCTTTGGCACCCGTCATATAGGGGGCTTCGAGAGGAGCAGGACAACGCAGCTATCTACGAGATCGTGTCAGTTGGGTAAGCGTTCGATGGCAATGCTCGAAAGCGCTCTTTCGAGATCTAACCCCACGAACCACGGCTGCATTGCCTTTGCAGCCGATCTGATCGAATGTCGCCATGACCACCAGTGGCCAACCCCATCAGAGGAATCATTAGAAGAGTGAATCAGCCTGATCCACATAGGATGATTTCTCGCTATTGGAACACCAGTTATTCTGTTGTGGTTCCCAAGACCGTAGACTTCGATAAGGTTGTTCGCAGAGCTTAAAACCCCTAGTCCGGCCGACGGGCTCGCCCTTCGCTTAGAGGACAGCATGAAGCGGCCAGATTCAAGAGGCCTTAAACGAAACCCCCTCTCAAACACGAGCACAGAACCGTCATCAAGCGTTTTTGCAGCCGCCTCTACGGCGTCGCAGAAGCCGCTCGCCAATGCATCGTCATCATCGAGCCTGAAATTGAAAATTCGGCCGTTTTGAAATCGTTTCAGGAACTCTTTAGTCGCGTTGGAAATCGATAGGTCGAAGGGGACATGATGTATGTGAAGCCACTCGTGAGCCCGGCACATGTCATGCAAGCGACCCTGCCACTTCGCCGGCATATCCGGTGAGATCAAGAGCAGATGATGGAAATTGGATTTCGTGCTCGCCAGGACCGCGAGACACGGCAAAACTAGCTCCTCAAAGATTCGAAATCGTTCATCAAGCCGATCGTCAGCAAATATGATCCTTCGGACATCATCGATCGAGGCCCGCTGGCCCCGAAATGCGCTAAAACTGTTCGATTGAAAATTGACTACTGAGAAGCGCGTGGAGCCTACAAAAGTGATGTCATTCATCTGCACAACCGGGTTTCGTTAAGGTCCGGTATCACGATGTTTTTCGAAGGCCAACACCGATTTAGAGTAAGCGCGAATTTCTGCGCAGATCGTGCTTTCCGCCCTAGGTCGGAGCGATTATCAGCGGGCCACAGCGGGCAAGCTGATTTGGGGATCATCACTCATTTGAGCCATGGTCTCAAGGGTCAGGTATCTGCCTCGCTGGACGGTCCACTCATCGTTCGCCTCCATGATGGGTAGACGTGCTGTCGCCCCGTCTCGCGAGCTATTCGCGCCGTGAAGAAAGCTGGCGTGGACGTTAAGACGGTTCGTGTCGAGCCGGATGGCTCCGTTGTGATCAATAGCGAAAGCAAAGGCTTTACCAAGAAACAACTTGACGAGAGCGCAGCTGGCTACTTCTGATGGAGAGCATGCCGCGCAAAAAGTACTCCAACACCCTTCGAGAGGTCGATCGCTTCGGCCATGTCCGTTGGTACTTCCGCATTGGGAAGGGAAAGCGAACACGTCTGCCAGGCGAGTGGGGATCTGGAGAGTTCGCCGACGCGTGGTGGAAATGCATGGCCAACGAGGAAGCCCCGCCAGCACCCACGAAACGCACCTTGCACGGCTTGTGGATAGATATGTCCAGAGCCCGGTTTTCAAAGGCCTGCGCGAGTCCACCCAGAGAGCGCGGCACAATATCCTAAAGGTGGTTTGCGAGACTGGCGGAAAGGTCATCCTCTCTCAAATTGATCGCGAGATGATTGCCGCAGGGCGTGACAGGAGAGCCGAAACTCCCTTCGCGGCCATCAGCTACCTAAAGGTCATGGGATACCTGTTGGAGTGGGTCGTCGACGCTGGCATCATCACCGATAACCCTGCTAGGGGCGTGACGAAGCCGAAGGCAAAACGGAAGGCTTCAAAGCTTGGACACCGGACGATCTCGAAAAATCATAGAAGCACAAGGAAGGTAGCTAGGCCCGACTGGCAATGGACTGTTCACTGGCCTCCGTCGATCCGACGTGTACAAGATTGGGCCGCAGCACATGCGGGAGGGTGTAATTGAGTATCGAGCCTCGAATCGCATCAAACGACGCACATGGCCTATCTGGTCACGCCGGTTCACGGGCGCCCGTTCAAGAGCGGCGCGGCGTTCGGCAACTGGTTTGCGAATGTGTGCACTGAAGCGGGTGTCGACGGGAGAGTTCACGGACTGCGCAAGACCCTGGCAACGATCCTTGCTGAAGCCGGTAACAGCAACAGCGAATTGAAGGCGCGTTTCGGCTGGAAAAGCGACGCGATGGCCAACCTTTACACCCGCAGTGCCAACAAGCGACAGCTCGCTATCACGGGCGCAAAGAAACTGAACGAGAACATCCTAACCCCTCACCTGAATTCAGTAAGGGGAAAGCCGAAAAAAAAGATTGAGCCAAATCAATATCTTGCAAAATGAATGGCGCCCCCTGCAGATGTGTGAGAAACAAGCAAAAACAATGCCTTATTACGAGGTGGGACTGCGAAGCGATCCATTGATATTGCTTCTGAATTTAGAACGGCTGGTCTTACCTACGCTAAAAGACCTAGAACATGCGTAGCGCCCACCTGCGACACAATCCGAAGTGTACAAGCCGTTCTCTGTGTCACCCCTACGCAACACCAGCCCCCCCTGTCTCGGGATTACCTTGAAATTTAAAACGAGATTATTGACGGGGCTTCGTAGTCTCGCATTGTGCAACCAACACTCTGGGGGCTGAAAAAGTTGGCAAAAAATCAAACACACCTATTCCGCGCTGACATTGAAGGCCTTAGAGCAATCGCCGTACTGCTCGTTGTAATATTTCATATCAATGCGGCGCTTATTCCCGGCGGCTTTGTGGGCGTCGATGTATTTTTTGTTATTTCCGGATATGTGATTACCCAAAGGATTTATACGGGCAGTCTAAAATCGCCCGGTGACTTTTTGGAGTTTTACAGGCGCCGGCTTCGTAGAATTGCCCCGGCAATGTTCCTGGTCACAGTCACTACGCTTATAGTGGGAGCATTTGTGCTTTTACCGGACGATCTGGTGGCGCTCTCACATTCTGCGATCGCCACGGCATTCTCTGCAGCCAACGTCTATTTTTCTTTGTTCTTGGACACGAGCTACTTCGCTGCAGATAGTCGAACGGTCCCCTTGCTCCACATGTGGTCCCTGGGAGTGGAAGAGCAGTTCTATTTGATTTGGCCGTTTTTGATTTTCTTGCTGTTGACGAGGCCGCGTTGGGCAATCCCGAGTCTCGTCGCTATCATAGTAGTGAGCATTGCATGTGGCGAATTTTGGTTACGAACCAGCAATTTCGGTCTAGCGTACTATATGTTGCCATCTCGAGCCTTCCAACTCTGCGCGGGTGGCCTGGCATTCTCGCTTAGCCAGTCAAAATTAGTGCAAGCCTCATCTCCAAAGACGCTCCTTGCAGCAGGTCTTGCCGGCTTGGCTGCCATCGCCGGCAGCGCAATATCTTTGACCGAGACGACACCGTTTCCGGGCATCAATGCCGTCCCGGTGACAGCGGGTGCAATGGCACTTCTGGTATCCGGTTTGAAGCCTCAATATCTGGCCTCGGCTCTCTCCATCTGGCCTGCCCGCCAGATCGGAAAGGTGTCGTATTCAATGTATCTGTGGCATTGGCCGTTGCTGGCCTACATGCGTTACCTGGATATAGAGGTCAACTTGATGTGGGGCACCGTTGCGTTTGCAGCGACACTGATCTTGTCTATTTGCTCATTTCTCTTGGTCGAAGAGCCCTTTCGCCATTCTCGACAATCGTTTTCACGTATTTTCATCAGAATGGGTGTAATTCCCGCCACCCTTGTACTCATCGCCGGGATCAGCATCACGACGGCAGGTGGCATTATTCCACTTCTGGCACCCCCGAATTTTCAAGAGAATGTTGCCCTGGTTCAGGAACAGACGAAACAGGCTCCTCGGTATCCTTACGTTTGCCAGGCCCCGCGCCTTTCAGAGAAGCAGACAAAAAATCCAAAGTGTGTGATTGGCAGCGGAGACCCGCTGAGGACACTTGTGTGGGGCGACAGCAACGCGTCACACTACATTGGTATTCTTGGCGCGCTGGCGGAAGTGAGGGGGGTATCGTTCCGCAATATCGCTCACTCATCATGCCCACCCTTGCTGCAAAGCGCCGGAATGTTTTCACCCGAACGTAGAGCGCGCGACTGCCAGCACTCGTCTGATCTTGTTGCCGACACCCTGCTTCCCAACTATGACCACATCATCATATCGGCAGCATATTCTGATTACCTTGCCCGCAACGCCGGTTTCCTCACGGAACTTGCGAGCACGATTAAAAATCTAAGAAAGGCGGGAAAGCGCGTGACGGTACTGGGGCAAGTTGTGGCGTTTCCCGACTACGATCGGCTTTGTGCCGCCAAAGCGCTTCGCCTGCCGATCGATTGCCTTGCAAAACAACCCGACCGCTCTGCAGAGACCGCATCGATAAACGCGTCGATTAAACAGGTCGTTTCGGGGGTGCAGGGTGTGGAGTACTACGATTTCAACAACCTCATTTGTCCGGATGGCAAATGCTCGCCCTATCAGAGTGGTAGTCCACTTTATTATAACCCCACACATTTGAGCGTTCAGGGATCATGGATCCTCGGATCCGCAGCCGTAAATTCCAGTCGATATACGAACTTATTTTAACCACCGTCCCTAGTCTACCAATACGGCATGCACGAGTGCTTTGCTGCGAAGTGCGCACATTGCATGTGATGAAATTGCCGGGCCTTTTCTGTGGGCGAACTATGTTGCGCCTGCTACGTTCCATAGCTATGCCGTCGGGTACCTTTCCCCCGACGAGTTTCCCTTTCAGATTGAAGCGCCGACGCTACCATCCCGCTAATTGCGGCTGTCGCCCCTAGCGCCGCAGCCACCGTCCGAAACGCTTGAAGGGCCGGACAAAATTAAGATTGCCGTTATCTTCGCCGAGGACAACCCGGGGAACTTCGCCGGACTTGTCGAAATTGACAGAGTACTGCTGCGATGGCGTGGTCCAAGCGAACGTTGCTGAGCGAAACTCCGATTGAATTTTCAACTTCTCGATAGAGGCCCTTTCGAAAGAGAAGAGCGTTGCAAATGTCGCAGTGGGTTGGGCATCGGTAGATGAAACTGAAAAGCTCGGCGACGGAACGAGGGAATATGGTGCGTCAGACATCCATCCAAACATCTCGTCCCCTTCCCGGCCCCGGACGACTTCACTAACTTCCATTTCTGAAACTAGTGAGGTCGCAAAGACGGTCTCATTCGATGCGCTGGCGCGAATACAACCATCGTCGAGACGTGCATTCCAACTAGCATCAAGATGGAAATTCTGTCGGAAACGGTGAGGATTACCTGCTTTGTCGTGTATCCAATCTAGAACGAGAAGAAATTGCGAAGGCAGGAGCACCAGGCCGCGCCAATGCCGAACCGTCTTAAAGTGACGTGTTTCGCAGGAAGTGACGATCAAATCACCCTGCGCACCTGCATACTTGAGCGATGAGCCACTGAACTTTACTCCCCTCCGTGGGAAGTCGAGCCCGTCGATTTCGACCGTATTATGTGCGCGTGTTTTCTCTACATAAACGCGTTTCGGGCTAGAGTAATAAAAGCCGGCCTTGCTGAGTTCTGACCCTGGTTCAGTCTTACCCTCGTAGCCATACCTTCCCGCGTCGATGAGTATTGGCCGATCACGGTCGATCCAGACAAACGATAGATCATCGGCATGCTTATGCACACGCGAATGAAACGCTGCCGTTTGGGCCAGATAGGTGTTTTCAAAGCGGGCGAACGCATATCCGGCGTCGTAGAACGGCCGTACGCCGTAGGGACCAGACTTCTCACTCGGTACCAAATGGCGTCCGGTGTCGGTATCGCCTATCGTTACTAGTTTCCCGTTCGGCTGCCTCATCCACGCTAAAGCATCTTCTGCCGCGTCGATCATAGTATTCGAAACATTATCAAGCAGGCCGTCGTCACGAGCCGCCTGCAAACTGTGAAGAACTCCCGCATGATAGCCGGGCGAGTGCTCTTTATGAACACCGCTAGGAGTGAAACTCCGGTTCACTACCTCAAGGTATCGATCCTTGGCTTGATCGTTATCGTATTGGAGACCCGGCAGGAACGAAAACCGTCGAGCGGCGGCAGCTTGGCCAAGCGCTTGATAGACCCCATGATTGGAATGGCCCTTGAAGAAGCTGTCGTGGCGCAGCAGTGCAAAATGGAAAATTACCGTTCGGAAAAGATTGCCGAACTCGGCGTCGCTGTAATTCGCACTGCGAGCTATCGCTTGAGTTAGATAGGCAAATCGATAGGCACGCTGGGAAACGGCCATATCGTACCAGACAAAGGTCTCATTCTCAGCCTTGAAGGCGTCATCCACTCCCTCTTGGAGCGGGCAAGCGAAATAATCCGCTTGATGTACCTTAATCCAATCCTCAGCAATGACCCAGGCGTGCCGTAAGTAAGCGGGATCTTCGAAACGTTCGTATCCTTTAAGCAGTGTCTCTAAAGGATCAAGCGCCTGAAGATGGAAGGTTAGCGACCGCGGACCGGTCGCCCAACGAATAGGCGGCGTCAATGACAACACCGGGAACTGCTGAAACGACCACCCTTGCCGTATCATCAGATCTATCGTTTCCGATTCTGTCGAAGCACTGCCCTTCGTGTCGACGATCCGTTCCAGAGGTTGAACTTTTCGTTCGCTGAACTGGCGTCGAATGCTTGCAATCTGCTCGTTAGGGGCATCGTAAAGTGAATTCAGGCCATCGAAGCTGGTTGTCAGAACATTTTTGATCTCTCGCTGTACTTGTTTCATCAGCCCCCACAGCCCTGCCCATTGCAAAATTAGAGGGAGCTAATCGCACCGAGCGGCGACAACGTCAACTACAGAGCGAAGAATATCTCGGGGCATCACTGCGTATGCCCCTGCTCTAGCCGATCTAGTCTCGATACAACCGATAGGCGCCACTGCTCTTGGCTCTCAAAGATTCGATCAAGCTCCTCCCGCGGAACCGTGCTGTCGCGTAAATCTTTAATCGCATTGTCCGCGCGCTGGCGATCCTCGGCGGACCGGGCGGCTCTCCATTCAAGCTCATCACGGGTCACCATCTTGTTGGCGATGACCGCGACAGCTGATTTCAGATCAGGGACATTCTGGATGAAATCGAACCAGCACCGACCGGGGACGGAGGCGTGACGACAATTTCAGACTTTGTGGTGGAGTTGATCAGGGCGACGAACAAGGTCATCTAATCGCCCCCTTCGACCGAAAGCGCCTGATCGCGCGGGCGCTGGGCACTATCACGGATCTTCGGCACAGTTTGGACGAGCGCGACGTGGCCACGACGATGTCACGCGGATGCTGAAAGGAATGGCAAACGCTGCTGGACGAACCCTGCAGAGATATTCGGCGTCGCCCTCGTGGTCTTGGCTGACGAGATCAACATTCTATCACCCCATCAAGAAAACAGCACTCTTGCTCCTCCTCCAGGCACACGTAAGGAACCTGGCGACTGCGGTTGAAAGTCTGTTTATCACCAATCGCTATTCCCTGCTGCTTGTGCTGAAAGGAAGCTTAGGATAGTCGAACAAAATGGCAAACAAAGAGGGCGTAACGGGGACATGAAGGCGGTGATTCTGGCCGGGGGGCTTGGCACAAGGCTGAGCGAAGAGACATCAGTGCGCCCCAAGCCAATGGTGGAGATCGGCGGTCGCCCGATCTTGTGGCACATCATGAAGATGTACTCCACGCACGGCATCAACGACTTCGTCGTCTGCCTTGGCTATCGCGGATATGTCATCAAGGAGTATTTCGCGAACTATGCCCTCCACATGTCGGACGTTACTTTCGATATGCGCAAAAGTGAGATCAAGATCCACCGGAACGATGCCGAGGACTGGCGGGTATCCCTGGTTGATACGGGCGACTCGACAATGACTGGAGGCCGGCTGAAGCGGGTAGCTGAACATTTGGGAAGCGAGGATTTCTGCTGCACCTACGGCGACGGCGTTTCCGACCTCGATATCGCAGCAACTGTTACATTTCACAAAGCGCACGGCGGACTTGCAAGCGTCACGGCCGTCCATCCGCCCAAGCGTTTCGGGCAAATGAAGATCGTCGATGATCGCGTCATCCATTTTGAGGAGAAGCCACATGGCGAGGGCGGTTATATAAACGGCGGTTTCTTCGTGCTGTCCCCGAAGATTATGAGCTATATCGATGACGACGCCACGATTTGGGAACGCGAACCACTGGAACGTCTGTCCCAGGAACATCAGTTGTTCGCTTTCCGCCATGATGGCTTCTGGCAGCCGATGGACACTCTACGTGACAAGACCCACCTAGAGGAACTATGGGCATCGGGGCGAGCACCGTGGAAGAGCTGGTCGTGAACGTTGGATATTGGAACGGGCGACGTGTCCTAGTCACCGGCCATACTGGCTTTAAGGGAAGCTGGCTGACCTTCTGGCTGGCCAGCATCGGCGCTAAGGTGAGTGGAGTGGGCCTGCCGCCCGTGACGCAGCCCAACCTTTATAGCATCCTGCGACTGGACGGCCGTTGTCAATCGATGATTGGCGACATCAAACAGCCTGGCGTGCTCGCCGATGCTATCAGAAATTTCGAGCCGGAAGTCATCATTCATATGGCGGCTCAAGCGTTGGTTCTGGCTTCCTACCACGATCCTGTCGGGACCTACGAAACCAACGTGATAGGAGTCGTGCGCCTGCTGGATGCGGTGCGTCACAGTTCCAGCGTCCGGAGCGTCGTCGTTGTCACCAGCGACAAATGCTATGAGAACCGCGAGCAGATTTGGGGCTATCGTGAAACCGACGCGCTTGGCGGTCATGATCCCTACAGCTCAAGCAAGGGTGCGGCAGAGATTGCAGCTCAGTCCATGCAGAAGTCGTTCTTTCGACCTTTTGTCGCCGACGGGCACCCGGCCCGAATCGCGACGGTCCGTGCTGGAAATGTTATTGGCGGAGGCGACTGGTCTTCCAACCGGCTTGTTCCCGACATCATCCGCGGATTGCTCGGCCCTGAGGGCGTTGTCCACTTGCGTAATCCGAAGGCCGTCCGCCCGTGGCAGCACGTGCTCGAACCGCTGTCAGCCTATGTGAGAATAGCAGAATTGCTCGACGTCGCCCCTGCTGGTATTGACGAGGCTTGGAATATCGGACCCGACAGCAGGGATACGCGGCCGGTGATCGAACTAGGCGAAGCTCTAGCGACAGCGCTGGGCACCGGAAAGTTGATCCTAGGGACAAATGCCGGCGAACCACATGAAGCGACCCTACTGACCCTGGACTGTACCAAGGCTCACACCAAGCTTGGCTGGCAACCGCGGCTGCTGTTCGAAGACTGCGTGCGCTGGACAGCCGAATGGTATGCGGCATGGCATCGCTCCCAAGACATGAGCGAATTTACGCTCCGGCAGATCGCGCATTTTGAAGAAATGAGAGCGACGCTTCACCGTCACACAAACGTAGAGACGCACCGACCATGACAACCAACTCCGAATTGGCCGAACTCCGGGCGCAAATTCTTTCGCTGTCCGAACGCTATGCCGAACTTGCCCATGGCCAACGCGCGTTCGTTCCCGGAACAAGCTCCGTACCACCGGCCGGCAAGGTGCTGGGCGCCCCGGAAATGCGCAACCTCGTCGATTCAGCGCTTGATTTCTGGCTGACAACGGGGCGCTTCAACGCGCAGTTCGAAGCCCTTCTTACAAAGGCGACCGGCGCACGCCGGACTTTGACCACGAATTCCGGTTCGTCGGCCAATCTGCTTGCCGTCACCGCGCTCACATCCCATGAGTTGGGTGACAAAGCCCTGAAAGCGGGGGATGAAGTCATTACTTGTGCCACCGGCTTCCCTACGACTGTCAACCCGATCATCCAAAATGGTCTTGTGCCGGTTTTCCTCGACGTTGAACTGGGAACGTATAATATCGACGTCACGGAACTCGAAGCTGCTCTATCTCCGCGGACCCGCGCCGTGATGGTTGCTCACGCCCTGGGCAATCCATTCAATCTTGGCGTGATCAGCGATTTCTGCAAAAAGCACGATCTATTCCTGGTTGAGGATTGTTGCGATGCTCTGGGCGCAACCTATCGGGGACAAAAAGTCGGAACGTTCGGACAGCTCGGTACACTTTCATTTTACCCAGCCCACCACATTACGATGGGCGAAGGCGGTGCCGTGCTCTGCAACTCCACCACCTTTAAGCGTATCGTTGAATCGATCCGCGACTGGGGCCGCGATTGCTATTGCGATCCAGGGAAGGACAACACCTGTAAAAAGCGGTTCGAGTGGCAACTGGGTGAACTGCCGTTCGGCTACGATCACAAATACACCTATTCTCATCTCGGCTATAACCTTAAGATCACCGACATGCAGGCTGCCATCGGCGTGGCGCAGATGGATCGTCTGGACGATTTCGTCGCGGCCCGCCGATTTAACTGGCAATATCTGCGGGATGGCCTCAAGGACCTGGAGGACATGTTGATCCTGCCAGTCCCGACGGCCGATAGCGATCCGTCATGGTTCGGCTTCTGTCTAACCTTACGCGAAGGGAGTGGCATCGACCGCGAGGAGATGCTGCGGTTCCTCAACGATGAGAGGAAGATTGGCACGCGGCTGCTGTTCGGCGGGAATCTTTTACGCCAACCTTACATGAAGCATCGTAACTATCGTGTTGTTGGTTCGCTTCATAACAGCGACATCGTTATGAACAGGACGTTCTGGATCGGGGTCTATCCGGGTCTGTCCGCGAACCACCTCGACTATGTAATTGATACGATCCACTCTTATCTGCGTGGTCAATCTCTCACGCAGGCTACGACCGCCGCCATATAGGAGAGCATCGTGAACGGTTCGGAATATATCGCCGAGTTTATCGCACGCATAGGCAGCAGGCGTGTATATACTCTGACTGGTGGCGCCTGTGCCTTCATGATTGATGCAATCGGCCGCCATCCGGATCTTGATGTAATCTGCGTACAGAACGAGCAGGCTGCGGCCATGGCCGCCGATGCTACCTGGCGCGTAGAGCGGCGCGTGGGCGTGACTATGGCCACGTCAGGTCCGGGGGCGACTAACCTGATCACCGGGATCGCCTGCTCGTTTTTCGATTCCATTCCCTCACTCCACATCACCGGCCAAGTCAATCAACGCGAAAGCTCCGCGGTCCACGGCGCGCAAGTACGGCAATCGGGTTTTCAGGAAACCAAGATCGTCGACATGGTTCGCCCAATCACCAAATATGCTGTGGTTGTTCGCTCTGTGGAGGAGTTGGGGAGCGAATTGGCAAAGGCTTACGATATCGCAACCTCGGGCCGGATGGGACCGGTGCTGATCGACGTTCCGATGGACGTTCAGCAGGCCGAAATAGATGCCAATTTCCCCGTATTGTCCGTGTCTGCACCGACCGACCCGGCTCTCGTCACAGAAGCGGCGGCTTCCATCTCCGCGATTCTTAGAACGGCGGAGCGACCCGTGATACTCTGGGGCGGCGGCGTCGCACTAGCGGGTGTTCAGGAGGCGCTACGCGAATGGCTCGACGCGACAGGTGTGCCGTTCGTAGCCAGTTGGGCCGGCCTGTCCGCCTTTTCCCACGAACATCCCGGTTTTGTTGGCCAGATTGGCGTGTATGGCAACCGCGGTGCTAATTTCGTGCTACAAAATGCCGATGCGGTGATCGTTCTCGGCAGCCGGCTCGATAATCGCCAGCGATCCGGCAATGCGGCAAACTTCGCCATCGGGGCAAAAGTGCATGTGCTGGATGTCGATGGCGAAGAAATCAAAAAATATGGTGGTGGCCGCTATACGGGAACGATTCTTGACCTGAGCGCATTGCCTCAAGTCTTGAGCAGGTTGGAAGAGCCAAAGCTATTCGAAGTTTGGAAGTCCTATGTCGGCGAGATGAAGCGGACCTATTTCGGTAAAGAGACCAGCTCTACGGCAAGGCGTCTTAACAGCCTTTCTCCCTATGATGTGGTGCGACGCATCAGCGAAACGATCGATAAGAACGCTATTGTTATTGGCGACACCGGCGCGGCGTTGTGCTGGTTGCACCAAAGTTTCACTGTCGACCAGCATACTCTCTTCACCGCCGGTGGCAATTCTCCGATGGGCTATGCGCTATGTGCCGCAATCGGCGCAAAGCTTAGCAACCCGCAGAGACAGGTGATCTCCTACAATGGTGACGGCGGCCTCCAGGTCAACATTCAGGAATTGCAGACCATCAAGCATCTCGGCCTCGACGTGGCAGTGATCGTGATGAACAATGGTGCATACGGCATCATCAAGCAGTTTCAGGACAGCTACCTGGGCAGCCGCTACACTGCCTCCTCCGATGGCTACTCGACTCCGGATTTTGGCGCTGTCGCCAAGGCATACGGCCTTCAATACAGCCGTGTCGAAAGCATCGATCAGATTACTCCTGAGCTTTTCAAGCGTGGGGCAATCCTGATCGATGTTATCCTGTCGGAGGAGACCTTGATCGAACCGAAGCTGGAAATGGGGCGGCCAATAAATGATCAGTATCCCTATCTGCAAAAGACGGAATATGAAGACGGAAACCGGTTTGTCTCCTATCCGCGCCCGGCAGCGCTGGAGGCATTAATCGCGAGCCAACGCAGCCAATGAAGATCATGGTTACCGGCGCGGGCGGCTTCGTTGGTGCAGCGTTCGTTGCAAGCGCGCTGTCAGCTGGGCATGATGTTGTCGCAATATTGCGGCCCGCTGGAAATCGGCAGCGCCTGACGGCGTCTCGCGCCGAGATTGTATACGCGAACCTTGCCGATACCCCGGAGCTTCAGTCGGTTATGCGACGACATCGACCGGACGCCATCGTTCATACGGCGTGGACCGGTGTGTCAAATGCCAACCGGCACCAACGGTCCCAGATCACGGATAATCTAGCGGCAACCCTTGCACTAGTGGATGCTGCGGCGGCGGCCGGCGTCGGGAAGTTCGTCGGGATCGGATCTCAGGCCGAATACGGGCTGCTGTCCGGCCGGGTAACGGAAACAGCAGTGCCCGCTCCGACCTCGCTGTATGGAGCGGCAAAAGTCGCAGCCCACGTTCTGTCCGGCCAGCTTTGTGCCGATGCCGGCGTCGATTTTGCCTGGCTGCGCCTTTTCTCGACGTATGGCCCGCGCGACAACCCGAACTGGCTCATCCCGGCGATCATCGAAGAGTTACTTGACGCCAAGCGGCCACGGACGACAGAAGGGCGACAATTGTGGGACTATCTATTTATCGACGACGTTGCTGATGCAATCCGCGCAGTTGTTGAAAGCAAAGACGCCGTGGGGCTATTCAATCTCGGTTCGGGCGTACCCGTCCCTGTTCGCAGCATCATCGAGCAAATCAGGGACATCGCCGCCCCGGGACTCGAGTTAGTTTTCGGCGAAATTCCCTACAAGCCTGACCAGATCTGGCACATGGAAGCGAGCATCGATCGACTGACGCGACTGAGCGGCTTTAAGCCGAAGGTGACGTTGAGTGAAGGGTTATCACGCACTGTCGCCTGGCACGCGTCCCTGCGCGACAGTCCGTCATGTTGAAACTCCGCGCGGCTGACCTTGTCCTCCTTGCCCGCTTCATCGCTGTCGGCGTCCTCAACAGCGCCTTCGGCTATGGTCTTTACAGCATCTTGATCTATCTCGAAACGATCCCTGAACTCGCCCTTCTTGTTGCAACCGTGTTGGGCGTGATCTTCAATTTCTTCACTACCGGGCGCCTGGCTTTCAAAAACAGCGATAACAGCTTGTTCTTCAGATTCGCCGCCGTCTATGTGGTCATTTACATCTGCAACGCCACCGCTCTTCGCATCCTTGTCAATTTTGGTATTGATCCTCTTGTCGCTCAAGCTGCGCTCATGCCGCTGAGTGTAATTGCCACTTTTGTGATTATGCGGGCCTTCGCTTTTAAGGACGCAAAACAATGAAGACTATTTCAGTTATTTCACCGGCCTACAATGAAGTCGAGAACGTGCGCGAGTGCTACGAAAGGCTGCGGCGAATTTTTGCAGAAAAACTGCCTGAGTATCGCCTTGAGCACATTTTTGCCGACAATGCGTCGACCGACGGTACTGTGGAAATCCTGCGCGAGATCGCGGCGGCGGACCCCACCGTGAAGCTTGTCTTGAATGCCCGCAATTTTGGGCCCTTCCGCTCCTTGTTCAATGGACTACGCTATGCCACGGGCGATGCCGTTGTCGTCTTCATGCCGGTCGATCTGCAGGATCCTCCCGAGCTTATACCTGAATTTGTACGCTACTGGGAACAAGGCATCGAAGTCGTCGCCGGCGCCCGCGCCAATCGGGAAGAAACCTGGTTGCTTCGTACTTGCCGATCGATTTTTTATCAAATCGTCAATAGCTTATCTGACTTTGAAATTACTCCCAATGTCGGCGAGTTCCAGTTGATTGACCGAAAAGTATGGCAGGCGGTCATGGAGCACGACGATCACTATCCCTATGTCAGGGGAATAATCGCCTCCGTCGGTTTCAAGCGTCTCATCGTGCCATACACCTGGGCAGCACGAAAGAGAGGCCTCTCCAAGAATAACCTGCCACGCCTGATCGACCAGGCGCTCAACGGTATCTTCTCCTTCACCAACGCACCAATGCGGTTCTGCATCTATGCTGGATTTGCGCTGGCAGCGATTTGCATCGCATATGCAATTTTTGCAACCATCTCGTTCCTGCTGGTTCCGGACTTGGCACCTCGGGGAACGGCAACCATCATCGTGTCGCTGTTTTTCCTGTCAGGGCTGCAGCTCGCCTTCATCGGGATGCTCGGAGAGTACGTTACGTCAATTCATTCACAGGTGCGCCGTGGTCCGCTGGTTGTGGAACGCGAGCGCATCAACATTGACGATAAATCCGCCAATCCGTAACTAGGCCAACAAGCTCAAGTCGAGTGTCACGCGCCTGCGGGTGCGGCGCAACTGATCCGCACATCAGGATGGATCTGCATCTGCACATCCAGCCGTGCAACAGTCTTATCGAGGTCCGCCTTTCGTTTGAATATCAACGCCACTGTTGTTGCCAGTCCCTCCCAATAGGTCGGTGGCTGTAACTTAGACCTCAGCCATAGTTCAGCAAACTGGTTGGGTCTTCCTATGTCTCCAAAGCCATATTCGGGAAAGCTAACCCACCGCGCGCACTTGGCAGCGAGAGCTGCTGCGAGCACATCACTGCCGACAGGAGTGCCACGACCCGCTTGGGGATTGCGAGCCTCACTTGCCAACATCCCCATGATCGTGTGCGCCGGCGCATGCATGTTCAGCATAGCGCTCAATTCGTAAAAGCGGAACGTCCGTCCCATCATCCGATACGCTCCGTCGTCGGCGTGAACCGCGACCAGCGTGTTTTCGGGAATGGTGGCCACCTGCGGCGCGTACATAATTGCGCTGCTGTCGATAACATCCGCCATCAGCTGACGCGAGACAGAGACGTCTGCCGCCATGAATATGCATACCAGTAATGCGCAAAAGGCCGGCACAAACCGGGCCGGCAGAATTGCGTTCACAAGAGCGAAAACCAGTGTGCCAGCAATAAGTGCCAAGGTTGTTTGATGCCGGCTATCCCAAAGTCCAACAAATGAAGGGCGCAAACCGACAATCGCATATGGAAAAACCGCTAGCACCGCGAAGCCAAGAAGGACCACCGCATCAATACACCCAGCCCATAGAGTCTTGGCATCAGTCTGAACATTGATACGCACCAGCCAGCCAAACAGAACCATGGAACCGGTGAAAATCACCGCAATATAGCTGGCTTCCATCACAAAATCGGCGTTTGGGAAAATAGCCCTCAAGCCAGCGAATTGCCAAACGAGTGCCCGACTCGCTTCCAGCAATCCCGCAACTGGCCCCATTTGAAACTGGTTATACGTCGTGTAGATCCCGTAAACCGGCTGCAGTGAGGATTTGGTGACCCAGTAGATAAATGGTAATGAAAACAGTTCCACGTAGGCGACTGTTCCCCGCGCAGATTGCCAGAAGTTCTTGTTAGGTTCGCGCTGGCGCAATGCCAGAAAAACCACGGCAATCACCAGCGGGGAAATAGTTAGGAAAGAGTTCGTCGTGAACGATACCAAAAGGAGCACTGCCGCCATTATCCTAAGCCCAAGACTGCGACGGCGGACAGACATCACAGAGAGCAGAAGCGCCAGGGAGAAGAACGCCGCACTGACCGAATAAGGAAGGACTGCCAAGGTAAAACGCGACTGGTTCATTGGGAAGGCAGCCGTAAGAAGCGCCGCCCAGAATGCGTTGGCCGGTGCCCAGCCTATACCGCGAAGAACACTGTAGATGCAGAGGGCAACGATTCCCCAACAAATGAAGCTTGTGACCGCCCATGCAAGAGGATTTGCCATCAGGGTAAAAGGCGCCACAATGAAATATTGCTCACGCCGCCCAAGCTGACTGAACATCTCCCACAGCCCCCCTGCTGGATGGCCAATAAGGACCCAATCGTCCCAAAACGGAACGGTTACAAACGAAAACGCACCGTAACAAAGGATGTATGCAAGTATAATAAACAGTAAATGTCTTTTGGATCCAAAAGTATTCATCAAACTATTCTCATTGCGCGTAGTCCTGGGGTCTATGTGGTCCGAAATCGTGCTAATCGCATCAGCGAGTAGAAAGGTCAACTCAGGGGCGAAGAACCGCGAGCTTAGCTGCCTATTGTGAATGCCCCCGCTCCAGCCGCTCTAATCGCGATGCAATCGAGAGATGCCATTGCTCTTGGCTCTCGAATATACGATCCAGCTCTTCTCTCCGGACCATGCTCTCGCGAAGATCCTTGATTGCATTGTCCGCTCGCTGGCGATCCTCTGCGGATCAAGAGGTTCGCCATTCAAGCTCCTTCTGCGTCACCATTTTGTCTGCGATAGCGGAGATTGCAATCTGATTTGTTTTCGCCAACTCAATGAGGGAAGCGTCTTGCCTGTCCTGTGTCTTGGTCAGGGTGTTGTAAAAGAACGCACCGAGAGCCGCCAGCACGGCGAAGGAGACATCGGCAGCCGACCAGATCACAGGCCATTGCGTCTTGCTATTATTGCGAAGCTCATTCGACAGGGTACCGATCGCCGAATTGATCGTCTGAAACCCGGTGTTCATGTTCGAACGGAGATCGACGATGTCTTTGCCTTGGTTCTCCACCCGTTCCGATAGCCGGGCCCAAGATGCCATTGGGTCGAAGTTGCCGCTGTTACTGCTCATGTGTCATCACCCGCCATTCCCCCAGATGCCCTTTCAATGCGGATAAATGCGTGTTTCCTAATGGAACGAATCACTTGATCGCCCGTTGAGTCGCGTCAGATCGCGGAGGGCGTCATGACCCGTGAAGAACTTTCAGATGTACCGATAACGCCGCTCGGCATTGGCATTGGAGGCCAGCCGGGGAAGTATCGGATTGCGAAGACCGTAAATGACCTAGCCAGCAATCTTCTGAGTGACTGGAAACACCCCAAGGACGATATTTGGCGTGCCGCGATATCAGCATGCATTCGAGCATTTGAGGTTCAGTCCAACGGAGACGCAGCACGCGGCGCGTTCATCTTGGCTGCCGAAGATGCAGAATTGCCGCTCATAGCCCACGCACACAATCTGATGCCGACCGGAGAAGCGCGAGACCAAAGGCAGAAAATGGCAGTTTGGAAGCCTCGGGATGCACGGGCGCGGCACTAGGAGACCTTTTCGATGGAGCGCCGCGCTGAAGTCAGAATAGCCATTATCCGCGCGCTCCGCTCCTTCGGCGCCAAGCCGGGAATGACGGTCAGTTTGTGCGCCATCGGCTTGCTGTTGATGCCGACTGGCGTTGGCCATGGCGAGCTTTCCGAGGCTCTCTTATCGTTGCTGCGAGATGAGGTTATGGCCCTTATCCCTGACACCAACAGCCTATTGCTCTTGGAGGCGGTGTGAATGCTTGACCGTCGCAACCCGATGGACTATCCCGCCGCCCGCCGTGCTCAGATAGCCATGAGGCGGCAACAGGGGGACCCGACCTGACGAGGAGGCCGGGTCCTTGCTACCTGTCTCTAAGACGTATCCGGTCCGCATCCAATTTGCCGAGAAGGCACGTAACTGATGATCTGCTAGATTGATCGCGCTGGGTTGGCTAAGTGACGTTAACAATCATCGCCAATCCAGCGACAACCCGTCATAATGGACCTGTCGCGGCGGGTTTATCTTGTCCGCGATCTGCCGCAATGATTTCAGGGGGGCCACGGCGCTTCAGTGGGCTTTAGGGAGACAGCGCTGGAGATGGCGACTATCGAGCGAATCCTATAGGTCTCATGCCGAACGCGACATAAGACGAACATGAGATCAATGCGCGACTTCATTGAACGAAACCTGATCGCTTACCGTGTCGTGATATCGAGCGGTTACTTGGCCCTGATCGTTGCCATCCAGCCGTACAATTGGCTTGCCGGTATTTTTATCTTCCATACAGGCTTTGCTCTTCTTGGGGCCGTCCAAGATCGGATCATCAGCGACAAAACTCGCCAAAATCTGATCGTCTCTCAATATCTGTGGCCAATCTACCTTTACTACGGGTACCGATGGTTTTGGCGCGGATGCCCACGGATTGACTGGGAGAGACTAACCTCCTAGGCGCGTAATTGACTATTTCCGGCAGGCCGCATCCTCGCGGCACTGAGCATTGTTCGACGCTATGGCCGGCCCTGCAGTCGGATCTTCAGCCGCCGCGCGCGCCGCGACAGGGTCAGAGAAGCGAGTGAGCTGATACCCGCTGCCGTTAGTCGCAGCCGCTGTCAACCCGCTATCACGCATGAGCACAAGGCAACGATCACGAGGCGACTTGCTACGGAAGTCCGCATTGTTATTCTCCATGTTGGAAATCCGATTGGAAGCCTCTTTGATTGCTTCCATCTTCGCGGCGACACGAGCGTTTTCCGCCCCTGTCCATTTGCCGAACTGATAGGTGCCGGCGACAGCCAGCACGATGGCGGCTGAGACTTTCACCCAGCCGGGAATCCTCGCCCAAAGTAGCGCCCACATTAGGCAGCCGCCTTCATCTGCAGATCTAGAGCGTCGAGCCGCTCTTCCTTCCTGCGGGTGGCGTACAATCGATAGACATGGGAACCGGCTGCCACGACAAGCCCGCCGATGATGAGCGCGGCAATCGTGTGGTCGATCCAGGGCGATGAGCCAGTGAGCGGCGTAAGCTGGTCCTTCGCAGCGGTCATCGCGCCGCCGAGGGTGAACGTGCCGCCACCTGCTCCCGTCGCAGCATCTGCAACGGCAAGCGTGGGTGCTGGTTTCGCATCGGAGATGAACGCCTTGGCATCACCGCCGGAGACATACTCGATCTCAGGCCCGACAGACCCAGATGCCCAAGCCTGCCCGGTAGCGCGCACGCCGGCTACGCGGGACATCCACCCTTGCCGAAGGTCTTGAACGTCTTCAGCGCCTTCAGGAAAGCCTCACGGCGGTTACAGATGCGATCGATCAGCGCATCATTGTCATTCACCCCACTGAGGGCGAGAAGCGTCCCCTGCCCAGGGCCTTCGCTGATCGTCGTGCCAACCATCACGAGGAGCTTCCTCGATGTCAGGCGAGATCGCGTAGCCGGCAGATCCCGGCGGAACCTTCGCCGATCGCGTGATGTCGCGGGCGGCTTCCTGCACCTCAGCTTCGAGCGTATCGAGTGCGAGATTCTGGCTTGAGATCGGCAGCGGGGCGCCGTTGCTGAAGCGGTTCGTCCGACGAGGAGAGCGAGAGCCAATGACAAGCACACTTCCGATGATGCCACGAGAAAAAACAGCTTTCGCGTCGTTGGAGATGCCATCCGTGAACGTGCCGCTGGCCGTGAAGTCGAACCGCTCGACGCCATCGACGAAGACATTGATGTCGGTCAGATTCGAACACAGGGAAATCAGCCGCGAAATCGGTGGTCGCGACTATCGGGCTGTAACTGGTGATACGGTCATCGGCGGTCGTGATGGACATGGCGGGAGAGTGCCCGCGCCAGCCTCAGCCCGCAAAGCACTGGTCACCGACCGCCGAACGCACGGCCGAGGTTGGGCGCTCTCTGTGGCAGGGCGTCACCGGGAGCTCACCAGAAGGTCTGGCCGAAATCCTTCTTCATCCGCTTTTCGTAGCGCTGGAAGGACTGCCGGCAGTTGGGATCGATCATCGCCTGGATGTTGTCGAAGATCGGCCGATCGGTTGCCGCCTTGGTGTACCAGAGCGAGGAGCCGGGCGTCCAAGCTTGATGTGCTGAGCCAGAGTCTTGCCGTTCACATCCTTATTGCCGGCCAGCCACTGAGCAATGTCGCCAGTCGCGCCGATGACAGCGCCGGGACCGGGGCCGGTCAAATACTGGGTGATGCCGTCGCCCCCGCGCGTGACCGACGAATTGACGAAATCGCCGAGCATGCCACCACCGCCGCCGCGGATGAATGCCTCCGCCCAGAAACTCGGATTGTCCATCGGGTTCGCATCACGCCCGGCGATGAGCGACTGAGCCTGCATTGTGGCTGCACCTCGAACCCGACAACGACAACGAGCCATCGTTGGGGTGGCCGCCTTGCGGCCCATCCGCCGTCGCCCCTGTGCTTGAGCACGACGACTGCGAGGTTGAAGATGAAAACGATGAAGACGGCGCAGACACCGAGCCGAACGGGGATGAGATAGACTATAATGGCGAGGAAATGGACTAAAGCGCCGATCTTCGGGGGATCTGGCCCTTAGTTCGCCGAATCGTCCATCGCCGTCCCGGACTGTTTTTCCACTCCCCAGTGCTCCCCAGCACATTGCCCGCCTCCGTTCTCGAAGGCGGTTTTTTTATGCCGCTGTTACCCCCGGAGATTTTGAGCGAAAACCACTACTGCTAAGTCTTTGGATTTATTGGCGACCCCTGCAGGAATCGAACCTGCGACAACCTGCTTAGAAGGCAGGTGCTCTATCCAGCTGAGCTAAGGGGCCGCGTGACCGTGTGTTTCATCACGACGGTCATATCTGTATGCCTGGAAGCGGTTCAGTGCGTCCAAGGCTGCGTCCGCGTATAGCGGAAATTGTCGGGATAGGCCACTACCTGTCGCTGCGGATCCTTCGGCGCGATCACACGATAGTCGATGCCGTTGCGCGTCGCATAGGCTTCGGCAAGTTCCTGCGTTTCGAAGGTCAGCTTGACCTGCTGGCGCATATCCGAGGACGAGGTGTAACCCATGATCGGATCGATCGTCCGTGGGGTCTCCTGATCGAACTCGAGTACCCACATATGGGTCTTTGCCTTGCCGGACTGCATCGCGGTCTTGGCTGGACGATAGATCTTGGCAGACATTGCTGCGACGCCTCCGAATTAGGGCCTTCGTATTCAAATCCTGCACGCCGTTGCCGGAGCACTGTCTTCGTACCATCGCACGAAGAGGTGAATTTTGCTTAGCCGCGAATCCCTGCCTTTTCAAGAAAAAAGCCACGGCTCCAGAACGTTGCGGCTGTCATCCCTTTTTCGTCGCCTGGGCAAGCGTGTCGGATGTCTTGCGGCAGGTTGCGAAGAGATCGAGCTTGGGATCGTAGACGCTGGTCGCCACGTCCATCAGACCAAGCACGCTGTGGAAGAAATTGTCATGCGACGCCGGCTCGCTTGCCTTGGCAGCTAGGCAACTCATGTCGATCTTCGATGCCGCGCTGAAATCCGACGACAGCCAGGCAATGATCGGAACGCGGGTCTGAACGTCGGGAGCGATGATGTAGGGCGTGCCATGCAGGTAGAGGCCGTTCTCGCCAAGCGACTCGCCGTGGTCGGAGACGTAGAGCATCGACGCCGACACAGAGTTCGCGTGCTGCTTCAACTCGTCGATCACCTTGGCGACGACATGGTCAGTGAACAGGATCGTATTGTCATAGGCGTTGACAATTTCTTCCGGTTTGCAGGAACCGAATTCCCCTGTCCGGCAATCCGGCGTGAATTTGCGGAAATCGTCTGGATAACGGCGATAATAGGCGGGACCATGGCTGCCGAGCTGGTGAAGCACCAGAACGCTGTCCATTTTCACATTCGCAAGCCAATCATCGAGCTTGTCGAGCAGCACCGTGTCCAGGCATTCGCCATCGGTGCAGAAGCGCGGATCCGCGGCATCGGGCAGGAACTTGTAGGAGACCCGGTTGGCAACGCCGTAGCTGCCGGTGTCGTTGTCCCACCATTCGACCTTGACCTTGGCGTGACCGAGAATATCCGTCAGATTGTCCTTCTCCAGGCCCTTACGATGCGTGTACTCCTGCCGCGGATAGACCGAGTACATGCAGGGAAGGGAAACCGCCGTCTCCGTCCCGCAGCTTGTCGCGTTGGCGAAATAGACGACGCCCCTCGCCTTCATCTCGGGATTTGTCTCACGGGCGTACCCCCCGAGCGAGAAGTCCTGCGCGCGCGCCGTCTCACCGGCGACGATGACTGTCACGCGCGGCTTGCCGTTGGCGCTCGCCGAGCGCTGATGCGCATCGGTGCCGAGCGGCCGACGCACGATGTTGCGGTCTTCCTCCGACGCAAACACGAACCGTGCAACGCTGCCGATCGGCAGGAACGGATTGAGCGTCAGCATGATATCCCTATGCAGCCGACCGACCGCCGCAAATGTCTGGGAGAACCCCAGACCGGCAGCGACGAAGATGGCCAGGCACGGCACGATCACCGCCATGTTCCAGGCGAACTTCTTCAGGAACGGCCGGTGCACCACCCTCACCCAGATGATGAAGAACGACGGCAGTATGCCGGTCACGAAAACGTGGAAGAGAAATGCGGGCGTGATCAGATGCGCCGATTCGGCGCGCGTCGTCACCGCCGCGTTGCGGATCATCTCCTTGTCGATAATGACGCCGAACTGGTCGTTGAACCATGCGGCGATCACCGAAATCAGGATGAAGATGATGAGCGCAGGCTTGATGAGATATTTCACCGACGTTGTCGTCATCGCTGCGATCATGAGTGCGGCGATGGCAACAATGAATGCCACGAAGGCATAGGGCGTCGGCGCGAGATACCCGTAGGCCCGCGTCCAGAATGTGTGGTTCGCAACGACAAGAATATAAATGGCAGTCAGAACCGACAGCGTCACGCTGCCAATTCGCGGACGCGCGCTCCGCGCCGGCGCCGCTACGTCGAAATCTTCCAAAATGTATCTCCGGATGCGAGAACCGAGGGCTGGCCGCAGCCATCACGCCTTCCAAAGGGAGATGTCAATCTTTTCTGACATCGACCTGAACGGCTGTGGAGAACCTTCCAGACAAATCATTTTAGTTATTGCGGCTTAGGAACGAACCGTGTATTGCGCTCCTCGTTGGCACGGAGTGTAGCGCAGTCTGGTAGCGCATCTGGTTTGGGACCAGAGGGTCGGGAGTTCGAATCTCTCCACTCCGACCATTTCTTCCCATAGAAAATCATCATCATTCGCCGGTTCTTAAGCGAACCGGGCCGCCGTTCTGGCGCGCGCTTTGGCTGCAACTTCCTCGCGGTCACGGGGCGGCTGGGAGGTTTCCAGCGAATCGAGCAGCGCGCGTGCGCATCCCGCGATGGAGCTGACTGCCTGCTCAAATGCGATTTCATTACGCTTCGATGGTTTGGTCGTTCCGCTCAGCTTGCGGACGAACTGAAGCGCGGCGTCGTGGATTTCCTCGTCCGTTGCCGGCGGATCAAAGTTGAACAACGGCTTGATGTTTCGACACATGTTTTGCCTCCTAGACACCTACCTCTGCCGTCGAAGGGCAGCTGACCGGAATAGAAGTAGTCGAATCACGGCAGGTGACAACCGGTGCGCGACGGGCCGCTCCAGGTTTCGAATGCCTGCTAGGCAGAACGCCATAGGAAACATGGACTACAGCGGGCACCGAGACCAGACCCAAGCGCACGCCTCACGCCGATCACAAGATGACTTCAGCGCTCGACGATGACCCTCGTTCCAGGCTGGACCAGCTCGTAGAGCTCCTCGACGTCCTGGCGATACATGCGAAAACATCCGCTCGACGCATTGGTGCCGATCGAGGACGGATCATTCGTGCCATGGATGCGCAGCAGCCCGTCGGCCAGATAGATTGCTCGGGTTCCAAGCGGGTTCTTCGGGCCTGGCCCGACGACCGCGGGTAGCCTCGGATTCTTCTGGCGCATGCTCGCTGTCGGTCGCCACTCGGGATGCTCCCGCTTCGACACCACCCGCGTCGATCCGTACCATTGCTTGCCTTCGCGGCCGACGGCAATCGGGTAGACGTACTGCTCGCCGCGTGATGTCGTGTAGACCAACGTGTGTTCCCGCGTGGCGATGACGATGGTTCCAGCCGTCCGCCGTGTCGACGGTGCCCTCCGCTCCCGCGACGGCTCTCGATAACGAGGCATTGGCTCATAGACAGGCGGTGGCGGATAAGCGCCGTACGGATCGTCATAACCGTAGCCGCCGTAGCCGCCGTAGCCGCCGTAGCCGCCGTACTCGTCATAGCCGTCGTAAGGCCCATAAACCTGGGCCTGCGCCTGAAACACCGTCAGCAAAAGCGCTGCAGCGAGGAGAGCCAGCAATCTCATTTTCTGCCATCCACTGTTGTAAAAGCATGGTTGGGCCGAACTCTGTGGCGGCACTATGGCCAATTGCCATGTCCGGTGCCGTGTTCCCATCCCGGCACGCTCCCCGGGATACAGGCGAGACGGCAGGTCCTGTTAAAATCTCTTGCCGGGGGCCATTGCCGTTTTCTGATTTTGCGCGAACTTACTGCTTACTATCTCCGTTCCGGTCGTGCCGGACGAGCCTCAAGGTTGGAGGGAAAAATGGATCTGCCGAAACTTCGAGAAGACTACCAGCAGAAGATCAAGGAACACGAGGAGCACATTCAGACGCTTCGGGAAAACAAGGCGCAGCACTTCGTGCAGGAGGGCAACGGCCCCTTGAAAAACATCACAAAACAGATCGAAGACGAGTACCACCGCCATATCGAGGGCTATGCCGCGCTGATTGCGCAGATCGACGCCATCCTCGGCGTCTAGCACCGGATAGCGCTGAGCCGACGGCAGGGTCTCCTCCCGTCCTCTCGTCATTCCCGCACCCATGGCGGGCAGATGGCTCGGCCCTATATGCGAAAAATACACGCGTCACGGAAGCCTCGCGCCTCATCCGCCGGAAACCCATTGTTAAGGTTGTATATCGTATATTTACCATATTGCATGGTAAATCATTAACCTTGGGAGTGCCGAATGAAGTCCTTGAGCGCAAGTGCAGCGCTGCTCGCGGTCGTGCTTGCAATGCCGGCCTATGCTGCAGATCTCGTTGAGGTGCCGATGCAGCCTACCCCGGTGGCAGCGCCGGTATTTAGCTGGACAGGTCCATATGGTGGCTTGAGAGGCGGCATGAGCTTCACCAACGGTGACTTCAACGTCCTCGGCACAGATTCCTCGCAGCACTATAACGGCGGCCAGATCGGCGGCTTCCTTGGCGCGAACTACCAGATGGACACGATCGTCATCGGTATCGAAGGCGATCTCGGCTACACCTGGGATCAGAAAGAATCCGATTTCCTCGGCTCCGGCGTCGAAGCTGGCACGGATCTATCGGGCTCCGTTCGCGCACGCCTCGGCTACGCCTTTGACCGCGCACTGCTTTACACAACGGCCGGCTGGACTGGTCAGCGCGCCTACATCGAGACCAGCGGCGACAAGGAAGACAAGACCTTCAACGGTTGGACGATCGGCGCCGGCGTCGACTACGCCTTCACGGACAACGTCTTCGGCCGCGCCGAGTATCGCTACAACGATTACGGCAGCAAGACCATTCGCGGCACCGACGTCGATCTCGACCAGCATCTCGTCTCGGCCGGTATCGGTCTCAAGTTCTAGGCCGCAATCGTCACCGGCGGCATAACGCTCGACGCTTGATCGGCGGTCGTTTGGTGCGGCGCTACTTACGCTTGGTCGTGGTAGCGCTCATGACCCTGTCGCCGGTCTTAATGCCGAGTTTGGCGGTCACGCCTGCATTGAGCTCGATGACGTATTTCACCGACGTCATCGAGTCGATGATATCTTCCGAATAGGGCACCGCGTTCTGCTTGATGTTGCGGATCGTCCCTGTCGAATCCACGAACAGCATATCCAGCGGCAGGATGGTGTTTTCCATCCACATCTGCACCCGGCGAGAAACGCCGAAATCAAAGATCATGCCCGCGTCTTGCGCCATCTCCTTGCGGTACATCAAGCCACGCTGACGCTGTTCGTTGGTATCGGCGACCTCAACCATGAAATTGAATGTCTTGCCGGATGCCGTCTGGATGACCAACGGCTCCTTGTCGAAGGTCATGGGTTCCTGGGCGAACACAGGAAAGACCAGCATGAAAAAAAGCGCCGCAAGGGCGCTTCTGATCGTATGAGCTGAGAGTATCCGCATCAGTGCGCGCGGCTCGTCGGGCTCGGAACATCCGGGTGGATTTCGGCCGCCATCAGGCCCTTGTCGCCGTCACCGAAACGAACGAGCACGACCTGACCGGGGCGCAACTCGGTCAGACCGAAACGACGCAGCGTCTCCATGTGAACGAAGATGTCTTCAGTCCCCTCGCCGCGTGTCAGAAAGCCGAAGCCCTTCGTGCGGTTGAACCACTTGACCAGCGCCCGCTCGAGGCCGCTTGTTGCCGTCACCTGCACATGGGTGCGCACGGGAGGCAGCTGCGACGGATGAACCGCGGTGGACTGATCCATGGAAAGAATCTTGAACGCCTGATAGCCACGCTCGCGGCGCTGGATGAGCGCGACGATGCGGGTACCTTCGAGAATGGTCTGGAAGCCGTCGCGGCGAAGGCAGGTCACATGCAGAAGGACGTCCTGCATACCGTTGTCGGGGACAATGAAGCCAAACCCTTTGGCCACGTCGAACCACTTCACAACGCCGGTGATCTCAATGAGATCGATCGCGTCTCCCGCGAGTTGATCGAGGTCGGTGAATTCCTTCGATGAAATCCTGTCAGCCATTTCGCCAGCCCCCTCAATACGCGTCACACTGTTACGGTTAACTGATTCTTGAGATCAAGATTAACATGTTGGTAACGGATTAGCGCAAGTCCTACTTTCCGATTATTCGCAGTTCATAATCATACCCCTGTGTCTTGCCCGAAGCTGACGTTCTGCCACATAACATCGGGCCTGCATTTAGAGAGGAAACAGAATGCGTTATCTACACACAATGGTCCGCGTGAAGGACCTGGACGCCTCCCTGCGTTTTTATGGGACGCTCTTCGGCCTGGAGGAAGTTCGCAGGATCGACAACGAAAAAGGCCGGTTCACCCTGGTTTTTCTCGCCGCTCGCGAGGACAAGGCGGACGCGACCTCGAAAGGCGCCCCCTGCCTCGAGCTCACCTATAACTGGGATCCCGAAGACTATACCGGCGGGCGCAACTTCGGCCACCTCGCCTACGAGGTCGACGACATCTACGCCACATGCCAGAACCTGATGGACAACGGCATCACGATCAACCGTCCGCCGCGTGATGGCCACATGGCCTTCGTGCGGTCTCCGGATGGCATTTCGATCGAGATTCTCCAGAAGGGCGGCAGCCTTCCAAGCGCCGAGCCATGGGCTTCCATGGGCAATACCGGCGCCTGGTAGGCCGAGGCTTTTGCGAGGCTTGCGGCTTTTGCGATTTCCTGACCGCGTGTCCGGATCACGCTTGTAGCCGCCAGCCCACGCGGGCACTCTCCGCACGACTCGAGGCGAAGATCGCATCATCTGCTGCGTTCTCCGCCATCCATTGGAGAATGCTCGCTTGCTCGCTGTTGAAAAGCGGATACCCCTCGGGGCCACCTTTCTGATCGCTGCGTCGGCTCTGGCGCTTTGCGGCTGCGTGTCCGACAAGAATGCCGCCGACGCGACAGCAGCACTCACACCAGCGCCGGCAGCCGCTGCCGCGCCTGCCCAAGCGGCGCAAGCGACGGCGCCCGCAGCGTCCGGCTATCGCGATCCGATGATCGCCAATGTGTCCGGCGCCGTTCCCGCGACCACCGACCCAGCGACGGCCCAACCCGCCGCCGTCGGCTCCGCGGCTTCGGCCCCTGCCAATATCGGCGGTCTCGCAATGCAGTCGACCGGTATCAACGCCGAAGCCATGAGCATCTTTTCGGTGCGCACGGTGCCGCAGAACAATTCCACATCGACACAACTGCAGCCGGGAAATGCTTATGCACCGGGTGGCGTCAACGCAGTGCGCTCCAGCGTCTACAGCAGTCAGCTTCCCATCGAGCAGACGCCGCAGGCGGGTCAGGCAATCCAGCCACAGCAATCCTCGCAGAATACGAGCACGCAGTTCGCGCCGGTTCAGACCGCGTCGCTGGCGACGAACGCACTCCCCGGCCAGACGATGAACGCGCTCTACACGGCGCCAAAGCAGAACCTCCTCGGCAGCCTCTCCGGTCTGCTGCAGAAAGCATCCTTGCCGGGAATGACGCGAACGGCGCCGAACGGCCTGCTGATCCAGAACGACAAGGTGGAAGTCGGCTGCTTCAAGCCGGATCTGATGAGTGTCATCAAATCCGTCGAAACCCATTTCGGAAAACCCGTCGTCGTCACGTCGGGCTATCGCGATGCCGAACACAACAGAATGGTCGGCGGCGCGGAAGAATCGATGCACAAGACCTGCGACGCGGCCGACATCCAGATCTCCGGCGTCTCGAAGTGGGATATCGCGAGCTACATCCGCTCGCTACCAAACCGCGGCGGCGTCGGAACCTATTGCCATACAGACTCCGTCCATCTCGACACCGGCAAGAACCGCGACTGGAACTGGGGGTGTGGCGGCAGAGGCTCTCAAACGACCATCGCACGGGCCCTCTGAAGCCCGGCCGAGAACGTGCTGACGTTACGTCAGCACCGTCACGAATTTAAGAAGATCCGTACATAGGCGTTTGATTTACAACCGCTAATAGCTTTTTCGCGCCTGCAAAAATATCCCGTCATTTTTTTGTAAAAAATCGAAATTGCCGCTTGCGGGATTCGCGATGCCTGACTATAAGGGCGC
>UEHQ01000045.1 GCA_900489925.1 Hyphomicrobiales bacterium | reverse complement strand
CTTCCATCGCATCCAGATGGTAGAGATAACCGAAAAACTCGTCGAAGCCATGAACCGTTGGCAGGAACTCGTTGAGGTCACCAAGGTGGTTCTTGCCGAATTGTCCCGTGGCATAGCCCATGGACTTCAGCACCGTTGCAATGGTGGGGGCTTCGGCTGGCAGACCAATGGGTGAGCCTGCCTGGCCAACCGTGGTCATGCCGGTTCGAACCGGAAGCTCGCCGGTGATAAAGTTCGCACGTCCTGCGGTGCAGCTGGCCTCCGCATAGTAATCGGTAAAGAGCATTCCCTCGGCCGCGAGCTTGTCGAGATGTGGCGTTCGGCCGGCCATCATGCCCCTGTTGTAGGCGCCGATGTTCCAGATGCCGATATCATCGCCCATGATGACCACGATGTTGGGCTTCTTGCCGGTGGCTTGAGCCATCGCGCTCCGGCCCATCGTGGTGGCAGCGGTGGTGGTGATCGCGGACAGAGCGAGTAGAGACCCGCCGGTCAGAAGGACATCTCGTCTTGTTGGATTCGCATTGTCTGCCATGCTCATTCCTCCCCTTTGGTCAGGAAAAAACAAAAGCACGCGCGCGAAGCGACGGTAGTGTGTTTGGACAGGGCCGTTGGCTTGCGGAGTGCTCTGTGGAGATAACCGTGCAGATTGCGTAGCAGTCGGTTTCAACGGGTCTGTCGGCGCAGCACTGGGCGACCACGATTGAACCAATTGCAAGTATACTATGTTATGCGGAATATGCAATTATTGGTATTATTAGAAATATTGTATGTATTGTCGGTGAGCGATCCCCTGGCGCGAATAGGGCGCTCATGACCCACGCGCGGAGCATGTTGCGGCAGGCAGCGCCCTTGGCCCATGTCTCATTTTCCGATGAGCGTTATGCGTGCGGCTCACCTCTTTCTGCATGGCAGGGCTGAATTTCCGCCTGTTGTTATTCGGTGGGCGCGAGCGCATATGTAAGCGGTCAATTATAAAGCAAGAGAGAAGAAAATGTCTTTCCGTCAGTCCATTCGTGATGGCTTCCTTGGCCGCGCCTTTGCGATGATCGGTGCTGCCAATGCGGTGAGCGCGACCATCGAATCCGGCCGTCGCCCGAAGTCCCGCGATCTGCGCGAACTCGGCATCGATCCGAGCATGTTCGGCAGAATCAACCACTAATAGCTTCGATGCATCGGGCGGCTTCAGGTCGCCAGGTACGAAATAGCCCGCAACCGGATGGTCGCGGGCTTTATTTTTGTCGGGATGGGCCGCAGCGCGGGCTGCGGCCGGTGGGATGATCAGGCCTCGACCTGTTCGCCCTTGCTCACCTGAGCATGTTCCTCGGCCTGTTCCTTCCTGTTGTGGCGGATGGACGACCAGAGCGAGATGCCGATCAGCGTCGCGCCGCCGAGACCGGTGATGACCTCGGGAATGTGGACCATCGTCTGCACATACATGATCACCGAGAGGATCAGGATGGCGTAGAAGGCGCCGTGCTCGAGATAGCGGTATTCGGCAAGCGTTCCCTTTTCCACCAGCATGATCGTCATGGAGCGCACGTACATGGCGCCGATGCCCAGTCCGATGGCGATGACGAAGAGGTTCTGCGTCAGCGCGAAGGCGCCGATGACGCCGTCGAAGGAGAAGCTGGCATCCAGCACCTCGAGGTAGATGAAGGCGCCGAGGCCTCCCTTGGCGGCAGCGCTCATCGTCTGCTGCGAGGCGTCGAGCAGACCGCCCACCACTTCGACCGCGAGGAAGGTCAGAAGACCGTAGATCGCGCAGTGAACGAAGGTGCTGGCTTCTTCCTCACCCAGGAAGGATGAGAAGACGAGCACGAGCGCCAGGACAAAGGCGATTTCGATGCCCTTGATGGTGGCGGAGCGCGCCATCAGCTTCTCGAGGCCGGCGATCCAGTGCACGTCCTTCTCGTGGTTGAAGAAGTAGTTGAGGCCGACCATCATCAGGAAGGTGCCGCCGAAGGCCGCGATCGGCAGATGCGCGTCGTTCATGATGCGGGCGTATTCGGCCGGCTCGCGGGCAGCCAGGACCAGCGCTTCCCACGGTCCGATTTGCGCCGCGATGGCGACGATCGCCAGCGGGAAGACGATGCGCATGCCGAAGACGGCGATCACGATGCCCCAGGTGAGGAACCGGTGCTGCCATTCCGGCGTCATTTCCTTGAGCTTGTTGGCGTTGACGATGGCGTTGTCGAAGGAGAGCGAGATCTCGAGCACGGCAAGGACCGTACAGATAAAGAAGACGGTCGCCATGCCGCCAATGGTGCCCGTGGTTTGCCAACCAAGTGCTGCACCCAGGATCAGGCCTACAGCGGTAACGATGAACGCCCAGGTGAAATAGCTGAGCGCCGATTTTTGGGAGGTTTTGTTCATGACCGCACCTCGCGGCCAGAAACGGTGTTGATCAGAGAGGATACGTGGAAGGAACGCGACATACCACAACGGGCATGCGCGCAAGGCATGGTGTGCTTTTTCATCGAATGAAATCCGCCGGCTTATTTGCAGGCGGTACCGACATCACGAGAGCGCCGTAAAAACTCTCGCCAGAGGGGCCCGGCACCAGGTTGTCCCTTCAGCCGATGTCTGAGGCTGCGGGATAGGGCGAAGGTAGTCATCCTTGCGCGCCAGTCAAGATCGCCGGCGCAGGCGTGTGTGCTTTTCTTCGGAACCATCGCGGCGGTTCGGCCGTTTGCAACTGGTTGAGCAATGAGAAGGCTGCGAGCCTGCGGCCGAGGAGGCGCATCATGCATAGTTCCCCCCACATTCCAGAAAAACGCCCTGACACGTCCGAGCGGATGAAACGGGCACGGCCCAACCGCATGAAGAAGGCGCAGGTCATGCCGCCGCATCATGTCGACCTGACGCTGGCACCTGATGTGCTGCACGATGTGCATGTGCCCGCCCATGTCAGCGGCGCGGACCTTTCGAAGGGTGGACCGGAGCCAGCCGTGAAGGACGACGAGGCGACGGTTTCAAAGCCTAGTCGCTAAACCGCAATTCCAGCCAGGAGGCGATATGAACAAGACATTCGTACCGCACGACATCCATGTGAAGCATGAGATTGAATGGCAGGCGCTTCGCCAGGGTAGCCAGGCGCCCGACGATCTGGAATGGATTGAGATGGCGACGTCACTGAACTCGCCTTGGAACGCCGATGCCGGGCAAAGCGCCGGTGATCGGCGGGCGCAACCCACCTGCGGCTAGAGCATCAGTTCAGAAGCCGATTGTTTCCTCGTAGTCGTCCCACGAGCGGTACATTTCATAGCGGCCAACGCCGGGGATGGCGAAGTGGCCGAAATAGGGGCTGAGCTGAAACTCCGCGAAAGCCTCGCTTCCCTTGTTTACCGCGCCGACATAGATAGCCGAGGCTAGCCCGGTGCGATTGGCGCCGTGCTCGCAATGTATGAGAAGCGGCTTCGGCGCATCCGCCATCAGCTTTGCGAGGCGTTTGGCCTCGGCGCGCGGGAGTTCCTTCGACGAGGAGATCGGAAAATCGATCAGCGTGATGCCATTGCGGGCCGCAGCCTGTGCTTCTTCTCGGTACCAGCCCGTCCGCTTCTCGTCGCGAAGATTCAGGATGGTCTTGATTCCATATGTTTTCGAGTAGGCGTTGATGTCGGCGCCGGTCGGCTGGGCCGAACGATAGAGTTCGCCGGGAATGACTTCGTGGAAATTGCCGGAGAGCTGTGCGATGCCCGCATGCGCCAGGGTCAGGACGACCGCCGCACATACCAGCCACACGGGCCACTTCAGAAATGCAAAAACTCTGAGCTTCATACTCGTATCTTCAAAGCAGATTGACCGCCGGCTCCCATATAAAGTCTCGTGGCCTTCGTTGCCAGAGCCGCGCAGGAATGATCGTTTGCCGCGTGCGTATCAACTGATTGTGGTCGTTCGGGGATGGTCGCATAAACTTCATGTTGACGGGCTGCTTCGCCAACCTTTCGGAAAGGATTGGCCAGCGATAATCCGATGCTCACAGGATTCGGATATATGGCCAAGACAGCGACACGCCGCCGCAAATCATCGACACGATCAAAGGGCAGGGGAAGCAGCAACAGCAGCGCGCTGCCCTGGGCCATCATCGGTGTGCTCGCCGTCGGAGGCATCGCGACCTATGACAACTGGAAGAGCGTCAAGCCGATGCTCGTCGCCCATACGGCGACGCAGCCGGTCGCGCGCACTCGTCCGGTGACACCCGTCGAGCCGGCACGCGATGCCGGTCCAAGGGAAACGGCGTCGATCGCCTCCGTTTCGCGTGTCGTTCCTCCGGAAGCCGTGCCGATTCCGGCAAAGGCGCCAAGCGTGCCCGAAAAGGCAGTGCCGGTTTCGGTCTCGCCCGCGCAGACGCAGGCCGCCAAGGCCGCGTTCGGCTATTGCGGACAGGGCGAGCACATCAACTGCGTCGCCGACGGCAGCACATTTTGGTACAAGGGCGAGAAGATCGTCATCGCGGACATCGTCAGCCCCGGTATCGACACGGCGCGCTGCGACGGCGAAAGACGGGTGGGCTTTGCCGCCAAGCTTCGGTTGCTGACGCTGTTGAATGCCGGAACTTTTTCGATGAACCCGGCCGGACAGCCGAGCAAGGCCGGCGCGCCGCGCGTCATCTCGCGCGACGGCAGATCGATCGGCGGACAGCTCGTCGATGAAGGGCTTGCGCGCAAGCCCGGCAGCGGCGCCTGGTGCGCTTAGCGCTCCTAAGGCCTACTTCTGTTTTGGTGCCTTGCCGCTCGTCTTGAAGCTGCCCGCAAAGGCGGTATCCGTGCTCTTTGCCGAGCATTCGATGGAAATCGGCTTGCCGCTATAGGGGTTGCCGAGCGTGCAGCTGCCGGTCACCTTCACCTGACCGGTCATCTTCTGGCCGACGCCGGTGACGATCAGGTTGAGCGGCAGTGTCACATTGCCGGCGGAGCCGGGCTTGATCTGCGTGCCGTCGCCCTGGAAGCCGAGCATCTTGCCGCCCGAGGTGAAGATCAAGGTCACTTGGCCATTGACGAGGGTGACGCTTGCGAGTTCGCCCTGGCAGCCTTTCGTCGCATCCAGCTTGCCGACCACCAGCTTTGCGCACTTGCCCGCAAGTGTCAGAGCGCCAGGCGCGCCCGGGAAATTCTGCGGGGAGGCGGCGCCAGCGGCCGAAGCAAGGGTTGCCGCACACAGTGAAGCGGCGACAAAAGTTACCAGTTTCATGTCTTTACCTCGTGGTCGAACCTTCAGGCGGAATGCGGGGCGGGCATCCCGATCGTCAGCCCAATCGCATTCTTCTGTGTTCGAAATTGGTCGCGTCATCAGTCGGCGCAACCGTGTCATCGATCTCGCGCAGGATTTTCGCCAGCATCAGCCGACCATAGTCGGCGTTGGCATGATAGTCGCCCGGAGATAGTGCAAATTCGTCGCGCATGGCGCCATGCTCGTCGTAAATCTCCCTTGGGGGAAGATGATAGGCAATGCCAAGCGCATCCAGCTTGGCGCAGACCCGATCGCGAAACCGATCGTAGATGAAGCTGATCTCGTGCTCCTCGAACGGATCGTCAGCGCCAGTCTTGTAGCTCGCCGGCACCGGGCAGCACGAGGCGACGGAGAAGCGTACGCCCATCGACAGCAGCTTCTCGAAGAATGCCATGGGTTGGCGCGTCAGGTCGTCGATGATTGCGTCGAAGGCGGCCTGCGAGACGAACTGCCGGTCTTCTGCCCAGATCGCGGCTGTATGCGTCTTCCAGTATTTCTGATTGAAGCCGAGGCTCGGATAAAGGCCGAAGACGAAGACGAAGCTGCGGGTGTCGTTCGGCTCGATCACCGGCGCGCCGTCGAAGTTCAGCCGCGTGAACACGGCTCTGGCGGTGTCCTGCGTGAAGCCGACGCCGTCGTCACGTACTTCGAAGAACGGTTCGAGAAAATGATATCCGTAGCCGAGCTGAGCGATGCGGATATCGCCGCGATTGCTTCGGAATTCGTTAGCGTCCTGGCGCTGCAGGAACGCGTCGCGCATTGCGCTGATGTGGGAGTCGCCGACGATTACCAGCATGTCAGATCCCCTGAGCCAAGAGCATTTCTTCGCAGACCGCTTCCATCGCGCCAGCGTCCGGTCGTGCAGCGAGACTCGCTGGGCTGGCCTTGCCGGCAGGCGGTGCATGTTCGGCGAAGAAATGAGACATGACGTAGTCGACGCCGGCCGCGTTTACGGTGCGCATGTTCGGATCATAGAATATGCCACGCATCGGCGCGGCCGCGATGATCTCGTAGGAGGGGAAATAGTCGACGAATTCGATTTCCGAGGCAATATGGCCGGCGACCGCCCGCAGGACGGACTTGGAATAGGTCGTTGCCGCCAGCACATGCTCTCCCGACTTCGTCGCTGTCAAAGGGACCGGGGAAACGGTCAGGATGAAGTGCATGTCGGGATTGATCTGCCGGACCTTGCCGAGGAAGGCGATCAGATCCTCGAAAATTTCGAAGTAGGTGAAATTCTTGAACTCGTAGGCGTTCTCGTCAAAGGTGCCTGCCACGGTGCCGGGGCATAGCGGGAAGACGGCGCCATCGGCCTTCGACACCCAGGCCTCCGTCAGCCCGAGCGTGAAGATCATCACGTCGGTGTTGACGATGAGGTCATGAACCGCGGCAAGGTGCGACTGTCGGCTGCGCTCGAGTTCTTCGACACTGGCAAAGGGCTCGGGCTCGAGAACGGGACGGAAGGGGTCGGCAAAGCCGCTGCCTTTCGTCCACGCGTTGTCCACAGGCAGGAACTCCCCGAATGCCCGATCGAAGGTCTGCAGCAGCTGGCGCGCTGTATAGATGTTGCAGTAGCGGGCGGAATAGACGCCGTAATTGAAGCTCTGGCTCAGCGCCGGTGGAAACAGCGGCGGGGCCGGCTCGAAATCGCGGAAATTGAAGCCGCTGTTTTTCAGGTGCCTTGCGATGTGCTGGGCAAAGCAGCTGCCCGCCGTCGCGATTCGCGCTTCCGGAGAAACCTGGAATTTCTTGCGGTAGAGCCCTTCCAACGAAAAGGGGCTCCGGTCGCCTACCGCCTTCTTCCAGAGGAAGCGATCCTCGAGATTGCGGTAAGGGTGCTTATTGTCTGCCTGATTGCCTTCCGTCACGCCCGGACTCCCATCTTGGACTTCCGGTTAGCCAAACAGGCTTGTGGCAGGCTTGTGCAGGATTTTCCGCGAACTGCTCCGAGAAGGACAGGGGGAGGCGGATCATAGCCTCATCGCGAGACCGCGATGACGAGTTCAACAGATTTTGGGGAGTTGAGATGTCTTCGTTAAGTCATTGACTTATTGAAGGAACCGGATGGTGGGCGTGACAGGGATTGAACCTGTGACCCCTACGATGTCAACGTAGTGCTCTCCCGCTGAGCTACACGCCCATCCGATGTCGGCGCATAGACCACAAACCTATTTGGCCGTCAATAGGCCTTTTTCAGATTTGTGACACGCGCCGCGCGAACGCCTATGCGGCAAGCATTTTGTTGACCTCGTCGACGAGGTCGCGGAGGTGGAAAGGCTTGGAAAGGACCTTCGCATCCTTCGGAGCCTTCGAATCAGGGTTCAATGCGACGGCTGCAAAGCCGGTGATGAACATGACCTTGAGGTCAGGATCGAGTTCGGTCGCGCGACGCGCAAGCTCGATGCCGTCCATTTCGGGCATGACGATATCGGTCAGCAGAAGGGAGAAGGGTTCCTCGCGAAGCCGGTCATAGGCGCTGGCGCCGTTGTCGTAGGACAGGACCTTGTAGCCTGCCTTTTCGAGCGCCTTCACAAGGAAGCGGCGCATATCATTGTCGTCTTCTGCAAGAAGTATCTTCTGAGTCATTATCCAGACCGCTAATCAGTGGAATTTATGCGTGGGGCTAGGTCATTTACACTAGTGTGCAGCCAGTAAACAACCGGTGAACTGGCTGCTCCAGGCGTCATCCCCATGAGATAGTATGGACTTGGCGCGCGGCAACTGGCAACATGGGCGAAGAAATGGCCTTCTGGCATGGTTAAGAGGGAAAACGGTGCACGAAATCCCCGTATACGAGCTTTTTGAGATCCGGGAGCCGGTGTCGCATAGCATTCCCTTCGTCTTCAACTCCCCTCACAGCGGTCGCATTTATCCACCGGAATTTATCGCCCAGTCGCGGCTCGAAGGCATTTCGATCCGCCGTTCGGAAGATCACTACGTGGACGAGCTGTTCGGGGCGGCGAGCGCGCTTGGCGCGCCGCTTCTGCTGGCCAACTTCCCCCGCGCCTACCTCGACGTGAACCGCGAGCCATACGAACTGGACCCGCGCATGTTCGACGGGCTGCTGCCTCCCTATGCCAATGTCAATTCGCTGCGGGTCGCGGGCGGCCTCGGCACCATTCCGCGGATCGTTGCGGAAAACATGGAAATCTACGCGCGGCGTCTGCCGGTGCGGGAAGGTCTCGAGCGCATCGAGAGCGTCTACAAGCCCTATCACGCCGCGTTGCGCCGGCTGATCGCGCGCACGCACGTCCAGTTCGGCTTCGGCGTGCTGATCGATTGCCATTCCATGCCCGGCAATATCCGGGTCGCCGGCTCCCATGCCCGACCGGATTTCATCATCGGCGACCGATACGGCACCAGCGCGTCGGCCGAGCTTTCGCGTACTGCGGTCGGTATCTTCGAGGAGATGGGCTTTACGGCGATCCGCAACAAGCCCTATGCGGGCGGCTTCATCACCGAGCATTACGGGCGCCCGGCGCGGGGCCTGCATGCGTTGCAGATCGAGGTCAATCGGTCGATCTACGTGGACGAGGTAACGCTCGAGAAGCGCGCCGATTTTGCGAACGTGGCTGCGGCCATCACATCGTTCATGCGGCAGATGGCCGATTATGTCGCGAAATTCTCTCTCACCACCGCGTTTGCGGCCGAATAGCAGCTTCCGAAGCCCTCAAAAAAAGACCGCCTTGCGGCGGTCCAAGTCTAGGGAGGAAACACCCAAGGAGGGTATTTACAGTCAGAAGACTGTATGAAGACATTACTGCTGCAATGCACAATTGTCAATCATTATATTGCGACGCACAAATATTGGGCAGTCGGCTAAAAAATGCTCCCCTCGTTTGCATCCGGCGGCATTTCCGCTATGAAAAACGCCAATTCCCGCCATCCGAACGGATTTTGCCATGCTCCCTGATCGCTCGTTCTTCAACCGCCTGGCGGAAGCCGCCAAGGCCGAGACGCTGCCGCGCTTTCGCTCCGGCCTCGACGTGACCAACAAGCTGTCCAGCGGCTTTGATCCGGTGACGGAGGGGGACAGGGCAGCCGAGATCGCCATTCGCGCGCTGATCGAGGAGCATTTCCCGGATCATGGTATCCTTGGCGAAGAGCATGGCAATGTCGGGCTCGATCGCGAGTATGTGTGGGTCATCGATCCGATCGACGGGACGCGCGCCTTCATTTCCGGCGTGCCCGTATGGGGAACGCTGATCGGCCTCCAGCGCAACGGCCGGGCCGTCATGGGGATGATCGAGCAGCCATTCACTGGCGAGCGCTATTTTGCCGACCAGAACGGATCGGTCTATGCCGGGCCGGAAGGCGAACGGCGGCTCGCGGTGCGTGATTGCGGCGCGCTCTCAAACGCCATCCTGTTCACGACCTCGCCCCATCTCTTTGTCGGCGAGGAGATGGAGAAATACCGCGAGATCGAAAGTCAGGTACGGCTTTTCCGTTATGGTACCGATTGCTACGCCTATGCGCTGCTTGCTGCCGGGCATGTCGATCTCGTCATCGAGAACAATCTTAAGCCTTACGATGTCGGTGGCATCATCCCGGTGATCGAGAATGCCGGCGGCATCATCACGACCTGGGACGGCGGACGGCCGGAGAACGGTGGCTCGATTATCGCGGCCGGCAGTCGCGCCGTTTACGAGCAGGCGGTCGCCATTCTTAGGCGCTGAAGCAGCCACTTTCTTTCGTTATGACAGCGAATCCCTTGCGATATCGGGATTTGTGAAAGATTCGGTGCGCCGTTCCGGCGATTGTTAACAAGACTGAAACGTTTCACTGCAAAATGTGCCCTTGAAATTTAGCGGCATGGCGGCCGTCGCCTGTCGCTTTCTTTATATTCAAGGCGATTTGAGATGCAGCTTTTTCCCCGAACCGCGGGCGCCAACGCCCGGGCCATTCTTGATGCGATCCATAAATCCCAGGCGGTGATCGAATTCGATCTGACCGGCAGGATCCTGACCGCCAACGAGAACTTCTGTGCGGCGATGGGGTACAGGCTGGCCGAGATCGTCGGCCAGCATCACCGCATGTTCGTCGATCCGGCCGAGGCAGACAGCCAGGAATATCGGGAGTTCTGGGCGCGGCTCGCAAAGGGCCACTTCGACCGCCGGCAATACAAGCGTGTCGGCAAGGGCGGCCGGGAAGTGTGGATCGAAGCGTCCTACAATCCCGTGTTCAACGCCTCGGGTGCGCCGTTCAAGGTCGTGAAGTTCGCAACCGACATCACCGCGGCAAAGCTGAAGAGTGCGGAGGATGCGGGCAAGCTCGACGCGCTGTCCCGCGCGCAGGCAACCATCGAGTTTACGCCGGATGGTCACATCCTGACCGCCAACGAGAATTTCCTGCAAACGCTTGGCTACCGCCTCGAGGAGATCCGGGGCAGGCATCATTCGATGTTCTGCGATCCCGCCTACGCGGCCGGGGCGGCCTACAAGGATTTCTGGAAGAACCTCAGCGAGGGCCGATTTGCCGCCGATGAGTTCATGCGGATCGGCAAGGGCGGGAAGAAGGTGTTCATCCAGGCCTCCTACAACCCGATTTTCGACATGAACGGCAAGGTCTTCAAGGTCGTCAAGTTCGCGAGCGACGTAACGGAGCGGGTGCGCGCGGTCAACGAGCTCGGGGAGGGCCTGCAGGCGATGGCGGAGGGCGATCTCGAGCAGACGATCGAGCGGCCGTTCATTGCCGCGCTCGACAAGCTGCGGACCGATTACAACGCTTCCGTTGCCCGGCTTCGCACCGCGATCAGCGCCATTGCCCGCAATGCGACGATGATTGCTTCAAGCAGCCGGGAAATCCGTGCGGCGTCCGACGATCTGGCAAGGCGCACCGAAACGCAGGCGGCGTCCGTCGAGGAGACCGCATCGGCCGTCACGGAGATTTCGGCCACGGTAGCGGCTTCCGCACGCCAGGCCGGTGACGCCGGCAAACTTGTCGAAGACACGACGCAGAGTGCCCGAGACTCCTCGGACGTCGTCGGCGAAACCATCGAGGCCATGGCCAAGATCGAGAAATCGTCTGGCGAGATCGCCGGCATCGTCAGCGTGATCGACGATATCGCCTTCCAGACCAACCTGCTGGCGCTGAACGCGGGCGTGGAAGCGGCAAGGGCGGGCGAGGCAGGCAAGGGCTTTGCCGTCGTGGCACACGAGGTTCGGGAGCTGGCGCAGCGTTCGGCGACGGCCGCACGGGAGATCAAGACGCTGATCGGCACGTCGGAGAGCTCGGTTCGCCAGGGCGTGGCGCTGGTCGCCAAGACCGGTTCGGCGCTGGAAGCGATCGCCAGGCAGGTGCTGCAGGTCCATGACAATGTCTCGGGCATTGTCGAAGCCGCCAAGGAGCAGTCGTCCAGCCTTGGCCAGATCAATGCCGCGGTGATCTCTATGGATCAGGACACACAGCGCAACGCCGTGATGGTCGAACAGACGGCGGCGGCGAGCCGGAAGCTTGCGACGGAAGCCGAAGTGCTCTTCGAATTAATTGGCCAGTTCAAGGTTGGCGGCGAGCGTGATACGGCGGAGCGCACACGGTTTGCAAAGACCGCATAGGCGGAAGAGCTCAGCTCAGGTGCCGAAGGCTTCCACGTCGCCCTCCGCCTCGGCATCACTGCCCGGGATGAAGGCGTGGAAGGCCGCAAGCGCAGCATTGCGGTAAACGTCCCGCTCCTGGAGAACCTCGTGTCGTGAGCCGTTGATCGGCACCAGCTGTCCGGCGCGGAAATAGCGGGACAGCCGCTCCTGGGCGATATACGGCACGATGGCGTCGCGCGTCGGCGCGATGACGACCGTCGGGATAGTGATCGAGAAGAGATGGTTCGGGGAGGTGACGCGCGCGATCGTGTGGAACGATTCGTGCAGCCAGCGCGCCGTCGGCGGCCCGAGGGCGAGTTCGGGATGTTCCGTCGCGATGGCGCGATTGCGCTCGAACCGGACTTCGTCGGAGGTCAGCGGATTATCCCTGAAGGGTGGCTCCTTCAGCTTGCGGGCAAGCGGAAAGCTCCCGAGGCCGAGCGAGCAGGCGGCGCCTGCAAGGCGACGGATGGTGCCGGCCGATGCGGCCTGGCCCGAAAGCCCGATAAAGGGCGCCGTCAGCACCATGCGTTCGATACGCGTCGCGAGATAGGGGGCGGCGGACAAGGCAATCAGCGCGCCGGTGGAATGGGCGAGCAGGTAGAAAGGCAGCCTCGTATCCGGCAGCACGATCTTCTCGAGAAAGGTATCGAGGTCGTGTTCGTAATCGATGAAGCGACGGACGTGGCCATGCTGGCGCTTTTTCAGTAGACGATCGGATGCGCCCTGGCCACGCAGGTCGAAGGTGGCGACCCAGAGGCCCTTTTCCGTGAGATCCCGGATCGTCTCGTAGTATTTCTCGATGAACTCGTTGCGGCCATGCACCAGCACGACCGTGCCCTTTGCGACGGGGGCGCTGGAGCGGAAGACCGCATAGCGCAGCCGCAGGCCGTCGTGGGTTTCGAAGAAGCCTTCCGTGCGGTTCTCGGGAACCGGATTTCCGGGTGTGGAAAAAAGGACCTGGTCCATGGCAGCTCGATCGTGACCTTCAAGCGGATTCGGATATCGAGTAAAGCGGATAGGCGATCACGCTGTCAAATCAAACAAAAATGCGTCGCGCAACGTGCCCGTCGCGCACACGCCTTGTCCCTTCTTAGCCGCCGACCTGATCGAGGCCGCCACGCAGGCTGGCGCTGTCGAAAGCGGGGCGCGGCATCGGTACCGCCACGGTGGGAGGCGGTTCGAAGCCGGCATTGCCGGTATCACTGGTATCGCCGGTATCCATGATGGCGCTTGGCATCGGCATCGGTGTTGGAACCGGAACAGCCGCGGGGATCAGCAACTCGAACGGTGCGGCAGTGGCATGCTCCGATGCGTAGTTCATCGCGACTTCGTAGGCCGGGAGCGGCGCAGGGGTCTGCAGCTCACCATCGGCCCCACGCTTCTCATAGAAAGCGTTGCCGCCGGCCACGGTCACATAGTGCATGTTGCCATAGGGGAATTTGAGGCCATCGGTATGGAAGAACATCGCTTCCTTGACCTCCGGGTTGCGTTCTCCGTGCAGGATTGAATCGGCTGCAACGTCGAGGTCGGGTTCGGCTGCCGGTTCGACGGTGCGGGTCATCACGCCGGGCGCGAACTGTTTCTTCTGAGCGACGACGCCGCAAATCGAATCAGAGTAGGCGCCCGACGTCAGCCGGTTCATGACGACCGTTCCGACCGCCATGTAGCCTTCGTGATCGGAATGCTGGGATTCGAAATACATCGCCCGCTTCAGGCATGAGCGGTCTTCGGACGTATAGTTATAGGTGACTTTTTTCGCCGCGATCGGCTTGGCGGTGTTTGCCGCCACCGGCACCGATTGATTCGGCGCGCTCGTGCAGCCAGTCGCGGCGAGCCCGACCAGAAGAATCCCGGAAAAGGATGTGCCCCACGCTTTTTTCGCCCTCAATGCCCAATGCCTCCTATCTGATTGGATACAGCCCTTACCAATCAAGTGATGATCTTTTACATCACATTGGAAAGAAATTCAAACGCATAGCTTTCATGCTTGTGTGTTGCTCGCCGATCACTCGCATGACGAGTCTCGCGCCCGGTGTTCCGGTGTCGCCACGGTTGTTGTGTCGCGCTGCGAAACTTCCAATTTTGGGTTGTCGGTTTCCCTGAAAAAGAGGCCGACATGTGGAGCTTCCAGAAGGCTCCACATGCCGGCCGGAGATTGACCGAAGACGAAGGGACGGTAGCCCTCGGCCATCGGGCCAGTGTCAACCCGACGCCGCAAAAGCTATCCGCGGACGGCTGAACCGATGCCGAACCAGCCGTTCAGATGCCGTTCAGCCCATGCGCGTGATTGCCGGCAACAAGGGGCTTGAACTGCGCAAAAGCCATCCCCATCTCATTTCTGCGGACGCCAATAGGGTCCGCGGAACCGTCCGGAAGCTGCCGAATATGGGGTTTCAGGGCACATCATCGCAACACGTCGCTTCCTCAGGAGGACATCATGCGTCACGTAGACTTTTCTCCCCTTTATCGTTCGACCGTCGGTTTCGACCGGCTTTTCACCATGCTCGACAGTCTCGGTCAGCCGGACCAGGGCCAGACCTATCCGCCCTACAATATCGAGCGCACCGGTGAGAACACCTATCGCATTACCATGGCGGTCGCTGGTTTCGATGAAACCGAAATCTCCATCGAGGCACAGGCCCACGCTCTCACCGTGAAAGGTGAAAAGAGCGAAGAAAAAGCAGATGGCAGCGAGTTCCTTTATCGCGGCATCGCCAAGCGCGCCTTCGAGCGCCGCTTCCAGCTTGCCGACCATGTCGAGGTCACCGCCGCTTCGCTGAAGAACGGCCTGCTGCATATCGATCTTCTGCGCAGCATTCCGGAAGCCATGAAGCCGCGTAAGATCGCGATCGCGGCCGAGCCGGTGAATGCGCCCAAGGCGATCGAGGCCCACGTCACAAACTAATCCGTCCTCCCGGACAAACAAAGACGGCGCTCCTATCGGGGCGCCGTTTTCGTTTGGGATCCGGTTCGTTTGGGATCAGGCCGGACTTGTTGCCTCTTCGGCTTCTTCCTGCGTTATCCGGTGGGCGGCCGCTGCCGCATATTTCTGGGCGATGACAGCGCAGACCATCAGCTGGATCTGGTGGAAGAGCATCAGCGGCAGGACGATCGCGCCGATCGACTGGCCGGCGAAGATGACGTTGGCCATCGGCACACCGCTCGCGAGGCTCTTCTTCGAGCCGCAGAAGGTGATGGTGATCTCGTCGGCCTTGTTGAAGCCGAGCCAGCGGCTGCCGAACATCGTGACGCAAAGCACGAGGGCAAGCAGCGCCATGTCGGCAACGATGACGACGGCAATGTCTTCGATCGAGAAGGTGTGCCAGAGCCCTTCGACGACGGCCTTGCTGAAGGCGAGGTAGACGACCATCAGGATCGAGCCGCGGTCGACCGGCATCAGCAGCTTCTTCTTGGCGCGGATCCAGTTGCCGATCCAGGGCTGCAGGAGCTGGCCGACGATGAAGGGCAGGAGCAGCTGCACGAGGATCTGTTGCAGGGCATCCCAGGAAAAGCCGCCATGGCCGCCGACGGAAAACAGCAGGCCGACAAGCAGCGGCGTCAGGAACATGCCGAAAATATTGGAGGCGGAGGCCGAGCAGATCGCCGCCGGGACGTTGCCGCCCGCCATCGAGGTAAAGGCGATCGAGGACTGCACCGTGGAGGGCAGGACGCAGAGAAAGAGGATGCCGAGATAGAGCGGATGCGGCAGGATCGATTCCGGCAGGAAGCCCAGCCCGACGCCGAGCAGCGGGAAAAGGCCGAAGGTCGTCAGCAGGATCGCCAGATGCAGGCGCCAGTGCAGCAGGCCGGCGATCACGACATCACGCGACAGGCGCGCGCCATGCAAGAAGAAGAGCAGCGCGATCGCAAGGTCCGTGGCAATCCCGAAATAATCGGCGAACGTGCCGCTGGCAGGCAGCAGCGAAGCCAGGATGACCGTGCAGACAAGCAGGATCGTGAAGGTATCGGGCATGAAGCGGCGCATGGCATGTCTCATCAAGAAGGTGGATCGATCTTGTTTCTTCCATTATGATACAGGATGCAAGGAATAACAGTTATCACGTATCTGGATTTGATATGCTTGATCTCACGCAGCTGCGCAGTTTCGTCGCCGTCGAACAAATGGGCAGCTTTACGCTTGCGGCGGAAAGGCTGGGGCTTGGGCAATCGACGGTCAGCCAGCATATCCAGCGGCTGGAGACGGCGATCGGGCGCCGTCTCCTGGCACGCGACACGCACAAGGTCGTGCTGACGACGGACGGCGAGGCCTTGCTGTCCCACGCCCGTGCCATGCTGTCGATCGAAGGGCAGGTACAGTCGCTGTTCAAGGGCCACAGCCTTCGCGGCAACCTGCGCCTTGGTGTATCGGAGGATTTCGTGACAAGCCAGCTGCCTGCCGTGCTCGAAGATTTCGTCCGCTCGCATCCCTCGGTCGACCTGGAGCTGACTGTTGCCCTGTCCGGTACACTTTATGAAATGCAGGATAATGGGGAAATCGATCTCGTGCTGGCAAAGCGCCGGTTGGGCGACGCCCGTGGGCGGCTGGTCTACCGCGAGCCGCTGGTCTGGCTGGCCCGCGATCCCGAACACATTCTTGGCGGCGGGCCGCTGCCGCTGATCGCCTTTCCGCCGCCGAGCGTCACGCGCAGCATTGCGCTGGAAGCGTTGGGGCGCAGCCAGATCGCCTGGCGCATCGTCTGCACCTGCGGAAGCCTCAGCGGATTGACGGCTGCCGCCCGCGCCGGGATGGGGGTTCTGGTGCAGCCGCGCAGCATGGCGCCGTCGGGGCTGAAGGAGATAGGCAAGGGAAAGCTGCCGGTGCTCGAGGATGTCGAGTTCGTGCTGGTGCCGCGCAAGGGGGCGGACCAGGCGCTGGTTTCCGCCCTGTCGGAAGACATTCTTGCCAAGGTGCGCAACCTGCGCTCCAACGCGGGGGCAAGTCCGTTCTAGAGTTCGGGAGCGCTCTGGCTAGCGAATGGTTAAGCCAGCGCGCGGCATTTTAAGGGACCATCAACCCATTAACTTAGGTATCTGGTCAGATTCGCGGCCTAGTTTAGCGCTGCCTTATGGTCGACGTTCGGGGCAAGGAGAACGGACCGATGACGTATGGAATACTCTTCGTATCCGGGCTGGTTGCCTGTGTGATGCTGATTATCGTGGCTGGCCACGATGCGAAAACGACGGATAGCGGTGCCCCGCAATCCGCCGTCCTCGGGCATCAGAATTAGCGTCAAGCCGCCAGGCAGCTCAGGAAACCATCGACATCCGCTTCCGTCGTCGCAAAGCTTGTGACGAGGCGGATCAGTGTTTCCTCGCTGCCGACGAGCTCGGGCGTGGCGGCCGGCACCGGCCATTCGTAGAACTTCGCGCCACGTTCTTCGGCAATCTTGGCAGCACTTCTTGGAATGACGGCGAAGACTTCGTTGGAGGTCGTCGCCCATGCCAGGCGCGCGCTGTTGCTGCCGCTGATGCCGGCGCGCAAGCGGTCGGCCATGCCGTTCGAGTGGCCGGCGAGATCGAGCCAGAGATTGTTCTCGAAGTAGCCATCGAACTGGGCCGCGATGAAGCGCGACTTGGAGAAGAGCTGCGCGGCCCGCTTGCGGATGAAGGGCATTTCCTTCGCCTGCTCGGGGTTGAAGAAGACGATCGCCTCGGCGCACCAGCATCCATTCTTCGTTCCGCCGAAGGAGAGAATGTCGACGCCGCGTTTCCAGGTCATTTCCGCCGGCGTTGCGCCGAGGGCGACCAGCGCGTTTGCAAAGCGGGCGCCATCCATATGGAGCGGCAAGTTGCTCTGCTTGGCAATCGCGGAAATCGCGTCGATTTCGGAGAGCGAGTAGACGGTGCCGATCTCGGTCGCCTGGGTGATCGTGACGGCTGTGGCGCGGCCGTGGTGGACGGCATCTGCGGGAAAGCCCGCAATTTTCTTTGCGAGCTTGTCCGGATCGATCTTGCCGGCTTCACCCGGCACCGCCACCAGGCGAGCACTGCTGAAGAAATCCGGCGCGCCGCATTCGTCTTCAATCACATGGGCTTCGGAATGGCAGAAGGTGATACCACCAGGGCGCTGAACGCTGGCAAGCGACAGGGAGTTCGCAGCCGTGCCCGTGGCGACGAAGAACACCGAGACTTCGCGCTCGAAAATTTCGGCAAAGCGCGCTTCGACGCGCCGGTCGAGCTCGCTGGTGCCATAGGCGGCTGCAAATCCTGTGGATTCCTGGAGCAGCCGTTCGGCGATGGATCGATGGGCACCGGCCCAATTGTCGGAAGCAAAAAACATGAGAGAAAGCCTGGCAAGAAATGCGGGTGGGGCGGGTTCGGAGGGGACTTTAATCCAATGTGCCGCTGGATCAAGCCGCTAGGGCGCTACTCATCGCAAATATTGATCGCCGCAATCAACAAACAAGATAATGCGAGAACGCGTAATTATATGTCGCAATTTAATTTACAGGAGCAATATTATTTCGCGACATGTCGATTTTTTGATTTAGGGCTCTTGCATGGCGATAATGTTCATGTCATAGAACCGATGAATTAGGGCAGTGTTGCTGTCCTATTTTGGCCGTGATGGCCGAAGAGGTGCCGAAATCCCTTACACTTCCGGGGTTTCAGGCTATAGTTCACCGAGCGCGGGCAAAGGTTCCCGCACGGAGGCCGATAGCAGGCGCGGAGCGCAACGGTTGCTTTGTCGGGAAAGCCTCTTTCCCAGGGAAAGCCTGCCGCCGGCGACCGGATCTTCGATAATGCAACAGCGCTGTCACGCACCGAACCTAAGATCAGGGACGGTGCGCGACGAAGAGCCGCTCACAGATTACGGTTCTGACAGGAGGGAATGATGACGAAGACGCCATCCACGGGTTTTGACCAGTTCGCAGCAGCAACGACGCGCGCGACGGCCAATGCGCGTAAATTCGCCTCCGGTTTACCGGCCAAACAGGGTCTTTACGATCCGCGCAACGAGCATGACGCCTGCGGCGTCGGCTTTGTCGCGCACATGAAGGGTCAGAAGTCGCACCAGATCGTCAAGGACGGTCTCTTCATTCTCGAGAACCTGACGCACCGTGGTGCCGTCGGCGCCGATCCGCTGATGGGCGATGGCGCGGGTATTCTCGTACAGATCCCGGACCGCTTCTTCCGCGAGGAAATGGCCAAACAGGGCATCACCCTGCCGAAGGCCGGCGAGTATGGCGTCGGCCATATCTTCATGCCGCGCGACGAGAAGCAGATCGAGCATTTCAAGAAGGTGATGCACGACGTCATAGCCGAGGAAGGCCAGGTTCTGCTCGGCTTCCGCGACGTGCCCGTCGACAACTCTTCGCTGTCGAAGGCGCCCGATATCGCCGCGACCGAACCGCACCACTGTCAGATCTTCATTGGCGCCGGCGAGGATGCCGCGACCACCGATGAATTCGAGCGCCGGCTGTTCACGCTGCGCAAGGTGATTTCCAACCGCATCTACGACGAGTTCGACGGCGAGGAGAGCCACTTCTACCCGGTGTCGCTGTCGTCGGCGACGATCGTCTACAAGGGCATGTTCCTGGCCTACCAGGTCGGCGCCTACTACAAGGATCTGTCGGACCCGCGTTTCGAAAGTGCGGTCGCGCTCGTGCATCAGCGCTTCTCGACCAACACCTTCCCGTCCTGGAAGCTGGCGCACCCCTACCGCATGGTCGCCCACAACGGCGAAATCAACACGCTGCGCTCCAACGTCAACTGGATGGCGGCGCGTCAGGCGTCGGTTTCCTCGCCGCTCTTCGGTGACGACATCTCCAAGCTCTGGCCGATCTCCTACGAGGGGCAGTCCGACACGGCCTGCTTCGACAATGCACTCGAGTTCCTCGTGCGCGGCGGCTATTCCATGGCGCATGCCGTGATGATGCTGATCCCGGAAGCCTGGGCCGGCAACCAGTCGATGTCGAAGGAGCGCAAGGCGTTCTACGAATATCACGCCGCCCTGATGGAGCCGTGGGACGGCCCGGCCGCTGTCGCCTTCACCGACGGCAAGCAGATCGGCGCGACGCTCGACCGTAACGGCCTGCGTCCGGCCCGCTATCTCGTCACCAAGGACGACCGCGTCATCCTCGCATCGGAGGCCGGCACGCTGCCGGTGCCGGAAGAGGATATCGTCAAGAAGTGGCGCCTGCAGCCGGGCAAGATGCTCCTGATCGACATGGAAAAGGGCAAGATCATCTCCGACGAGGAGTTGAAGACCGAGCTGGCGACCAAGCATCCCTATGGACAATGGCTCGATCGCACGCAGCTGATCCTCGAAGACCTGAAGCCGGTCGAGCCGCGCGCACTGCGCCGCGACGTTTCGCTGCTCAACCGCCAGCAGGCTTTCGGCTACACGACCGAAGACACCAAGATCCTGATGTCGCCGATGGCGACGACGGGCCAGGAAGCCGTCGGTTCGATGGGCACCGATACGCCGATCTCGGCGATGTCCGAGAAGTCGAAGCTGCTCTACACCTATTTCAAGCAGAACTTCGCGCAGGTCACCAACCCGCCGATCGACCCGATCCGCGAAGAGCTCGTCATGAGCCTCGTTTCGTTCATCGGGCCGCGTCCGAACCTTCTCGACCACACCGGCATGGCGAACGCCAAGCGCCTGGAAGTGCGTCAGCCGATCCTGACCAACGGTGATCTCGAAAAGATCCGCTCGATCGGTCACACGGAAGACCGCTTCGACACCAAGACGCTCGACTTCACCTATGATGTCGAGCGTGGCGCCGAAGGCATGCCCGAGATGCTCGACCGTCTCTGCGAGCGCGCGGAAGCGGCGGTCAAGGGCGGCTACAACATCATCGTACTCTCAGACCGCCAGATCGGACCGGACCGTATCGCGATCCCGGCGCTGCTCGCGACCGCTGCCGTGCACCATCACCTGATCCGCAAGGGCCTGCGCACCTCGGTCGGCCTCGTCGTCGAGACCGGCGAGCCGCGCGAAGTGCACCACTTCTGCCTGCTCGCCGGCTACGGCGCCGAAGCGATCAACCCGTACCTGGCCTTCGACACGCTGCTCGACATGCATGCCAAGGGCGAATTCCCGAAGGAAGTGGACGCGTCCGAAGTCGTCTACCGCTACATCAAGGCGGTCGGTAAGGGCATTCTCAAGGTCATGTCGAAGATGGGCATCTCGACCTATCAGTCCTATTGCGGCGGTCAGATCTTCGATGCGATCGGCCTGCAGCAGGAGCTGGTCGACAAGTACTTCTTCGGTACCGCGACGATGATCGAAGGCGTCGATCTCACGGCGATCGCCGAAGAGACCGTTGCCCGTCATACCTCCGCCTTCGGCAAGGATCCGCTGCTCGCGACCACGCTCGATATCGGCGGCGAATACGCCTACCGCATGCGCGGCGAAAGCCATGCCTGGACACCGGATGCGGTGGCCACGCTGCAGCACGCCGTGCGCGGCAACTCCGAGGACCGTTACCGCGAGTTCGCCGAGATGGTGAACGATTCAGCGCTGCGCATGAACACCATTCGCGGTCTGTTCAAGATCAAGAGCGCTGAGCAGATCGGGCGCAAGCCGGTCGCGCTTGATGAAGTCGAGCCTGCCGTCGAGATCGTCAAGCGCTTCTCCACCGGCGCCATGTCCTTCGGCTCGATCAGCCGCGAGGCGCATACGACGCTGGCGATCGCGATGAACAAGATCGGCGGCAAGTCCAACACGGGCGAGGGCGGCGAAGAGAGCGACCGCTACTTCCCGCTGCCGGATGGTTCGGCGAACCCGGAACGCTCGGCGATCAAGCAGATCGCGTCGGGACGCTTCGGTGTGACCACCGAATATCTCGTCAACGCCGACATGCTGCAGATCAAGGTCGCGCAGGGCGCGAAGCCCGGCGAAGGCGGTCAGCTGCCCGGCCACAAGGTCGATGCGACGGTTGCCAAGACCCGCCACTCGACGCCGGGTGTCGGCCTGATTTCGCCGCCGCCGCACCACGACATCTATTCGATCGAAGATCTGGCGCAGCTGATCTACGACCTGAAAAACGTTAATCCGACGTCTGATGTCTCGGTTAAGCTCGTGTCTGAAGTCGGCGTCGGCACTGTTGCCGCCGGCGTTGCCAAGGCCCGCGCCGACCACATCACGGTCTCCGGCTTCGATGGTGGCACCGGCGCATCGCCGCTGACCTCGCTCAAGCATGCGGGTTCTCCGTGGGAAATCGGCCTTGCCGAAACGCAGCAGACGCTGGTGCTGAACGGCCTTCGTTCGCGCATCGCGCTGCAGGTCGACGGTGGCCTGAAGACCGGCCGCGACGTCATCATCGGTGCGCTTCTTGGTGCCGACGAATTCGGCTTCGCAACGGCTCCCGTCATCGCCGCCGGCTGCATCATGATGCGCAAGTGCCACCTGAACACCTGCCCCGTCGGCGTTGCCACCCAGGATCCGGTCCTGCGCAAGCGCTTCAAGGGCACGCCGGAGCACGTCATCAACTACTTCTTCTTCGTTGCCAACGAAGTGCGCGAAATTCTGGCCTCGCTCGGCTTCACCAAGTTCGATGACATCATCGGCGCTTCGGAACTGCTTGAGAAGGACGAGATGCTCGCGCATTGGAAGTCCAAGGGTCTCGACTTCAGCCGCATCTTCCACAAGGTCGAGGCGCCGAAGGAAGCGACTTACTGGACGACCCGCCAGAAGCACCCGATCGACGACATTCTCGATCGCAAGCTGATCGCGGAAGCCGAGCCGGCACTTGCTTCGAAGACGCCTGTTGCCTTCGAAGTCGACATCAAGAACGTCGATCGTTCGGCGGGTGCGATGCTGTCGGGTGAAGTCGCCAAGCGCTACAACCACCGTGGCCTGAAGGACGACACGATCAACGTGACGCTGAAGGGCACGGCCGGCCAGTCGTTCGGTGCGTTCCTGGCTCGCGGTATCACCTTCAACCTGATCGGTGACGGCAACGACTATGTCGGCAAGGGCCTTTCGGGCGGCAAGATCATCGTGCGTCCGCCTGAGAATTCGAAGATCGTGGCGGAAGAGTCGATCATCGTCGGCAACACCGTTCTCTACGGTGCGACCGAAGGCGAGTGCTACTTCCGCGGTGTCGCGGGCGAGCGCTTCGCGGTCCGCAATTCGGGTGCGATCGCCATCGTCGAAGGCGTGGGCGACCACGGCTGCGAGTACATGACGGGCGGTGTGGTTGTCGTTCTCGGCCAGACGGGTCGTAACTTCGCGGCCGGCATGTCCGGTGGCGTGGCCTACGTGCTCGATGAGGCCGGCGATTTCGCCAAGCGCTGCAACATGGCGATGGTCGAGCTCGAGCCGGTTCCGGAAGAGGACGACATGCTCGAGAAGCTGCATCATCACGGCGGCGACCTCATGCACAAGGGACGCGTCGACGTCTCAGGTGACATGACGCGCCACGACGAGGAGCGGCTCTACCAGCTGATCTCCAACCATCTGCATTACACGGGCTCCACCCGCGCCAAGCAGATCCTGGACAACTGGGCCGACTACCGCCCGAAGTTCCGCAAGGTCATGCCGGTCGAGTACCGCCGTGCCCTTGAAGAGATGGAACGGGCCCGCATGGGAATTGCGGCGGAGTAATGCTCTTGAATCGCTAGGTCTATAACTGCTCGGACGAGGGGCGCAGAGATACCGGAAAGGACGCTGATGAAAAATCGATGGTCACTATTCCACCTCTTCATATCTCTGTGCCTCGCCGTCGCAGTTTTCGCCGGGACTTCATATCTCAGCGGTGACCTGAAAACGGAATTTATAGCCCTGGGTGCGGTCATGGGACTCGCCTACTGGTATTGGGGACCCCTGGGTCTTGGGCTCTGATGATGAGGGACGAAAACATGGGTAAGGTCACAGGGTTTCTGGAAATCGACCGGCAGGTAGCAAAGTATCAGCCGGCGTCGGATCGAATCCGGCATTTCCGCGAATTCACAATCCCGATGTCGGACCCGGAAGTACAGAAACAGGCAGCCCGCTGCATGGACTGTGGCATCCCTTATTGTCATGGTCCGACCGGCTGCCCGGTGCACAACCAGATCCCGGATTGGAACGATCTCGTTTACAACAACAACTGGGAAGCGGCGATCCACAACCTGCATTCGACCAACAACTTCCCTGAGTTCACCGGTCGCGTCTGCCCGGCGCCTTGCGAGGAAGCCTGCACGCTGAACCTCGAAGACACGCCGGTTGCGATCAAGACGGTCGAGCAGGCGATCGCCGACAAGGCCTATGAACTCGGCTTCATTCGTCCGCAACCGGCAACGGTTCACACGGGCAAGAAGGTTGCAATCATCGGGTCCGGCCCGGCCGGCATGGCAGCTGCCCAGCAGCTCGGTCGTGCAGGTCACGAGGTTCATCTGTACGAACGCGAAAGTAAGGCCGGCGGCCTGCTGCGCTATGGCATCCCCGACTTCAAGATGGAAAAGAACTTCATCGATCGCCGCGTCGAGCAGATGAAGGGCGAGGGCGTCACATTCCACTATGGCGTCAACATCGGTGTCGACGTGAAGGTCGAGCAGCTGCTCGCCGACCACGATGCGGTGCTCTATTGCGGTGGTTCGGAAACGCCGCGCGAAGCCGGCATCCCGGGCGTCGAACTGTCAGGCGTCCACGATGCGATGCCTTATCTCGTGCAGCAGAACAAGCGTGTCGGCCGCGAAAACATCGATAGCGTCGGCTGGGCGTCCGACCCGATCCTGGCGGGCGCCAAGCATGTCGTCGTCGTCGGCGGTGGCGATACCGCTTCGGACTGCGTCGGCACGGCGTTCCGTCAGGGCGCGGTGAAGGTCACGCAGCTCGACATCCGCCCGCAGCCGCCGGAGAAGGAAGACAAGCTCGCCGTCTGGCCGTTCTGGGCAACCAAGATGCGCACCTCGTCCTCGCAGGCCGAAGGCGCTATCCGCGAGTTCCAGGTCGCAACGCTCGAATTCGTCGGCGAAGACGGTGTACTGACCGGCGTGAAGTGCTGCGAAGTCGACGAACGCCGCAAGCCGGTCCCCGGCACCGAGTTCATCATCAAGGCCGATCTCGCCTTCATCGCGATCGGTTTCAGCGGCCCGTTCAAGGATAGCGTGCTCAAGGAACTGGACGGCAAGCTCTCGCTCAACACCGACCGTCGTGGCTCGACCAACGTCGTTGCCAACGACAAGGACTACAAGACCTCGGTCGACAAGTTCTGGACGGCAGGCGACGTGCGCCGCGGCCAGTCGCTGGTGGTCTGGGCAATCCGCGAAGGCCGCCAGGCCGCCCGCGCCATCGACGAAGCCCTGATGGGCTCGACGGTTCTGCCGCGGTAAGCGACTGAGATGTCGACGAAATAAATGGGGCCGCTTTGAGCGGCCCTTTTTATTTGATGCCGATGTAGATTGCAGACGAGCCGCTTGCAGCTCCGCCTTTGCAGGGCGGTTTTGCCTTCAGACGATATTGATGCATACCGGACGCAGATCGGGGGAGGTCACGTGCTGGAAATGGCACGTTCGCTTCCCGCTCTAAGCGGATGTCGGCTTAAGGCCATCGCGGCAATTGGGTTGACCGCGCATCGCTGTTCGCAAGCATATGGGCAAGTGCAAAGAACTCGTCGCAACCGTATCGCCCGTGCATTTTTCAGAATTGAATCTCGATCTGTGCGGGAGGCTCCTGGTTGAAATCGGAATATCGAATCCATCGCGGCGTCGTTTTGAACATCACGGCCCCTCTCTCGATGAACTCCCTGGCGGGCGGAAGGCTGTTGAGATAAGCCTCCTGGTATTCTTCGATATCCGCGGCAGGAACTCTTGTTGCCTCACCCTCGTATTGAACCGTGATGTTGTCGCTCCATCCGACTACGAAGGCGACGCCGGGGCGCTCCGCGAGATTGTCGAACTTTCGCGTCTCCTTGAAAGTGCTGAACACGACCTCAAGATTGTCGCGCACCGAGAAGTCGATCGTAGCAGCCTCCGGCTTTCCATTGCGATGGCAGGTCGCGATCACCGCCAAGGTGTGCTTCCTGAGGAATTCAAGGATCATGCGTTTCGTATGATCTTCGTCCATTGCCTCATCCCTCAGTGAGCGCACAGCCCTCTATTTTGAGGATACTTCGGGCGCCGGCTTGGCTGCCGGCAGGCGGTAATCGTCGATACGGCCGGCCGGAGGCGGCGCCATCTCTCCGTCCTGCACGAGCTTGTCGCGCGGCGACTTGGTCGCGCTAACCGGCAGGGCTGCGCCTCCGAGAAGGGCGGTTCCGCCATCGAGATTGGGGTCGGAAAGGCTAATCGGATCGGTGTGGTCGGCCGGATTGGACGACAGGTCCAGGCTCGGCATATTGGTGCTGTCGAGGCGTACGAGGTCGGGGCTTGCCTGAGTGCCGAGGATACGGCGCGCGGGCTTCTCGACATAGAAGGCGAGCTTGCGACGGCCAGCATCGGTCAGGTTGACGCCGTCCGATGTGCGCAGGCGAACCTGCTGGCCGTTGATGTCTGAGCCGGTGACGATGAACTCGCCACTCTCGCTGACGAAACCGTCCCAGACGTCGACGAATTCACCACCGGCGGCCTCGACCTGCTTGCGATAGAGCTGGTTCATCTGCACCGCATCGGCCATCATCGCCGGGGAATCGAAGGCCGGCAATCCGACCCAGAGGAGGGGGATCTTCCGGCTTGTGACTTCCTTGCCGAAGGCGAGCGCACGGCGCTGATATTCCGCATACCATCCATCGGTGCGAAACTTCTCCTTACCGACATCCGTCACCATCTGCTGGCGATCGTTGGCGCCGAGCATGACGACGACCATGGCGGGCTTTGCGTCGTCGAGGAATTTGGTGAGCTGGGCCGGCCAGTCGTAATAATCATCGCGCACGAGACCGGAGGCGACGTTGCTGTGCGTTTCGATGACGATGCCAGGCGATTCCTGGAAGGCCGCATCGAGGCCGACACCAAGGCCGCCGGCCAGGAAGTCACCAACAACAAGGATCTTCTGGGCGTTGGCGAGTTTTTCGACAACCTTCTCCTCGACCGGTGCTGCTGCCGGCGGGCGAGGGGTGGAAACCACCGTCTTCGGCGGTGCCTTCTTCTTTTTGGGCACGGCCGGAACGCCGCGGGGTGGGGC
>UEHQ01000007.1 GCA_900489925.1 Hyphomicrobiales bacterium | reverse complement strand
GCGCCCTTATAGTCAGGCACTTTGAGTCACGCAAGCGGCAAAAGACCAAAAAATGCCGATGGGGCGTATTTTTCTTTGTCTGTGGATGAATGTCGGCATCCGCGGTCGCCGAAAAATTGAGAATAAAGGCCTATGTTATTGATTAAAAATGATATTTATCGGGTTGCAAATAGGGGGCTTGCCGCACGCGAACAGTGCGGCAAGCCGGTTAAGTTGTCGGCAGTTCAGGCGCGAACCTCGAAAACCATGTTGAACGGCGTCTCGGTGGCGCGGTGGAAGTGTTTGAAGCCGGCGTCGAGGGCCACCTTGCGCAACTTCATTTCTCCCGCCTGCGCGCCGAGTGCCAATCCCACGTCCTGGGACATCGAGGCCGGCGTGCAGATCATCGTCGACGCGCCGTAGTAGACGCGACCGACCGGGTTGAGATTGTCCTTGAGGCGATCATGCGCAAAGGGTTCGACAATCATCCAGGTACCATCAGGAGAGAGCGATTCCTTGACGTGCTTGCCGGCGCCGACAGGGTCGCCCATGTCGTGCAGGCAGTCGAACATGGCAATCAGGTCGTAGCGCTGAGCAGGGAAGCTTGCCGCGGATGCCTGCTCGAAGGTGACACGATCGTCAACACCGGCCTCCTTGGCGGCGGCCCTTGCTCGTTCGATAGACGGCATATGATAGTCGAAGCCATAGAACTTGGAGGCGGGATAGGCCTGGGCCATCAGAATGGTCGATGCCCCATGGCCGCAGCCGATGTCGGCCACCTTGGCGCCTGCCTTCAACCGTGCCTCTACACCCTCAAGGGATGGTATCCATTCGGCGACGAGATTGTTGTTGTAGCCGGTGCGGAAGAAGCGTTCGGTTCCGCGGAACAGGCAGTTGCTATGTTCGTGCCAGCCGACGCCTTTGCCGGTTCGAAATGCTTCCGCGATCCGGGGTTCGTCCGTCCACATCGCCTGCACGACTTGGAAGGCGCCGGCGAAGAAGGCGGGGCTGTCTTCTTCCGCAAAGACCATCGCCTGTTCTGGCGTAAGGCAGAAGCGGTCAGTCTTCTCGTCATAGGTCAGATAATCGGCGGCCGCGAGAGCGGAGAGCCATTCGCGAAGGTAGCGCTCCTTGATCGCGGTCTTCTTGGAAAGCTCCGTCGATGTCACGGGTTTACCATCGGCCATCGCCTTGAACAGACCCACCTCATCGCCGAGCACCACCAGGGCACCGGATACGGCAGCGCCGACGTCGCCGATCAATCGGCCAACGAGGGATTCCACTTTTTGCATGTCGGGTTGGCGCATGTCATCCTCCATCAGAAATGCAGGGAAGAACCAGCGCGGCCATTCTACCACCCGCTGCCATCCTCGCGCAAACGGAACGAAGAGCGCCACACGGCCCACGCCAGCACCTCGGTCGGTGCCCGACAATTTATCGTAGCGGTTGCGAAAATGCCGCGTTGACAAGAAAAATACCGGGAATGATAGTCGATTTGCCTATCCGAGGCGTTGGAGGAATGACCATGATCAAGCATTTGACAATTCTTGCTTCCGTTTCCCTGCTGGGCGCTCTTGCCTTCGCAACGCCATCCTCGGCGCTGAGCATGAAAGAGTGCAGCGCAAAATATAAAGCGGCGCAGGCCGATGGCTCCGCCAAGGACACAAAGTGGAACGACTTCCGCAAGGCACAATGTGGCCCGGATGCGACCGCCGAGCCTGATGTCTCCATGGCCACCGGCGAAGAGCCCGCAAAGCCGACGATGAAAGCTCCGACAGGCGTGAAGTTCCCGACCGCGGTCGATTCCAAATATTCCAGCGAGACACCCGGCAAGGCGCGCATGCACACCTGTGTCGATTCCTATCACGCCAACAAGGACGCCAACACGCTCAACGGCCTGAAGTGGATCCAGAAGGGTGGCGGCTTCTACAGCCTCTGCAATGCGAAGCTGAAGGGCTAGCACCGATTTCGAAAGAAGAGCCCCGCCGATCCGCGAGGGCTTAGACATTGAGAGGCTGGAACATTGTCATGATGTTCCGGCCTCGTTTGTCATTGAGATGCCGCAGCGTGTGCATGGCAATAAAAAAACCGCCGGGCTTGCCCGGCGGTTTTCGCTATCGATCTTGTCGAACGCCCTAGTGCAGGATCTGGCTGAGGAACAGCTTGGTGCGCTCGTGCTGCGGATTGTCGAAGAACTCGGCCGGCGAATTCTGTTCGACGATCTGCCCCTGGTCCATGAAGATGACGCGGTTGGCGACCTGGCGTGCAAATCCCATTTCATGGGTGACGCACAGCATCGTCATGCCTTCTTCGGCGAGACCGACCATCGTATCCAGAACTTCCTTGATCATTTCAGGATCGAGCGCCGATGTCGGCTCATCGAACAGCATGATCTTCGGGTTCATGCAGAGCGAGCGGGCAATTGCCACACGCTGCTGCTGGCCGCCCGACAGCTGGCCCGGATATTTGTTTGCCTGTTCCGGAATCTTGACGCGCTTGAGGAAGTGCATGGCGATCTCTTCCGCCTGCTTCTTCGGCATCTTGCGCACCCAGATCGGCGCCAGCGTGCAGTTCTCGAGAATGGTCAGGTGCGGAAAGAGGTTGAAGTGCTGGAACACCATGCCGACTTCGCGCCGGACCTCGTCGATCTTCTTGAGATCGTTGGTGAGCTCTACCCCGTCGACGACGATCTGGCCCTTCTGGTGTTCTTCCAGCCGGTTGATGCAACGGATCATCGTCGACTTGCCGGACCCCGAAGGGCCCGCGATGACGATGCGTTCGCCGCGCATAACCTTGAGGTTGATATCCCTCAGCACGTGGAAATCACCGTACCACTTGTTCATGTTGACGATGTCGATTGCCACATCGGTCGTCGACACCGTCATCTTTTTCTGTTGGGCTTCAGCCATGTTTCTTTCCCTCATTCTTATCGTTTGTGGCCGGTATCAAGATAGCGCTCCATGAAACCTGAATAGCGCGACATGCCGAAGCAGAATAGCCAGAAAACGAAGCCTGCAAAGATCAGGCCGGTTCTGGCGGTTACAGCGGTTGCCCAGTTCGCATCGGTGAAGTTGAGCTTCACGATGCCGAGCAGGTCGAACATCCCGATGATTGTTACCAGCGACGTGTCCTTGAACATGCCGATGAACGTGTTGACGATGCCGGGGATGACCAGCTTGATCGCCTGCGGCAGAATGATCAGCCGCGTCTTCTGCCAGTATCCGAGGCCGAGTGAATCCGCGCCTTCGAACTGTCCCTTCGGGATTGCCTGCAGACCACCTCGGATAACCTCGGCCATATAGGCTGATGCGAAAATCGCGACCCCGATCAGCGCCCGCAGCAGCTTGTCGATCGTCCAGCCGGTCGGCAGGAAGAGCGGCAGCATCACGCTCGCCATGAAGAGGACGGTGATCAGCGGGATGCCGCGGATGACTTCGATGAAGACGACGCAGACCATTCTGATGACAGGCATGTGCGACCGCCGGCCGAGCGCCAGGATGATGCCGAAGGGCAGGGACACCGCGATGCCCACAAAGGACAGCACCAGTGTCACCATTAGGCCGCCCCAGAGAGACGTTTCCACCACCTCGAGGCCCAGGCCGCCGTAGAGCAGCCAGAAGGACAAGATGGGGAGCGCAGCGAAGAGAAGGAGGGCGTTCAACCCCTTCCTGGGAATCTTCGGAATGAGCATGGGAACGAGCAGCAACACGAAGAGAATGCCGACGATCGTCGGGCGCCAGCGCTGATCCAGCGGATAGCGACCGAAGATGAACTGGTCGAACTTCGCGTTGACGAATGCCCAGCAAGCGCCACTCCAGCCGTCCGGCTGGATGCCGCCCTGCACGGTGGTCGCGCAGAATGTGCGATCGGAGCCTTGCCAGACTGCCTGGATGAACAGCCAGTTTATCATGTGTGGCAACGCCCAGGCGAGAACGGCAATGGCTGCGACGGTGAGGACGACGTCCTTTGGCGTTGCGAGCAGGTTCTTGCGAACCCAGGCCGCTGCGCCCCTTTCCCCGCGTGGTGCCGGTTCCGGCGCGAGGATCGCTTTTCTCACGTAAGAGGTGTTCGATACCGACATCTTATCTCTCCACCAATGCCATCTTGGCGTTGAACCAGTTCATGAAGATGGACGTCAGGATACTGAGCGTGAGGTAGACGATCGCCCATATTAGGACGACTTCGATGGCCTGACCTGTCTGGTTGAGGATGGTGCCGCCAACGGCGACGAGATCGGAGAAGCCGATGGCGATGGCGAGCGACGAGTTCTTCGTCAAGTTGAGATACTGGCTCGTCAGCGGTGGAATGATGATGCGCAGCGCCTGGGGCACGACGATCAGCCGGGTCGTGCTCGAAGGATGCAAGCCAAGAGCGCCCGCCGCCTCGGACTGCCCTTTCGCCACGCCGCGGATGCCCGCCCGCACGATCTCGGCAATGAAGGCTGCCGTATAGAACGACAAGGCGAGAAACAGCGACATGAACTCAGGGCCGACCACAGAGCCGCCGGTGAGGTTGAACTTGCCCGCAATCGGAACATCGAAGGACAGCGGCATGCCGCTGACAAGAAAAGCCAGGGCCGGCAGGCCGATAACAAGGGCGATCGACACCCAAATGGTGTGAAACTGCTTGCCGGTTGCTTCCTGTCGCTTGTGTGCCCACCGTGCGGTGACAACGCTGGCGACAATGCCAACGAGCAGCGCCACGCCCACGAACCACATCCCTGTATCGAAGAGCGGCTTCGGAAAGGCCAGGCCGCGGTTGTTCAGGAATATGTTGAGCGGCAGGTGCAACGATTCGCGCGGTTGCGGCAGCACCGCCAGAACGCCCTGGTACCAGAAGAAGATAACCAGTAGCGGCGGAATGTTGCGGAACACCTCAACATAGACCGTGCACAGTTTGGCGATCAGCCAGTTATGCGACAAGCGCCCGATGCCGACGATGAAGCCAATGATCGTGGCGGTGATGATGCCGGCAACTGCAACGAGGATCGTATTGAGCAGGCCGACGATGATCGCCCGGCCATAGGTCGAGTCGCTGGAGTACGAGATCAGCGATTGGCCGATTTCAAAACCGGCGCGTCCGCGCAGGAAGCCGAAGCCGGAAGCAGTGTTGCTTCGGGCGAGATTCTGCGCGGTGTTGTGAGCGATCCACCAAACGAAGCCGACGAGGACAACAATGGTAAGGACCTGAAAGAATATGCCCCGTAGCCTGGGGTCATATATGACCGACCGGAAACTCCAGCCGGTGCTAGGCAAAGGTGTCGTGTGCACAGCCTCTTGCGTCATGCCGAGCCAATTCCCCTATGAGCCCTTTTTGGGCTTTTCTTTGTGGTGGAAAGGCGACGCTAGCCGCCTTCCCACGCTTTCAGAACCGGTGGCGCGCTTAGCGAACCGGAGGAGCGTACTGGATGCCGCCCTTGTTCCACAGAGCGTTCAGGCCGCGCTGGATCTTGAGCGGGCTGCCCTGGCCAACGTTGCGCTCGAAGACTTCGCCGTAGTTTCCGACGCCCTTGATGATGTTGTAGGCCCAGTCGTTGGTGAGGCCGAGATCCGTGCCGATCTTCGTATCGGCTTCCGTGCCGAGGAAGCGCTTGATGTCAGGGTTCGGAGAGTTCTTCATCTCGTCGACGTTCGCCTGGGTGATACCGAATTCTTCGGCATTGATCAGCGCGTAGGCCGTCCAGGATACGATATCGAACCACTGGTCGTCGCCCTGGCGAACGGCCGGGCCGAGCGGCTCCTTGGAGATGATCTCGGGAAGAATCATGTGCTCATCAGGATTCTTCAGCGTCAGGCGCAGCGAATAAAGGCCCGACTGATCGGTCGTGTAGACGTCGCAACGGCCTGCGTCATAGGCGGCATTGACCTCAGGCAGGTTTTCGAAAACGACAGGATTGTACTGGAGGTTGTTCGCCTTGAAGTAGTCGGCGAGGTTGAGCTCAGTCGTGGTGCCCGACTGAACGCAGATCGCTGCACCCGACAGCTCCAGAGCGGACTTCACGTTCAGGCTCTTGCGAACCATGAAGCCCTGGCCGTCATAATAGGTGACCGGGCGGAAGTTGAAGCCGAGAGCGGTGTCGCGGTTGATCGTCCAGGTCGTGTTACGGGAGAGGACGTCGATTTCGCCGGACTGCAGCGCGGTGAAGCGCTCCTTGGCGTTGGTCGGCGTGTACTTGACCTTTGTAGGATCCCCGAAAACTGCAGAGGCGACGGCCTTGCAGAAGTCGACGTCGAAGCCGGCCCAATTGCCGGATGCGTCTGGTTGCGCGAAGCCGAGAAGGCCGGTGTTGACGCCGCACTGGACGAATCCCTTTGCCTTGACATCTTCGAGTGTGGTTGCCGAAGCTGCCGAAGCGCCAAGTGCGAAAACCGCTGCGCCAATCGCGGCCGACAGAAGCTTAATCTTCATTTTTCCCAACCTTTTCCGTTATCTTATCTTTTCTTGTGGGAGCGCCGGCTGAAGCGCGCAGACCCCCCAAGCGACCCGACACCCTCCCGGCGCGAGTGGGTCTATCACAGTCGCAAATGTCACTATGGTCAAGTGTCGCGCTGCAAGATTGCGTGATAATTCGGCAATTCGCTAATTGAGGTGCGTAAAATAAGCAAATGACTAGGAAATGAGCACCGGTTGACGAAAAAAACTGCTTGAATTTGCTGATATATCTGGCGATTCCGCCCTGGCGTGATGTCGTTCAGTGTTTTCGATGGGTTGACCGCACGCAAAGGCGGGTCCAAAAGTTTCGGAAATTGCATTTCCTGCCAAAGGCTATTTCCGCATGAAAGATAGAGACGGTCTGCTTCAGAACGCAGGCATCAACACCCGCCTTTCCCACCTGGGCAACGATCCCGCAGATTACCATGGTTTCGTCAATCCGCCGGTCGTGCACGCCTCGACCGTGCTTTTCCCGACCGCCAAGGCAATGGAGACGCGCGCCCAGAAATACACCTACGGCACGCGCGGCACACCGACCACGGACGCGCTTTGCGAAGCTATCGACGCGCTTGAAGGATCGGCCGGAACGATCCTCGTTCCCTCGGGTCTCGCGGCTGTGACCGTTCCTTTCCTGGCGTTTCTCTCCGCCGGTGATCATGCGCTGGTCGTTGACTCCGTCTACGGCCCGACGCGTCACTTCTGTGACACGATGCTGAAGCGCCTTGGCGTCGACATCGAATATTACGATCCCATGATCGGTGCGGGTATCGAAGCCCTGATCAAGCCGAATACGAAGCTTGTTCATACCGAGGCTCCTGGTTCCAACACCTTTGAAATGCAGGACATTTCGGCAATTTCGGCAGTCGCGCACAAGCATGGCGCTGTGGTCACGATGGACAACACCTGGGCGACGCCGGTGTATTTCCGTCCGCTCGACCATGGTGTTGATATTTCGATCCACGCAGCAACCAAATACCCGTCCGGCCATTCCGATATTCTGATGGGGACTGTTTCGGCCAATGCCAAGCACTGGGAGCAGTTGCACGAGGCGAACATTACGCTCGGCATCTGCGGCGCGCCCGACGATGCCTATCAGATCCTGCGTGGCCTGCGCACCATGGGCGTTCGCCTTGAGCGTCACTATGAAAGTGCCTTGACGATCGCCGAGTGGCTTGAAGGCCGCGATGACGTTGCCTCGGTGCTTCACCCGGCGCTGCCGAGCTTCCCGGGACACGATCTGTGGAAGCGCGATTTCAAGGGCGCGAGCGGCATCTTCTCCTTTGTGCTGAAGGTCGATGCGGCCAGCAGCTTCAAGCCCAAGGCGCATGCCTTCCTCGATGCACTGCAGATCTTCGGCCTCGGCTGGTCCTGGGGTGGTTTCGAGAGCCTTGCGGTTCACGTGAACCTCAACGACCGCCGGATTGCCAAGGGGCCGACCGAAGGGCCGGTCATCCGGTTGCAGATCGGCCTGGAAGACGTTGCCGATATCAAGGCCGATATCGAGCGCGGCTTTGCGGCAGTAAGTGCTGTCTGATCAGCTGATGGCCTGGTAGCTGTAAATCCAGTCAAGATCCGCCGCGAGACTTTGCGGCGGCTTCAGAGACAGGACGACATCGCGAGCCATGCGAATAGGCCCGCGGGCATGATAAGCGAATTGGTTGAAGGCGCCGCGTTGCCGCAGACGATTGATGCGCGGCACGCGATGGGCTTGGAAAAGCGGTAACGCCTCGCTGACGGAGCGTGTGGCGAGGAAGGCGGCAAGTTCGCAGGCATCCTCGATCGCCATTGCCGCGCCTTGCGCCGCAAATGGCATCATGGCATGCGCTGCGTCGCCGATCAGGACAGTATCGCGACCATTATGCCAGTTGCCGCCTGTCGCCTCATAGAGTGGCCAGTATGTGATGTCGCTAACCGTTTCGAACAGGGAAACGAGCTTGCTGTCCCAGCGCGAGAATTGGCGCATCAGTTGCCGCCGTTGCGTGTCTGACGGCTCACTCAACCATTCGTGCGGGGCAGCATGTCCGGCAGCGATCGCCACCATGTTGAAGCTGTCCGTCTCTCGAAGCGGATAGCAGACGAGGTGGGCCGACGGCCCGAGAAACGCCGTTACGCTGGTGCGGCTAAGAAATGCGGGAGCGTTTGCCGCGGGCAGTGTGAAGCGATAGGCGATGTTGCCGGAAAATCGGGATGACGGACTGCCGGCGATAAGATCCCGTGTCGTCGACCAGACGCCATCCGCGCCGACCATCACATCGGCTTTGCGCGCGCTAGCGGACATGTCGCCGGCCGCGATTTGGGAACCGAGATGCAGGCTACAGCGTGGGTTGCTCCGAACGGCATCAAGCAAGGTGTTTTGCAGCGTCGCGCGATGCAGTACCCCGTAGGGTGCGTGCCAGCGCGCCCGGGCAAACGGGCCGGAAGGGACTGACGCGAGTTCGCGCAGCGACTTTCCCGACACCAGCCGGATCGATTGCGGCTCGAACCAGACCTTTATCAGCTGTTCGAGAACGCCGAGCCTGTCGAGAAGCCGCGATGCGTTAGGCGAAAGCTGGAGACCCGCGCCGACGGTTGTCAGCGCAGGTGCCTGTTCGAAAATCTCGGAACTAATGCCGTGGTTCGCCAATGCGAGCGCAGCTGTCAGCCCGGCAATACCGGCACCGACGATAGCGACATGTTCGACCGGCATCAGGGGTCCGATCTCTCCGCAGTGGTGTTAGGCGACCTGGAAATGGAAAACGCAGCCGGCAGGATTCGTCTGGGTTGCCTTCAGCGAGCTGTTGAAACGGTACAGCGTCGAGCAGTAGGAGCAGACCTTCTCGTCTTCGTCGCCCATGTCGATGAAGATGTGCGGGTGGTCGAAGGGAACAGACGCGCCGGTGCACATGAATTCCTTGACGCCGACTTCGATAACGCGGTGTCCGCCGTCGTTCTGGAAGTGAGGAATATTGTGACCGGCCATGGTGATCTCCGAATGCCTTTGAAATGTGCGCGGACCTTATAGTCCTTCATCGCAAATGTGTAGAGCCAAAGAGACGCACTGCCGATTTTTGGTCGGGGCAGGGGTTCCCGTTCGCAGATCGATAAAATATGGTCCCGTCAAAAATAGGACTGCCCCGATGAACTTGAATGCGCCTGTCTTTTCCAGCTTTACACACGATGGTCTGAACCTTGCCTACTTCGATGAAGGCGATCCGAACGGAGCGCCCGTTCTGTTGATCCACGGCTTTGCTTCGACCGCGAGTGTGAACTGGGTTCATCCAGGCTGGCTGAAAACCCTGGGCGATGCGGGCTATCGGGTGATCGCGATGGACAATCGCGGCCACGGAGCAAGCGACAAGCCGCATGACGCCGAGGCCTACAGGCCCTGGCACATGGCGAGCGATTCTATCGCGCTTCTCGATCACCTCGGCATTCCTGAAGCCAATATCATGGGCTATTCGATGGGCGCGCGCATCTCGGTGTTTGCAGCACTAGCGCGTCCCGATCGCGTTCGCTCTCTGGTTCTCGGTGGTCTCGGGATCGGCATGACGGATGGAGTGGGCGACTGGGATCCAATCGCTGACGCTCTGTTGGCGCCCGCGCTGGATGGTGTCAGCCATGCCCGCGGCCGGATGTTTCGCGCCTTTGCCGAGCAGACGAAGAGCGACCGCCAGGCGCTGGCGGCCTGTATCCGCGGTTCACGCGATCTTGTGCCACGAGAGGATATGGGAAAAATCGACGCGCCGACACTGATCGGCGTCGGAACCAAGGACGACATTGCCGGATCTCCGCAGGACCTTGCATCCCTGATGCCGAATGCCGAAGCGCTTGATATTCCCGGGCGCGATCACATGCTGGCAGTGGGTGATAAAGTGTTCAAGCAGGCCGTTCTCGGCTTCTATGGCAAGGTCGCCGGTCGGTGACATTCTGCTGTCGGCCGATCGGGTAAGGCGAATGTGGGAAACCATTCTCGCATAAGCCATTTATGTCAGCGGCTTTTTGCCTTATATACTGCCGTTCATACGGAATACGAGGAGACCTTCCATGGTCGCAAAGACAGACATTCGTCCTCTTGAGACGGCAAGCTCGCTCAAGGTGATGGATCCGATCTGGGACAGCCTGCGCGAGGAAGCGCGAGCAGCAGCGGAAAGCGATCCGGTGCTGGCGGCGTTTCTCTATTCGACGGTTCTCAACTATCGATCACTGGAAGAGTGCGTGATCTATCGTATCTGCGAACGCCTCGATCATCCCGATATGCAGGCGATCCTGCTGCGCCAGACCTTCGACCAGATGCTGGAAGACTGGCCCGAATGGGGCACGATCCTGCGCGTCGACATCCAGGCCATCTACGACCGCGACCCGGCATGCCTCCGGTTCATGGAAGCCGTGCTCTATTTCAAGGGATTCCATGCGCTGCAGACCCATCGGCTGGCGCACTGGCTGCTTAATCGTGGTCGCCGGGATCTCGCGCTCTATCTCCAGAGCCGGTCGTCGAGCGTATTCCAGACAGATATCAATCCGGCTGCTCGTATCGGCCGCGGCATTTTCCTTGATCACGCGACGGGCCTCGTCGTTGGCGAGACCGCTGTGATCGGCGATAACGTATCGATCCTCCACGGTGTGACGCTTGGCGGCACGGGCAAGGAGGGGGCTGACCGCCATCCGAAAATCGGCAGCGGTGTCCTCATCGGCGCTGGCGCCAAGATACTCGGCAACATCGAGATCGGCTACTGCTCGCGCATCGCTGCAGGTTCGGTGGTTCTGAAGGCGGTTCCTCCAAAAACGACCGTCGCGGGCGTGCCGGCGAAGGTGGTAGGAGAGGCCGGGTGTTCCGAGCCGTCGCGGATAATGGATCAGGTTATCGGCGCCGACATCTGACGTTGCCGGCGCAGCAACAACACATGAAAATGGCCTGAACTTCGGCGGGGAAAGCAATCAAGCATCGCTTCCCATGCCTTTACAGGCCCGTCTTTCCCGTGCAAGAAGCGGCCACCGAGACCGCTCAGGAGATGCAGTGTGAAGCCCGAAGAAATCAAGAAACTCGACGCCTATTTCAAACGCACGTTCAACCCGCAGATGATCGTCAAGGCACGTCCGCGCAAGAACGATTCCGCTGAAGTCTACATGGGCGAAGAATTTCTGGGCGTCGTTTACATCGATGACGAAGACGGCGACCGCTCCTACAATTTCTCGATGGCGATCCTCGACGTCGATCTTTGATCTGGCATTCGGCGAACGTCTTCGTTGCCATTCAGCAAGTCGCACGCGATGCGGCTTGCAAATCGGCGGATAGTCGCCCCGACGTTTCGGCTCGTCTGCCGCCAATTTTCCCGAAATAGCTGAAATATATCGATTCAGTCGCCCGAGGGTGGATTGAAATGGCCCTGGACTCTGGACCAGCGGCGCCGCTGCCCCATCTTCCGCCCGGAGCATGTGCTCAAGCGCCAGCAAGGGGACATTGAGAATGGGTATTTTCGACAAGATCAAGCACGCGATTTTTGGGGAGGCCCAGGCGGCTCCAGTCGCGCCGGCCGCGACACCGAGCGTCGAGCCCGCGCAAGCGCCGGTTTCTCCTTCCGCTGCTCCGTCGCCGGCACCGACGACTGCCGCGCCCGCCCAATCGGCGCCGGCTGCCGCGGTGGATATTGTACCGCTGCTCGATGCCGCGGTTAAAAAAAGCGGTCAGAAGCTTGATTGGCGCCGTTCCATCGTCGACCTGATGAAGGCGGTGGGAATGGACGCAAGCCTTGCCGAGCGAAAGGAGCTTGCCTCCGAACTCGGCTACACCGGCGACACGCACGACACGGCCACCATGAACATGTTCCTGCACAAGGCACTGATGAAGCGCCTCGCGGAAAACGGCGGCAAGGTTCCAGCCGACTTGCTGGACTGACCGATCCGGCGCCGTGGCATTATTTTGAGCAAAGCTCCTGGTTGCGGCGACCTGATATATTTTAGCAAAATCAAAGAATGATGGACGTCGCTCGGCGGCGTCCTGATCTCCATAGATTGAAGGCGCAATTATCGGTTGTTTTGCATCGCACAAGACTACTTGACTCTGTGTGCGGTGCAGCTAACGTCAGCTATGCCTACAGGGAGGATAAAGCATGTTGACCTTCGATGATGCCAACGGGAAGAGCAAGGAAGCCATGGACACGATACTGAAAAGCTATTCGGACACGACCAAGGGATTTCAGGCGATAGCGTCGGAAGCCACCGAGTATTCCAAGAAATCTTTCCAGGATGCGATTAGCCATTTCGAAGCGCTTGCGGGAACCCGCAGCTTCGAAGCCGCTCTGGAACTCCAGACCAAATACGCGAAGTCGTCTTATGAAAACTTCGTTGCGGAAGCAACCAAGCTGGGCGAAATGTACTCCGATCTCGCCAAGAACGCCTACAAGAGCTACGAGGCGCCGGTTGCTGCAGCTGTCGCGAAAGCCAGCAAGGCCGCCACTGCGGTTACCAGCAACGCGGCATAGTCCGCCGCTAAAAACCAATATACCCCTTGAAAAACGAAGACCGGCTACGCACTTGCGGCCGGTCTTTTCGTTTTTCACGAAACCTCGAACGCTTGGCCCCGTAGTTTTTGTGTCTTTGCACAAACTCCGGGTGAATTGTGATTGCAGTGTGAAACGAGGGGCTTAAAATCGCTCTACGATGAACTAAGTTAGTAGTCAGATTTTCGGCGGGTAAAGCAGGCTCCCGATGCACCGTCGAACTGATCGAGGAATGAATGAACATGATCGTAAAGCCGATCCGGATGCAAAATGATAGCGAAAGGAACGGGGACAACGGAAATCGCGGAACCTCGGTCATCACACGCACGAAACCGAAGACCAAGAAACCCAATCTGTACCGCGTATTGCTTTTGAATGATGACTACACGCCGATGGAGTTCGTCATTCATATCCTGGAGCGTTTTTTTCAAAAGGACCGTGAAAGTGCCACCCGCATCATGCTTCATGTCCATAACCACGGCGTCGGCGAGTGCGGAATATTTACATACGAGGTAGCGGAGACCAAGGTAAGCCAGGTGATGGACTTTGCCCGGCAGCACCAGCATCCGCTGCAATGCGTCATGGAAAAGAAGTGAGGATCTGAACGTGCCAACATTTTCGCCTAGTCTTGAGAAGGCGCTCCATCAGGCACTGACCTTTGCCAACGAGCGGCATCACGAGTATGCGACGCTCGAGCATCTGTTGCTTGCGCTGATCGACGATGCCGATGCGGCAGCGGTCATGGGTGCCTGCAATGTGGACCTCGACGCGCTGCGCAAGACGCTTATTGAATATGTCGATAACGAACTTTCGAACCTGGTTACCGGTTATGATGAGGACTCGAAGCCGACATCCGGCTTCCAGCGCGTCATCCAGCGTGCCGTCATCCATGTCCAGTCGTCCGGCCGGGAAGAAGTGACCGGGGCGAACGTGCTTGTCGCGATCTTCGCCGAGCGCGAGAGCCATGCGGCATTCTTCCTGCAAGAGCAGGAGATGACCCGCTATGATGCCGTCAACTATATCTCCCACGGCATCGGCAAGCGCGCTGGGTCGTCCGAGTCGCGTGCGCCACGTGGCTCCGACGAGGGTGAATCCGAGAACAAGCCTGCATCTCGCGGAAGCGGCGAGCAGGAAGAAGGCGGCGCCAAGAAGCAGCAGGACGCCCTGAAGGCCTATTGCGTGAACCTCAACGAGAAGGCCAAGGGTGGCAAGATCGACCCGCTGATCGGGCGTCACGCCGAGGTCAACCGCACCATTCAGGTCCTGTGCCGACGCTCCAAGAACAACCCGCTCTACGTCGGTGATCCGGGTGTGGGCAAGACCGCAATCGCTGAAGGCCTCGCCAAGCGCATCGTTGAAGGCAAGGTCCCGGAAGCCTTGGCTGACGCCACCATCTTCTCGCTCGACATGGGCACGCTGCTTGCGGGCACGCGTTACCGTGGTGACTTCGAAGAGCGCCTGAAGCAGGTCGTGAAGGAACTGGAAGAATATCCGGGTGCCGTGCTGTTCATCGACGAAATCCACACCGTTATCGGTGCGGGTGCGACGTCCGGCGGCGCGATGGATGCTTCGAACCTCCTGAAGCCGGCGCTGTCGTCCGGGGCGATCCGTTGCATCGGTTCGACCACGTACAAGGAATATCGCCAGTTCTTCGAGAAGGACCGCGCGCTGGTTCGTCGTTTCCAGAAGATCGACGTCAATGAGCCGTCGATCGATGATGCTATCGAAATCATGAAGGGCCTGAAGCCCTATTTCGAAGAATACCACCACCTCCGGTATTCGAACGAGGCGATCAAGACGGCCGTCGAGCTTTCGGCGCGCTACATCTCCGACCGCAAGCTGCCGGACAAGGCGATTGACGTCATTGACGAAACCGGTGCGGCCCAGATGCTGCTGCCGCCGTCCAAGCGTCGCAAGCTGATCACGGAAAAGGAAATCGAAGCCACCGTGGCAACGATGGCCCGCATTCCACCGAAGACGGTGTCGAAGGACGACGAAGCCGTTCTTGCCAACCTCGAGCAGGAATTGCGGTCCGTCGTTTACGGCCAGGACACGGCAATCGAAGCGCTCTCAACCTCCATCAAGCTGGCGCGTGCCGGCCTGCGTGAGCCGAACAAGCCGATCGGTTCCTATGTCTTCTCCGGCCCGACCGGCGTCGGCAAGACCGAAGTGGCAAAGCAGCTGGCGGCATCGCTCGGCGTGGAACTGCTGCGCTTCGACATGTCGGAATATATGGAACGGCACACCGTATCCCGGTTGCTCGGTGCACCTCCCGGCTATGTCGGCTTCGATCAGGGTGGTCTGCTGACCGATGGTGTCGATCAGCATCCGCATTGCGTGGTGCTGCTCGACGAAATCGAAAAGGCCCATCCGGATATCTACAACATCCTGTTGCAGGTGATGGACCATGGCACGCTGACCGACCACAACGGTAAGAAGATCGACTTCCGCAACGTCATCCTGATCATGACGACCAATGCGGGCGCGTCCGAGATGGCCAAGGCTGCTTTCGGCTTTGGTTCTTCCAAGCGCACGGGCGAGGACGAAGAGGCGTTGAACCGCATCTTCACGCCCGAATTCCGCAATCGTCTCGACGCGGTCATTCCGTTCGCGCCGCTGCCGACTGTCGTCATTCACAAGGTCGTGCAGAAGTTCATCATGCAGCTCGAAGCGCAGCTTTCCGAGCGGAACGTTACCTTCGACCTGCACGAAGACGCGATCGCATGGCTGGCTGAAAAGGGTTACGACGAAAAGATGGGCGCTCGCCCGCTTGCTCGTGTGATCCAGGACGTCATCAAGAAGCCGCTGGCCAACGAAATCCTCTTCGGCAAGCTGAAGAAGGGCGGCGTCGTCAACGTTACAGTCGGCGTCAAGGAAGACGGCAAGCAAGGCATCCTCCTTGATTCGGTGTCGGACAGCGCGCCGATCAAGCCCAAGCCGGAAGCCGAGGTTGTGCATCCGGACACGGACCACGAGGACGATGGTGAGCTGAAGACGAAGGCCCGCGCCAAGAAGGCGACCGTCAAGAAAGCCAAGGCTGCTGTCGCGGCCGAACCCGAGACGAAGAGCCCGCCCAAGAAGGGCAGTGCGGTTCCCCGGGTTCCGAAGAAGTAAGGAAAAAGGCGGCTCTTGAGCCGCCTTTTATTTTGCCGTCAACCGTGATCCGGCAGCTGGCGCGGAAAACCTGCGATCAAAGCTCAGCCTTGATCTTTTCCGCATTGGCCGCGAGTACGGCGTTGTCTTCCATCTTGCCTGAATGCGGCTTCAACGCCACGCCCTCGTGGCGCGGGATAACGTGGAAATGCAGGTGGAAGACGGTCTGTCCGGCGGCCGGTTCGTTGAACTGGCAGACGAAGACGCCATCGGCGTCGAAGGCTTCCTTGACCGCGTTCGCAATCTTCTGGACCACCGGAATCGTTTGGGCGAGGGTCGCAGGATCGGCGTCGAGCAGATTGCGCGAGGCCGCCTTTGGGACGACGAGGACATGGCCCGGGGCCTGTGGCATCACGTCCATGAAGGCAACGGTGTGCTCGTCTTCGTAGATCCGGTGAGAGGGGATTTCACCGCGCAGGATCTTGGCGAAAATGTTGGTGCTGTCATAGGCGGCGCTTGGCATTCGATATCTCCTGGTTGCAGCATCTGGTTCGCGTAGCGCGATGAAGGCGAGGGCGTCAATCCTCCTGAAGCCGCTCGCCTTTTCGAAAGGGGCTATGCTCGGTCAGAATGTCGTTCATATGCTCGACATCGTCCCGCTCGCGCTCGAGATAGTCGGCGATCGCGCGGCGCAGGCCCGCATGGGCGACATAGTGCGCGGAATGGGTTGTCACCGGGAGGTAACCACGCGCCAGCTTGTGCTCGCCCTGCGCGCCGGCCTCCACCCGCTTCAGGCCCTTCGCCAGGGCAAAGTCGATCGCCTGATGGTAACAGACCTCGAAATGCAGGAAGGGATGGTCCTCGATGCAGCCCCAGTGTCGGCCATAGAGCGTATCGCCACCGATGAAGTTGATCGCACCGGCGACGTAGCGCCCGTTGTGCCTAGCCATGATGAGCAGGATGTCCTCGGGCATGCGCTCGCCAATCAGCGAGTAGAACTTGCGCGTCAGGTACGGACGGCCCCACTTGCGGCTTCCGGTATCCATGTAGAAGGCGAAGAACTGATCCCAGATGCGTTCCGTCAGATCCTGACCTGTCAGCCAGTCGATGCTGATGCCGTTTTCCAACGCCGCCCGCCGCTCCCTGCGCAACGCCTTGCGTTTGCGTGACGCGAGCGTTTCGAGGAATTCCTCGTGGTTGGCATAGCCGTCGTTGATGAAGTGAAATTGCTGGTCGGTCCGATGGAGATAGCCATCACCCTCGAAGATGCTGACTTCGTCTTCCGGCAGGAAGGTCACATGTGCCGTGGAAACACCAAGCCGCCGGACAACCTCCTTCAGGCTCTCCGCCATTGCGTCCTGGATCGGCCGGCGGTCCAATCCCTCCGCCACAAGCAGGCGCGGACCGGTCGCGGGCGTGAAGGGAATGGAGCATTGGAGCTTCGGATAGTAGCGGCCGCCGGCGCGTTCGAAGGCATCCGCCCACCCATGGTCGAAGACGTACTCGCCTTGGCTGTGGTTTTTCAGGTAGCCGGGCAGGGCGCCGACGAGCTGCCCGCTATCGGTTTCCAGCAGCATATGATGCCCGAGCCAGCCGGTCTGCGCGGTGGCGGATCCGGATTCTTCCAGCGAGGACAGGAAGGCGTGTGAGATGAATGGATTATACGCAATCGCCTTGCCCGTCTTGGAGGCCCCGGAAAGCCGTGACCAGCTCTCAGGGGAAATGTCGGCAAAGGACCGCTCGATGCGGATTGAAAGATCGTCTGTCATGGAGCAAATGCGAGACCGTTTGGGAGGAGAATAGGGCTCCCGAACAGTCTGCGCATGATCTTGTCCAAAAAGCGAGCGTCAAACCGACGCGCGCGGATCGAAACCTTCGAAGGTCATCTGGTCGGCGTTCTCGAAGGTATGCTTGCGCGCCTTCTCGTCGTGGACCGTCCATGTGATGACGACGATGCCTTTTTCCCGCTGCTTCGTTATGAAGGGATTGGGGAGGTCGGCGAAGAAGTAGGAGATGAAATCGAGGCCGAGGCTCATGGCCTTCTCGTGAACCTCGAACTCCTCGGGATTGTTGCCGCCGGCCGTAAGTCCCAGCGGATAGGGAGCATTGAGCGCCTTCAGTTCGCGAAGCAGCCAATGGTCGAAGCTCATCAGCGCAACCTTGCCTTCGTAGCCTTCGAGCACTTCCAGCACCGCCTCGACGAAGCCCTCGTCGTCTGCTTCTCTGCCCTTGAGCTCGATCACCAGCGGAACCTGGCCTTTGACGAGGTCCAGGAGCTGCTTCAGCGTCGGGATCTTGTCGCTCGTGCCGCCGACGGAGAGCAGTCCGAGTTCCTTTGACGTACGATCGCGCACGTCGCCCTTCAGATTGCACAGGCGCTCCAGATCTTCGTCATGGAACACGACCGGCACACCGTCGGACGCATAGTGCAGATCGCATTCGATGGCGAAACCGGCTTCGATGGCGCGCGAGAATGCCGAGAGCGTATTCTCCCAGACGGCCTTGTTCATGTCGTGGTAGCCGCGATGGGCGACAGGCTGTTCTTTTAGCCAGGCAGCAGAAGTCATTGTCCGATTTCCATGATCGCATCGATTTCGACGGCGGCATTCATTGGCAGCGCCGCCATGCCGACGGCTGCGCGGGCGTGCTTGCCAGCTTCACCGAGAACGGCAGCGATGAGGTTCGATGCGCCGTTGATGACCAGATGTTCCTCGACGAAATCAGGCGTGGCCGCGACGAAGCCGTTGAGCTTGATCACGCGCTTGATGCGTCCGAGATCGCCGCCGAGCGCTGCATTGGCCTGCGCCAGGATATTGATCGCGCACAGCTCGGCTGCGCGTTGGCCGGTCGGCACGTCAACATTCTTGCCGAGGTGACCAGTGACCGCGATCTTGCCGCCTTCGAGCGGCAGCTGGCCCGATATATAGAGAAGGCCACCGCTGATGACATAGGGAACATAGTTGGCGGCGGGTGCGGCGGCTTCCGGCAGGGATATCCCCATCTCTTTGAGCCTTGCAGCGATTTGATTGGACATTTTCCTCTCCGCTTTTGTTGTCAATAGTTCTAGAATTATGCATCAAGGCCGTAATCTATTTTGTGACATCTTCGAGCCTCGATTTGGCCGAAAGCGTACTTATAACATCGCAGGCGAGTCCAACAGGAGATTATCGATGGTCCGAGCGAGTCTTGCCGCACTCTTCCTAGCAGGCGTTTCGGCGAACGCCTTCGCAGCGGCACCTGCAACCAGTGCGGCGATTGCCACGGGGCTGGTTGCGCATCGGGCCGTTTATGATCTTGAACTGAAGGATGCATCGGAGCGCTCCGGCATATCGGGCATGTCCGGGCGAATGGTCTATGAGTTCAAGGGCAATTACTGCACGGGCTTCACCACCAGCTTTCGATTCGTGACGCAGATCGACACTGGCGATGCCGTGCGCGTCAGCGACCAGCAGACCAAGACGTTCGAAGACCTGAAGGATCGGAAGTTCACCTTCGACACGAAGTCCTTCACCGACGACCAGCTCGACAAGGAAGTCAACGGTGCCGCCGAGGACCAAGCGGAAGGCGTGAAGGTCGATCTCAAACAGCCGGCGAGCAAGGAGCTCCAACTGGCGGCAAGCCGCTTCCCGACGGAGCACATGCTTGATGTGATCCAGAACGCCAAGGCTGGAAACCGTCTTTTCGAGGCGCGCGTCTTCGACGGTTCGGATGATGGCGACAAGGCCCTCGTCACGACGACCGTGGTCGGAAAGCCCGTGACCCCGGCTACCGACGAAGCCGATTCCGGCAACGCCGGCGTCTTTTCCAAGACGGCCTTCTGGCCGGTGACGATTTCCTATTTCAACGAGAACACCAAGACGGATGCGCTGCCCGTCTACCGCATGTCCTTCAAGCTCTATGAAAACGGCATCACCCGCGACCTCACCATGGATTACGGTGACTTCGTACTGTCGGGAAAACTATCCAAGCTTGAGCTGATCGACGCCAAGACAGCTGCCTGTAAGTAATTACGGATATTGGCTGATCGGGCGATATTGGTAGGATCGCCCGATATATCCAAAGCGACTCTCCGTGTGCTAGAAAGCAGCTTACGATTCAGTGTCGACGGCGGGTGGAGTGAGGATCTTGGCGGCAGGTTTCAGGGTTTCGACGAGTGTCTTGTTGCGGCTGGCAGCTGGAATGATGGCGGCTGGCTTCGCCAGTCCGGTCCTCGCCGCTGATTGCGGCAGCACGCCGTCGGCGGGCATCGACTGGGGTGACTGCAACAAGAAGAACCTGATGCTGGAAGGCAGTGATTTCCAGGGCGCCAACCTTGCTGATGCGGATCTTAGTCTGACCAATCTCAGCAGGACAAATCTCGTTTCCGCGAATCTGGAGAAGGCGACTCTGGTCCGCGCTTGGTTTACCAATGCGCAGGCAGGCAAGGCCAACTTCTCGAAGATCGAGGCCTATCGTTCCGGCTTCGAGAACGTTGCAGCCGAGGGAGCATCCTTCGCCGGCGCTGAGTTGCAGCGTGCCAATTTCAATGGCGCGAAATTGACCGACGTGAATTTCGAAAAGGCTGAGCTCGGACGTGCCAGCTTCAGGAACGCGACATTGACAGGCGCGAAGTTTGGGCTTGCCAACCTCTCGCGCGCCGACCTTGGTGGAGCGACGATCGAGGGGCCGGTTTCGTTCGACCGCGCCTTCATGTTCCTGACGCGAATCGAAGGACTGGATCTGTCTGCCGCAACCGGTCTGGAACAAGCGCAGATTGACCTGGCCTGCGGAGACGCGAAAACGAAGCTGCCCGCGGGCATGACGGCGCCCGACAGTTGGCCCTGTGCGTCCGATTGAAACGGAACTGCTTCACCGGCTAGCCGATCTCCCGAGATTGCAGCCGCGACGCTCGACCTGGCGCAGATTTTTGACTCAAAGTCTTGCATTTCGGTCGAAGGGAGGGTAAGGCCACCCGCATTCCACACGTAAGGCATGGGATTGTCCGGGAGAAATCCGGATGGTTCCGCCCGGTGGCATCCTCGAAGAGGGTGCTGTTAGCCTTGCGGAGGTTCAACCGGAAAAGGATAACAAGGCATGGCATTGCCCGATTTCTCTATGCGCCAGCTCCTCGAAGCAGGCGTCCACTTCGGCCACCAGACACACCGCTGGAACCCGAAGATGAAGCCGTACATTTTCGGCGATCGTAACAACATCCACATCATCGACCTCGCACAGACGGTTCCGCTTCTGTCGCGCGCTCTGCAGGTTGTCTCCGACACCGTAGCCCGTGGCGGCCGCGTTCTGTTCGTTGGCACCAAGCGCCAGGCTTCCGAGCTCATCGCTGACTCGGCCAAGCGTTCCGCTCAGTACTACGTCAACTCGCGTTGGCTCGGCGGCATGATGACCAACTGGAAGACGATCTCCAACTCGATCCAGCGCCTGCGCAAGCTCGACGAGATCCTGTCTTCGGAACAGTCCGGCTACTCCAAGAAGGAACGCCTGAACCTCGAGCGCGAGCGCGAAAAGCTCGACAAGGCTCTCGGTGGTATCAAGGACATGGGCGGCACGCCGGACCTGATGTTCATCATCGACACCAACAAGGAAAAGATCGCGATCGACGAAGCCAAGCGCCTCGGCATCCCGGTTGTCGCAATCATCGACTCGAACTGCGACCCGGACCTGATCGACTATCCGATCCCGGGCAACGACGACGCTTCGCGCGCCATCGCTCTGTACTGCGACCTGATCGCTCGTGCAGCTATCGACGGTATCGCTCGTCAGCAGAGCTCGTCGGGCCGTGACCTCGGTGCATCGATCGAAGCTCCGGTTGAGCCGGCGCTCGACGAAACCGGCGCCTGATAAAAGAAGCAGGTGTGCCGAAAGCCTGCCATGCTTTCCAGAGATTGGGAAAGGCCGCTCGCGACTCTCAGAAGTTCGGCGGCCTTGACCGTTTCAGGCGAGGGCGGTTTGCCTGCCCATCGCCCTATGAGTTTCGTGATGACGCGTCTTTCATCACGCTGTCACACATACAGGTACATTTCGTGCCTCAATCCGGTGCCGCGCCGCCCTTGCGGCCCACCGTTTGAACCGACAAGAGGAAGCTTATGACCGAGATTACGGCTGCACTGGTGAAGGAACTGCGCGAAAAGTCTGGCGCAGGCATGATGGACTGCAAAAAGGCGCTGCTGGAAAACAACGGCGACATCGAAGCATCGATCGACTGGCTCCGCGCCAAGGGTATCTCCAAGGCCGACAAGAAGGCTGGTCGCGCTGCTGCTGAAGGCCTGGTTGCCATCGCTGGCGCCGGCCACAAGGCTGTTGTCGTCGAGCTCAACTCGGAAACCGATTTCGTTGCCCGTAACGACGCCTTCCAGGATCTGGTTCGCGGCATCGCCAACGTTGCCCTGACGACCGACGGTTCGGTTGAAGCCATCTCGGCTGCGACCTACCCGGCATCCGGCAAGCCGGTTGCCGACACCATCAAGGACGCGATCGCCACCATCGGCGAAAACATGACGCTCCGTCGCGCTGCCAAGCTCGAAGTCGAGCACGGCGTTGTTGCGACCTACATCCACAACGCTGCCGGCGACGGCATCGGCAAGCTCGGCGTTCTGGTTGCCCTGAAGTCGGAAGGCGACAAGGCTGTCCTGACCTCGATCGGTCGTCAGGTTGCCATGCACATCGCTGCGACCAACCCGCTCGCGATCCGCGCTGAAGAAGTCGACGCTGCTGTTGCAGAACGCGAACGCAACGTCTTCATCGAGCAGGCTCGTGAATCCGGCAAGCCGGAAGCCATCATCGAAAAGATGGTCGACGGCCGCATGCGCAAGTTCTTCGAAGAAGTTGCTCTGCTGTCGCAGGCTTTCGTCATCAACCCCGACCTGACCGTCGGTGCTGCTGTTGAAGCCGCTGCAAAGGAAGCTGGCGCCAAGATCGAAGTCGTCGGCATGGCCCGTCTTCTCCTCGGCGAAGGCGTCGAAAAGGAAGAGAGCGACTTCGCTGCTGAAGTTGCTGCGGTCGCCAAGGGCTGATCCGCCTATATATGTGAAAACAGAAGGGCATCGCGTGACAACGCGGTGCCCTTCGTGTATCCGGCACTCAGCGGTCATAAACGAGGAGCCAAGATGTCATTAGAGCCTGTCTACAAACGCGTTCTACTCAAGGCTTCCGGCGAGGCCCTTATGGGCAGCCAGGGATTTGGTATCGATGTAGCAGTTGCCGATCGCATCGCGGCTGATATCGCCGAAGCACGGCAGATGGGTGTGGAAGTCGGCGTCGTTGTCGGCGGCGGCAACATCTTCCGCGGCGTGGCCGTTGCCTCAAAGGGCGGCGATCGCGTCACCGGCGACCACATGGGCATGCTGGCCACCGTCATCAATGCGCTGGCGCTGGCGACCTCGCTGCGCAAGCTCAACGTTGATACGGTTGTTCTGTCGGCCATCGCCATGCCGGAGATCTGTGAGAGCTTCTCGCAGCGCGCGACGCTCTATCACCTGTCGCTGGGCCGCGTCGTGATCTTCGCCGGCGGCACCGGCAATCCGTTCTTCACCACCGACTCGGCCGCGGCACTCCGCGCCGCCGAAATGGGTGCCGAAGCCATCTTCAAGGGAACCCAGGTCGATGGTATCTATTCGGCTGATCCGAAGAAGGTACCTGACGCGACGCGCTTCGACCAACTGACCCATAAGGAAGTCCTCGACAAGGGACTTGCCGTCATGGACGTTGCAGCGGTTGCCCTGGCACGCGAAAATGCCATTCCGATCATCGTCTTCTCGATCCACGAGAAGGGTGGTTTTGCTGAAATTCTCCGGGGCGGTGGTTTGAAGACCGTCGTTACCGACAACTGACAGAGTAGCGGCATTCATTTGCCGCGGCTTCTACCAAGACGGGAGCACTGAAATGAGCCAAGGCATAGACATCAACGACATCAAGCGTCGCATGGATGGCGCGATCAATGCGTTCAAGAGCGATATCGCATCGCTACGCACCGGCCGGGCATCGGCCAACATTCTCGATCCAGTCACAGTCGATGCCTATGGTTCGCGCGTGCCGCTGAACCAGGTGGCAAACGTGACGGTTCCGGAGCCTCGCATGCTCGGCATTTCCGTCTGGGACAAGTCGATGGTCAACGCAGTGGATCGCGCGATCCGCGAAGCCAACCTCGGCCTGAACCCGATCGTTGACGGCCAGAATCTTCGCATTCCGCTGCCTGAACTCAACGAAGAGCGCCGCAAGTCGCTGGTCAAGGTTGCCCACGACTACGCCGAAAAGAGCAAGGTTGCGATTCGCCATGTGCGCCGCGACGGCATGGATGGCCTTAAGAAAGCCGAAAAAGACGGTGTGATTGGCCAAGACGAAAGCCGGGCGCAGTCAGATCGTGTGCAGAAGATGACGGACGAGACGATTTCTGAGATCGATCGCTTGCTTGGCGAGAAGGAAAAGGAAATCATGCAGGTTTAGGGCTTTGCGCCTTAGCCTTGGCCGAGAAGAACCGGACGGAAAATGTCGGAACGAACGTTTTTGACTGTGCCAGAACATGTTGCCATCATCATGGATGGCAACGGCCGATGGGCCAAACAGCGTGGATTGCCACGTACCATGGGACATCGCAAAGGCGTTGACGCAGTGCGGGAAGTCGTCCGCGCGGCGGGTGACGTTGGCATCCGGTATCTTACGCTGTTTGCCTTCTCTTCGGAAAACTGGCGCCGCCCGGAAACCGAAGTCTCCGATCTCCTTGGTCTGCTGAAGGCTTTCATCCGGCGCGATCTGGCGGAATTGCATCGCCAGAACGTTCGGGTGAAGGTGATCGGTGATCGCTACAGCCTGCAGAACGACATTCTTGACCTGCTGGTTGATGCTGAAGAGACAACGCGCAACAACACCGCGCTGACGCTCGTGATCGCGTTCAACTACGGCTCGCGCGACGAGATTGCGCGGGCTGTTACGGGTCTTGCGAGAGATGTCGAGGCGGGGCGCCTGCGCGCCCAGGACATCACGCCGGCGTTGATCAGCGCCCGGTTGGATACGGCCGGCATCCCAGATCCCGACTTGATCATCCGCACGAGCGGAGAGGAACGCCTGTCCAATTTCCTCTTGTGGCAGGCCGCTTATTCAGAATTCATTTTCGTTCCGGAATATTGGCCGGATTTTAGTCGTGAATTATTTTATTCAGCGCTGGAGACCTTCGCGTCACGCGATCGCCGCTTTGGCGGACTGGTCGCCCAGGCGGCAGTAGGGACCTGATGCAGCAGGAATTGAAGCTTCGAATCGTCTCGGGATTGATTCTCGCCATCATCGTTCTCTGCGCCACATGGTATGGCGGGCTCGCCTTCAGCATCCTGTCGGCTCTGATCGCTCTGCTGGTCTACTACGAGTGGTCAACCATCACGAAGCTGCAATCTGAGCATCCAGTTGCCAACACGGTTGGCTGGATCGGTCAGGCGGCGATTGCCGTTGCCGTGGTTGCCGGAACCTCGGCTTACGCGCTGGTGCTTCTCGGGCTTTTCTTCCTGATTGCGATCGGCCTGGTCGTGATGCAAGGCGCATCGCGCTGGTTTCCGGCAGGAATGGTCTATGCCGGCTTGATCGGTATCTCGCTTGCAGCAATTCGCGGGGCCGACAGCATGGGCCTCTATGCGATGCTGTTCGTGTTTGCGGTGGTCTGGGCGACCGATATTCTCGCCTATTTCGTCGGTCGCGCCCTTGGTGGCCCAAAACTCGCGCCGAAAATATCGCCAGGCAAAACATGGTCCGGGGCGGTCGGTGGGGCGGTGTCCGCAATCGTCGTAGGCAGTCTGGTTGCCTACTACTTCGTCCCCGACAGTGTTTTTATCGCTGCGCCGATTGCATTTATCCTGTCGGTCTGCAGCCAGGCAGGCGATCTGTTCGAGTCTTTCATCAAGCGTCGGTTTGGCGTCAAGGATTCCAGCCGTCTCATTCCTGGCCATGGCGGCGTCATGGACCGTGTCGATGGGCTCATTTTCGCCTGCTTTGCCGCGTTCTTGCTTGGGGGACTTTTTTCGCTGATAAGGGGCGGAGAAGTAACGTCGCTCGGCTCGGCCCTGTTCGGCGTATAATGTCTGCAAAGGCTGGCGGAAAAAACTGATGGCAGGCTTGACCGAAATATTTGCGTTCCTGACGGGATATATCGTCCCGTTCGTTCTCGTGTTGTCGCTGCTCGTCTTCGTTCACGAGATGGGCCACTATCTCGTCGGCCGCTGGAGCGGTATTCGGGTCCTCGCTTTTTCCGTTGGCTTCGGGCCTGAAATTCTGGGCTTTAGTGACCGACACGGGACGCGCTGGAAGATCTCTCTCATTCCGCTCGGAGGTTACGTTCGCTTCTTTGGCGACGAGGACGCTTCCAGCAAACCCGATGAGGACAGGCTTGCCGCTATGTCGGCCGAAGAGCGGAGCCGGTCGTTTGCCGGAGCCAAGCTCTGGAAACGGGCCGCAACCGTTGCCGCCGGGCCGATCGCCAACTTCATCCTCGCGATCGCCATCTTTACCGTGCTGTTTTCGATCTACGGTCGTTCGGTCGCCGATCCCGTCGTTGCCGAGGTCAAGGCGGGAAGCGCTGCCGCTGAGGCTGGTATCGTGCCCGGCGATCTCCTGATCGCCATCGATGGCAGCAAGGTCGAAACCTTCGACGACGTGCGCCGCTATGTCAGTATTCGTCCGCAACAGAAGATCACTGTCACGATCGAGCGCAACGGCGAAAAGCTTGATGTCCCGATGGTGCCCACGCGTACCGACATGACGGATCAGTTCGGCAACAAGATCGAGATCGGATTGATCGGTATCGTGACCAACCAGCAGGTCGGTCACTTCCGCGTGCAGACCTATTCGCCGCTGGAGGCTCTCAAGGAAGGGACGGTCCAGACCTGGCATATCGTCACCGGGACCTTCAAATACATCGGCAATTTGGTTTCCGGCTATATGAAGCCCGATCAGCTCGGCGGGCCGATCCGCGTCGCGCAGGCTTCCGGCCAGATGGCGACACTGGGCGTTGCAGCCGTGCTTCAGCTCGCCGCCGTTTTGTCCGTTTCCATCGGATTACTGAACCTAATGCCGGTTCCGGTACTTGATGGCGGGCACCTGATGTTTTATGCGATTGAAGCGGTGAGGGGAAAACCGTTGGGATCGGCGGCTCAGGACATTGCGTTCCGCATTGGTCTGGCCATGGTCTTGGGCCTGATGGTTTTTGCTACCTGGAACGATATTAGCGCGCTGATTGGCTGATTGCACGACGAGGGAAAATTACCGTTTATTTACGATGTTTCAAAGCTGTAGTGGCGAATGCGTCACGGTTTGAAATGAAGTAAACAGAAATTAACTTGCTCCCTTGCTTGTATATCAAAAGCGGGTAAAACGACACACGTGGCCGGAATCGGGGGACGCCTGAAGCCGGGGACGAGAAAAAAGGTAATGGGTGAAATGAAGGCTGGTTCAAGATTTTTGAACGCAGTATCGGCGGTTGCGCTGTCTGCTGGTGTTGTTGCTTCGGGAGCAGGTGCAACGGTATTCGTCTCGGCTTCGACGGCTGAGGCTGCGGTAATCCAGCGTATCGATGTCCGTGGTGCGAGCCGCGTTGGCGCCGAAGCTGTACGTTCCAACCTGACGATTGCGCCCGGCAAGAGCTTTTCGAACACCGATATCGATGACTCGGTGAAGCAGCTCTATGACACCGGCTATTTCTCGGACGTCAAAATCTCTGTTTCTGGCGGAACTCTCGTTGTTACGGTTGAGGAAGCCAAGCTGGTCAATCAGGTCGTCTTCAACGGTAACCGCAAGATCAAGGACGACAAGCTCGCCTTGGTCGTCAAGACGCACGCTGCTGGTCCGTACAACGATGCGCAGATCCAGGCTGATATCCAATCCATCAAGGACGCCTACGCCGCGACCGGCCGCAGCGAAGTTGAAGTCACGACGCAGGTCGTTCCGCTCGGTGAAGGTCGTGTGAATCTCGCGTTCGTCGTCAACGAAGGCGATCGCACCAAGATCGACTCGATCAACTTTGTTGGCAACAACGCCTACAGCTCCGGCCGTCTGGCTTCGGTTATCAACACGAAGCGTTCCAACTTCCTTTCCTTCCTGACCCGCAAGGACGTCTACAGCGAAGACAAGCTGCACGCCGACGAAGAAGCGCTGCGTCAGTTCTACTACAACCGCGGCTATGCCGACTTCCGTATCGTTTCGTCCGATGCAGCTTTTGATGAGGCGACCAACAAGTACACGCTGACGTTCAATGTCGAGGAAGGTCCTCGCTATAACTTCGGTGCTGTCTCCGTTCAGTCGACCGTCCAAGGCGTGGACGGTACGCAGCTTCAGGGTCTGGTCCGCACCCGCGAAGGCGAAGTTTACAGCGCCAAGGAAGTTCAGAAGTCGATGGAAGCGATTTCTGACCAAGTCGCGTCTGCAGGTTATCCGTTTGCACGCGTTACGCCGCGCGGCAATCGTGACCTGAACAACAATACGATTGGTGTCGAATACCTGGTCGACCAGGGTGAGAAGGCCTACGTCGAGCGTATCGAAATCCGCGGCAACAGCCGCACGCGCGACTACGTTATTCGCCGCGAATTCGACATGAGCGAAGGCGATGCCTTCAATCAGCAGATGATCACCAAGGCCAAGCGTCGTCTTGAGGCTCTCGGCTACTTCTCGTCCGTCAATATTTCGACCCAGCCTGGCAGCTCGCCGGACCGCGTCGTGGTTGTCGTTGATGTGCAGGATCAGGCAACGGGTTCGTTTGGTATCGGTGCAGGTTATGCTGCTGGCGGCGACGGCCTGATGCTCGAAGCTTCGGTCGAAGAAAAGAACTTCCTCGGACGTGGCCAGTACATCAAGGTTACGGCAGGTGGCGGTCAGGAAGGTTCGCGGACCTACGGCCTGAACTTCACTGAGCCTTATTTCCTCGGCTATCGTCTGGCTGTCGGCTTCGATCTCAACCACAGCGAAACGTCGAGCAACGACAACTACGACTACGAAGAAAACAACGTCGTTCTGCGTGCGACGGCGCCGATCACCGAAGATCTGGCGACGACGTTCCGCTATAACTACAAGCAGATGAAGTACGACAATTCTAATGATCTGAGCGACCTGTCGGCGCCTTATCAGAACCTTGTCGAAAATGGCCCGTGGGTGAAGTCGTCGGTCTCGCAGACGCTGACCTACAACACCCTCGACGATATGATCCTGCCGCGCGAAGGTATCTACGCCTCCGCGACGCATGAAATCGCCGGCCTCGGTGGCGACTCGCAGTTCTACAAGATCTACGGCAAGGCTCGTTACTACCATCTGCTGGCTGACGACGCCGATATCATCGGCTCCGTTGCCGGATCCGCTGGTTATGTCATCGGCTTCAACAAGAATCTGAACGTATTCGATCAGTTCACCCTGACGAACGGTGATATTCGCGGCTTCGAGAACAAGGGTATCGGCCCGCGCATCGCTGGCAGCAACGATGACCCGCTCGGCGGCACGACCTACTTCACGGTCTCTGCTGAAGCAACGTTCCCGCTTCCGGCTGTTCCGCGTGACTTCGGTCTACGTGGTGCTGTATTCGCTGACGCCGGTACGTTGTTCGGCAACGACGTCGACCCACGCGGCGATAGCGTCAACGGCGAAGATGCGTCGCTGCGCGCGTCCGTTGGTGTCGGTCTGGTGTGGAATTCGCCTTTCGGCGCCCTGCGCGTCGACTACGCTCTTCCGGTTCTCAAGGAAGACTTCGACAAGGTTCAGCACTTCAAGTTTGGCATAAACAACCAATTCTGATATCGGCAGTCCGGAACCGTAAATTCGAATCCGTTCTGGAGATTTGCCGATGGAGCAAACTGGATTTTTTCTGCCCCATGATGGCGTGAAGCTCTCGGAGCTGGCGCAGTTTCTTGGGGCAGAGCTTGCTAACCCCAAGCAGGCAGATGTCGTTATCCGTTCCGTGGCGCCCGTGAGCCGGGCGAAGGCGGGCGATATTTGTTATATCATATCGAAGCGAAGCAGGGACGAGCTCGCGACTTGCGAGGCGTCGGCAGTAATCTGCTCTGCTGGGCTGCAATCGATCATACCGTCGCACATCCCGGTCCTCCTGTCGAAGAACGCACATGCTGCCTTCGCCATGGCGGGCGGTTTTCTGTACCCGACGGCGCTGCAGCCCCTGACGCTGAGGTCCGACGACGCGGGCGTTTCTGACCGAGCCGCGGTAGATCCGACGGCAAAGTTGGAGGCGAACGTCGCAATTGAGCCTTTTGCCGCGATCGGCGCACATGTCGAAATCGGTGAAGGCACGCGCATTGGCGCCGGCGCCGTGATCGGCCCTGGTGTCAAGATTGGCCGCAACTGTTCGATTGCAGCAGGCGCAAGCGTTCTCTGCGCTCTGGTCGGAAACCACGTGATCATCCACAATGGCGCCCGCATCGGACAAGATGGCTTCGGCTATGCGCCTGGCCCGCGTGGAATGATCAAGATCGTCCAGATCGGACGCGTGATCCTGCAGGACAATGTCGAGGTCGGCGCCAACACGACGATCGACCGCGGCACCATGGATGATACGGTTATCGGTGAAGGAACCAAGATCGATAACCTGGTTCAGATCGGACACAATGTCCGCATCGGTCGCCACTGCGCCATCGTCTCGCAGGTCGGTATCGCCGGCAGCGCAGTTATTGGCGACGGCGTGCAGGTCGGTGGTCATAGCGGAATCAAGGGCCATATAACGATTGGCGACGGCGTACAGATTGCCGCGATGAGCGGCGTTGTCGCGGATATCCCCGCAGGGGAAAGATACGGGGGCATCCCTGCACGACCGATACAGGATTTTCTGCGCGAAGTCGCGGCGGTCATGATGCGGACGACTGGTGCCAAGAAAACGGGAGAAAAAGAATGACCGAAGAAGTCAAGAAGTCGCTTTCTTCAGCCGACATACTGGAAATCATGAAGCTGTTGCCTCATCGGTATCCGTTCCTGCTGGTCGATCGTATCATTGATATCGACGGGGATGATGCCGCTGTCGGTATCAAGAACGTGACTGCGAACGAACCGCACTTCACAGGTCATTTTCCTGACTCGCCGATTATGCCTGGCGTCCTGATCGTAGAAGGCATGGCGCAGACCGCAGGCGCGATTTGCGCGAAGAAGGAAGGTGAAGGCGGCAATCTCGTCTATTTCATGACGATCGATAACGCGCGTTTCCGTAAGCCCGTCGTACCGGGCGATCGCCTCGAGTATCATGTGAAAAAGCAGAAGCAGCGCGGCAACATCTGGAAATTCCACTGCGATGCGAAGGTCGAGGGAGCGCTCGTCGCGGAGGCCGATATCGGCGCCATGATCATTCGCAAGGATCAGGCATGAGCACGATTGCAGCAAGCGCCACCATTCATCCGATGGCCGTTGTCGAAAGCGGCGCCATCATTGGTGAAAACGCAAAGATTGGTCCGTTCTGCCACGTCGGCCCACACGTGGTGCTGGGCGACAATGTCGAGTTGCTGGCGCATGCCGTCGTGACCGGTCGCACGACCATTGGCAAGGGCACGCGTATCTTCCCGATGGCCGTTATCGGCGGTGATCCGCAGAGCGTCCATCATGGTGGTGAAGAGACGACGCTGACGGTTGGTGATAATTGCACCATCCGCGAAGGCGTCACCATGAACACCGGAACAGCTGATTTCGGCGGAAAGACGATCGTCGGCAACAACAATCTCTTCCTCGCGAACTCGCATGTGGCGCACGATTGCCGCGTCGGCGACAACGTCATCATGTCGAACAACGTGATGCTGGCTGGCCATGTGACCATCGAGGACCGCGTCATTCTGGGTGGCGGTTGCGCCGTTCACCAGTTCACGCGCGTTGGCCGGCAGGCGTTCGTCGGCGGTCTTTCGGCTGTGAGCTACGACGTCATTCCCTATGGAATGCTGAACGGTAACCCCGGCCTCCTGGGTGGTTTGAACGTTGTCGGCATGACGCGTGCAGGGATCGATCGCGCGACAATCCACACCGTTCGCCGCGCCTACAAGGCGATCTTTGAAGGTGCCGGCTCCATCCGCGACAATGCGGCTGCGATACGGCACGAGTATACCGACTGCGAGCAGGCCATTCAGATCCTCGATTTCATCGCGGCTGAAAGCGATCGTGCTCTTTCCTCTCCGACCAGGGGACAGAAAGGCTGATCCTTGTCTCTCGCTGGTGATACGCCCAAAGGCCGCTTGGCAATCATTGCAGGAAGCGGCCTCCTACCGTCGCATGTCGCCGAAGCCGCGCGCGAAGCGGGTGAAAACCCCTTCATCATCGCACTTAAGGGCGAGGTTGACCGCTCCTGGGATGGCTTTGACCATGCCGTCATCGGCGTTGGCGACTTCGCCGGCGTTATAAGGGCGCTCGAGAGCAATGGCGTTGATCGCGTCGTCATGTCCGGGGGTGTCAAGCGTCGGCCGGAATGGCGCGAGGTACGCCCGACTTTCAAGACATTGATGAAGGTGCCCGCGACGATCCGCACGCTGCTGTCCGGCGGCGACGATACGGTGCTGCGCATGGTGATCAAGCTCATCGAGGTGGACGGTAGGCGCGTGGTCGGAGCGCATGAGATCGCGCCCGATCTCCTCGCCTCGGTCGGACCGATCGGAGCCGCTGGCTTCAGCGCCGACGATGCCAGGGACATCGCCAAGGCAATCGAAGCGGCCGAAGCACTCGGGCGGCTTGATGTCGGGCAGGGTGCGGTCGCCGTCGGCGGGCGGATCGTGGCGCTTGAAGGCGTCGAGGGCACGGATGCCATGCTCGAGCGGGTCGCCGAATTGCGCGCCGCCGGACGTATTTCCGCGCGCCGCCGCGGTGTGCTGGTCAAGCTTTGCAAGCCGCAGCAGGATATCCGCGCCGATCTGCCGTCGATCGGAATTTCCACGATTTCCAATCTCCGCAAGGCCGGCCTCGCCGGAGTCGCCGTCGAAGCCGGACGCTCGCTAATCCTCGATCGCAAGGCCGTCATGAAGGCGGCAGACGAAGCCGGTATCTTCGTCGTCGGTCTGGATCGGGGATTGCCGAGTTGGGGGCTGTCATGAGCGAGCGTCCGCTGAAGGTTGCCGTCGTCGCCGGCGAGGTCTCCGGTGACCTGCTTGGCGCCGATCTGATCGCAGCCTTGAAGCGGCAGCATGATGGGCCCGTCGAACTTGTCGGCGTTGGCGGCGAGGCGCTGGAGGCCGAGGGGCTGAAATCGCTCTTCGACTATTCCGAGTTGTCGATCATGGGCATTACCCAGGTTCTCTCGAAGCTGCCGACACTGGTGAAGCGCATCCGCCAGACAGCCGCCACGATCATCGCAGCGAATCCGGATGTGCTGCTGATCATCGACAGCCCGGATTTCACCCACCGGGTCGCCAAGCGCGTTCGCGCCGCGCGTCCTGACATGCCGATCGTGAATTACGTGTGTCCGAGCGTCTGGGCCTGGAAGGAATACCGGGCGCAACGCATGCTTGCCTATGTCGATCACGTCCTGGCCGTGCTGCCGTTCGAGCCCGAGGCAATGCGCGTGCTCGGCGGACCGCCGACCACCTATGTCGGTCATCGTCTGGTCGTCGATGCGGATCTGCTTGAAACACGCCGGCTTCGCGCGCAATCGCCTGTGAAGGCACCCGCCGATGTCAGGACGATCATGCTGCTGCCCGGCTCGCGCGGATCGGAGATCACCAAGCTCCTGCCGTACTTCGGCGACGCAATCGCCGAATTTGTCGAGCGCAACGGCGAGACGCGCTTCATATTGCCTACCGTGCCGCGCCGTGAAGCCATGGTCCGCGAGATCGTCAAGGACTGGAAGATCCAGCCGGAAATCCTGGTGGGAGCGCCCGCCAAATGGAAGGCCTTCGCGGAGGCCGACGCCGCCATGGCCGCGTCAGGCACCGTGATCCTGGAGCTTGGGCTTTCCGGTGTCCCCACGGTTTCTGTCTACAAGACGGACTGGATCATCAGCCTGATGACGGGGCGTATCAAGACTTGGACGGGCGCCATCCCGAACCTGATTGCTGACTATGCCGTCGTACCTGAATACCTAAATAATGTGGTCCGCGGCGCAAGCATTGCACGCTGGATGGAGAAGCTGTCGGTCGACACCCTTCCGCGGCGCGCGATGATGGAGGGATACGATCTCGTCTGGCAAAGAATGCAGACGCAAAAGCCCCCCGGCGAGTACGCGGCGGAAATCGTCCTCAATGTCATTCAAAAGAAAAAGCCCGGTCATTTCTGACCGGGCTTTTTTTGTGTCCGGGTGGGCCGATTAGCGCTTGGAAACCGGCTGGTAGTCGCGCTTCGGCTCGCCGATGTAGAGCTGACGCGGACGACCAATGCGCTGCTGCGGATCCTCGATCATTTCGTTCCACTGCGCGATCCAGCCGACGGTGCGGGCGAGAGCGAAGAGAACGGTGAACATGGTCGTGGGGAAGCCCAGCGCCTTGAGCGTGATGCCCGAGTAGAAGTCGATGTTGGGGTAGAGCTTCTTCTCGATGAAGTATTCATCGGTCAGTGCAATGCGCTCCAGTTCCATTGCCACGTCGAGCAACGGATCGTCCTTGATGCCGAGTTCGCCGAGCACTTCATGCGTCGTTTTCTGCATGATCTTGGCGCGCGGATCGTAGTTCTTGTAGACGCGGTGGCCGAAGCCCATCAGGCGGAACGGATCGTTCTTGTCCTTGGCGCGGGCGATATACTCGGGAATGCGGTCAACCGAGCCGATTTCCTGCAGCATGTTGAGCGCCGCTTCGTTGGCGCCGCCGTGAGCAGGGCCCCAGAGGCAGGCAATGCCGGCCGCGATGCAGGCGAACGGGTTTGCACCCGAGGAGCCGGCGAGACGAACGGTCGAGGTCGAAGCGTTCTGCTCGTGGTCGGCGTGCAGGATGAAGATGCGGTCCATGGCGCGGGCAAGCACCGGATTGACCACATACTCCTCGCAGGGAACGGCGAAGCACATGCGCAGGAAGTTCGAAGCATAGTCGAGGTCGTTCTTCGGGTAAACGAAGGGCTGGCCGATATGGTACTTGTAGGCCATGGCCGCGATGGTCGGCATCTTGGCGATCATGCGCAGCGAGGCAACCATGCGCTGGTGCGGATCGGTGATGTCGGTCGAGTCGTGATAGAAGGCCGACAGGGCGCCGACACAGCCGCACATGACAGCCATCGGATGCGCGTCACGGCGGAAGCCGGTGAAGAAGCGCGACATCTGCTCGTGCACCATCGTGTGGTGCGTGACGCGATAGTCGAAGTCCTTCTTCTGCGCAGCGGTCGGCAGTTCGCCGTAGAGCAGCAGGTAGCAGACTTCGAGGAAGTCACCGTGCTCGGCCAATTGCTCGATCGGATAGCCGCGATGGAGCAGCACGCCCTCGTCGCCATCGATGTAGGTAATTTTCGATTCACAGGATGCGGTCGAGGTAAAACCAGGATCGTACGTGAAGGAAGCGGTGTTTTTGTAGAGGGCGCCGATATCGATGACGTCTGGGCCGATCGTGCCGCTTTTAACGGCAAGGTTGACCGACTTGTCGCCGATTTTCAGTGTTGCGCTTTGATCCGTCATTCTGATCCTCCAAACTGGCGGGTGGCGCCATAAAAGCGCCATAGGGTTAAGCGTCGTCTGCGATAGCTATATGATCGCGGGGTTAATGCCAAGTTCTCTTGACGCCATTTTGTGCATCGCAGTATCAACTTTTAAGCACTACAGCGATGCCCGTCACGCATAGCAGAAGCCAATGATAATCCTTGTCTTTTCCGATCATTGATCAGCCTCTTCTTTTAAATCGATTATTGTTGCGCTCGCGCTCAAGAGCTTGCATTCTGGTTGCAATGGCGGCTTATTTCGAGGCGCATTGCATGTCGGAGTTGAAAACGATCGAGGCAATGCCGACTGCTCAGAGCGCAGATACATCTGCGCGCTTGCCGATCAAGGGGGCAGCCGACCTTCGTGCCAAATCGACGCAGCTCCAGCTTACCCAATCCCTGAGACCCTGGCGGTCGCGGGTTTCAGGTCGAGCCACCGGATACTGGCCGCATGTTCGCGTTGCGATGTCGCAGGAAGCCGAGCATGGCTGGTACTTCCTGATGTCGCCGGTTCTTTTCGGCAGCGGCGCGATTGCCTGGTTCCAGTTCGACGCCGATCCTCCGCTCTTGCGGCTTTGTGCCTGGCTGGCAGTCTTCGCGGTGATTGCCTTGGCATTAGGGCCTGCGCGGCCGATCGCGCGCAAGGCGGCGCTTGCGGTCCTGCTTGTCGTGTGCGGCATGGTGTCGAGCCAGGTCGAGACCTGGCAGGCAGGGACAGTGATGCTCGATACGCCAGTGACGACCACGGTGACCGGCCGGGTGGAGCGCAGGGAAGGGGACGGAGAAGGCCGGTGGCGCTATATCGTTGCTGTTACTGGTACCCGCGAACCGACACTCGGCCGACCTCCGGAACGTGTTTCGCTCGTGGCGCGCGGCGCCTCCACGCCATTTGAAATCGGCCAGTGGGTGACCGGACGTGCTCGCCTGACCCCGCCGTCCGGCCCGGCCCTGCCGGGCCTGGATGACTTTTCCTTCGGAGCCTATTTCGACGGCGTCGGCGCGAACGGTTTCTTCTATGGCACGCCCACAGCGACGGCGGCACCCGAGGCCGGCGATCAGCGCCAACTTCTGGCGCAGGGGATCGAATATCTATACGGCCTCAGAAGCACGATCGGAGACCGCATTCGATCCATTCTTCCCGGTGACACCGGTGCCTTTGCAGCCTCGCTTGTCACCGACGAGAGACGTGCGATCTCCCGCGAGACGACGGCCGCCTTAAGACAGTCTGGACTCGCTCATATCGTTGCGATTTCAGGGCTCAACATGGCCCTCTCCGCAGGCATCTTCTTTGTCGGTTTTCGAAAGGTTCTCAGCCTCCTGCCATCGGTGGCGCAGGCCTACCCGACGAAGAAGATTGCCGCTGCCGGCGCCCTCCTAGCGTTGACCGCCTACTACATGATTTCCGGCTTTGCCGTGTCGGCTGAGCGGGCATACATCATGATGATGATCATGCTGGTTGCGGTGCTATTCGATCGACCGTCGATAAGCCTTCGCAACGTCGCCTTGTCGGCGCTGGTGATCGTGATGCTGTCGCCGTCGGAGGTCCTGGGTCCCAGCTTCCAGATGTCCTTTGCGGCGACGCTGGCGCTGGTCGCCGGCTATTCCATCTGGACCGGGCGAAGGCCGACAGACAATGCCTTTCTAAAGCTGCCATGGGTCATGCCTATGGTCGCCGTCGCACGCTTCTTCGGCGGCATCGTGCTGACCTCCATGATCGGCGGCTTTTCGACGGCGTTGTTTTCGATCGAGCATTTCCATCGGCTGAGCTCGTACGGCTTGCCAGCAAATCTCATGGCGATGCCAGTCATATCCTTCGTCGTCATGCCAATGGGCATGCTTGCGATGTTGCTGACGCCCTTCGGTCTCGATGTGCTGCCGTGGAAGATCGCCGGCCTCGGGCTCGATATCGTCATCGGGATCGCCAAGCTCGTGTCGTCCTGGGGTGGCAACGTCGATATCGGGCGTCTGCCGTCCTGGTATTTCCCGGTAGCGGTTCTCGGATTTCTGGTCCTGACTCTGCTGCGAACGCGTTTGCGCTATCTGGGCGCCGCCATCGTTGGTATCGCGACGTTCACGGTGGCGCTGCTGCCTTCATTGCCTTCACCTGATGTCGTTGTTGCCGAAGACGGGTCCCTTGTCGCAATTCTGCGCGGAACCCGCATGGCCTCCAACCGGGAGCGCCCGCCCGACTTCATATTCGGCCAGTGGCAGCGAGCTCTGGCCGCCGAAGAGCATCAGCCTCCGGCGTTCATCAAGGCCACGCTTCCCAAGAAGACGAAGGCGCGCAACGATCGCTCATATGCTCTGTCGTTTGACGAACGGCGATCCGCGCTCCGCACGATGCGTAACGCTGCGGCGAACGGCAGGGCCAACAGTTTCGTCTGCGTTAAAGGCGCCTGGTGTATTGCCACTCTCGACAACGGCTATATCGTCAACGTCATCGAGGATTTGGCGTATCTCGGGCCGGCTTGCGACGCCGCCGATATTGTCATCACCCCAGCCCGCATTCGTCTGCGCGAATGTCGGTCCGGCGCAATGCTTATTACCGGCCAAACTTTGCGTCGAAGCGGCGCGGTCGAAATCCGTATCGATCAGCAGGGCGCGCCAGTCCTGACAACGACGTACGATGGCCTATCACGCCCATGGCGCATACATCGCGCCTATGACTGGCGCAGCGGCACCTTTGACGTCGCCGTTAGTGATAACGGCGAATAAGCCCCACGAGCTTGCCCTGGACCTTCACGCGATCGGGTCCGAAGATGCGCGTCTCGTAGGCGGGATTGGCGGCTTCGAGCGCAATCGATGCGCCCTTGCGGCGGAACCTCTTCAGCGTCGCTTCTTCGTCGTCGACCAGTGCCACGACGATATCGCCCGGATTGGCCGTATTGCCATTGCGGATGATGACCGTATCGCCGTCAAAAATGCCGGCTTCGATCATCGAGTCGCCCTTGACCTCCAGCGCATAGTGTTCGCCTGAACCGAGCATGTCGGCGGGGACGACGATGTCATGCGTGTTATTCTGGATTGCCGAAATCGGCACACCCGCCGCGATCCGGCCCATGACAGGCACGGAAACGGAGTTGCCGTTGTCGGCACTTGGTGCCGGCTTGGCCGGTGCCGGAGGCGTGACGAGCTGAGGCTTGCCAAGGCTCCCTTCGATGACGCTCGGCGAGAAGCCACGCCGTTGCTGAAGGCTCGGATTGTAGGCCTCCGGAAGCTTGATCACCTCGAGCGCGCGTGCCCTGTTCGGCAGCCGGCGAATGAAGCCGCGCTCCTCGAGCGCCGTAATCAGCCGGTGAATGCCGGACTTGGACGCAAGGTCGAGCGCATCCTTCATTTCATCAAAAGAAGGGGGCACGCCTGACTCCTTCATTCGCTCGTGAATGAAGAGGAGAAGTTCCTGTTGCTTTCGCGTGAGCATCGAAGTCGGACCCCAGGGTTGTGAAACAAAGCCAGAACAGACACTATATGTTCCATATGTGTTCCGCAAGTAGCTAAATTTTCGTAAAACTTGGCTCTGAATTGTCCGGTTTTTACACTTCATTCGATCTATGCGGCGGTAGCCTCTTGCATTGTCTCGCTTAGCAGCGCACATCATTCGCGATTTCGGGAGAGGATCTGCCATGAGTGAAGCTCATCCGCTGGACCACGTGGTGCTGCCCGTCGCCAATATCGACCTTGCCAGGGAGCGTCTCGGTAAGCTTGGGTTCACCGTCGCGGCGGATGCGCGTCATCCGTTCGGAACCGAAAACGCCTGCATCTTCTTCGCCGACAAAACATACCTCGAGCCGCTCGGCATCGCGAGCGCGGATGCCTATGAGGCCTCGGTCAAAAAGGGCAACGTCTTCACTGCGCGCGATCGTGCTTTTCGCTTCCGCTGCGGCGATGACGGTCTCTCGGCAGTGGTCTTCGGCACGGCCGATGCCGATCGGGATCACGCCCGCTTCCACGCCGACAGGATAAGCGGCGGCGAAATGCTGCAATTTGCTCGCCCGATGAAGATGCCGGATGGTTCCGAGACGACTGCAGCCTTTCGGCTTGCCTTCGCCGCCGATCTTCGTGCTCCTGATTTCTTTCTGTTCACCTGCCAGCGGATCAATCCTCTGCCGACTGACCGCAGGGCGCTTGAGACACATGTCAACGGCGTGACCGGTATCGCCGAGATCGTGCTGGCGGCACCGGATCCGAAGGCGTTCGCCACATTCCTGCGTTTTGCCTCCGGCGTGGCGTCGGTGCGGGAGGAGGCGTTTGGTATCAGCCTTGCCACCCCGAACGTGCGCATCAGCATTTTGTCGTCGGATGGGTTGAATGCCTATTTCGATCTCGCCGCGCCCAGCGCGGATCGCGGTCTGCGTGGGGTCGGCATTGTCTACAAGGTTGCTGATCTCGCCGTGACAGAAGCGCATTTGGCTGCTAACGGGATCACCTACACGCGTAAGAACAATCGAATTCTGGTGAAGGCTGCGTCCGGGCAGGGCGCGCTCTTCGCCTTCGAGGAGAAACGATGAGCCAGACAAATTCCGAAGTGGCCGTCGGCCAGGGTGCCAGCCAGGTGGTGTTTTCGAACGCCGGCAAGCTCTCGCTGATCGCCGGCCCCTGCCAGATGGAGAGCCGTGATCATGCGTTCATGATTGCCGGCGTGCTGAAGGAACTCTGCGACAAGCTCGGCATCGGTCTCGTCTACAAGTCGTCTTTCGACAAGGCGAACCGCACGTCGCTGTCCGCCCAGCGCGGCATCGGCCTGGACACGGCGCTTGAGGTCTTTGCCGATCTCAAGAAGGAATATGGCTTCCCTGTCCTGACCGACATTCACACCGAAGAACAGTGTGCGGAAGTCGCCACCGTCGTCGATATCCTGCAGATCCCTGCCTTCCTCAGCCGCCAGACCGATCTTCTGGTCGCCGCCGCCAAGACGGGTCGCACGATCAATGTGAAGAAGGGGCAGTTCCTCGCACCCTGGGACATGAAGAACGTCCTCAACAAGTTGAATTCGAGCGGCAATCCGAACATCCTGCTGTGCGAGCGTGGCGCGTCTTTCGGTTACAACACGCTGGTCTCCGACATGCGCTCGCTGCCGATCATGGCGGCGATGGGCGCCCCTGTGGTTTTTGATGCCACGCATTCGGTCCAGCAGCCCGGCGGGCAGGGCGGTTCGAGTGGCGGCCAGCGCGAGTTTGTCGAGACGCTGGCGCGCGCGGCCGTTGCCGTCGGCGTCGCGGGTGTGTTCGTCGAGACGCACGAAGATCCCGACAACGCGCCGTCTGACGGTCCGAACATGGTCTATCTCAAGGATATGCCGAGGCTTCTCGAAAAGCTTCTGGCCTTCGACGCGATCGCGAAAGGCTGACGTTCAAAAGACTGACATGTTCGTGTAATAGGCCACGCACGAACATCGCTGCGAAGCATGCGCAAAGCGCCATTGTAATTTGCGCATCTTCGATTAAGACGGATTTCAAACGATTTATCCACCCTCAAGCAGGAAAAGCCGATGACCGCAATTACCGACATTATCGCCCGCGAGATTCTCGACAGCCGTGGTAATCCCACGGTCGAAGTCGATGTCTATCTGGAAGATGGCAGCATGGGCCGCGCGGCGGTTCCGTCGGGCGCGTCGACCGGCGCGCATGAGGCCGTCGAACTTCGCGATGGTGGCAAGCGTTACCTCGGCAAGGGTGTTGAAAAGGCCGTCGAAGCCGCCAACACGGAAATCTTCGACGCCATCGGCGGCATCGACGCTGAAAACCAGATCCAGATCGACAACATCATGATCGAGCTGGACGGCACGCCGAACAAGTCGCGCCTCGGCGCCAACGCCATCCTCGGCGTTTCGCTCGCTGTTGCCAAGGCTGCCGCTGAAGCTGCTGGCCTGCCGCTCTATCGCTACGTTGGTGGCGCTTCCGCTCACCTGCTGCCGGTTCCGATGATGAACATCATCAACGGCGGCGCGCATGCCGACAACCCGATCGACTTCCAGGAATTCATGATCCTGCCGGTTGGCGCTGATTCCATCCGCGAAGCCGTTCGCATGGGCTCGGAAGTCTTCCACACGCTCCGCAAGGAACTCGCTGCCCAGGGCCACAACACCAACGTTGGCGATGAAGGCGGTTTCGCACCGGGCCTGAAGAGCGCTCCTGAAGCCCTCGACTTCATCATGAAGTCGATCGAGAAAGCCGGCTACAAGCCTGGCGAAGACATCCATCTCGGCCTCGACTGCGCCTCGACCGAATTCTTCAAGGACGGCAAGTACGTTCTCGAAGGCGAAGGCCGCACGCTGGAGCCGGGTGCCATGGCTGAATACCTGGCGCAGCTCGCTGCCCAGTACCCGATCATCTCGATCGAAGACGGCATGGCTGAAGACGACTGGGATGGCTGGAAGGCTCTGACTGATCTGGCCGGCAAGAAGGTTCAACTGGTCGGCGACGATCTCTTCGTCACCAACTCGGCTCGCCTGCGCGATGGTATCAAGATGGGCGTGGCCAACTCGATCCTCGTCAAGGTCAACCAGATCGGTTCGCTGACCGAAACGCTCGATGCCGTCAACACCGCGCACAAGGCAGCCTACACCGCCGTCATGTCGCACCGTTCGGGCGAAACCGAAGATTCGACGATCGCCGATCTCGCCGTTGCGACGAACTGCGGTCAGATCAAGACCGGCTCGCTGTCGCGCTCGGATCGTCTTGCCAAGTACAACCAGCTGATCCGCATCGAAGAAGGCCTCGGCCCGCAGGCCCAGTACGCTGGTCGCTCCATCCTTCGCGGCTAAGTCGTCTGATTTCAAGTATTTGGAACCCGCGCCCTTGCCGGCGCGGGTTTTTTGTTGCGCCGCGTTCATAGTCAACGGACGGTTAATCTCTGGCCGGTAGTCTCATTCGCAAGGGTAATGCGTTTCGAGATGCGTGTATGTGGACCAAGCACCATAAGAAGAAAAAGATCGGCCGTTTCGTCATTCCGGCGATGACTGTCGCGTTTCTCTCCTATTTCGGCTATCATTGCATCCATGGCGATTACGGCCTGCGCGCAACGGAGGTGTTTGAGCGCACGCGCATCGCCCGGGAGAGGGAGCTGGCAACCCTGAAAGACAAGCGCGAGCATCTCGAGAGGCAGGTTGCGCTGCTGAGTGATGGCTCGATGGACAAGGATATGCTGGACGAAAAAGCGCGTCTTCAGCTCAATTTTTCTCGTGCCGACGAGATCGTCATATTCAATCATTATTCGAATTAACTGAAAACAAGTTAATCGAAATAATCGTATATTTATCAGTTATTTAACGCCGAATACGAGCCATGCATTTATGGCATTGCTGTGGCGAAATTTCTTCCCTATGGTACGCGCCACCTAAGAACCGATAAACCCATAGGGAGGGTTGAATGGCGCCGCGAAAAAACGCGACCGTTTCCAGCCGCAAGACCAGCGCGAAACCAGCAGCTAAGGCATCGAATGGCGGCCCCGTCGCCGATTTCGATCGCGACGAGGAGCTGAAGGCCTATCGCGAGATGCTGCTTATCCGCCGCTTCGAAGAGAAGGCCGGCCAGCTTTACGGCATGGGTTTCATCGGCGGTTTCTGTCACCTCTACATCGGCCAGGAAGCTGTCGTCGTGGGCATGCAGATGGCGCAGAAGGAAGGCGATCAGGTCATCACCGCTTATCGTGACCACGGTCACATGCTGGCAACCGGCATGAGCGCCCGCGGCGTCATGGCCGAGCTGACCGGCCGCATCGACGGCTACTCGCGTGGCAAGGGCGGCTCGATGCACATGTTCTCCAAGGAGAAGCATTTCTACGGCGGTCACGGCATCGTCGGCGCCCAGGTGTCGCTCGGCACCGGTCTCGCCTTCGCCAACCGCTACCGTGGCAATGACAGCGTCTCGATCGCTTATTTCGGCGATGGCGCTGCCAACCAGGGCCAGGTCTACGAGAGCTTCAACATGGCTGCTCTCTGGAAGCTCCCGATCATCTACATCATCGAGAACAACCGTTACGCCATGGGCACGTCCACGGCTCGCGCCACGGCACAGTCGAACTACTCGCTGCGTGGTTCCGGCTTCGGCATCCCCGGCGTCCAGGTCGACGGCATGGATGTTCGCGCCGTCAAGGCTGCGGCCGACGAGGCGCTTGAGCATTGCCGTTCCGGCAAGGGTCCGATCATTCTCGAAATGCTGACCTATCGCTATCGCGGTCACTCCATGTCCGACCCGGCCAAGTATCGCTCCAAGGAAGAAGTGCAGAAGATGCGCTCCGAGCAGGATCCGATCGAGCAGGTCAAGGCACGCCTCATTGAAAAGGGCTGGGCCTCAGAGGACGATCTCAAGGCGGTCGACAAGGACGTTCGCGACATCGTTGCCGATAGCGCCGACTTCGCCCAGGCCGCACCGGAGCCGGATGCATCCGAGCTCTACACCGACATTCTGCTGTAATCGGGGAGGGTAGACCCATGCCAATCGATATTCTCATGCCCGCCCTCTCTCCGACGATGGAAGAAGGCACGCTGTCCAAGTGGCTGAAGCAGGAAGGTGACAAGGTCACCTCCGGCGACATCATTGCCGAAATCGAAACCGACAAGGCGACGATGGAAGTCGAAGCCGTCGACGAAGGCGTCATCGGCAAGCTGCTCGTTGCCGCCGGCACCGAAGGCGTCAAGGTAAACGCCAAGATCGCTGTTCTCCTGCAGGACGGCGAATCCGCTTCCGACATTTCGGCAGCACCTGCTGCTGCCGCACCGGCCGCCGCCGAGGCACCGAAGGCTGCTGAAGCGCCCGCCGCTGCCGCGGCTCCGGTTCCGGCCGAGCCCAAGGCTCAGGTTCCGAACGATCCTGAAATCCCCGCCGGCACCGAAATGGTCTCCATGACCGTGCGCGAAGCGCTTCGCGACGCCATGGCCGAGGAAATGCGCGCCGACGACAACGTCTTCGTCATGGGCGAGGAAGTGGCCGAATACCAGGGCGCCTACAAGGTGACCCAGGGCCTGCTCCAGGAATTCGGCGCCCGCCGCGTCATCGACACCCCGATCACCGAGCACGGCTTTGCCGGCGTCGGCGTCGGTGCCGCCATGGCCGGCCTGAAGCCGATCGTCGAGTTCATGACCTTCAACTTCGCCATGCAGGCGATCGACCAGATCATCAACTCGGCTGCCAAGACGCTCTATATGTCCGGCGGCCAGATGGGCGCTCCGATCGTGTTCCGTGGCCCGAACGGTGCCGCTGCCCGCGTCGGCGCTCAGCACAGCCAGGACTACTCGGCTTGGTATAGCCAGATCCCGGGCCTCAAGGTCGTCATGCCCTACACGGCATCCGACGCCAAGGGCCTGCTCAAGGCCGCGATCCGCGATCCGAACCCCGTCGTCTTCCTTGAAAACGAAATCCTCTACGGTCAGCATTTCGACGTGCCGAAGATGGACAACTTCGTTCTCCCGATCGGCAAGGCCCGCATCCACCGTCCGGGCAAGGACGTCACGATTGTCTCCTTCGGTATCGGCATGACCTACGCGGTCAAGGCCGTCGCCGAACTCGAGAAGATCGGCATCGACGTCGAACTGATCGATCTGCGCACGCTGCGTCCGATGGACCTGCCGACCGTGATCGAATCGGTCAAGAAGACCGGCCGTCTCGTCACCGTCGAGGAAGGCTACCCGCAGAACTCGGTCGGAACCGAAATCGCCACCCGCGTCATGCAGCAGGCCTTCGATTACCTCGATGCGCCGGTTCTCACGATCGCCGGCAAGGACGTTCCGATGCCTTACGCCGCCAACCTCGAAAAGCTTGCGCTGCCAAGCGTCGACGAAGTCGTCCAGGCCGTGAAAGCCGTCTGCTACAAGTAACAAGGGAAGGGTATTTCGATGCCTATCAACATCACGATGCCTGCCCTGTCTCCGACCATGGAAGAGGGCAACCTCGCCAAGTGGCTGGTCAAGGAAGGCGATACGGTTAAGTCTGGCGATGTCATCGCCGAGATCGAAACCGACAAGGCGACGATGGAAGTCGAAGCGGTCGACGAAGGTATCGTCGCCAAGCTCGTCGTTCCCGCCGGCACCGAAGGCGTCAAGGTCAATGCCTTGATCGCCGTTCTGGCCGCCGATGGCGAAGATGTCGCCGCTGCCGCAAGCGGCGCTGGCTCGGCTGCTCCGGCACCGAAGGCTGCTGAAGCGCCGAAGGCCGAGGCGAAGACCGAAGCCGCTCCGGCTCCGGCCGCAGCCCCCGCGGCCGCTCCTGCACCAGCAGCAGCGCCTGCCACTGCTTCTACGGGCAACCGCACCTTCTCCTCGCCGCTCGCGCGTCGTTTGGCGAAGGAAGCCGGTATCGATCTGTCGGCTGTCGCAGGCTCCGGCCCACATGGCCGCGTCGTCAAGAGTGACGTCGAAGCTGCTGTATCAGGTGGCGGCGCAAAGGCTGCGCCTGCCGCTGCTCCGCAGGCTGCCGCAGCGGCTCCTGCCGCCGCACCGAAGGGCGCTTCCGACGAGACCGTTCTCAAGCTGTTCGAGCCTGGTTCCTACGAACTCGTGCCGCATGACGGCATGCGCAAGGTCATCGCCAAGCGCCTGGTCGAATCCAAGCAGACCGTTCCGCACTTCTACGTCACCGTAGATTGCGAGCTCGATGCGCTGCTGGCGCTGCGCGCCCAGCTCAACGATGCCGCTCCCCGCAAGGACGGCGGCGCTGCTTACAAGCTCTCCGTCAACGACATGGTCATCAAGGCCATGGCGCTTGCGCTGCGCGATGTTCCGGATGCCAACGTCTCCTGGACCGAAGCCAACATGGTCAAGCACAAGCACGCCGATGTCGGCGTTGCTGTCTCTATCCCGGGCGGCCTGATCACCCCGATCATCCGCAAGGCAGAGGAAAAGACCCTGTCGGTCATCTCCAACGAGATGCGCGACCTCGGCAAGCGTGCCAAGGATCGCAAGCTGAAGCCTGAGGAATATCAGGGCGGTACGACGTCGGTTTCCAACATGGGCATGATGGGCGTGAAGCAGTTCGCAGCCGTCATCAACCCGCCGCACGCGACGATCTTGGCGGTCGGCGCAGGCGAGCAGCGCGTGATCGTCCGCAAGGGCGAAATGGTCATCGCCACCGTGATGAGCGTCACGCTGTCGACCGACCATCGCTGCGTCGATGGTGCGCTTGGAGCGGAGCTGCTGCAGGCGTTCAAGGGCTACATCGAAAATCCGATGGGCATGCTCGTCTGAGACAACGGCGGAGACGGAAATGACGAAGACCGTTCTTTGCTATGGTGATAGTCTGACCTGGGGTTATGACGCCTCGTCGATCGGGCGTCATGACTACAAGGATCGTTGGCCGAGTGCGCTTCAGGCGGCGCTCGGCAACGAGGTCAGGGTCATTCCGGAAGGCCTGAACGGTCGCACGACCGCTTTCGACGATCATCTCGCCGATTGCGATCGCAACGGCGCCCGCGTCCTGCCGACCATTCTGCAGACGCATGCGCCGCTCGATCTCGTCATTCTGCTGCTTGGCACCAACGATATGAAGCCAGTCGTGGCAGGTTCGGCCTTCGCCGCCTGCCAGGGCATCGCCCGGCTGGTCAGGCTGATCCGCAATCACGCCTGGCCCTTCGAGTTCGATGCTCCGGATATTCTGATCGTGGCGCCGCCAAAGCTTTGCGAAACGGCCAATGTGCCTTTCGCGGCATCCTTCGTCGGAGGCATCGAGGAATCGGCGATGCTGGCGACACTCTACCGGGATCTCGCAGACGAGCTCGGGTGCGGTTTCTTCGACGGCAACTCGGTCGCCAAGACGACGCCGCTCGACGGCATCCATCTCGACGCCGAGAATACCCGCGCTCTCGGGCGTGGACTGGAATCGACGGTACGGATGATGTTGGGGCTTTGACCGTGGGGCCCTTCGTGACGTTTCGTCCCGCCACGCGGGATGATGCGGCCGAACTGGCAATTATCATGGACATTGCCTCGCATGGTTTTGCTTCCTGGCTGTGGCTGGGCGAACTCGGCGGCACCGGCGGCGATACGCCTATGGAGCTTGGGCGGCTGAAGATGCGACGGGACGAGGGCTACGGCAGCTGGCGCCATGCGGTGCTTGCGCAAGCCTACGGCGAGGTTGCGGGAGCGGCGATCGGTTACGCTCTCGGCGAGGACGTGAAGGACATCGAGGTCGACCGCGTGGCGCTGCAGCCGGTGATCGATCTGCAGAAGATGGTTGTTGGCAGCTGGTTCATTGCAACGCTCGGCGTCTATAGCCATCTGCGCGGCATCGGGATCGGCAGGGCAATACTGATGGATCAGATCAACAGGGCAGGGTCGCTGCCGGTCAGTCTGATCACCGCAAGTGACAATGAAGCGGCTCTGTCGCTTTACAAGAAGAATGGATTTTCGGAAGCGGCGCGCCAGAAGGCGATGTCTCTTTTCGAAAGCAGCAGGAAACACGAGTGGGTGCTTCTCACCCGCGACGCCCGATAACAAAGGCAGGAAAACATGGCTGAGAATTACGACGTCATCATCATCGGCTCCGGTCCCGGCGGCTACGTGGCCGCTGTGCGCGCCAGCCAGCTCGGTCTCAAGACCGCGATCGTCGAGCGCGAACACCTGGGTGGCATCTGCCTGAACTGGGGCTGCATCCCGACCAAGGCGCTGCTGCGCTCGGCCGAAGTGCTCGACCACGCCAACCACGCCAAGGACTACGGCCTCGTGCTCGAAGGCAAGATGACCGCCGACGTGACGGCTGTTGTCGCCCGCTCGCGCGGCGTTTCCGCCCGCCTCAACGGCGGCGTCGGCTTCCTGATGAAGAAGAACAAGGTCGATGTGATCTGGGGCGAAGCCAAGATCACCAAGCCGGGCGAAATCGTCGTCGGCAAGTCCTCCAAGCCCGTCGTCGAGCCGCAGAACCCGGTTCCGAAGAACGTCAAGGGCGAGGGCACCTACACCGCCAAGCACATCATCATCGCGACCGGTGCCCGCCCGCGCGCGCTGCCCGGCATCGAGCCGGATGGCAAGCTGATCTGGACCTATTTCGAAGCGATGAAGCCGGCAGCGCTGCCGAAGTCGCTGATCGTCATGGGCTCGGGCGCCATCGGCATCGAGTTCGCGAGCTTCTACCGCTCGATGGGCGTCGACGTCACGGTCGTCGAAGTCATGCCGACGATCATGCCGGTCGAGGACGTCGAAGTCACCGCGATCGCGCGCAAGCAGCTCGAGAAGCGTGGGCTGAAGATCCTGACCAGCGCCAAGATCACCAAGGTCGAAAAGGCTGCCGATAGCCTGACCGCCCATGTCGAGACCGCTGACGGCAAGGTCCAGCAGATCACCGCCGATCGCATGATCTCGGCCGTCGGCGTCCAGGGCAACATCGAAAACCTCGGTCTCGAAGCCGTCGGCGTCAAGACCGACCGCGGCTGCGTCGTCATCGACGGCTACGGCAAGACCAATATCGCAGGCATCTACGCCATCGGTGACGTTGCCGGCCCGCCGATGCTCGCCCACAAGGCAGAGCATGAAGGCGTCGTCTGTGTCGAAAAGATCGCCGGTCTGCCGAACGTTCACGCCACCGACAAGGGCAAGGTTCCGGGCTGCACCTACTGCCACCCGCAGGTCGCCTCCGTCGGCCTGACGGAAGCCAAGGCCAAGGAAGCCGGCCGCGACATCCGCGTTGGTCGCTTCTCCTTTGCCGCCAACGGCAAGGCGATCGCGCTCGGCGAAGACCAGGGCCTCTGCAAGGTGATCTTCGACAAGAAGACCGGTGAGCTGCTCGGCGCGCACATGGTCGGCGCCGAAGTCACCGAACTCATCCAGGGCTTCGTGGTCGCCATGAACCTGGAAACGACCGAAGAAGAACTGATGCACACCATCTTCCCACATCCGACGGTTTCCGAAACCATGAAGGAAGCGGTTCTGGATGCTTATGGTCGCGTCCTGAACGCTTGATAATTTTCTTCGCCGCTCTCTATGACGGATTGGATCCTATCCGATCACGGACTGGAAAAAGCGAAAGGAAATCATCATGTCTATGGGTACGCAGGCACTGCTCATCTTCCTCCTGATCGGTCTGGTCGCGGGCTTCCTCGCCAGCCTGATCGTCGGCGGAGGCGGATTGATCCGGTGCCTGCTCAGCGGCATCATCGGCGCGTTCGTTGGAGGCTTCCTCTTCAACGCGCTGGGGATCAACCTGGGCATAGACAGCGCCATCGTGGTGCAGATCATTCACGCCACCGTCGGCGCCATCATCGTGGTGTTGATCGCAAGGGCGATAGCTTGAGGGGATAGGACCGGATGGAAGGTGTGGGCTGGATTACGGCGATCATCGTCGGCGGCTTGGCGGGCTGGCTCGCGGGCATTTTGATGGGCATACGCTTCGGCGTTTTGATGAACATCGTCATCGGCATCGTCGGTGCTGTTATCGCCAGCGCGATCTTTACCCGCGCAGGGATCTATGTCGCCAGCGGTTGGCTGGGTTACCTTGTCACGGGTTTCATCGGCTCTTGTATCTTGCTATTTCTGGCAAAACTCGTCAGACGCTGACGAAAGAGGCCGTTTCGGCGGTTTGAAGGCAGGTTATTGATGGTAACTATTCTCGACAGGATCAATCCAAGCGCTGAAAAGCGCGTGCGGCACCCGGAAAAGGCGCATCGCCCGGACACGGAAGTCATGCGCAAGCCGGACTGGATCCGCGTCAAGGCGCCGACATCCAAGGGTTACGCCGAAACCCGCTCGATCGTGAAGGAGCACAAGCTCGTCACCGTCTGCGAGGAAGCCGGCTGCCCGAATATCGGCGAGTGCTGGGACAAGAAGCACGCCACCTTCATGATCATGGGCGAGATCTGTACGCGCGCCTGTTCCTTCTGCAACGTCGCGACCGGCAAGCCGAACGCCCTCGACATGGCCGAGCCCGAGAGCGTGGCGAAGGCCGTCAAGGAGATGGGCCTTAGCCACGTGGTCATCACCTCTGTTGACCGTGACGATCTGGAAGATGGCGGCGCCGAGCACTTCGAGAAGGTGATCTGGGCGATCCGCGCAGCTTCGCCGACCACCACGATCGAAATCCTCACGCCCGACTTCCTGAAGAAGCCAGGCGCGCTGGAGCGCGTCGTTGCCGCAAAGCCCGACGTCTTCAACCACAACATGGAAACAGTTCCGGGGAACTATCTGACGGTTCGTCCCGGCGCCCGCTATTTCCACTCCGTTCGCCTGCTGCAGCGGGTGAAGGAACTGGACCCGACCATGTTCACCAAGTCGGGCATCATGGTTGGCCTCGGCGAGGAGCGCAACGAAGTACTGCAGCTGATGGACGACCTGCGCGTCGCCGACGTCGACTTCCTGACGATCGGCCAGTACCTGCAGCCGACCCGCAAGCACCACGCGGTCATGAGCTACGTGACCCCCGAGGAATTCAAGTCCTACGAGACGGTCGCCTACACCAAGGGCTTCCTCATGGTCGCCTCCAGCCCGCTGACCCGCTCCTCGCACCACGCCGGCGACGACTTCGCCCGCCTGCGCGCCGCGCGTGAGAAGAAGCTGCTGGTGGCTGCGGAATAATCAACGAAAGCTTGCATTTTCTCAAAGCCGCGGCGATCTTCCCGCGGCTTTTTGTTTGCAGGAGCGACGAGGATGCCGGCTTACATTAACGACATCGGCAAAGCCGCCGGGTTGCTGCGGCAATCCGAGCGCATCATGGTCATCGGTTGCTCCGGCGGCGGCAAGAGCACCTTGTCGCGAAAGCTCAGTCTCGGGCTCGATCTGCCATACTTTTCCATGGACAAGGAGTTCTTCTGGCTCCCCGGTTGGATCAAGCGCTCCAAGGATGAAGAGCGCCGCCTGATCACCGATGTCGTTGGCACCGAACGCTGGCTGATGGACGGTACGGGCCCATCCACTTTCGATCTCCGTGTCCCGCGCACGCAACTGGTCATCTGGGTGCGCATGCCGCGCTGGCTCTGCCTGTGGGGGATCTGCAAGCGCGCGTTCTTTCATTTCGGCAAGACGCGGCCGGACATGGCGCTAGGATGCCTGGAGCGCGTGCCGGACAGGGAGTTCCTGACCTACATCTGGACGTTCGAGAAGCGGTTTGCGCCGCTGGTGATTGCCGGGCTCGACAGGCACGGCCCGGATGTCCCGGTTTTTCAGCTGAAAAGCCGGCGAGACGTGAACCATCTTCTTGATCTTCTCGGCGCGCCCGCTTAACTGCCGCTCATGCCTCAGTTCGAAACGCATCGTCCCGTCCCGCACTCCGCTGAACAGATGTTCGACCTCGTCGCCGACGTCGAGCGCTATCCGGAATTTCTGCCGCTCTGCGAAGGGCTTGTCGTGCGCAGCCGCAAGGAACGCGACGGCAAGATCCTGCTGATTGCCGACATGACCGTCGGCTACAAGGCGATCCGTGAGACCTTCACGACGCAAGTGCTGCTGAACAAGGCGGAGCGCGTCATCGACGTCAAATACATCGACGGGCCGTTCAAGTACCTCGACAACCGCTGGCGCTTCGAGGATACCGCGAGCGGCTCGAACGTCCATTTCTTCATCGACTACGAATTCAAGAGCCGCATCCTCGGCGCCCTGATGGGCTCGATGTTCGACCGCGCTTTCCGTATGTTCTCGGAAGCCTTCGAAACGCGGGCCGGCAAGATCTACAGCTGAGCGAGCTGGCGGATCATCTCGAGCGCTGTCCGGACGGTTGCGAGCCGAACCTGATCGCGTCCGATATCGCCGTAGAGCATCCTTTGATGAACAAGCCCTGATGTGCGGGACTTGGCGGCGAGGTGAACAAGCCCGACAGGCTTTTCAGCCGAACCACCACCTGGTCCGGCCACGCCCGTCACCGCGATCGCGATATCGGCGCGGGAGCGGAAGAGGGCGCCGTGCACCATTTGCCGGGCAGTTTCCTCCGAGACCGCGCCGTAGCGGGCAAGCGTCGTCTCCTGCACGCCAAGCATCTCCATCTTGGCGGTGTTCGTATAGGTGACGAAACCGCGATCCACCACGGCCGACGAACCCGGTATTTCGGTCAGTGCGCCGGCGATCAGTCCGCCGGTGCAGGACTCTGCCGTCGAGATCATCAGGCCGGCCGAGGTGAACGCGCGAACGATCGCTTCGGCTTGCGACATGATGTCGGAGGGAAAGAGGCTCATGGTTCCTTGCCCTGATAGACGACGGTGGCAGTGGCAATCGCCGCAATGCCTTCGCGCCGGCCGACGAAACCGATGGTCTCGTTCGTGGTCGCCTTGACCGAGCAGCGGTCTATGGAAATACCGAGAAATTCCGACAGATTGGCCCGCATTGCATCGCGATGCGGGCCGACGCGCGGCGCCTCGGCGATGAGTGATACGTCGGCGTTCATGATCGTACCGCCGCGTTCGCGAACGATCTTGGCCGCATGTTCGATGAAGATGCGCGATGGCGCACCCTTCCATTGGGGATCCGATGGCGGGAAATGATCGCCGATATCGCCGGCGCCGCAGGTGGCCAGCAGCGCGTCGGTCAGCGCATGCAGCGCAACGTCGGCGTCGGAGTGTCCTTTCAGCCTCTGGTCGTGCGGGATGAAGACGCCGCACAGCGTCACGCCATCGCCGGCTTCCAGCTGGTGGACGTCGTAGCCGTTGCCGGTACGCACGTCGGGAAGCTGTTGCCTGGAAAGTCTCTGGTCGGCCATCTCGATGTCCCGCCTTACTGTCAGTTTCACATTATCCGGTGATCCGTCGACGATCTTGACCTCGATACCGGCCCACTCAGCAATGGAGGCATCGTCGGTGAAATCGGTGCGTTCCTCCGCAGCTGCTTTCTCGTGGGCCGACAGAATGGTCTCGAAGGCAAAGGACTGAGGCGTCTGGGCCGCGTAAAGCTGAGCCCGCGGCACCGTCTCGATGACATCGCCGGATGGGCCGGCACGTTTCAGCGTGTCCGCAACCGGCGTGGCTGGCAGAACAGCGGTGGCGCCAGCCGACAAAGCGTCCGCGACCCGATCGAGCAGCGCATGATCAAAGAATGGCCGTACGGCGTCGTGGATCAGCACATGCGTGATGTCGCCGCTATTTCGAAGTTCACGCAGACCGGCCAGAACCGATTGCTGTCGTGTCGCTCCGCCGTGAACAATCGTGACCTTTGCCGCGGAGGGGACCGTCGAAAGTGCAGCAGCAACGAGCGCCTCGTCGTCAGGGTGAATCACCACGACGATGCGCTTCGCCCGCTTCCAGGTCTGGAATGCATCGAGCGTATGGGCGATGACTGGCTTGCCGCCGATGGGGCGATATTGCTTCGGCCCTTCTTCGGGTGCCCCGGCGCGTTCACCACGTCCGGCAGCGACGATGACAACCCCAGCCGATATCGGTTGCTTTTGATGCATTTGCGGCATAAATCCCCAAAAAGCAGAATTTGTACTGGTGCTCTAACGGCTTGGCGCACCGAATTCCAGCATTTGCCCGAAAAATATCAATTCGGACACTGCCCCCTTGGCAAGCCCTTCAAACATGTCTAAAAATAGTGCACCCACCTGGCGTGCCTGAAAGATAATCAATTGGCTGATATGGACCTCGCATCACCTTTGCGTATCGGAAATGTTGCCGTGCGCAATCGCGTCGTGCTGGCGCCGATGTCCGGTGTGACGGACATGCCGTTCCGGCAACTCGCGTGGCGCTACGGTGCCGGCCTCGTGGTGACCGAAATGGTGGCGAGCCGGGAACTTGTCAACAATACCTCGGAATCCTGGGCGCGACTGGAGGCCGCGGGCTTTCAACCGCACATGGTGCAGCTCGCGGGACGCGAAGCGCATTGGATGGCGGAGGCCGCAAAGATCGCGGCGGATCATGGCGCCGATATCATCGACATCAACATGGGCTGCCCGGCCAAAAAAGTCATCGGCGGCTATTCCGGTTCTGCGCTGATGCGCGATCCGGATCATGCGCTCGGTCTCATCGAGGCAACGGTAAAGGCGGTCGATGTCCCCGTCACGCTGAAGATGCGGCTCGGCTGGGACGAAAATTCGATCAATGCGCCTGACATAGCAAAGCGCGCCGAGGACGCGGGCGTGCAGTTGGTGACGATCCACGGTCGTACGCGCATGCAGTTTTACGAAGGGCGCGCAGACTGGGACGCGATTCGTGCGGTTCGTGACGTGCTCAGCATTCCGCTCGTTGCCAATGGCGACGTGGAAACAAGCGAGGACGCGCAGGAAATTCTTCGCCGATCGGGTGCCGATGCGGTGATGATCGGGCGAGGCTGCCAGGGGCGACCGTGGCAAGCAGGCGTGCTTGCCGGCGCGCAAGAGCCGCAGTCCTGGGAGATTCCCGACATCGCCGTCGAGCACTACAGGATGATGCTGGAGTTTTACGGCGAGACAGTTGCCGTGCGCCATGCGCGCAAGCATCTCGGCTGGTACCTCGAGCGCTTCGCGCCCTCCATAACGGCAACCGAGAAGGCAGCGATCATGACAGCGCGCGATCCCCGCGACGTTTCGCAACGGTTCCGCGATGCGCTGATGGCCGCAACATCGAAAACCGAAAATCGGGAGGCTGCATGACAAACGATACGCCGGTGGCTGCCGACCACGCGGGCAGCGCGGTTGCCATGGCTGTGCTGAATGCCATCCAGAACCCTGTCGTCATGGTCAATGAGGCAGGCCTCGTCGCCTTTGCCAACTGGGAGGCTGAGGCGTTCTTCGGCGCCAGCGCCGCGCATCTGGCGCGCTACAAGATCTCGACGTTTATTCCTTTCGGAAGCCCGCTCCTTGCCCTGATCGATCAGGTGCGGGAACGGCGTGCTCCGATCAACGAGTATCGCGTCGATCTGAGTTCGCCGCGACTTGGGCAGGACAAGCTGGTCGATATCTACGTGGCGCCTGTTATCAGCGAGCCGGGATCGGTCGTGATCGTCTTCCAGGAACGCTCGATGGCCGACAAGATCGATCGGCAGTTGACGCACCGCGCAGCCGCCCGCTCGGTTACAGGCCTAGCGTCGATGCTGGCGCATGAAATCAAGAATCCGCTCTCGGGTATTCGCGGGGCGGCCCAGCTCTTGGAGCAGTCGGCGGTCGATGACGACCGTGCCTTGACGCGTCTTATCTGCGACGAGACGGATCGCATCGTTTCCCTGGTCGACCGCATGGAAGTGTTTTCCGACGAGCGTCCCGTTGATCGCGTCCCGGTGAATATCCATTCGGTGCTTGACCACGTGAAGGCCGTGGCCAAGGCAGGCTTCGCGCGTCATCTCAAGATCACCGAAAGCTACGATCCCTCGCTGCCGTCGGTTTACGCGAACCGCGATCAGCTGGTCCAGGTATTCCTCAACCTCGTCAAGAACGCTGCCGAAGCCATCGGTGATCGGCCGGACGGCGAAATCGTTCTGACGACGGCCTATCGTCCCGGTATTCGCCTGTCTGTCGCCGGTACGCGCGAAAAGATCTCGCTGCCGCTCGAATTCTGCGTTCAGGACAATGGGCCCGGCGTGCCGGCTGATTTGCTGCCGCACCTCTTCGATCCGTTTATCACCACCAAGACGAATGGAAGCGGGCTTGGCCTGGCGCTTGTCGCCAAGATCATTGGTGACCACGGCGGCATTATCGAGTGCGACAGCCAGAACTACAAGACGACCTTCCGTGTCCTTATGCCCGCATCCAAGGATGCGTCGCTTGAAGATGCAACGACCATGAACCCCACAGGACCTTCTCGATGACAGCAACGATCCTCGTCGCAGATGATGATGCGGCAATTCGTACCGTGCTTAATCAGGCCTTGAGCCGCGCCGGCTATGACGTGCGTATCACCTCCAACGCCGCAACGCTGTGGCGCTGGGTATCGGCGGGTGAGGGCGATCTGGTGGTGACCGACGTGGTCATGCCTGACGAAAATGCCTTCGATCTGCTGCCGCGCATCAAGAAGGCGCGCCCTGATCTCCCGGTCTTGGTGATGAGCGCGCAGAACACCTTCATGACGGCGATCAAGGCGTCGGAGAAGGGCGCTTACGACTACCTGCCGAAGCCCTTCGATCTGACCGAACTGATCGGTATCATCGGTCGCGCCCTTGCCGAGCCGAAGCGCAAGCCTGCCAAGCTCGACGAGGACATGCAGGACGGGATGCCGCTGGTCGGTCGCTCTGCGGCGATGCAGGAAATCTACCGCGTGCTCGCGCGTCTCATGCAAACCGACCTTACGCTGATGATCACTGGCGAGTCCGGTACCGGCAAGGAACTCGTTGCACGGGCACTCCACGATTACGGCAAACGCCGCAACGGTCCGTTCGTCGCCATCAACATGGCTGCCATTCCTCGCGACCTGATCGAGTCCGAACTCTTCGGCCACGAGAAGGGCGCTTTCACCGGCGCGCAGACACGCTCAACCGGACGCTTCGAGCAGGCGGAAGGTGGCACGCTGTTCCTGGACGAAATCGGCGACATGCCGATGGACGCCCAGACGCGCCTGCTGCGTGTCCTGCAGCAGGGCGAATATACGACCGTGGGCGGCCGCACGCCGATCCGCACGGATGTGCGCATCGTTGCCGCGACCAACAAGGATCTGAAGCAGGCCATCAACCAGGGCCTCTTCCGCGAAGACCTTTACTACCGCCTCAACGTCGTGCCGCTGCGCCTGCCGCCGCTGCGCGACCGCGCAGAAGACATCCCGGATCTCGTTCGCCACTTCATCCAGCAGGCGGAAAAGGAAGGTCTCGGCACCAAGCGCTTCGATCAGGAGGCGCTGGAGCTGATGAAGGCCTACGCCTGGCCGGGGAACGTGCGCGAGCTGGAGAACCTGATCCGGCGCCTGATGGCGCTTTATCCACAGGATGTAATCACCCGCGAAATCATCGAGGCTGAGCTTCGTTCGGACGTTCCCGACAGCCCGATCGAGAAGGGGCCGATCCGCAACGGCGACATCACGATCGCCCAGGCGGTCGAAGAGAATATGCGGACGTATTTCGCAACTTTCGGCGAAAATCTGCCGCCGCCAGGCCTCTACGACCGGGTTTTGACGGAAATGGAATACCCCCTGATTCTGGCTGCTCTGACCGCCACGCGCGGCAACCAGATCAAGGCGGCCGATCTGCTCGGTCTCAACCGCAATACCTTGCGAAAGAAGATCAGAGAGCTCGGCGTTTCGGTCTACAGAAGCTCCCGCACAGCTTGACAATGTGACCGACTGCGTTGCATTTTCGCCACAATGCGTTGCTTATAAGTCACGCAAGGGGTTGGTGTTCTCGCGGTTGGTCTGGCGTCCGAGAACCTTGGGTCAGCGTTGAGCTGAGCCGAGGGGGAACGCAGTTCTCGATCCTGGTCCGTGGGATGCGGCAGATGAAATTCTGCCGCAAGGAGAAATAAGCGAATGAAGCAGGATGCGGTGCCGCCGGCGGCCGAAGACGAGTCGATCACGACCGTTACCGATCGCCGTGCGCTGTTTGCTCTGCCCGGTCTGGTGCTTGCCGGGGGCGCACTGCTTTGCGCAACGATGACGCTGTTTGTGCTGCTGGGGCTGACGCCGATCGCGCCGACGTCGCAGGTCGTCATCACCTCGGTGGTCGTGAATTCGTTCTTCGTTCTCGGGCTCATGGCTCTGATCGGGCGCGAGGTGTTGCGCCTCGTCAAGGCACGTAAGCGCGGTCGTGCTGCCGCCCGGCTTCACATTCGCATTGTCGTGCTGTTTTCGCTCGTCGCGATCACGCCGGCAATTCTCGTCGCCATCTTCGCCAGTATCACCTTGAATGCCGGCCTCGACCGCTGGTTTGCCTTACGGACCCAGTCGATCGTCAGTTCCTCCCGGAATATCGGGCAAGCCTACATGATGGAAAACGCGAGCTACCTCCAGGGGCAGACGGTTTCCATGGCAAACGATCTCGAGCGCAACCGGCAGCGCTACAGCCTCGATCGCACGGGCTTTGCCGATTTGATGACGCGTCAGGCGCGTGGGCGCGGCCTTCTTGGCGCATTTCTTGTGCGGGCGGACGGTTCCGTTCTCGCGCAGGCCGATATCAAGACCGAAAAGCCCCTGCCGGCCATACCCAAGGACGCACTGAACAAGGCTGCGGCCGGTCAACCCACGCTGATACCGCCGGGCGTGACCAATCTCGTGGGCGCCATCATCAAGCTTGAAGCAATCGATGGGGCCTACCTCTACACGGTGCGAGCGGTCGATCCGAAAGTCATGACCGCGATGCGCATGATGGAGGAGAACGCCACCGAATATCAGTCTATGGAGTCGGGGCGGTTCTCGCTGCAGATCGCCTTTGCGGTTCTCTACATCGGCTTCGCCCTGATCGTGCTGCTGGCCGCCATCTGGACCGCGATCGCGGTCGCCGACCGTATCGTCCGCCCGATCCGGCTGCTGATCACCGCCGCCGACAATGTCGCCTCCGGCAACATGGATATCGTCGTTCCCGTGCATGCGGTGGATGGCGACGTTGCCAATCTTTCTCGCACTTTCAACAAGATGATCTCGGAAATTCGCACGCAGCGTGACGAGATTCTGGAAGCGAAGGACGAGGTAGACGATCGTCGCCGCTTCATCGAAGCCGTTCTCTCGGGTGTCACGGCCGCGGTTATCGGTGTCGAACACGATCGTCGTATAACGATCGTCAACAGCTCCGCTGAAGCGTTGATGGCGCTGCCCGCAGCCGAGATGCTCGGCAAGCTGGTCTCTGAAATCGCGCCCGAGGTTGACCAGGTCCTGACGGAGGCGGCAACCCGCTATCGCGGCGATTTCCGCAAGCAGATTGCGCTGGTTCGTGGCGGAACGGTCAGGACCCTCAGCGTCCAGGTGACCCGTGAGGAAGTCCGCGACGCTAGCGAATCCTATGTCATCACGCTGGACGACATCACCGATCTGGTGATCGCGCAGCGCTCGACCGCGTGGGGCGACGTGGCGCGACGCATCGCCCACGAAATCAAGAACCCGCTAACGCCGATCCAACTCTCCGCCGAGCGCATCCAGCGCCGCTACGGCAAGCAGATCGACCAGGCGGATCGCGGCGTCTTCGATCAGTGCACCGAAACCATCATCCGTCAGGTCGGTGACATCGGGCGCATGGTCGACGAGTTCTCGTCCTTCGCGCGTATGCCGAAGCCGATCAAGGAGCCGAGCGACCTGCGCAAGATCCTCCACGATGCGGTCTTCCTCCGCGAAATGGGCAACAGCCACGTCGCCTTCTTGCAGGAGCTGGGAGACACGCCGCTGGAAGGCCAATTCGACAGCCGCATGCTTGGTCAGGCGTTCGGCAATCTGATCAAGAACGCCGTGGAAGCAATCGAAACGGTGCCGCTCGAAGAACGAGACGAGCGCAAGGTGCTGGTGCGAGCGTCGCTCGACGCAGCACGCGACCGCTTTACCGTCGATGTGATCGACAACGGCAGAGGGTTGCCGGTGGAAAATCGCCACAGCATCCTGGAGCCCTACATGACGATGCGAGAAAAGGGCACGGGCCTCGGCCTCGCCATCGTGAAGAAGATTATTGAGGAACATGGCGGGCAGCTCGAGCTACACGATGCGCCCACCGATTTTGACCGAGGGCGAGGGGCGATGATCCGCGTGCATCTGCCACGCGTGGAAACAACACCCGCCGCTCCGGCCGCAAATGACAAGGAAAGCGCATATGGCCTCTGATATTCTGGTCGTCGACGATGAGCACGACATTCGCGAGATTGTCTCCGGCATTCTGTCCGACGAGGGACACGAGACACGCACGGCGCACGATAGCGACAGTGCGCTCGCGGCAATTTCCGATCGCGCCCCGCGGCTGATCTTCCTCGATATCTGGATGCAGGGCAGCAAGCTCGACGGCCTTTCCTTGCTGGACGAGATCAAAACCCGCCATCCGGATATTCCGGTGGTCATGATCTCCGGCCACGGCAACATCGAGACGGCGGTTTCGGCGATCAAGCGCGGCGCATTCGATTTCATCGAGAAGCCATTCAAGGCCGATCGGCTCATCCTGATTGCCGAGCGGGCGCTGGAAAACTCCAAGCTCAAGCGCGAAGTGTCCGAGCTCAAGCGCAAGGCCGGCGACCCCGTCGAGCTGATCGGCACGTCTGTCGCGGTCTCGCAGCTGCGCCAGAATATCGAGAAGGTGTCGCCGACCAATAGCCGCATCATGATCTTCGGTTCCTCCGGCTCCGGCAAGGAGCTCGTGGCGCGCATGATCCACAAGCGGTCTTCGCGCGCCAACGGCCCCTTCGTCGCCATCAACGCGGCAAACATCACGCCCGACCGCATGGAGGTCGCGCTTTTCGGAACGGAAGGCGGACCGGGGCAGGCGCGCAAGATCGGCGCGCTAGAAGAAGCCCACCGCGGCATCCTCTATCTCGATGAAGTCGGCGAGATGCCGCGCGAGACGCAGAACAAGATCCTTCGCGTCCTCGTGGACCAACAGTTCGAGCGGGTTGGCGGCTCAAAGCGCGTGAAGGTCGATGTCCGCATCGTTTCGTCCACCGCCTATAATCTGGAAAGCCGTATTGCCGAAGGCTGGTTCCGTGAGGATCTGTATCACCGGCTTGCCGTGGTGCCGGTCAAGGTTCCGGCCCTGGCAGAGCGTCGCGAGGACATCCCGTTTCTGGTCGACCAGCTCATGCGGCAGATTTCCGAGCAGGCAGGCATCCGGCCGCGGCGGATCGGTGATGACGCCATGGCTGTCCTCCAGGCGCACGACTGGCCGGGCAACATTCGCCAGCTTCGCAACAATATCGAGCGACTGATGATCCTTGCGCGTTCGGACGGTCCGGATGCGCCGATTACGGCGGAGATGCTGCCGACCGATCTCGGCGACATGCTCCCGAAGGTGTCGGCGAAGAACGACTACCACATCATGACGCTGCCGCTTCGCGAAGCGCGCGAAATGTTCGAGAAGGACTATCTGATCGCGCAGATCAACCGCTTTGGCGGCAACATCTCGCGCACCGCCGAGTTCGTCGGCATGGAGCGTTCGGCGCTTCATCGCAAGCTGAAATCGCTCGGCGTCTGATACCCCCGGGACGGCGCCATCCGCGCCGTCCGCCATTTGCCTTTCCAGCCGTCGATAATGGCGCTCGCTGAGCGAGCTACGCATTGCCTAGCCCATAAGCGGCAACGAGCTGACCCCGGTGATTCGCGAGACGTTGCACCGCAATCCGTATGCGCATGGACTGTCCTACCCGCAGATCACCCGCGGCATCGCGTGCAGCTGCCCTGTGTTTCTCGCCAACGCCACGCCGCCCTAGCTCGTGGTCAGGGCAAAAAGCACCACCCCTCGATCATCGCGAAGGCGCCAAGCTAGGATTGAAGATCGAAGAGCGCAAATTCTCGGTCGCCGAAATGTTGGCTGCGCGGGAGGGCCCTCATCAAAGCTGAGACGAGTATCTGCTTCCCACTGGTTTCCATCGACGGGTAGGCAATCGCCAACGGACATCCCGGCAGTGTCTCCCATAAAATTCGGGAGGTCTTTTTCGACGTTGCGGAAAAGATTGCGATTTGATACCAAGACTTTCTGGGCAGAGGGGATGAGGGTTGTCGGCTGCCTACTGGCGAGGTTGATTAGTATTTCACCGGCGAAACCGAGCCGGCAATAAAGAAAGAAGCGGCGCGATGGCGGAACGTTCTCAGAATTTGCAGGACCTATTTCTCAATACTGTTCGCAAGCAAAAGATTTCACTGACAATTTTTCTTATCAACGGTGTAAAGCTGACGGGCGTTGTTACGTCTTTCGACAATTTCTGCGTTTTGCTTCGCCGTGACGGTCACTCGCAGCTCGTGTATAAGCACGCAATCTCGACGATCATGCCCGGCCAGCCGATGCAGATGTTCGAGAGCGAAGAAGCCGCATCCTAACAGGACAAGCCGTTATCTCGACACGCGATACCAAGAATGATTCGATCATCCCGGAAGCAGCAAAGCACCGGGATGATATGCGCGCGACTGTCATCGTGCCCGTTCTCAAGAAGAGCCGCGGTGGACGCAGTGCTTCCGACGGCCAGCAGGCTGTCACCCGCACGCCGGAAAGCCGCCTTGAAGAGGCAATCGGCCTCGCACAGGCGATCGACCTCGATGTGGTGAACGGCGTCATCGTGCCGGTCAACGATCCGCGTCCGGCGACGTTGATGGGCACGGGCAAGCTCGAAGAAATCAAGGCGTCCCTCGACGAGAACGACTCCGGTCTTGTCATCGTCGATCATCCGCTGACGCCGGTTCAGCAGCGCAATCTCGAGAAGGAATGGAACGCCAAGGTCATCGACCGTACCGGCCTCATTCTCGAAATTTTCGGCCGGCGCGCTTCCACCAAGGAAGGTACGCTGCAGGTCGACCTCGCACACCTCAATTACCAGAAGGGCCGGCTGGTTCGCAGCTGGACCCACTTGGAACGCCAGCGCGGTGGTGGCGGTTTCATGGGTGGTCCGGGTGAAACCCAGATCGAAGCCGACCGACGCATGCTGCAGGACCGCATCATCAAGCTCGAGCGCGAGCTTGAGCAGGTGGTGCGCACGCGCCAGCTCCATCGCGCCAAGCGCAAGAAGGTGCCGCACCCGATCGTGGCCTTGGTCGGTTATACCAATGCCGGCAAGTCGACGCTGTTCAATCGCATTACCGGCGCCGGCGTGCTGGCCGAGGACATGCTGTTCGCGACGCTCGATCCGACGCTGCGCCGGATGAAGCTGCCGCATGGCCGCACGGTGATTCTCTCCGACACGGTCGGGTTCATTTCAGACCTGCCGACGCATCTCGTGGCAGCCTTCCGAGCGACGCTGGAAGAAGTGTTGGAGGCCGACCTCGTTCTGCACGTTCGTGACATGTCCGATGTCGACAACCAGGCGCAGAGCGCCGACGTGTTGCGTATCCTCAAGGATCTCGGCATCGATGAGGCCGAGGGCGAAAAGCGCATCATCGAGGTCTGGAATAAGATCGATCGTCTCGAGCCGGAAGTGCACGAAGCTATCGTGCAGAAGGCGGAGGGAGTAGCAAACGTCGTTGCTGTTTCCGCGGTCACCGGCGAGGGCATCGATCGTCTGATGAACGAGATCAGCCGCAGGCTTTCCGGTGTGTTGACCGAAACCACGGTCACGTTACCCGTCGACAAGCTTGCCCTGCTGCCGTGGCTCTACGATCACGCTATCATCGACGGTCGCGAGGACATGGAAGACGGCTCGATCACGCTCGACGTCCGCCTGTCGGAAACGGAAGCCGCCGAACTCGAGCGTCGCCTGGGCAATGGTCCCAAGGCGCGGCGCGAAGACTGGGAATAGCGGCTAGCCGAGCTGACGCTCGATAGCCTTGGCCGCCTGCCAGATATCTTCCATCCGCTCAAGCGTGGCCGCCTCCAGCGTCTCACCCTCTGCATGAAGAGTTGTTTCGATGTGGCTGAAACGACGCCGGAACTTCGTATTGGTCCCGCGCAGCGCCTGCTCCGGATCGGCATTGACGTGCCGGCCGATATTGGCAACGGCGAAGATGAGATCGCCAAGCTCGTCGCTGACCTTTTTCTGATCGCCTTCCTTCAGGGCCACCCGGAGCTCGCCGATCTCCTCCTCGATCTTGTCGAGAATAGGCTCGGGCGCGGACCAGTCGAAGCCGACCTTGGCTGCGCGTTCCTGCAGCTTCAGCGCTTCGGTGAGGGCCGGAAAGCTCCGTTGAACGGAGCCGAGAAAACCAGCCTTGAAATCCTCGGTGATGCCGCGGCTGGCACGCCGTTCGGCACGCTCGCGTTTCTCTGCCTGCTTGATCTCGTCCCATTGCTTCTTCACAGCATCGGGCGTGTCGGCGTCGGAGCGTGCAAAGACATGCGGATGGCGACGGATCATCTTGGCGGTGATTGCCTGCACGACATCTCCGAACGAAAACTCTCCCGCTTCCTCGGCCATGCGTGCGTGAAATACCACCTGCAGAAGCAGGTCGCCGAGCTCGTCGCACAGATCGCCCATGTCATTACGCTCGATGGCATCGGAAACTTCGTAGGCTTCCTCGATCGTATAGGGCTTGATCGTCTCAAACGTCTGTACGATGTCCCAGGGACACCCGGTGTCCGGATCGCGCAAGGCAGCCATGATCTCGATCAGGCGTGAAATATCCTTTGAAGCTTCCATGGTCACTCAGTTCAGCGGAATGTCGTTGTCGCTCTTGGACGACTGATAAGCGGTGGAGAGGCCGTCGTAGCGAGCCTTGATCCTGGCGGTCTGTGCCTTGAGCGCCGCCTTTACCGCATCGCTCTCTGTTTCCACTAGATCGGCGATGGCAAAGCTGTTCCAGAAGGCATTGCTGCGTCTGTAGCCGCCCGGTTCAAGGCCGAAGACCTCTTTCAGGATCTTGAGGTCATGCGGAATCGCGAATGCGTCGCGCGAATCTTCGTGGCTGAAGAAGTAGTAGAAATTATCGAAGCCAGCCCAGGTGATTGCCGACATGCACATCGTGCAGGGCTCGTGCGTGGACAGGAAGATCAGATTCTTCGTCGCAGGCCTCTCGCCTAGTTCATAGAACCGCTTCAATGTATGAACTTCGCCGTGCCAGAGCGGGTTCTCCAGCTCGTTGTTTGTTTCGGCAACGACGAGCGAGAGATCCGACTTGCGCAGGATGGCGGCACCGAAAACCTTGTTTCCGAGCGAGACACCGCGTTCCGTCAGTGGCAGGATATCCTGCTCCATGACATCGAGAAGGCGGGCGGCTATCGTATTGTCAGGCATGGTTTTCTCCTTGATGCATGTACTCTATCGTTAGCCACGCTGCGGGCAAATGCCGATTTGCGCGGTAAACCTGATTTGTCACAGGCTTTCTGGTGCGCTGCGGTACGTGCAGATGTGATCGCGGCGCCTCACCGGTGACTTTTGCTCAAATCATTGACAAGCCGAGTAAAAGAATACGCGCCTGCGCGGGCTTTCGGATTCCTGTTTCTTCATTTGGCTGGTCGGACAGTGCATATTCCGGCAACTTCGAAATGGATTGATGATGCTTTCCAAGAGTGAACAACTGTCGGTGTTTCCTGCCTTCTTTCGCGTGGAAGGCAAGGTTGCGGCCGTATTCGGCAATCGCGACGAAGCCTTCGCCAAGGTGCGCCTGCTCTTGAACACGCAGGCGCGCATCGTTGCCTATGCCGACAAACCAGACGCTGCCTACCATGCCTATCTGATTGCAAACCGCATCGAGACAGTGCGTGTAAGTTTCGCCGTCGATCAGGTGCGCGGAGCTGCCCTAGTCTTTGCCGCGACTGGCGATGGCGCAGACGATCGTGCGATCGTTGACGCGGCGCGCGCCGAGCGCATTCCGGCGAACGCTGTCGATCAACCCGACTATTGCGACTTCTTCACGCCGGCGCTGGTCAATCGTGCACCGGTCGCCGTGGCAATTGGCACCGAAGGTGCTGGTCCAGTACTGGCGCAGATGATACGTGCACAAGTCGATCAGTTGCTCGCGCCGTCGCTCGGTCGCCTCGCGCGGCTTGCGATCGGCTACAGAACAACGGTCGAGCGTCTGGTGCCAAAGGGGGCAGCGCGCCGGCTCTTCTGGCGCCGATTCTTTTCCGGCGCTGTTGCCGACGCGGTGGCCAACGAGAATCTGCCGCAGGCAAAACGGGTGGCCAATGGTCTGCTGCAGTCGCTGGACAAGGTGCAGGGGCATGTCTGGTTGGTGGGAGCCGGCCCCGGTGCCGCGGATCTGCTGACGCTGCGTGCGCAGCGTGTGATGATGGAAGCGGATGTCATCGTCTACGACGCGCTGGTGCCGCAGGAAATCGTCGACATGGGACGCCGTGACGCGGAGCGCCTTTCCGTCGGCAAGCGCAAGGGCTGCCACTCGAAGTCCCAGGAAGAAATCAACGATCTGCTGGTCCATCTCGGACGGGAAGGCAAGCGCGTCGTCCGCCTGAAGTCGGGGGATCCGCTCATCTATGGCCGTGCAGGAGAAGAGATGGCGGCGCTGCGCGTGGCCGGTATTTCCTACGAGGTCGTGCCGGGCATTACCTCGGCATTCGCGGCTGCCGCCGATTTCGAACTGCCGCTGACACTGCGTGGCGTCGCATCGTCGCTAGTCTTTACGACAGGTCATGATTTGACCGGAGATGTGCTGCCCGATTGGGCCAGCCTGGCGGTCTCAGGTGCGACCATTGCTGTCTACATGGGACGCACGGTCGCAGCCTCCGTCGCTGAGCGCCTGATGCAGGCCGGCCTTCCGGCGGAAACCACGGTCGCCGTCATCGAGAACGCAAGCCGGTCTGATCGTCGGTTGCTGCATGGTATCCTGCGCGATCTTCCCGATCTGCAGCATCGCGACGAATTGACGGGTCCCGTCATGGTAATTATTGGCGAAGCGGTCGCAGGCGCCAATTTCGAACTGTCCGAGCCGCTGGTGCGTGAGCGTGCCCGGGTCGAGGAATTTGCAAGGAGTTGACTATGGTAGACAAGGTTCTGACCGCCAACCGGTTGACGGATGGCATCGCCGTCTGGCTGAACGCCAACGGCAAATGGGTAACCTCGCTCCAGGATGCGCTCGTTGCCCGCCATGCTGAAGCCGTCGCGGCGCTGGAGGCGATTGGCAAGAAGTCCTATGCCGACAACGAGGTCGTGGACGTCGCCGTCGTCGAAGTGCAGGAAACCAATGGCGTTCTCTGGCCACTTCGCCTTCGCGAGCGCATTCGCGCGCAGGGCCCGACCATGGAATATGCGCCGGGCTACAAGCCCGCCGATCCCGAATTCATCGCAGTCTGAGGAATACGATGTACCGTTACGACGAATTTGACCACGCCTTTGTCGCCGAGCGCGTCGCGCAGTTCCGCGATCAGGTTCAGCGCCGCCTGTCCGGCGAACTGGCCGAGGACGCGTTCAAGCCGCTGCGCCTGATGAACGGCGTCTATCTGCAGCTTCACGCCTATATGCTGCGTATCGCCATTCCCTACGGCACGCTGAATTCCAAGCAGATGCGCATGCTGGCCCATGTCGCGCGCACCTATGACCGCGGCTACGGCCACTTCACCACCCGCCAAAACCTGCAGTTCAACTGGCCAAAACTGTCGGATATGCCCGACGTGCTGGCCGAACTCGCCACCGTCGAGATGCATGCGATCCAGACATCGGGCAACTGCATCAGAAACGTCACCGCCGACCACTTCGCCGGTGCCGCCGCTGATGAAGTCGCCGATCCTCGCCCATACGCCGAGATCTTGCGCCAGTGGTCGTCGGTCCATCCGGAATTCTCCTTCCTGCCGCGCAAGTTCAAGATCGCCGTCACCGGCGCCGAGCGCGACCGCGCCGCGATCCAGGTCCATGACATCGGCCTGCACCTGAAGAAGAACGACAAGGGCGAAATCGGTTTTGCCGTCTATGTCGGTGGCGGCCAGGGCCGTACGCCGATGATCGCCAAGCTGATCAAGGACTTCCTGCCGGAAGAGGACCTGCTGTCCTACACGACCGCTGTTATGCGCGTGTATAACCTGCACGGTCGCCGCGACAACAAGTACAAGGCCCGCATCAAGATCCTCGTGCATGAAACCGGTGCCGAGGAACTGGCGCGCCAGGTCGAGGTCGAATTCGCTGCGCTCAAGGACACCGAACTGAAGCTGCCGGAAGCCGACGTTGCCGCGATCACCGCTTATTTCGCGCCGCCGGCTCTGACTCAGCGTGCCGAAGGCTGGGAAAACCTTGCTCGCTGGAAGAAGGCCGACCCGGCGTTCGCCCGCTGGGTGCAGCAAAACGTGCAGCCGCACAAGAACCCCGACTACGGCATGGTGACCATCTCGCTGAAGCCGATCGGCGGCATTCCGGGTGACGCTTCCGACAGCCAGATGGACGCGGTCGCTGATATCGCCGAGGAATACGCATTCGACGAGATCCGTGTCAGCCATGAGCAGAACCTGATCCTGCCTCATGTGGCGCTGGCCGACCTCGAAGCCGTTTATCGCGGCTTGGTCGCCATCGGTCTCGCCGAAGCCAATGCCGGCCTGATCACCGATATCATTGCCTGTCCCGGCTTGGACTACTGCGCGCTCGCCAATGCGCGCTCCATCCCTGTCGCGCAGGAAATCTCCCGCCGTTTCGGCAATCCCGAGCGCCAGGCCGAGATCGGCGAGCTGAAGATCAAGATCTCCGGCTGCATCAACGCCTGCGGCCATCACCATGTCGGCCATATCGGCCTTCTGGGAGTGGAGAAGAAGGGCGCCGAGCTCTATCAGATCACGCTCGGCGGTTCGGGTGACGAGCACACCTCGATCGGCGAAATCATCGGCCGCGGCTTTGAGCCGGAGAAGGTGACGGATGCGATCGAGAAGATCGTCGACACCTATCTCGGCCTGCGCAAGGATCCGTCCGAGATCTTCCTCGATGCCTATCGCCGCGTCGGTCCGCAGCCGTTCAAGGATGCGCTCTACGGTTCGGCGGCGGAAGCGGCATAAGGAGAAGACGATGACCAAGATCTGGAGAGAAACGGGCTTCGTCGAAAACGATCCGTGGGTAATCGAAACCGAGGAGGTCAAGGCAGGCGAGGGGCAGAAGCCTCTTCTCAGCCTGGACGAGCTGATCGCCAAGGCGGACGAAAGCAATGAGGTCGGCTTCGGCGTTCTGATCAAGCCCGCCGACGACGTCCGCAAGCTCGAGCCCTATCTGTACCGGCTGGAACTGGTGGCGGTTGCTTTTCCGGCGTTCAACGACGGCCGAGCCTTCAGCCATGCCTCGCTTTTGCGCGAGCGCCTCGGCTATACCAACGAACTGCGTGCCGTCGGCGACGTGCTGATCGACCAGGTGCCGCACATGCTGCGCTGTGGCATCGACAGCTTCGCGGTGACCAACGAGACTGCGATAAAGCGTCTCACGGAAAAGCGCTTGCCGGAGATTCCGCATTATTATCAGCCGACTGCGCGTGACGCGGCGCCGGGCAAGAGCTATAGTTGGCGCCGTCAGGCGAAGCCGGCGGCATAAAGCCGGCTCGCCGTTCAGAATTGACGGACGGTGCAATGAAGACTTTCGAAATAGCGGTGATCGGCGGCGGTCTTGCGGGCATGATCGCCGCATTCTCCCTGGCGCGGGGCGGGCGCAACGTGGCTCTCGTCGCGCCGCCGGCACCAAAAGAAGACCGGCGCACCACCGCTTTGATGGACCAATCCATCCGCTTCCTCGACCGACTGACTCTCTGGGAAAAGCTGAAGCCATCCGCCGCGCCGCTTGCGACGATGCGGATCATCGACGGGACGAATCGCCTCCTTCGGGCTCCGGTCACGACTTTTCGTGCGGCCGAGGTCGGCCTCGAGGCTTTCGGCTACAATTTTCCAAACAAGGCCCTGATGGATGTGCTGGAAGGCGCTGTTGCCACGGAGGGTAACATTACGCGGTTCACTGCCTTCGCTGAAGCGATCGAAGCGACTGCCGATTCCGTTGTGATCACCTTGGCTGATGGCGAAGTGCTGACGGCTGATTTCGTCGTTGGCGCTGATGGTCGCAAGTCGAAGCTGCGCGAAACGGTCGGCATCGATGTGCGCAACTGGTCCTATCCGCAAGCGGCCATGGTCCTGAACTTCGGTCATTCGCTGCCGCACGAGAACATCTCGACCGAATTTCATACAGAAAGCGGCCCGTTTACGCAGGTCCCGCTGCCCGGCAATCGCTCAAGCCTTGTCTGGGTGCAGAACCCCTCGGATGCGGATGCTCGCAATGAACTCTCGCTGGTGGAGTTGAGCAATGTCGTCGAGGAGCGAATGCAGTCGTTGCTTGGTAAGGTGACCGTCGAGGAGGGTGTTCAGATCTGGCCGCTTTCCGGGATGATGGCGCACCGTTCGGGCAAGGCTCGCGTGGCGTTGATCGGGGAGGCGGCCCATGTCTTCCCGCCGATCGGCGCACAGGGGCTGAATCTCAGCCTGCGCGATGTCATCGTCTTGACTGATATTCTCTGCACGCGTCCCGAACTACCGATTGCCGCCGATGCCGGCAACCAGTTCGATCGCAAGCGTCGCATGGATATCATGACGCGCACCACCAGCGTCGACTTGCTCAACCGTTCTTTGTTGTCGGATTTCCTTCCGGTTCAGGTGTTGCGCGCGGCGGGCCTTCATATCCTTTCGGCGTTTCCGCCCTTGCGCAACATCGTGATGCGCGAAGGGATCGAGCCCGGTCGCGGGCTTCGCGATATCCCGGCAGCGATCAAGGAAAAGCTAGGCCGGAAGAAAGCCTGACTTTATCGCGATCAGGAAGACGGAAACGGTCACCACCGACAGCGTCGTGGTGATCAGGATCGTTGCCGATGCGCGTTCCTGCCAGACGCCATATTGCTGGCCGATGACGAAGACATTCGTAGCGGTCGGCAACGCCGCGAGCAGCACCGCGGCGTAGACCCAAACCGGATCGAAGCCGCCCACTGCCTTCAGCGCAAGGAAAACAACGAGCGGATGAATGAGCAGCTTGGCGGGAACGATATAGCCGATTTCGGCCGGTATGCGCCGCAGCGGGCGCAGAGCGAGGGTGACACCCATGGCAAACAGCGCGCACGGCGCGGCCGCCTGGGCGAGGTAGTCGACAAAGTGCTGGAAGGCGAGCGGCTGGGCGACGCCAGAGGCCGCTGCGACGAACCCGAGGGCCGTGGACAGGATAAACGGGTGGAGTGCGACCTTGCGCGCGATATCGATGATCAGTTGTCGCCGTGAGCGCTGGTCATCGCCGGCCGCCGCCATCAGCGCCGGCGCCACGACGAAATGAAGTGCGTTTTCCAGGCATACGATGAGGGCGACCGGTACGGCCGCACCTTCTCCCAGCGCCAGCAACGCCAACCCCGGCCCCATGTATCCGATGTTGCCATAAGCGCCGGCAAACGACTGGATCGTGCAGTCCGCGAACGAGTTGCCGCGCACCCATCGGCCGATCGCAAAGAGCGCGATGAAGATGGAGTACGTGGCCGCCAGATCCGTTGCGATGAAATCGATCCGGGTGAGATCCTCGAAGGGTGTTCTCGAAACCAGCTTGAAGAAGAGCGCGGGCAGGGCGGCGTAGATGATGAAGGTGTTCAACCAGCCAAGCGCCTCGGCCGGCTGCTTTGTTACCTTTGCCGTGACGTAACCGATAAGGATCAGGCCGAAGAAGGGCAGGAGAAGACTGACGATATCGGCCAATTTCTATTCCGGGACAAGCGCGCCAAATGTCGGGTTTCATTCGGCGCGTGTTGAATCAAAGGGTTATCTCGGGGTGGCAGGATACATGGCGCTTTTCGGTTCCGAAATGGCGGAATCGCCCGAAACGGTACGCTCTCCTGCAGGCAGGCGGCCAGTTCAAGCCGCCTTGTCGGCCAGCATTGCGACAAGCACGTCGGTTTGCGAGACGATGCCGACAATTTTCCCGTCGCCGCCGGTTACCGGCAGGTAGTGCAAGCCATCGCCAGCCAGCCGCACGACCGCATCGGATAGCGAAGTCTCCGGCGAGACGGTGCGCACGGGGGCCGTCATGATGTCCCGGACGATGCCTGATGGTGCCCTGCCGTTCGCCATCGACAGGCGAACTCTCTGCCGGAAGCCGATGGCCGGCGTCCCGTTCTTCCAGCTTGTCTTGTCTAGGATATCGGTCTGCGTGACGATGCCGACGACCCGCGCGGTGTCGTCGGTCACCGGGAGCGCTTTGATATGGTGGAGCTGCAGGAGCTCGAGTGCGTGTCTGAGCGGGTCGTCAGGCGACACGGCAATCACGTCGCGGGACATCACGTCCCCGCATGTCGTCGTTCCGCCACGCCGGGCGTAGGACCTCAACTCAGTCCGCCGCAGGATATCGGCCAAGTCCTCGCGGTCGATGTCGATGATCTCATCATATTCCTTCAGGACTTCCTCGAGGTCTTCGGCTCTGAAGCCAATACGCTCGATCGGTGGCTGGTCGGCCGTCTTGTGGTCCGCCGGGTGACGCTTCAATGAATGCGGGTAGGGCCTGCCTGTCATGTTGTTGAAGGCGACAGCGAGCACCAGAAGCAAGATCGAATTTCCGGCCACTGGCCAGATGACGTAGCCGTAGCCGAGTTCGCGGATTGCTGGACCGCCAAGGATCGCTGTCAACGCGATGGCTCCACTCGGCGGATGAAGGCACCGGAAGGCCATCATCAGTGCGATCGCGAGCCCGACTGCGATTGCCGAAGCCACGATCAGGTTCGGAAACAGGAGGCCGACCGTGACGCCGGTGAGAGCTGCGATGATGTTCCCACCAATCAGTGACCACGGCTGAGCCAGGGGACTGGAGGGTACCGCGAAAAGCAGAACGGCGGACGCGCCCATCGGCGCGATCAGGGCGGGCAGATGCGAACCGACTCCGACGGCCGCCGCTGCCAGAGCGCCCGTCGCCAGAATGCCGAGGGTTGCTCCAAGCCCGGAACGGAGACGCTCCGTGACGCTGATAGTGGACGCGACGGGGATAAGCGATCTGAGGATTGAGTGCATGCTGGAGGCCGTAAATGGAGACAGAGGAAAGGAGTCAGGCCGTCGCTGACGGTAGATCAGGAAGAGCAAGAAGGTTTCGAAGGGGAACGGATGGTCGCGTAAGATCTGCGAGTGTGTATCCGTCCAGCACATCAAGAAAAGCGGCAGCCGCGGCGGCGAGCGCCCGCTTGAGAACGCAGGCGGGCTGGATGGTGCAAACCCTTCCTGCTCCTTCTTCCAGACAGGGAACGATGGCGAAGTCCGGCTCCGAGGCGCGCACAATGTCGCCAATGCCGATCTTGCTGGCGTCGCGCGCGAGCCGCATGCCGCCCTGTCGCCCGCGCACCGTCTCGATGAACCCTTTGAGGCCAAGCTCATGCGTGATCTTCATCAGATGTGCCTTGGAAATATCGTAGGCGTCGGCGATCTCCGAGATCGTCGACAGGCGCTCGCCGTTGAGCGCGAGGTACATCATCAGCCGCAGGGCATAGTCTGAATAGACGGTCAGGCGCATATTGGTCTCATCGAGTGGCCGGCTTAGTTCCTCTTATAAGATATCTGGTGAATGATTCAATTGCCGGGCGAGCCCCAGCTCCCGCCCGGCAATCGTTCAGGCTGCTGCGAGATCGTCAGCTGGCCCGAAGAATTCGAAATGGATCCGCTCGGCAGGTACCCCCGCCTTCGACAGTCCGTTGACGAGAACCGCCAGGAAAGGCTTCGGCCCGCAGAGGTAGTAGTCGGCCTCGTGGATGGGGGTATTCTCGGCGAGCCAGTCGATCGTGATGAAGCCGTCATGGTCGAAATGGACGCCGCGCTGGTCGCGTTCGTGCGGCGTGCCGTAAAATGTCGTGGTCCTCATATGCGGGCGCCCGTCGGTCAGACTGCGGACATGCGCGCCCATGGCATGAACGCGGCCGTCCTGCGCTCCATGGATATAGTGAACTGGCTGCGCGACGCCGCTATCGACAATCGATTCGAGCATGCTGACCATCGGCGTGAGGCCGACGCCGCCACTCAGAAGCACGATCGGCCGCTCCGGGCGTTCCGGCAGATGGAAGTCGCCGGCCGGAGGCGAGACTTCGATGACGTCGCCTTCATTGACGCGGTCGTGAAGGTGCGTCGAGACCGCGCCGTTCGCCTCGCGCTTCACCGAGATCCGATACTCGGTGCCATTGGGGGATGACGAAATGCTGTAGTTGCGCCGGAGCGCGGGCCGGCCGGGCACATCGATCTTGAAGGTCAGGTACTGGCCGGGCCGATGGCTAACGACGGGTCCGCCGTCGGCAGGCTTCAGCACGAAGGAGGTGATGATGTCGCTCTCCCGGTGCTTGGCCGCGATCACGAACTTCCTCCAACCGTTCCAGCCGCCTTCCGACGAGCCCAGGTGATCGTAGATCTGCTTTTCACGGCCGATCAGGATATCGGCGAGGAACCAATAGGCTTCGCCCCAGGCCGCGAGAATGTCGTCGGTCGCCGCATCGCCGAGCACATCCTTGATTGCGCCCAGCAGCGCGATTGCGACCTGAGGGTAATGTTCCGGCAGGATGTGCAGGCCGACATGCTTCTGGGCGATACGTTCGACCGCCGGCCCAAGGACAGCCAGATTGTCGATGTTCTGAGCGTAGGCAAGGATCGCCTGGGCCAACGCCTTCGTCTGGCGCCCGTCTTCCCCCTGGTTGGACTGGTTGAACAGTTCGCGCACGGCGGGATCCTGGAAGAGCCGCTTATACATGGCCGCGGTAATGGCCGTGCCGTGCGCCGCGAGAGCGGCCACGGTTGCCCGTACGATCGACTTGGTCTTTTCGCTCAATGTGTCCGACATGATGATCTCCATTCTGGCTGTATTGGTCGGTGGCCAACGTCTATGCCCATAAAGATACATCTACAATATATGTTTTAACCTGAACCGTTTGTTGCGCCGTTCTGTCGCACTGATCGATGGAGTGATGATGACGGTGGCCCGACGATGCTCCGGTGCCGATGGGAATGGCCGTCCGAAGACGGTGCTGGCTAGCCGATTTTCATCAGGATCGGGAAAGTCTGTTGAAACCAGATAGCGGCGTCGCTGACAAATCCGAACATGAAGGCGAGCCCGGTGAGGACCAGGAAGATGCCCATGACCTTTTCCACTGTCCCCAGATGGCGGCGAAAACGCGCGAGAAAGCCCATGAAGGCGCCGGAAAAGCCGGCCGCGATCCAGAACGGAATGGCGAGACCGAGGGAATAGACCGCCAGTAGCCCCGCGCCGGATCCCACGGTCTCGCGCGATGCCGCCACGCCGAGGATTGCGCCGAGCACTGGTCCGATACAGGGCGTCCAGCCAAAGGCGAACGCCAGACCCATCACATAGGCGCCTGTCAGTGTCGCAGGCTTGCCGCTACCCTGGAAGCGAGCTTCGCGGGCGAGCAGCCCGATCCGGAACAGGCCGAGGAAGTTCAGGCCCATGATGATGATGATGAGGCCGCCGATCTTTGCCAGCAGATCGAGATGCTGGCGAAGCGCCATGCCGATGCTGGATGCCCCGGCGCCGAGCGCTACGAAGACCGTGGCGAAGCCGAGCGTGAAAAACAGCGCCGAAAACAGCACGCCGCGCCGCACATCGGGTGAGACCACCACTGCGCCGCCGCCGCGAAACTGCTCAACTGAGATACCGGCCATGTAACAGAGGTAGGGCGGCACCAGAGGCAAGACGCACGGTGACAGGAATGACAGCGCACCGGCAATCAAAGCGCTCAACAAGGAAATATCGGCAATCGACACACAGTCTCTCCGGCGGCAGGCAATAACGCCGGAAGTCCTACCGCAGCCGACCCCATCTCGCCAATCACCTTTTCGCGCGGATGTTGGCGATCCGCGAAGCGGCCAGCTGGCGGACGTTAATTTTCTGGAAATTCGAAGAGCCTACTCTCAACCTATGCGAATAAGCACGATTACGAACTGGGCCTATGGCGTCACAGTGGTCCTGACGGTTCTGTCGGGCGGTGCGTTCATGCTGTCTGCCTACAGCGCAACGCGGGAACGGACGGCTGTCGAGGGGCATCTCGCGCTTGATTCGCTCGGCGAGGAGTTGGCGCTTGGCGCCGAAGAGAGAACGGATGAAGCCCGTCTCTATGTGATGCGAGGCGACCTCCGCCACCTCGAGGCATTCCAGGGCCGCGAGGGCGAGGAGCGGCGGCGCGAAGCGGCAATCAAGGACATACGCGAATGGGGTGCAGCACCGGCGGAGCATGCCGCTCTCGACGCCGTGGAACGGGATGCAGACGCCTTGGACAAGATCGAGGCTGCCGCCATATCCGCTTACCAGGGCGGTGATCAGGCCGGTGCGCGGCAGAGCTTATTCGGCCCGGAGCACGATCGGCTTCAAACCTCGTTGCTCGGCAACGTGACCCGCTTTCGCGAGTTGACCAACGCGCGCACGCAAGCCGCGATGAAAGACGCTCAGTCTACGAGCGACTGGTGGGGCCTTGTGGCCAAGGCGCTGCTGGCGGTCACCGCGGTCCTCTTCCTCAGTGTGCTCTATTTCATCCTGAGGCGGCGGGTCGCCATGCCGCTCATGCGCATGACCGGCATCGTCAGCCGATTGGCGAAGCAGGACTACGACGTCGAAGTACCCCTTGATCGCCGACGCGATGAGATCGGCGAGATGAATGAAGCGATCCATGTGTTTCGCGTAAACGGCCTCGAACGCGATCGGCTGGATGCCGAACGCCGGCAGGATCAGCTGACCAAGGATCTGATCCTGCAGATGTTGCACCGATTGCAGGCCTGCCAGACACAAGGGGAACTTGCCGAGGTCGTGGCTCTCTTCGCGCCACAGATCTTCCCCGATCTGGCGGGCCACCTCTACATCATGAACGAAAGCCGGCTGGCGCTGACATCCGTCGCCGCGTGGCTGGATCCGCAGCGCTCTGAGCACGCATTTCCGGCGAGCGCCTGCTGGGGGCTGCGTCGCGGTCGCCCGCATGTCAGCGCGGGCGCGCACAGCGACATCAGCTGCCAGCATCTGGACGAAGCCGAAACGGCCGGGCTCTGCGTGCCGTTGACGGCGCAGGGCGACGTCATCGGACTTCTCTACTTCGAGGAGCGGCCTCCGGCCGAGCTGGCCGCCGAGGCCTCGCGTCTCTATCTCGAGCTGATTGCCGAGAACGTGGGTCTCGCCATGGCCAACTTGCAGATGCGCGACAGGTTAATGAACCTGTCGACCCGCGATGCGCTCACAGGATTGTTCAATCGTCGCTCGCTGGACGAGGATATGAACCGTCATGCGCGGACCGAGGCCAACGAGCAGTTGGCCTGCATGATGATCGACATCGATCACTTCAAACGCTTCAACGACGAATTTGGTCACGACGCGGGCGACGAAGTCATGCGCTATGTCGCCCGTATCCTTGTTGATACGGTTGGCGACCTCGGGCGCGCCTATCGATTTGGCGGCGAAGAGTTCACGATTTTGCTGCCGGGAACAAGCGATGCGGAGGCGCTTTTGCTGGCTGAGCGTGTTCGGGAAACCATTCGCAGTGCTCCGCTGTCGCACCGCGGCCGGATCCTTGGCTCCGTCTCGGTATCGATCGGTCTTGCAGCGGCTGGCGGCAAGGGGCCGATGAGGTCGCTTTTGACGCGTGCCGATGCCGCTCTGCTGGAGGCCAAGTCACTCGGACGAAACATGACCGTGGTGGGCGCCGCGCCCAACGAAGGCGACAAGATGCGCGGCTCCATCTGAGTCGCGCTATTTTCGCGGCGTGGAGCCAAGGCGAACAAGCACTTCATCCGGTATCGCGTAGCGCTGGATGACGTCGCGGCTGTTACGCAATCCGCAGATCTCTCGCTGAACGAAGAGCGCCCAGACGGCATCGCATGCCCTGTCCACGAGGACGGAGCGCTCTGCATCTCCTTGCTGTTTGCCGTCCCATGCCTTCAGATCCGCCAGCGCGGACTCCGCCTTTCGGCCGTGGCGGCCCAGAGAATCCGCCCGTTGAGACATCAGTTCATATTCAAGGACGTTGAAGCCACTTTCAACCGAGAAGGGCTGTCTCAACGATTGCGGCGGGCGAAAGGTCATGACGATCATCCTTGAGCGGGCATCCACAAAACTATTGGCGTCGGCGGTTTTAGTAAAGCCGGGAAGAGCCGGGTGGGGAACGGCGTCTGTCGCGACGAGGAAACAAATTCGGCGTCCCGGTGTTATCAAAGATCACAGGAGATAGACGAATGGTAACCCGTTTCGACAGTTCCGGCGCCCACGACGATTGCTGTGCGGCGGGGCACAGCGCGTCATCCACAAAGGCATCGGTCAGTGCAGCGCTCGCGGCCGATGCCTCGTTTGTGAGCGAGGAAATAGAAGTCCGCGTTCTTGGCCCTGTCGTTGTTCTCGAAGGATACGTCGCGATTCGAAGCGACAGGGAGAAGGCGGTCCGCGTGGCCGAAGCGATCGTCGGCCTTGGCAAGGTGCAGGACCGGATGCTCTGCCGCAATATCGTGCAGTAGGTCGGTGGTCGGGTCTTGTTAATGTGGCGTTAAGCTTGCCGGTGCAACTGTCTCCGCCTGCTGGGTGGCGCTGAACGGCGCTTAGCTCGATTGGAGACACAATGAATAGACTAATCCATTCTGCAGTCGCTGTGGCCTTGGCCGTTGGCAGCATTGCAGCATCGACCGGGAGCGCGATGGCGCAGTGGCGTGATAATCGGCCGCCACCGCCCAGACACTACCACCACCATGACAACGGTTCGGCTATTGCCGGCGGTCTGGCTGCAGGCGTGATTGGCGGCATCATCGGCGGTGCCATCGTCAACAGCGGCGGTCCTCGCTATATCGATCCGCCACCGCCGCTGTTGACGATGGCACCGCCGATGAT
>UEHQ01000001.1 GCA_900489925.1 Hyphomicrobiales bacterium | reverse complement strand
GGGGAGGGTTGGGGAGGGGTCTTCCGATCCCTCTCGCTTTCCATATCAAGGCAAATCCGAGAGGATGGCAGATGGCGACGATCGCTTCAGCAGAGACAAACGAGACGACCGAGCGGGTCCGCAGCCCGGGCTTTCGGCTGGCGCCGTGGGCAGCCTCCTATCTCCAGGCGACGCCACTCATCCTGATCCTCGGCTTCTTCTTCATCCTGCCGATCGCGATGATCGCCGTCGTCAGCTTCTGGGATTACGACTTCGCCGGTCTCTATCCCGATTTCCTGACGATGAACTACGCCGAGACGCTCGGCTCGTGGGTCACGTGGAAGACCTATCTGAACACGCTGAAATTCACCGTCATCGTCTGGGCGCTCACCGTCTTCATCGGTTTCTGGGTCGCCTATTTCCTCGCCTTCCACATCCGCCGCACGTCGACGCAGATGATCCTGTTCCTCGTCTGCACCGTGCCGTTCATGACCTCGAACATCATCCGCATGATCTCCTGGATCCCGGTGCTCGGCCGCAATGGGCTGGTCAATTCGGCGCTGATTAAGATGGGCATCATCCCGCAGCCGATCGAGTGGCTGCTCTATTCCGATTTCGCCGTGGTGCTTGCCATGGTGCATCTCTACACGCTGTTCATGGTGACGCCGATCTTCAACACGCTGATGCGCATCGACCGCTCGCTGTTCGAGGCGGCGCGCGATGCCGGCGCCAGTGGCTGGCAGATCCTCTGGAATGTCGTCATTCCGCTCGCCAAGCCGGGCATCGCCATCGGCTCGATCTTCGTCGTCACGCTTGTCATGGCCGATTTCTCGACCGTGCAGGTGATGTCCGGCGGGCAGAGCGCGTCGGTGGCGCTGATGATGAAGAACCAGATGTCGCTGCTGCAATATCCCGCCGCCGCGGCCAATGCCGTGGTGCTTCTCATCGTCGTGCTGATGATGGTCGCCGCCATCCTGCGCGTCGTCGATATTCGCAAGGAGCTTTGAGATGGGGCACGAAAAGCGCACGCTCGAATTCTACGTGCTCGCCGCCTTCTTCCTCCTGTTCGTGCTGTTTCTCTACGGCCCGCTGTCGGCGATCCTGATCCTCTCCTTCCAGGGGCCGGATGGCGGCCTGACATTTCCGCTGAACGGCGTCTCGGTCCACTGGTTCTTCAACCTGTTCGAGAAGCAGGCGGTGGGCGATTTCGGGGCCTCGTTCCGCCGCTCCTTCTCGCTCGGCCTGATGGTCATGGTGGTCACGGTCGTGGTGTCGCTGTTGGCCGGCCTTGCCTTCCGCCGCCGCTTCCGTGGCGCGACCTTGCTGTTCTATGCGACGGTCGCAAGCCTCGTGGTGCCGTCGATCATCATTTCGCTCGGCATCGGCGTGGTGTTCCAGCAGGGCGGGCTGAAGCCGGCATGGTATTCGTCGGCCTTCGGCGCGCATCTGACATGGACGCTGCCCTTCGGCGTGCTGATCATGTTCGCCGTCTTCAACCGCTTCTCGCCGGCTTACGAAGAGGCGGCCCGCGATCTCGGGGCGACGTCGTGGCAGACCTTCTTGCATGTCGTGCTGCCGATGATCGCGCCCAGCCTGATCGGGGTCGGCCTGTTCGGTTTCACGCTCTCCTATGACGAGTTCGCCCGCACGCTGATGACATCAGGCAGCTACAACACGCTGCCGCTGGAGATCTACGGGATGACGACCAACGTGACGACGCCGGTGCTCTATGCGCTAGGCACGGTGACGACGCTGTTTTCCTTCACCATCATTCTCGTCGCGCTCGGCATCATGATGATGCTGCGCGGACGCCAGGCAAAGACAAGCTGATCTCATGCGCATCCTGATCGTCAATCCCAACACGACCGCCAGCATGACCGAGAAGGCAGCCGCCGCCGCCCGGCTGGTCGCGGCTTCCGGCACCGAGATCATCGCCGCCACGTCGAGAATGGGACCGGTGTCGATCGAGGGACACTATGACGGGGCGCTCGCCATTCCCGGCTTGCTGACAGAACTGAAGGAGCGGGCAGGGACCTATGATGCGGCCGTGATCGCCTGTTTCGACGATACGGGGCTTGAAGCGGCGCGCAGTTTCGCCGACGTGCCGGTGCTCGGGCTCTGCGAATCCGCCGTCGCCACAGCCGGGTTTCTCGCGCAGCGCTTCACGGTGGTGACGACGCTGGAGCGTTCGCGGGTACTTATCGACAACCTCGTGCGCCGCTATGGCATGGGCGAGCGGGCGAGGGTCCGCGCGTCGGATATTCCGGTGCTGGAGCTTGAGGACGAGGCGTCGGGTGCGATCGGAAAGCTTCGCGCCGAGATCGAGCGGGCGCTTGATGCGGATGGCGCGGAGGCGATCGTGCTCGGCTGCGCGGGGATGACCGATCTGGCGCGTGAGCTGCAGGAGATCTATGGCGTGCCCGTGGTCGATGGCGTCGCCGCCGCCGTCAAGCAGGCCGAGGCGCTGGTGTCGCTCGGGTTGTCCACCAGCAAGCGCGGCTCCTATGCGTCACCGCTACCCAAGCCCTTTGTCGGGGCCATGAGCCAGTTTGCACCGATACGGGCGGCGAGCTGAAGGCATTTTCCCCCGGCGCCGACGTTCTGACATCATCCGTATCATCACGATTTTGCTTTACTTTTGCATTCTGCTTGCGATTGTTCGGTCAAAAGCATTGCAGGAGAGGAAGCAGACATGGTGACGGGCGAAGACGACCTCAAGCGGATCGCGGAACAGGAAAAGGCGCTGAGCTTCGACGCCTTTGATCTGGGCACGGCCTGGCAGCTTGGCAAGCTGCTGCAGGAACTCGGCAGCGAACGCAGCCTCGGCATTGCCATCGACATAACACTGCATTCGATGCCCGTCTTTTATGCCGCGCTTCCCGGCGTGACGCCCGATAATGTTCAATGGGTCCGGCGCAAGCGCAATCTGGTGCTGCGCTACTTCAGGAGCAGCTATGCGATCGGTCTCGATCTCAAGGAGAAGGGCAAGACGGTTGCGGATAACGGCCTTTCTGATGCCGACTACGCGCCGCACGGCGGCAGCTTCCCGATCAACGTGAAAGGCACAGGCTGCGTCGGGGCCGTGACGGTGTCGGGATTGCCGCAGCGCGACGACCACAATCTCGTCGTCGAAGCGCTGGCATTGATGCTGGCGAAGGATCTGGACGCGCTGCGTCTCGCCTGAGAAGGCAAATCGCATGATGCTTGCTGCAGGACGGGTCGTTCTGCAGGGATGTTGCGCGAGACAACGATCAGCTTCGCTGCGCACGTCTGCCGCCGCAGCGGAGCTTCCACAGCCTCTTTGCCGCTCTGTCGTATTGTCAGGCTTTGGTGGTGAGCCAGACGGTGGGCGCGCCCAGCACACCGCCCGTGCGCATCGCCGCCCTTAGCTCTTCCAGCTTGCCGAATGCCTGCGCCGCTTCCGGCGTGGCGAACTCGTGCGTGACGGTGACGTCGTTGGGGTTGTCGACAGCCTGAAAGACCGCCTCGGCGAGAACCCCATTCGCCTTCTGGACGGACCTGAACCCGTCGTAAATCTTGCGCCAGGCTGCGTAGTCCGACACCTGATGCCTCACGAACAACGTCGTCATCTTACCCTCCTACTTTGCATTGACACGTTTCGTTGGGACGATTGGGCGCCACCATATCATCGATGTCGTTTTCGGGCGTAGATAAATGCACTGCCTTCGGCCATCGAGCCAATCGGTCGCAGGTTGCGGACGTGCGCGACATTGCCTGCCGGGTGGGCTGTTGAAATTCGCCGCATGCCTGCGATACTCGCTGGCAGGAGCGAGAGCGATGACGCGTCGTTGGCGAATTCTGGCGGTCCTGCTGTCACCGGCACTCATCAGTGCGGGGCCGGCCGACGACGGTCGCTGGTATGCCGGAGCCTATTCCTTCTCGGACGAGCTTGGCGGCTTCCGCATCTTGTCCGTGTCCGGCACGGGCACGCGAGACGATCCGATCGAAATCAGCGAGGAGATGGATCAGGCAACTCCGCCGGTCACGCTTGTCATCAGGGCGGCAAAGCCGTCGCCATTGCAGTCAGCGGAACAAAGTTCATTTCATCTGCGCGTTACCGTCGTGAACCAGAGCGGGCTGGCCTGGATCGGTTTCGGGTTCGAACTTCAGGAGATCCGGGGCAAGCCAAGCGACTTCGATGATGGCCTGTCGTTTGGCCAGACAAATCCCAATCCCGATTTCATTTCGTCAGACCGGTTTGCGCGTTTTGTAAACCGCTTCGAGAGTTACGATCGATTGAGCTTCGAGGATGGTTACGTCGATCCCCTGGGACGCACGAATTTCGGTTTCTTCGTCACCGACGTAACGCCGGTGCCGGAGTTCTATCTTGTGCAGGACCCGCGCATACCGTCGTCGTAAGGCATAAGAAAAGCGGCGCCATTGATGACGCCGCTCCCGTAGTCTCAGATCTTGCCGCCGGCTTCGGCGATAACCTTGGTCAGGCTGCCGTTTGCCGGGAAGAGGGGGATCAGGCAGGCCTGCAGGGCGTGATAGATGTCGCCCTTGCCGGGGAACAGGCTGTGCGAGGGAACGAGATCCTCAGTCAGTTCCTCATGCCAGCCGCCGTTCTTGTGATCGATGAAGGAGCGCTCGATGACGTTCCAGATCCGGCGGTAGTGTTCCTCGTGGTAGTCACTCGGAAGGTGCTCGTTGAGGAAGTGCGCCGCGCCGGCGCCTTCGCAGGCCGGCCACCACAGCTTGTTGCGCTTGGCGGGCTTGTCGTCCCAGTCGAGCGTGTAGAAGAAGCCGCCCTTGTCGTCGTCCCAACCAAGCGCGATCGACTGCGAGAACAGGCTCTTGGCCGCATCCGGCATCCATTCCTGCTTCTTGCCGCCGAGCACCCAGAGCTGCAGGAGGAGACGCGCCCATTCCAGCCAGTGGCCTGGCGTCGTACCTGCCGGGCGGAACATCTCGTTCGGGTGATAGTAATCCTTGTCGAGGCCCCAATCGGTGGTGAAGTGCTCGGCAACGCGCCAGCCGACGGAACCGGCCGCGCGGCGGATGACGAGGTCGGCGATGCTCTCGGCCTTGGAGAGATAATCGTGGTCACCGGTTGCCTCGAAAGCAGCCATCAGCGCTTCGGTGAGGTGCATGTTGGAATTCTGGCCACGGTAGTTGCCGCCGTCGAGGGCTTTCCAGTCAGCGGTGAATTCCTCGGCAATCGCGCCGTGCTTGGCCTCCCAGAACTTGGTGTTCAGGACGTCGGTGATGTCGGCAAGCATGCCGTCGGCCAGCGGATGGCCGACCGTCTTGGCGGAAGACGCCGCAAGCAGCACGAACGCGTGGCCGTATCCCTGCTTGTTCGAATCGACAGGGCCGTTGTCGTCGAGCGACCAGAAGTAGCCACCGTTCTTGGTGTCGCGGTGATGGTTCCAGATGTATTGCATGCCGTGATCGACAACGTCGGCGGCGCCGGGGCGGCCGAGGAGGGTGCCGATCGAGAAGCAGTGGACAGCGCGCGACGCGATATGGATCGGACGGACCTGGCCGGCGGCATTGAGCGGCTTGCCGGTGTCGTCGAGATCGAAGAAGCCCCCCTTGGGGTTGATGGAGTCGTGCTGGAAGAAATCGAAGAGCCCGTTTGCCTGTGCAAGAAGCCAGTTGCGGTGATAGCTGCGGGTGGTCCAGTTTCCGAGCGCGGCGTCGCCGTTTGCAGGTGCCATGATACTCCTCCGATTTCGTGCACAAAGCCTTCGCAACCGCCTATATAGGGGCCGCTCGAGTCTGTCATCTGCCCAGCGCCGCAAAGGCGCCACATGAGATGGATATATTGACATAAAGATATCTTTATGTGATTGGATCATTTGGTCTGTAACGACGTCAAGGAGTCCGCCCGTGTTTGATACTCTGTTTGGTTCCGAAGGGGCAAAGCGCGACGGTAGTGAAGTGTTTGCTGCGCTCAAGAAAGCCGCGAGCGAACGCATCCTCGTTCTTGACGGTGCCATGGGCACGCAGATCCAGGGGCTGGGCTTCGATGAAGACCATTTCCGTGGTGATCGCTTCATCGGCTGTGCCTGTCACCAGAAGGGCAACAACGACCTTCTGATACTGACGCAGCCGGATGCGATCGAGGAGATCCATTACAAATACGCCAAGGCCGGCGCTGACATCCTTGAGACCAACACCTTCTCGTCGACCCGGATCGCGCAGGCCGACTACGCGATGGAAGGCGAGGTCTACGCGCTCAACAAGGAAGGCGCCGAGATCGTGCGCCGCGCCTGCATCCGCGCCGAGCGCGAGGATGGACGCCGCCGTTTCGTGGCCGGCGCCATCGGCCCGACCAACCGCACGGCGTCGATCTCGCCTGACGTCAACAATCCGGGCTTCCGCGCAGTTACCTTCGACGACCTGCGCATCGCCTATGCCGAGCAGATCGATGGCCTGATCGATGGCGGCGCCGACATCATCCTGATCGAGACCATCTTCGATACGCTGAACGCCAAGGCGGCGATCTTTGCCTGCGAGGAGCGCTTCGAGGCCAAGGGCATCCGCCTTCCTGTGATGATCTCGGGTACGATCACCGACCTTTCCGGCCGCACGCTCTCCGGCCAGACGCCGTCGGCTTTCTGGAACTCGGTGCGCCATGCCAACCCGTTCACGATCGGACTCAACTGCGCGCTCGGCGCCAACGCCATGCGTCCACACCTGCAGGAGCTGTCGGGTGTCGCCGATACCTTCATCTGCGCCTATCCGAATGCCGGCCTGCCCAACGAGTTCGGCCAGTATGACGAGACGCCTGAGCTGATGGCGGCGCAGATCGACGAGTTCGCCCGCGAAGGCCTCGTCAACATCGTCGGCGGCTGCTGCGGCTCGACGCCTGAACATATCAAGGCGATCGCCGAGGTTGTTGCCAAGTACAAGCCGCGCCCGATCCCCGAGCATCGCCCCTTCATGTCGCTGTCGGGCCTTGAGCCCTTCGAGCTCACCAAGGACATTCCCTTCGTCAACGTCGGCGAGCGCACCAACGTCACCGGTTCGGCGCGCTTCCGCAAGCTGATCACCAATGCCGATTACACGGCAGCGCTCGATGTCGCGCGCGACCAGGTGGAGAACGGCGCGCAGATCATCGACATCAACATGGACGAAGGCCTGATCGATTCCGAAAAGGCGATGGTCGAGTTCCTGAACCTGATCGCCGCCGAGCCGGATATCGCGCGCGTGCCCGTCATGATCGACAGTTCCAAGTTCTCGATCATCGAATCCGGCCTGAAGCGGGTTCAGGGCAAGCCGATCGTCAACTCGATCTCGCTGAAAGAGGGCGAAGAGAACTTCCTGGCGCAGGCGAGGCTGCTGCATGCCTATGGCGCGGCTGTCGTCGTCATGGCCTTCGACGAGACGGGGCAGGCGGATACCTATGACCGCAAGGTCGAGATCTGCACGCGCGCCTACAAGCTCTTGACCGAAAAGGCGGGTTTCCCGCCTGAAGACATCATCTTCGATCCGAACGTCTTTGCGGTCGCGACCGGCATCGAAGAGCACAACAATTACGGTGTCGACTTCATCGAGGCGACGCGCACGATTCGCAAGACGATGCCGCTGGTTCACATCTCGGGCGGCGTTTCGAACCTCTCCTTCTCGTTCCGCGGCAACGAGCCGGTACGCGAGGCAATGCACGCCGTGTTCCTCTACCACGCCATCCAGGCGGGCATGGACATGGGCATCGTCAACGCGGGCCAGCTGGCGGTCTACGACCAGATCGACGCCGAGCTGCGTGAGGCCTGCGAGGACGTGGTGCTGAACCGCCGCAGTGACGCGACCGAGCGACTGCTCGAAGTGGCCGAGAAGTTCCGTGGCGGGGCTGCCCGCGAAGGACGCGTGCAGGATCTCTCCTGGCGCGAATGGTCGGTCGAGAAGCGGCTTGAACACGCTTTGGTGAACGGCATTACCGAATATATCGATGCCGATACGGAAGAGGCGCGCCTTGCCGCGGTCCGTCCGCTGCATGTCATCGAAGGCCCGCTGATGGCCGGCATGAACGTGGTTGGCGATCTCTTCGGCTCGGGCAAGATGTTCCTGCCGCAGGTCGTCAAGTCGGCGCGCGTGATGAAGCAGGCCGTGGCCGTGCTCCTTCCTTACATGGAAGAGGAGAAGCGACTGAACGGTGGCGACGACCGCAAGTCGGCCGGCAAGATCCTGATGGCGACCGTCAAGGGCGACGTCCACGATATCGGCAAGAACATCGTCGGCGTCGTGCTTGCCTGCAACAATTACGAGATCATCGACCTCGGCGTCATGGTGCCGGCAACGAAGATCCTGGAGACCGCCGTTGCCGAGAAGGTGGATATCATCGGTCTTTCCGGCCTGATCACGCCGTCGCTCGACGAGATGGTGCATGTCGCCGCTGAAATGGAGCGTCAGGGACTGGATCTGCCGTTGCTGATCGGTGGCGCGACGACGAGCCGTGTCCACACGGCGGTCAAGATCCATCCGGGCTACAACAAGGGTCAGGCTGTCTATGTGACGGATGCGAGCCGCGCCGTCGGCGTCGTTTCCTCGCTGCTGTCGCCGGAAGCGCGCGACGGTTATGTGGCCGATATCCGCGCCGAATACGCCAAGGTGGCAGCCGCGCATGCGCGCAGCGAGGCCGAGAAGGTTCGTCTGCCGCTTCCCCGTGCTCGCGAGAATGCGCAGCAGGTCGATTGGGCAGCCTACAAGCCGACCAAGCCGAGCTTCCTCGGCACCAAGGTTTTCGACGGCTATGATCTCGCCGACATAGCCAAGTACATCGACTGGACGCCGTTCTTCCAGACCTGGGAGCTGCGGGGCCGGTTCCCTGCTATTCTCGAGGACGAGAAGCAGGGCGAGGCTGCTCGTGCGCTCTGGGCCGATGCGCAGGCGATGCTCAAGAAGATCATCGACGAGAAGTGGTTCCACCCGCGTGCCGTCATCGGCTTCTGGCCGGCGAACGCGGTTGGCGACGATATCCGTCTGTTCAAGGACGAGAGCCGCAAGGACGAACTTGCCACCTTCTTCACGCTACGCCAGCAGCTGTCGAAGCGTGATGGCCGACCGAATGTCGCGCTGTCGGACTTCGTTGCGCCTGCCGAAAGCGGCGTGCAGGACTATGTCGGCGGTTTCGTCGTCACGGCCGGCATCGAGGAAGTCGCGATCGCGGAACGCTTCGAACGCGCCAACGACGACTATTCGTCGATCCTCGTGAAGGCGCTGGCGGATCGCTTCGCCGAAGCCTTTGCCGAGCGGATGCACTTACAGGTGCGTCGCGAATACTGGGGCTACGCCAAGGACGAGCATCTCAGCAACGAGCAGCTCATCACCGAGGAATATGCCGGTATCCGCCCGGCACCTGGCTACCCGGCGCAGCCCGACCACACCGAGAAGAGGACGCTGTTCGGCCTGCTCGATGCGGAGAAGGCGGCAGGGGTAACGCTCACCGAGAGCTACGCGATGTGGCCCGGTTCGTCCGTTTCCGGCATCTACATCGGGCACCCCGATTCCTACTACTTCGGCGTCGCCAAGGTGGAGCGGGATCAGGTCGAGGATTACGCAAACCGCAAGGGCATGGATGTTGCCGAGGTCGAGCGCTGGCTTGGACCGGTTCTCAACTATGTGCCGCGCAAGCGTGACGAGGATATCGAGGACGCGGCCTGATCGGCTGCGTCTTCAGGATATGATTCAAGGACCGGACAGATTGATTCAGCTCGTCGCCGCAAGGCGCTGATCCTGAATCGAAATCAGTGGTTGCTCAGGCGGTCAGTTCGACAAGGATTGCGGTCGTGTCGTCGCTCTGCTTGAAGCGCGGGTAGCGAAGACCTTCAGGGTCCGTTTCCCGCTCGAAGCGCCGGAGCTCCTCGATCAACGGCGCGAGGCCCTTTTCGAGGGCCGTCCGGACGAGGCTCGCCGTATTGTAGGCGGCGTAGAGAACCACCAGATCCGCGAAGCCGTCGCTGCAGACGATGGCGTGTGCCTTACCGTCGACCTGCAGTCGTTCAGAAACCAGATGGTCGGCCGATTCAGGCACGAGGCCGAGTGTCCAGATGCCGCCTGCGGTGTTCTGGCTTTCGCGGTGCCGGCGCAGAGCCGCCAGCGTTTCGGCATTGCCGAGCGCGCCACCATCCTTGGTAATGCCGCCGGTCCGGGCGATATGGCTTTGCGCGTGTGCCTGCTCCCTGACATAGGCGTCGGGAATGGCCATGTGAAAGCTCATCGATCCATCCTCCTGCAGGAGGAAGACGCAGGAATCGCCGAGGCCATAGAAGGTCAATCCGTCGTCTGTGGCGTGGATCATCGAAAAGGCGGAAAGCGGCCAGGCGTAGCGCGGCACATCCGGGTTGCTGCCGAGGAATGTGGCCCTGGCCTCCAGCGACACAGCGCGGGCGATATCGGAAACCTGTGTCTGGCGCGTGATCTGCTGCTTGAAGCCATCCGCGAAACGTGCCGCGACCCAGGCGGCGTCGCTGCCTGACGCGTCCATGTATTGGCGGTCTCCCAGGCCCGTAGCGCCATCGATTACGAAGGCGCAGGCCTCGTTGTAACCGAAGCGGTCGTCGTTCGGCTTTTCCGGATTTCCCGGGACGGAGAGCGCGTCGAGGATCTTGATCGCAGGTGCCGGCATCGTTCTTCAATTCCTCGTCATGGGGATCGATGGAAGACCGAACATGTCGGTCTTCGTTTGGTGTCGTTCAGCCGAGAACCGGGCGCATGAAGCTGCGCTCATAGCTGATGATGCTGCGGTTGCGCTTGTCGAGATCGAAGGCCGCCTGGCACTCGGGATCGACGGCCATGCGGGTGCGGTAATCTTCGTAGGCGGCAAGGCTCGGGAAGGAAAACAATGCGACCGCGATGTTGTTGGCGCCTTCGGAGGGTAGGAAATAGCCGTGATGGTTGCCGCCCATGCGGTTGACGATCGGAATCCAGAGCCTGGCGTACTCTTCAAATTCGGCGACCTTGTAGGGGTCGATGACATAGCGCAGATGGCAAGTAATCATTGAAATATCTCTGATTGATAGGGCCGGCAGAAACGCCTGCCGGCCGGTTGCTAGCTTAGTGTGTTGTCGTCAGGTGCTCGTGGCAAGCCGTTCATTCAGCTCCTCGATGCCGACTTCGGCCTCGACGCTGTCGCCCTTGGCGATCAGGTATAGCCCGAGCGCGAAGGCAAGCGCTGCGATGAACAGCAGATAATAGGCATGCGCCATCGGGTTTAGCGGCAGAGCCGAGGCCACGGCGAGCGGCGTCAGGCCCCCGAAGATCGCATAGGAGACGTTGTACGAGAAGGAGAGGCCGCTGAAGCGGACGCGTGCCGGGAAGGCGCGCACCATGACATAGGGCACTGCGCCGACCATGCCGACCGACAGGCCCATGATGGCATAGAGCACGAACAGGACCGTGAGCGACGTCGCGGCATAGGTGTAGAAGGCGAAAGTCGCAGCAGCAAAGAAGATGCTGGAGACGACGAAGAAGCGCCCCGAACCCACCCGATCGACGATCGCGCCGGCGGCTGCCGTGCCGAAGATCAGGAAGAGTGTGCCGAAGCTGGTGGCGGCAAGCGACTGCTGCGCGGTGTAACCATAGAGCTTCTGCAGGAAGGTTGCCGTCATCAGCGTCGTGACGACGATGCCGGCCGACAGGATCCAGGTCAGCAACATGGAGATGATGACACCACGTGGGTAGTCACGCAGCACGGACTTCAGCGGCAGTTCGGGCGTCAGCGAGCGGGCCTGCTTCATTTCCGCGAAGACCGGTGTCTCCTGCAGCCAGCGGCGCAGGTAGACGGCAACGAGACCGAAGATGCCGCCGAGCAGGAAGGGGATGCGCCAGGCGTAGGCCGCGACATCCTCGGGCGTGAAGACGGAATTGATGATCGTGGCGATGAAGGATCCGAGCAGGATGCCGAGCGTCAGGCCGGAGCAGAGGAAGCCGCAGGCAAAGCCGACGCGGCGGAAGGGAACGTGCTCGGCCACGAAGGTCCAGGCGCCGGGCACTTCGCCGCCGATCGCCGCACCCTGCAGGATCCGCATCAGGATCAGCAGGATTGGCGCGGCAACGCCTATCGAGGCGTAGGTGGGCATGGCGGCCATGCCGAGCGTCGAGAGCGCCATCAGCAGGATCGAGAAGGCGAAGACGCGCTTGCGGCCGAAGAGATCGCCGAAATGGGCAAGCACGATGCCGCCGAGCGGACGGACCAGATAGCCGGCCGCAAAGATGCCGAAGGTCTGGATGGTCACCAGCCACTCCGGCATGTCGGCCGGAAAGAACAGCTTGCCGATCACCGCCGCGAAGAAGACGAAGATGATGAAATCGTAGAACTCAAGCGCGCCACCGAGGGCCGATAGGCCGAGTGTACGGAAATCCTGCGACGTGAGGCGGCGGGGCGGGGCGACTGATGTGGTGGGGGACATGATGCTGACTTTGCTGGACAAAAACGTTTAAGCAGTCGTTGCGCATCGAGGACGTCATTTCAAGCAATTTCCGGCCCTGCAAAATGCAGCGCCGGAAATGTGGAAGCGAGTGTAGCAAAGCCGCAAACTGGTGCGGCATTGCCTGATCAGTCGCGGATGACGAGGAGGTCGGCCGCCATGAAGCGCAGCGTCACGGTTTCGCCGGCCTGCGGCGGGGTGACGCCCGGGCTGTTGAACATGTCGAAGGAAATGACGTTGCCGCCGACGTTCATCCGGGTGCGGATGACCGAGCCGAGGAAGTGGGCGGAGACGACCTGACCTGTCAGCTTGGTGTCGCACGGCGCGCTCTCGGCCAGCGATCCGGCTTCTGGACGAAGGGCGAGCGAGACCGTGTCGCCTGCCTTGAAGGCCGCGACCGACTGCTTCAGCGTGACGCCCTGATCGCCGATCTGGATGCGGTTGACGGCGGGATCGACGACCTTCGCCTCGATCATGTTGAGCGTGCCGACGAAGGAGGCGACGAAGCGCGTGGCCGGCGTGTTGTAGATCTCGAAGGGCGTTCCGATCTGGTCGGCGCGACCGGCGTTCATGACGACGATGCGGTCGGAGATCGAAAGGGCTTCTTCCTGGTCGTGCGTCACGAAGACGGTTGTGATGCCGAGTTTCTGCTGGATCGCGCGGATTTCCTCGCGCAGCGACACGCGGATCTTGGCGTCGAGAGCGGACAGCGGCTCGTCAAGCAGGAGAACCTGAGGCTTCACCGCAAGCGCACGCGCGAGTGCCACGCGCTGCTGCTGGCCGCCGGACAATTGGTAGGGATAGCGATCGGCAAGATGATCGAGCTTGATCAGGCCGAGCATTTCCTTGACGCGCTGGTCGATTTCCGCCTGAGGCGCGCCGGCGACCTTGAGGCCGAAGGCAACGTTGTCGTGAACCGTCATGTTGGGGAACAGCGCGTAAGCCTGGAAGACCATGCCGATGTTGCGCTTGTTCGGCTTCAGATTGCCCTGTTCCTTGCCGCCGATCGCGATGCGACCGGAGGAAGGTGTTTCGAAGCCCGCGATCATGCGCAGGACGGTCGTCTTGCCGCAGCCCGACGGGCCGAGGAAGGAGATGAATTCACCCTTCTCGATCTGCATGTTGAAGTCATGCACGACCTGCGTTGCGCCGAAGGATTTCTTGAGGTTTGCGAGTTCGAGGAAAGCCATGAAAACCAGATACCTTACGACTTGGCCGGAGCGGCCCGGTGGAAGCGGGAGACGAGGTTGAGAAGGCCCATGCTGAGCCACGTGATCGAGAAGGCGATGACCGCCAGCGCCGACGGCTCGTAGGCGCGGTTGGCACCGACCAGCTGCAGGTAGGGGCCGAAGGCCGGACGATTGAGCAGGGCGGCCATGGTGAATTCGCCCATGACGATCGCCAGCGTGATGAAGGCGCCGGAGAGAACGCCGCTCATGACATTCGGGAAGATGCACTTGAACATGATCGTCGTCCAGCTTGCACCGAGGCTTTCGGCTGCCTCGGTCAGGGTGCGGACATCGATCGCGCGCATTGCGGTGTCAACCGCGCGGTACATGTAGGGCAGCGACAGCGTGATGTAGGAGAGGACCAGCAGCACGTTGGTGCCCGAGGTCGAACCTGTCAGCGGCAGGATCGAGGACGAGTTGTACATTCTGAGGTAGCCGAAGACGATGACGATCGCCGGGATGACGAGCGGCAGCAGCGTGATGAACTCGACCACCGGGCGGATCTGCGGCAGGCGCAGGCGGACCCAATAGGCGGTCGGCACGACGAGCAGCATGCCGAAGACGATTGTCAGAAGCGCCATCAGCATCGAGTAGCTGAACGTCTCGCGGAACTGCGCCTCGGAGAAAACCGAGGCGTAGGCGTCGAAGCTATAGGCGCCGCGGCGCATCCGCAGCGAAAATTCGATCGTGGCGATCAGCGGCAGTACGAAGTAGGCAGCGCCAATTGCAACGGCGATCCAGGCGCCAAGGCGTGAAGTCTTCATTTTTGCCACCGTTCAGCGCGCATGCGCAGCAGGATATAGAGGAGGTTCGAAAGTCCGGTGATGACGATCATGCCGAGCGCCAGGGCGTAGCCGAGGTTGGCGTTGTGAAGAACGTCGCCACGGATCTGCGCATAGAGCAGGATCGGTACGATGTTGAGCGAGCTGCCTGTCAGGGCGTAGGCGGTGGCAATCGCGCCAAAGGCGTTCGCGAACAGAAGCAGCGTCGTGCCCATCAGGCTTGGCCACAGGATCGGGAAGGCGACCATGCGCCAGTACTGGCCGTTGGTGGCGCCGAGAATGAGCGCGGCTTCCTTCCATTCCTTCTTCATGCCGTCGAGAGCCGGCGTCAGGATCAACACCATCAGCGGGATCTGGAAATACATGTAGGTGAGGGTGAGCCCGAAGAAGCTCAGCAGGTTGAAGCCGGTCGAATAGAGATTGAAGCCAAACCAGTCGCGCATCAGCACGGTTACGAGGCCGGTGCGACCCAGTGTGGCGAGAAATGCAAAGGCCAGCGGGACGCCCGCGAAATTCGAGGCAACGCCGGAGAAGGTTAGAAGGCCGGACCGAACCCAGTTCGGAAGGCCGCCGAGCACTACCGCCCAGGCGAGGAAGAAACCAATCAGCGCGCCACCTAGAGCTGATGCGACCGAAACCTTGATGCTGATCCAGTAGGCGCTGAGGATCGTCGGCGTGAACAGGTCGGCGATGTTCTGGAGCGTCAGGTTGCCTTCCGGCGTCAGGAACGCGCCGGCGACGAGATAAAGCGTCGGGATGATGAGAAACATCGCCGCAAAGATCATGAACGGCGCGATGCCGAGCCAGTCCATGACCCTGTCACGATTTATCAGGGGCGTGGTGCTGGCCACGGGTGTTGAAATGGTGCTCATAGACGACAGCCTTATCGGGGCAATGAAAGGAAACCTCTCCGCCAGGGGGACGGAGAGGTCTTGTGTCAGCTATTACTTGACGTTGGCGCCAACAACGCTGTCCCACTTGCCGGTGATGGCGGCCTTGCCGGCAGCCTGTTCTTCGAGCGTCGGGAAGACAGCCTTTTCATAGGAGGCAGCCGGCGGCAGCTTGTCGAGAAGTTCCTGCGGGATCTTCTTGTTCTTCGCCAGGTCGTTGAAGCGGATCGGGTGGCAATAGCCCTTCAGCCAGCCGAGCTGACCTTCATCCGAGTACAGGTACTCCATCCAGAGCTTGGCAGCGTTCGGGTGCGGAGCGAAAGCGGAGATCGCCTGGACGTAGACGCCAGCGTTGACGCCCGATGCCGGAACGATGACGTCAACCGGGGGGTTGCCCTTCAGGGTGTCGCGCCAGGACAGGCCGTTGTAGTCCCAGGCGATGACGATCGGGGTCGAGCCCTGAGCGAGCGAGGCAGACTTGCCGATGACAGGCACGAGGTTTCCGGCCTTGTTGAGTTCGGCGAAGTAAGCGAGGCCAGCTTCACCAGCCTTGGTCGCGTCCTTTTCACCAGCTGCGATACCGGCTGCATAAACAGCCTGAACAGCCTGGTTGGAAGCGCGCGGGTCGCCAGCGAGAGCGATGCTGTTGGCATAGTCCGACTTCTTCAGATCGGCCCAGTCCTTCGGCGCGTCCTTGACGATGTCCTTGTTCACGACGAAGGAGAGAACGCCGTAGTAGTCGCCGTACCAGAAGCCGTCGGCATCCTTGGCGCTATCCGGGATGGAATCCCAGGTGGAAACCTTGTAGGGCTGGATCAGGCCATCGGCCTTTGCGGACGGGCCGAAGGAGAGGCCAACGTCGATGACGTCAGGAGCCTGCGGGCCGGTGTTGCCCTTGTTGGCCTTGATCGCTTCGATTTCGTCGCCCGAACCGGCGTCCGGGTTCAGTTCGTTGACTTCCAGGCCGTACTTTGCCTTGAAGCCGGCAATGACGTCGCCGTAGCCGCACCAGTCGTGCGGAAGCGCGATCGTGGTCAGCGTGCCTTCCTTCTTGGCGGCAGCGATGAGTTCGGCGCTGGGTTCGGCAGCGGCAATAGCAGTTGAAGCCACAACAATTGCAGTCGAAAGCGAAAGCAGTCTAGAAATATTAGAGATCACTGTTGTTCTCCTTCAGGTTTCAGTGTCCGACGATGCTGTTACTGACGTTACGTGAAGCTTTCGTGACAGTTCAATGACGTTCATTTTTCTTTGTATCGCAGGCAGTTGGCGGGGATGTTTCATTTACGACACCGTTCTTCGCTTCTACCGCGTTGTCATTTTTCTGTCGTTTTTTCCCTCCTAACCGAGTTTGCGGAAGAGCTTGGTCTGTTCGAACAAGCCTTCCAGGGTTTTCATGCGCTCCTTCGTTTCATCCCATGTCGAGTTCTGAACCGCTTCGATCAGCGCTTCGACGATGAAAAGAGTGACGACGGAGGAATCCCAGGCTGACGGCGCTTCAATCTGCACGCGAAATGTGTGGCGTGCGAGCTTGGCGGCCGGTGAGCTCCACTGGTCGGTGAAAAGGATGATCTCGGCGCCGCTCTTGCGCGCGGCCGTGGCCAGGCTGACCATCTCCTGCTCGTAGCGACGGATATCGAAGATGATCAACAGGTCGCCCTGGCTCATGTTCAGCACATATTGCGGCCAGCTGCTCGAATTCGACGACAGCAGCGTCGTGTTCGGGCGAATGACCTGCATATGTGTAAAGAAGTATTCGGCCAGCGCGCCGGTGATGCGGCCGCCGACGAAATAGAGGCCGCGCTTGCGGTCGGAGAGCAGCGCCGCGACGCTATCGAACGTTGCCGTATCCAGGCCGCTCAGCGTCTGCCGCAGGTTACCCATGATGGCATCGGCAAATCGGTTCAGAATATGCGTGCCGGGGGCGTTGCTTGCCCAGCGATCGTGCTTGGCAATCGGGTTCGAGATGGTGGCCTCGACCTCCAGGTGGAGGTGGGCCTGGAAATCAGGATAGCCCTTGTAGCCGAGCTTCTGGACCATGCGCACGACTGTCGGCGTCGATACGCCGGCGTTCTCGGCGATCGTCGTGATACTCCCCAGTCCGGAGACGGGGTAGTTGTCCAGCAGACTTTCAGCCAACTGCTTTTCGGCACGTGTGAGCGCGCCAAAATGCGAATGGATTACGTCAGAAACTGTCTTCGACGCAGCGGTCACGCGATCTTGCTCCCCGGGATTGGTCTTGTGCCACTTTCCCACTGAAAGTTAACAACGCTGTCACAATCCATGTCAACTGTTGTCATGAAAAGAAATTTTCAGAGTGCGCTTGACAGGGCTCGGAACCTGAAGAATTCTTTTCTATAAATAATTTATTAATGTCGGGATGGTGCGCCTGTGGTGCCTGCTCAAGTCGAGGTTCTCAGCAAAGCGGATGGGGAATGCGTCGCGGTGGAACGACCGAACGGCACGAGCCCGCTGCTTGTCATTTGCGAACATGCTTCCCGACTGCTTCCCGAGCGCTTCGGCACGCTGGGTCTCTCAGACGAGGCCTTGCGCAGTCATATCGCCTGGGATCCCGGTGCCTTGGCGGTCGCTCGCGGTATTTCCGAGGCTCTGGATGCGACGCTCGTCTATCAGCGGTTTTCCCGTCTGATCTACGATTGCAACCGTCCGCCTGAATCCCCGGGCGCCATGCCCGAGAAGAGCGAAGTCTACGACATTCCGGGCAACGCGCGCCTCAGCGATGAAGAGCGCCACGCGCGGACGAAAGCGTTGTATATTCCTTTCCACGATGCCATCCGGGCGCTGATTCGCGACCGCAAGGCGAGGGGGCAGGAGACCGTGATTGCAACAGTCCATAGCTTCACGCCCATCTACCACGGCAAGACGCGTGCCGTGGAGATCGGCATTCTGCACGACGAAGACAGCCGCTTGGCAGACGGCATGCTCGAGGCCGCCGAAGCCAGCTCGCACCGCTATAAAATCGAACGCAACGAACCCTACGGCCCGGCCGACGGCGTGACCCACACGCTGATCCTGCACGGGGTTTCGAATGGGTTTCGCAATGTAATGATCGAGGTCCGCAACGACCTCATCTCGGACGAAACCGGTCAAGGGGTCATGGCCGGGTATCTGACGGGGCTGCTCCAGCAAAGCCTGGACGCCTGAATAGCAACGATAAGACCCCAGGGAGCAGTTTAACTGCGCCGCCCGTAGGCGAAGACGCCGCGGGCACTTTGGCACTGGATGATCATTCGCAATTCCGCGGCTGATCGCTATACAGGGGGAAGTCATGTCCGATTATACGGAACTCGACAAAAAGCAGGATGTGCACATCCTGCACTCCATGGGCTATGCCCAGGAGCTGGAACGACGCATGAGCTCGTTCTCGAATTTTGCTGTTTCATTTTCCATCATTTGCATTCTTTCCGGTGGTATCAACTCGCTGGCGCAGGCAACTGCGGGCGCCGGCGGTGCAGCTATCGGCATCGGCTGGCCGGTCGGTTGCTTCGTTTCGCTGGTGTTTGCCGTCGCCATGGCGCAGATCAGCTCCGCCTATCCGACCGCCGGCGGTCTTTACCACTGGGGTTCGATCCTCGGTAACCGCTTCACCGGCTGGTTGACCGCCTGGTTCAACCTGCTCGGTCTCGTCACCGTTCTCGGTGCGATCAACGTCGGCACCTACTACTTCTTCATGGGTTCCTTCGGCACGAGCTATTTCGGGTTGGCCGATACCACCACGGTTCGCATTCTCTTCCTGGTGATCATCACCGGTGCGCAGGCACTCGTGAACCACATGGGGATCGGGCTGACAGCGAAGCTCACCGACTTCTCGGGCTATCTGATCTTCGCAACGGCGATTGCTCTTTCGGCGGTTTGCCTGCTGGCAGCCCCTTCCTATGACGTGGCGCGCCTCTTCACCTTCGCCAACTATTCCGGCGAAGCGGGCGGCAACGTCTGGCCGGCAACGTCGGGCACCTGGGTATTCCTGCTCGGTCTGCTGCTGCCGATCTACACGATCACCGGCTATGACGCTTCCGCGCATACGTCGGAAGAAACGGTCAAGGCTGCGCACTCCGTCCCGCGCGGCATGGTCTCCTCCGTTCTCTGGTCGGCACTGTTCGGCTACATCATGCTTTGCTCGTTTGTGCTGATGCTGCCAAACATGGACGATGCCGCCAAGCAGGGCTGGAACGTGTTCTTCTGGGCCATGGACAGCCAGGTAAACCCGCTCGTCAAGGATCTGCTCTACTTCGCGATCCTCGTCAGCCAGTGGCTTTGCGGTCTTGCAACGGTGACCTCGGTCTCCCGCATGATCTTCGCATTCTCGCGTGACGGCGGCCTGCCAGCGGCCAAGGCTCTTGCCAAGGTCAGCCCCAAATACCGCACGCCGGTTTCTGCGATCTGGACGGGTTCGATCCTTGCCGTACTCTTCGTCTGGGGCTCGTCGCTCGTCTCGATCGGCGATACGCCGGTTTACACGATTGTCGTCTCGTGCACGGTCATCTTCCTGTTCTTCTCCTTCGCGATCCCGATCACGCTCGGCCTGTTCGCCTGGGGCACGTCGAAGTGGGACAAGATGGGGCCGTGGAATATCGGTGAGGGGATGTTCAAGCTCTTCGCGGTTCTGTCGATCCTCGCGATGATCCTGATCTTCGTTCTCGGCGTCCAGCCTCCGAACGGTCCGGCGCTCTATGTCACCGTGGGCTTCCTGGTACTGACCGCGATCGTCTGGTTCGGCTTTGAAAGCCGCCGCTTCAAGGGGCCGCCGATCGGCGACGAAGTGGCACGCCGCCAGGCTGAGATTGCTGCTGCCGAAAAGGCTGTTGGCGAACACTAAGCATCAGACTTTACATATCAACGGCGGGGCTGCCCTGTGGCAGCCCCGTTCCCCCGGCTCAACGAAAATGCATCGGGCGCCTCAGCCTCGCGCCAAGGCATGCTCTTTCGTTGCCCCGATTTTCCTATTCAAAGTTCAGGCGGATTCAATATGAGCATCTATACTCTCGACGATCTCAAGCAGGATGTTGCCGACGGCCGCATCGACACGGTCCTGGCGTGCCAGGTGGACATGCAGGGTCGCTTGATGGGCAAGCGCTTCCAGGCGGAATATTTCATCGAGAGCGCCTGGAAAGAGACCCACAGCTGCAACTATCTGGTGGCCACCGACATGGAGATGGAAACCGTCTCCGGATACAAGGCGACAAGCTGGGAAAAGGGCTACGGCGACTACACCATGAAGCCGGACCTTTCGACGCTGCGCCGCATTCCATGGCTCGAAGGCACGGCGCTGGTGCTCTGCGATCTCCTCGACCATCACACGCATGAGGAGGTGCCGCACTCGCCGCGCGCCATTCTGAAGAAGCAGGTCAAGCGCCTCGAGGACATGGGCATGAAGGCGTTCATGGCCTCCGAGCTCGAGTTCTTCCTGTTCGACCAGACCTACGAGTCGGCGCACGCCTCCGGCTATCGCAATTTGAAGCTCGCCAGCGCCTATAACGAGGACTACCACATCTTCCAGACGACCAAGGAAGAAGAGGTCATGCGGGCAATCCGCACCGGTCTTCAGGGCGCCAGTATCCCGGTTGAAAACTCCAAGGGCGAGGCATCCGCCGGCCAGGAAGAGATCAACGTCCGCTACGCCGACGCGTTGACGATGGCGGACCGGCACGCGATCATCAAAAACGGCTGCAAGGAAATCGCCTGGTCGAAGGGCAAGGCCATCACCTTCCTTGCCAAGTGGCACTACAACGCCGCCGGCAGTTCCTCGCATATCCACCAGTCGCTCTGGAGCGCGGATGGCAAGACGCCACTGTTTGCCGACGACAAGGGCAAGTACGGCATGTCGCCGCTGATGGAAAACTACATTGCCGGTCTTCTCGCGCATGCGAGCGAGATCACCTACTTCCTGGCGCCCTACATCAACTCCTACAAGCGCTTCATGGCCGGCACCTTTGCGCCGACTAAGGCTATCTGGAGCAAGGACAACCGTACGGCCGGCTACCGCCTCTGCGGCGACGGCACCAAGGCGATCCGCATCGAGTGCCGCGTCGGCGGGTCCGATCTCAATCCCTATCTCGCCTTTGCGGCACTGCTGGCGGCGGGCATCGACGGCATCGAGAACAAGATGGAACTTGAAGCGCCGTTCGTCGGTGACGCCTATGGCGCGCGCAAGGTTCGCGAGATCCCGCGCACGCTGCGCGCGGCGACGGTTTCCATGACCAAATCGAAGATGTTGCGGAATGCCTTCGGCGACGACGTCATCGATCACTACACCCGTGCTGCCGAATGGGAGCAGGAAGAGTACGATCGTCGCATCACCGACTGGGAAGTGGCGCGCGGTTTCGAAAGAGCATAATAGGCGTAGCAAAGGCCGGACGACGTCCTGTCATACGATCTCCATATCTTGCGAGATTGTCTGTAGGCGGCGGCCGACTTCGGCACGCGAAAACATAGGAAGATGATCATGGGAATGATCCAATGCATTTCGCCGATCGACGGATCGGTTTACGCCGAGCGTCCGGCGCTGCCGCTGGAAGCGGCGAAGGACGTTGTGGCGCGCGCCCGCAAGGCGCAGAAGTCCTGGGCGAAGCGTCCGCTTGAAGACCGCGTCCAGCTCGTCCTCAAGGGCGTTGCGCGGCTGAACGAGATGTCGGACGTCGTCGTTCCCGAGCTTGCCTGGCAGATGGGCCGGCCGATCCGTTATGGTGGCGAGTACAAGGGTTTCAACGAGCGCTCCAACTACGTGGCCTCGATTGCAGCCGATGCGCTGGCGCCGCTTGTTGTCGAAGAGAGCGACAAGTTCGAGCGCCGGATCGAGCGCGAGGCGCATGGCGTCGTCTTCGTCGTGGCGCCGTGGAACTATCCCTACATGACGGCGATCAATACGATCGCGCCGGCGCTGATGGCGGGCAATACCGTTGTGCTGAAGCATGCGTCGCAGACGCTTCTCGTCGGCGAGCGGCTGGTGCAGGCTTTCGTGGAAGCCGGCGTTCCAGATGACGTGTTCCAGAACGTGGTTCTCGATCACGAGACGACATCTGCGCTGATTGCCGCCGGCAGCTTCAACTTCGTGAACTTCACCGGCTCGGTCGAAGGCGGACGCTCGATGGAGCGTGCGGCGGCAGGCACGTTCACCGGCCTTGGCCTCGAGCTCGGCGGCAAGGATCCTGGTTACGTCATGGAAGATGCCGACCTCGATGCGGCGGTCGACACGCTGATGGACGGCGCGACGTATAACTCGGGGCAGTGCTGCTGCGGGATCGAGCGCATCTATGTGCACGAGTCGCTCTACGACAGCTTCGTCGAGAAGTCGGTCGCGTGGGTGTCGAACTACAAGCTCGGCAATCCGCTCGATCCGGAAACGTCGCTCGGCCCGATGGCAAACAAGCGTTTCGCCAAGGTCGTGCGCGAGCAGATCGCCGATGCCGTCTCCAAGGGTGCCAAGGCTCTGGTCGATCCCAAGCTGTTCCCGCAGGATGATGGCGGCGCCTATCTCGCGCCGCAGATCCTCGTCAACGTTGACCACTCGATGGCCTTCATGCGCGAAGAGACCTTCGGTCCTGCCGTCGGCATCATGAAGGTGAAGAGCGATGACGAGGCGCTGGCGCTGATGAACGACAGCCAGTACGGCCTGACGGCATCGCTGTGGACACAGGACGCGGAGCGGGCAGGGCGGCTTGGTCGTGAGATCGAAACCGGCACCGTGTTCATGAACCGCGCAGACTATCTCGATCCGGCACTCTGCTGGACCGGCGTCAAGGAAACCGGCCGGGGCGGCTCGCTCTCGATCATCGGCTTCCAGAACCTGACGCGTCCGAAATCCTACCATCTGAAGAAAGTCACAGCATGAGCAGCAACATCACAGCCAACTGGAGCTATCCGACCGCCTTCAAGCTCGGCCGGGGCCGCATCAAGGAACTGGCGGACGCCTGCAAGAGCCTCGGCATGAAGAAGCCGCTGCTGATCACCGATCGCGGCCTGGCGTCGATGGCAATCACCCAGACGGCGCTCGACATTCTTGAAGACGCCGGTCTCGGTCGCGCGATCTTCGCTGACGTCGATCCGAACCCGAACGACAAGAACCTCGACGCCGGCGTCAAGGCGTTCAAGGACGGTGGCCACGATGGCGTCGTTGCCTTCGGCGGCGGCTCCGGCCTTGATCTCGGCAAGTGCGTGGCCTTCATGGCCGGCCAGACGCGCCCCGTCTGGGACTTCGAGGATATCGGTGACTGGTGGACGCGCGCCAGCGTTGAAGGTATCGCGCCGATCGTCGCCGTGCCGACGACGGCAGGCACCGGCTCGGAAGTCGGCCGCGCCAGCGTCATTACCAATTCCGAAACGCATGTGAAGAAGATCATCTTCCATCCGAAATTCCTTCCGGGCGTCGTCATCGCCGATCCGGAACTCACGGTCGGTATGCCGAAGATCATCACCGCCGGCACCGGCATGGATGCCTTCGCGCATTGCCTGGAAGCCTATTCCTCGCCCTTCTACCACCCGATGTCTGCTGGCATCGCGCTGGAGGGCATGCGTCTCGTCAAGGAATACCTGCCGCGCGCCTACAAGGAGGGCACGGACCTTGAAGCCCGTGCCAACATGATGTCGGCCGCAGCCATGGGCGCCGTTGCGTTCCAGAAGGGCCTCGGTGCGATCCATGCGCTGTCGCACCCGATCGGCGCCGTTTACAACACGCACCACGGCATGACGAACGCCGTCGTGATGCCGGCTGTGCTGCGCTTCAACCGTTCGGCGATCGAAGACAAGATCGCGCGTGCGGCGGCTTATCTCGGCATCTCCGGCGGCTTCGACGGCTTCTATGACTATGTGCTGCAGCTGCGTGCCGAACTCGGCGTACCGCAGAATCTGTCGGCTATGGGAATCACCCCGGATCGCATCGATGAGCTTTCTGCGATGGCGATCGAGGACCCGAGCGCCGGCGGAAACCCCGTCGCGTTAACACTTGAGAACACCAAGGCGCTTTTCAAGGATTGCTTCTGAGACAAAAGGCGGACCTGAACCTGGCCCGGAAAGCACTGGCTTTCCGGGCTTTTTTGTTGGTCGCTCGCCTGCTTTTGATCCGACATTCCTGGGATGCGAGCAATGGTCTCCGCAATTTTCGGTCGCGATGTTTAGGTATTGTTAACCATGATTGGAAAGGATGCATTAACCGCACGATGCATCCGAAAGTGCGCAACAGAGCGATATCCAGCTCGTGCAATTTCCCTTCGAGGACCAGACATGCCTGTGATTACTTTTGCAAACACCAAGGGCGGCGCCGGCAAGACCACGGCCGTGCTTCTTCTTGCCACCGAACTTGCCCGCAAGGGATATCGCGTCACCATCCTCGATGCAGATCCGCAGCACTGGATTTCCCGTTGGCACGAAGTTTCAGGCCACGTGCACAATGTCTCCGTCATCGACTTCGTGACCTCGGCATCGCTGCCGCAGCACATTTCCGAGAACAAGCAGAACACCGACTATTTCATCGTCGACCTACCGGGTGCGCGCAATCCGCTGCTGGCAACGGCGATCGGCCTGTCCGACCACGTCCTTATCCCGATCCAGGGCTGTGCGATGGATGCGCGCGGCGGCGCACAGGTGTTGGAGTTGCTCCAGTATCTTGACGAGAAGGCGGGGATCAAGATCGGCCATTCGGTCGTGCTGACACGCGTCAACTCGATGGTGACGACGCGTGCGTTGTCGCTGGTGAAGTCACTGCTCAGCGAGCGTCAGGTGCCGGTTCTCGATACCGCCATCATCGAACGCTCGGCGTTCCGCGATATTTTCGATTGTGGTGGCACGCTGCATTCGATGGATCCGGCTCGCGTCAGCAACCTCGACCGGGCGCGCGAGAATGCCCAGTGTTTCGCCGAGGAGATCATGCGCAAGTTGCCGGTCCGTCTCCCTGCCGCTGCTCGTATGACCGGCCCGCTGATCCGTTCTGCGGCTTAATCCGATCGCTTCGGGACATGAACATGCGCTCCAGTCCGCTGGGGCGCATTTTTGTTGGTGGGGGAAGGTCTGCCCGGGAGCCCCGCTGAACGTCAGTCGACGAATTCGACCGTGACGCCGGGCTTGACCATCTTTGCCAGCTCGGTCGCGTCCCAGTTGGTCAGGCGGATGCAGCCGTGACTTTGCGTGCGGCCGATCTTGGAAGGCTCCGGCGTGCCGTGAATGCCATAGGTCGGCTTCGAGAGCGCCATCCAAACCGTGCCGACGGGACCGTTCGGGCCCGGCGGAATGTTGAGGATCTTGTCGTTGGCGCCCTGCTGGAAGTTGATCTTCGGATTGTAGGTGTAGCCAGGATTGAAGGCGACACGCTCGACCGTCACCGTGCCGGAGGGCGAGGGGGTGTCGGTTGAGCCGATCGAGGCGGGATAGGCGGCGATCAGGCCGCCTGAAGCGTCATAAGCAAAGACCTGCTTCTTGCCCTTGTCGGCGATGATGCGCGCAACCGCGCCGGTCTTCGCTTCGCCGGGGTTGACGACCTTGATGATCGTGCCGGGCAGCGTGAAGTCGGCGCCAGGATTGATTTCCTTCAGGAAACCTTCATCCATATGGAAGCGTTCGGCCAGGGCCTCTGTCGTGGAGGTGAAGCCAAGAGACGACAGCGCCGCCTTGTGGGCATAGTCTTCCGGGATTTCAGCAACATAAGGTCCGGCTGCATCAGACTGCGTGATGGTGTAGCTGACCAGCGGCAGGCCACCGGACATGCGGAGCTGCTCGAGGATCGCGTCGGTGTTGTTCGGATCGAGCGTTTCGCCCGTCATCTCTTGGTAGGCATAGATTGCCTTGGTGACGTTCGAGCCCATGTGCCCGTCGATTGCGCCTGGGGAAACGCCGGCGCGATCGAGGAAGACCTGAAGCGCCACGATTTCGGACTTCGACTTGTTCTTGAGCGTGATGACCGGTTCGGCCTGCGGCCTTGGCTGCGTGATCTCCGGATTTTGCTGATCCGGTTCGATCGAGGCGTAGTCGCCGCTCTGCGGGTAGGGCTGGTCGTCCAGCGGTTGCCGGTCGATCGAGGCGTCGCGCGGGATCGAGCCCGTGACTGCGCCGCGCTCGGCATAACGGGTATCGCCGTAGACATCGCCGTTGCCGTAATAAGGGTCGTTGCTTTCAGCCTCGCGAACCGGCGGGCGCGGGAAGTAATTGCGCGCGCGGGCTTCCGTTGCGATGATGTTGCCATAGGGATCGACGAGCACACGGTTGCCGCGGCGGTCTCGCGCATAGCCGGTACCGGCCGGCACATAGTCGAGAATCTCACCCTCGGGGGTGACGAAAACGACGCTCGGGCGGCGGTTGTAGAATTGCTGCGCGCCCGCATCCGGGGCTGCCGCGACAAAACCCATCACGATGATTGCCCCATGCAATGCCGATTTCAGAAAGCGATTCACGTCTTCGTATCCCTCAGTGACTTGGCCGACACACACCTGCGAATTTTGACGCTAGTGTGGAATTTATGAAATCGTGCTGAACAAAAGATAAAAAAATCGTGATTTTCCCTTTAGTGATAAACATTTGAGATCGCCATCCGTTCCAATGAAATTCCCGCGTGCTCTACGGTTCGTGAAGATTGACGAAATGCCGCGTAGAACCTAACGCTACGGCGGTTCATGAATGGGGAGACGAGATCATGATGGAATTTGCCGCCGCCAGCGGACCGCGCCTGATGCTGGACGAAACCTCGCTGATGGATATCGGTGGCTGCATTGTCGGTGGCGTCGATATCGCACCGAAGAAGGCGGTCCCGGATGATGGCGATGCTCGCATCTCGCATTCCGTCGAAGGTTTCCTGTTTACCTGCGGGCCTGACCACATTCGCCATCGCGATCCGATCCCCGGTCGCACCGATGGTCTGGTATTTCCCTTGCACGGTTCAGCAGCCGGGCACGCGGCCAAAATACTCTGGACGAAGTTCGAGAACGACAACGCCGAGTGCCGCGCTGATATCGACATTACAACCGTGGAAGGACTGCCGGCGCGCATCGAGCGGCACTGGTTCATGGATGGCAGCACCGGCGAGACCCATCTCAGGGACACGGTGATCAACACCAGCGACCAGACTGTCCCGACATTCCTGATGTACCACATGAACATCGGCGGGAAATGGTTCGACGCGGGGACGCGGCTTGAAGGGAAAATGCTCGACGGTGGCGGGTTCCCTTGGAAGTTCGGCAAGGAAGGCGGCGACATATTCTGCGTCGAGGCCCCTGCGACCGACAATGGTCTGTCCGAAATCCGGCTCGGTCCGATCGCCGCGATCGGCGGCAAGACCCTGCGGGTTCGGGTGGTGGCCGATACCTTGCCGCACCTGCAGGTCTGGCGAAATCAAACGGCTCCCGCCGACGTGCTTGGCATCGAGCCTGTGTCGCATCGCTGGGTGCCACGGTCGGAGCTTGAAGCGGCAGGCGAGTTCGTGATGCTCAAGCCGGGCGAGAGCCGCAATTATGGCCTCAGCTTCGCCTTTGTGTAGGCGATGCGTGGTTGACGCTGGGCATCGGGCGGCGTAGTCATTCAGCCCACGATTTCAGGAGGATTTACGATGGACATTCGCCAGATCGACGACGAATATTCGGTGTCGGGACAGATCACGGTCGAGGACCTCGATCAGATCAAGGCTTTGGGCTTCAAGTCGATCGTTTGCCATCGTCCGGACCAGGAAAGCATGGACCAGACGCCATTTGCCGTGATCGAAGCACGTGCAAAGGAACTCGGCATCGAGATCGCGCATGTTCCGGTCGGCCCGATGGGTGTGACGGAAGAAGCCGTTGCCGGCATGGTCGACGCGCTCGACGAATTCCCGCGTCCGATGCTCGGCTATTGCCGCTCCGGCGCACGCTCGACAGCGATTTATCAGAAGACGCATCACATTCGCGCTTAGTCCTAGGCTGAGCAGCCCATTCGGCGCCGCCTCTCGTGCGGCGCCTTTCATTTCATAACAAGGAGAACATCATGAGCATCAAGCGCATCGACGCCGGCGCCCGCATGAGCGGCGCAGTCATCCACGGCAACACGGTTTATCTCGCTGGCCAGGTTGGCGAAGGCGCCACCGTGACCGAACAGTGCAAGGACGCTCTGGGCGAAGTCGATCGCCTGCTGGCCGCTGCCGGTTCCGACAAGTCGAAGATCCTGCAGACGCTGATCTATCTCTCCGACATCTCGGACTTCGCTGAAATGAACGCTGCCTGGGAAGCCTGGGTCGATCCGGCAAACACGCCGGCACGCGCCACCAGCGAAGCCAAGCTCGCTGCTCCGAAGTACAAGGTCGAGTTCATCGTTACGGCCGCGATCTAAGATCGTCGTCTTTTCGATTCTTGAGGCCGGTGAGCGTTCAGCCGCTCACCGGCTTTTTGTTTGCGCGATTTCTGACAGTGTTCGCGTCGGCGTGATCGCTTCCGGATCAAGCTTGACCTCGATGATCGAGGGCTTGCCGCTCGCCCGCGCCCGCTCGAATGCTGGGGCGAACTCGTCTGTCTTCGCCACCGTTTCTCCATGGCCGCCGTAGGCGACAGCAAGCGCCGCGAAGTCAGGGTTGGTGAGATCTGTTCCGCTGACTCGGCCGGGGTATTCCCGCTCCTGGTGCATGCGGATCGTGCCGTAGATGCCGTTGTTGACGACAACAACGATGACGGGCAGTCCGTAGCGCACCGCAGTGGCGAATTCCTGCCCGTGCATCATGAAGCAGCCATCGCCGGCAAAGCAGATCACTTCACGGTCGGGGAAGAGGCGCTTGGCGGCAACGGCTGCAGGCAGCCCGTAGCCCATCGAGCCGGAGGTGGGGGCGGCCTGCGTGTTGAACTGCCGGAACCGGTGGAAGCGGTGCACCCAGGTCGCATAGTTGCCGGCGCCATTGGTGAAGATCGTATCGGGCCGCGTGTTTTCCTCGATCCACGCCATGATCGGCCCCATCTGGACGTCGCCGGGGCCGGTCTGCGGTGGCTTGGACCAGGTGAGGTAGGCCTGATGCATGCGCTCGGTCCGCTCGGCCCAATGCGCCTCCACCGGCGCTTCCAGGTCCGCCAGGGCTCCCACGAAATCCTGCGGGCTCGCGCAGATGGCGAGGTCCGGCCGATAAAGGCGCCCCAGCTCTGATGCGTCGGGGTAGATGTGGACAAGCTGCTGCTGCGGGTAGGGAATGTCGAGCAGCGTATAGCCCGACGACGGCATTTCCGACATGCGGCTGCCGATGAGGATCAGCAGGTCGCTTTCCTTGATCTCTCTTGCGAGCTCGGGGTTGATGCCGATCCCGACATCTCCGGCATAGCTTGGATGCAGATGGTCGAAGAGCATCTGCCTGCGGAAGGAGCAGCCGACGGGCAGCTTGAAGCGCTCGGCGAATATCTGGAAGTCGGCAACGGCATCGGCATCCCAACGCGTGCCGCCGAGAATGACCATCGGCCGCTCGGCTTTCAGCAGGCGAAGATAGAGGTCGTCGATCTGGCTGCTGCCGGGATGAGCCTCGACGCGGGCATAGCGCTTTGCCCGTGGCGCCTCGACCTCCTCGCGCAGCATGTCTTCGGGCAGTGACAACACGACCGGGCCGGGCCGACCCGAGGTGGCGATCGCAAAGGCGCGGGTGACGAATTCCGGAATGCGTGCGGCATCATCGATCTCGCCCACCCATTTGGCGAATTCGGTGAAGGCGCGGCGGTATTCCACTTCCTGAAAGGCTTCGCGCTCGCGTGCGTCCCGCTGGACCTGGCCGATGAACAGGATCATTGGAATGGAATCCTGCCTGGCGATGTGCAGGCCGGCGGAGGCGTTGGTGGCGCCCGGGCCGCGTGTGACCATGCAGATCCCGGGCTCGCCGCTGAGCCTGCCCCAGGCATCGGCCATCATCGCGGCGCCACCCTCCTGACGGCAGACGACCACGTCGATGTCGCTGTCGTGAAGCGCATCGAGAACAGCGAGAAAACTCTCACCGGGCACGCAGGAGAGGCGTTTCACCCCATTCGCTTTCAAGGCCTCGACGATCAGTTCCCCGCCGGTTCTTTTCATGATGGCTTTTTCCCCTCCAGTTCGGCGAGCTCCGCCAGAACTTCCTCCTGATGTTCTCCCAATCGCGGGCTGGGCCGCTCGTAGCGCAACGGCGTCTGCGACAGGACCACCGGTGTCCTCACACCGGGGATGACAGTACCAGTTGCGTCCTCGAGATCGACACGCAGGCCGCGCGCCTTGATCTGCGGATCGGCGAACATTTCCTCGATCGTGTTGATCGCTCCGGCCGGAACGGCATTCGCCTCGCAGGCCTTCAGCAGATCGGCCTTCGGCCACTTCAGCGTTTCGGTCGTCACCAGCCGGCGGACCTCGTCGCGATGAGCGATCCGGGCCTTGTTGGTGGCAAAGCGCGCATCGTCGGCCACTGCATTAAGCCCGAGGATCGTGCACAGGCGCTGGAACTGGCCGTCATTTCCAACGGCGAGGATGAGGTAGCCGTCTGCCGTCGGTACGACCTCATAGGGCGAGATGTTGGGATGGGCGTTCCCCAGCCGGGTCGGGGCGCGGCCTGATACCAGATAGTTCATGTTCTGGTTGGCGAGAACGGCGGACTGGACATCGAGCAATGCCATGTCGACGAGTTGCCCCTGGCCGGTCTTCAAGGCGTGGATGAGGGCCGCCTCTATGGCCGAGACGGCATAGATACCCGTGAAGATATCGGCGATCGCAACGCCGGCCTTCATCGGCTGTCCGTCCGGCTCGCCGGTGATCGACATGAAGCCCGACATACCCTGTACGATATAGTCATAGCCCGCCAGTCCGGCGTAAGGGCCCGTCTGACCGAAGCCGGTGATGGAGCAATAGACGAGCTTTGGATTGATCTTCCGCAGGCTCTCGTAATCCAGGCCGTATTTCACGAGCCCGCCAACCTTGAAATTCTCGATGAGGACATCGGCCGTCGCCACGAGGCGGCGGACGAGGGACTGTCCGTCTTCGCTTTTCAGGTCTGCCGTGATCGAGCGCTTGCCGCGATTGGCGGAGTGATAGTAGGCGGCGGAGAGGTTCTCGCCATCGGCGCTCTCGACGAAGGGCGGCCCCCACTGGCGGGTATCATCGCCGCCATCGGGATTTTCCACCTTGATGACGTCGGCGCCGAGATCGGCCAGCATCTGGCCTGCCCATGGTCCGGCGAGCACACGGGCGAGTTCGATGACGCGAATGCCCGCAAGCGGTGCGTTGCTAAGCTGGGTCTCCGTCATGTTCCTCCCACGATCAGATCAAGGTGCCCGTGTCGATTGAGATGTATCGGATACGGGTTTCGATGCAAAGCGCCGCTCGCGCCAGATGATGTAGAAGCCCGACCCCATGATGATTGATATGCCGAGCCATTTGACCGCATCCGGGAAGTCGCCGAAGACGAGCCAGGCGAAAATGGTGGCAGAGACGATCTCGAAATACTGCAGCGGGGCGAGGGTGGAGGCCGGCGCGGAGCGATAGGCGTAGACGCCCAGAATGCCGGCAATCGCCGCGGAGACGCCGACACCGAGAAGGTACAGGAAGCCGCGGCTATCCGGCATGACAGGATCAAGGACATCAGAACCGCTGCCGTGGCCGAAATACAAAAGCACGGCGCAGATCAGCAGGCCCCACAGACCCATATGAAACTGCATCAGCCAGGGATCCTCGCGCTGCGCAAGGGCCCGGTTCATCATCGCATAGATGGCGATGCAGAGAGCGCTTACGATCGGAAGCAGCGCTACATAGCCTACCTCCTCGAAGCTGGGCTGGATGATGAGCACCGCACCGAAGAAGCCGACGCCGCAGGCGGTGTAGCGCCGCCAGCCGATGGTTTCTTTCAGGAAGATGCTGCTGAGGATAGTGAGGATGATGGGCTCGACGAAGAAGATCGCGATCGCGTCAGCAACGGCCATGTACTTCAACGTCGTCACGAAGGAGATCATCGATACCGTAATGATGGCGCCGCGGATCGCGTGAAAAAAGCTCTGCTTCCAGGTGATATTCGTCAGGTTGTTTCGCCACAACACGATGGGCAGCATGCAGAGGGCCTGCACGGCAAATCGCGCGGCGGTGATTTGCGCGGAAGGAACCGTGGCAATGGCAAGCTTCGAGAAGATATCGATGATCGGCGAGATCAGGACCGACAGAGACATCAGCACGATCCCCAACATCACCTCGGAGGAGGCGGACATGGATCGGCTGGCGTTGCTATTGCTCATTTCGGGTCCTTTTTCACGCCTTGGCGAGCGCTCCGTTACACCAATCGGCGAAAGCAGCAATCGCTACATCCGCACCGATCTCATTGAGGGTCTCGTGGCGCATATCCTGATATATCTGCGTGGTGATACGAGAGAAGCCGGCCGCTTTCAAATGGTTTGAAAGCCATGTGACGGCTTTTCCGTTGTCTGTTGCCGGGTCCCGTCCGCCGCCGACCAGATGGATGGGCAACTGTTTCGGCAGCTTTGCCAGATGCGATGCCTGCGGTGCCCGGAAGGTCAGTTCGAAGACGTCCAGCCATAGCGACACAGAGGCGTCGAAACCACACAGCGGATCGGCGATGTATTTGTCGACCTGGGCCGGATCTCGCGACAGCCAGTCGAAATCGGTGCGGCGGTCGGCAATCGACTTGCCCCATGTGGCGAAGGTGAGTTTTGGAAGCAGTGCGCTCGGAACATCCGAGCCTTTCAGCGCGCGTTCCGCAAGCAGGATCGCCTGGGCCGCACGTCCGGCCAGCCCAGGGTTGAAATTGGAGTTCCAGACGGCAAGCGCATCGAACTTGCCGGGATAGGTCACCGCTGCATTGAGCGCGATCAGGCCACCCATCGAATGACCGAAGAGCACGGTGGGAAGTCCCGGATGCAGCCGGGCCGCATGGTCGCGGATCGCTGCAACATCGTCGATGACCCGGCGCACGCCGTCGCGGCGGGCAAAGCGGCCGATCGGCGCATCCGGCGCCGTCGTCTCTCCGTGGCCGCGATGATCGTGGGCATAGACATGATAGCCGCGCGCGGCCACGGCCTGCGCAAATCCAGCATAGCGCCGGGAGTGTTCTGCCAGGCCGTGGCAGATCAGGATGACGCCACGCTCATGTCCTGCCGCCGGTTCATAGTGAAAGGCAAGCGACGCCCCCGGCGTTGCGAGGCGCTGTGTGTCTGCGAACATTGTTTCCTCCGTCGCCCGAACTGACCAGATCGGACGGCAAAAGCAACACACTGCAATGTCTATCCGATGGGAATTTTGGCGTTCATCCACGAAGGGTTGCGAAACCCGAGATGACGTGCTTATCTGTTCATGGATTGTTCCTGAGGGGTCGAGATGAGCAATTTCAGGGCATATGCGTCTTTTTTTCTTGCCATGTTAACCGCAGCCAGCGGGGCCGCTGCACAGGAGCTGGGCCGCGGACACACGCGGTATATTCTCGCCGCGAGCTGGCAGCCGGCCTTTTGCGAAACCAATCAACGCAAGGCGGAGTGCGGCAGCCAGACCGGCGACCGCTTCGATGCGACGCACTTTTCGCTGCACGGTCTCTGGCCGATGCGGGACAATTATTGCGGCGTTTCCGGCAACCTGCGCACCGCCGACAAGGAGGGCGACTGGAACGAGCTGCCTGAAGTGACGCTTTCCGCCCAGGGCAAGGCGGACCTCGACAAGGTCATGCCGGGCACACAGTCTGGGCTCGAACGGCACGAATGGCTGAAGCACGGCACCTGCACGAAGATGAGCGCCGACGCCTATTTCGGCACCGCTGTTCGTCTGGTGGGCGAGCTGAACGCTTCGGCCGTCCGCGATCTCTTTGTCTCGCGGATTGGAAAGACGCTGACGGCCCCCGAGATCAAGGCCGCATTCGACAAAAGCTTTGGTCCGGGCGCCGGTGACCGCGTGAAAATGAGCTGCCGCAGGGCAGGGCGTGACCGGGTCATCAGCGAGCTGACCATCGGACTTTCCGAGAAGGCGACGACCAGCGATGGGGCGCCGCTCGGCGACCTGATCCAGGGCGCCGGCAAGACCTCGTTCGGCTGCGACGAGGGTGTCGTCGATGCCGCGGGTTTTTGAAGCGGTAGGATAATCTCAATTTTTGACACATATCATCCCGGGCTGGCGGCGACCCAACAGCTCGAGTGACGATCAATGTCCGACATAGTTGCATCTGAAAGCAACGAGACTGCCGTACGGGAAACGCCATTGTGGCGGATGTTCATCGTGGTCTACGCGACCGCGCTGGCAATGCTGGTGGTCGATCTTGCCGATGGCATCAGGTTCGTCGGCGATGTCGACGATCAGCTGCGCGAGCTACAGATCCGGCACTTGATGTCGCCACAAGGGCATTGGTTCGATCTTTCGCTGCCATTCATCTCAATGCCTGCGGTTTACGTCTCGCCTTGGTCCCGTTTGGTCGATCTTCCCTATGTGGCGATTGCCTGGCTGCTGCAACTATTCCTGCCGACCGCACAAGCGCTTACCGTTGCATTCCATGTATGGCCGCCAATGCTGCTGGCGGTTTTCAGCCTGCTGATTGCATCGACGGCACGCCGCCTGATGGCCGGGTTTGCGTTGACGGAGACGGCTCTTATTCTGTCGCTCGTACTCATGACCATTCTCATGAGCATGGGCGTGCTGGAGTTTTCACCCGGGCGCATCGATCACCACAACGTTCAGATTGTTGCTCTTATGATGATCGTGGCAGGACTTGTCCGCTGGGGGCGGACAGGGGGGCTAATGATCGGCGCCGGGGCCGCAATCTCGACGGTAATCGGACTTGAGTGCTTGCCGTTTGTCGCGGTTGCCTATGGCGGACTCGTTCTTTGCTATGTCGGAAATGTTGCCCAGGTGCGCACGGTCATCGTTGCTGCGTCCGTTTCGATGGCGACCGTCACGCTTTTTTCGGCAATGGCATTCATCGGCCCGTCCGGTGCCGTTTCGACCCAATGCGACGCTTTCTCTGCTCCGTATATCCTGCTGCTATGTGGATTTTCTGCGATACTCGGCGTGTGCGCGTTCATCCAGAACGAGCGCACGGGGCCGCTCGCCCGGCTACTCGCGCTGGCGCTTCCCGGCGGTGTCCTTCTGATCGGTGCTGCCTTCCTTTTCCCGTCCTGCATGTCGGGACCCTACGGCATCATCGATCCACTGTCGCGTGAGCTCTGGTTCAATCGAATCTGGCAGGAAAAGAGCATTCGGTACTTCTACGAAAACGGCCAATACGATCTGCTCATGCTCGTCGCATTGACGGCTGCCTTTGCGGCATATGTCGTTCCGCTGCTCCGGTTCAGAATGCGAGAGAAGTCGTTCGGCCCGGTGATTGCCTACCTCATGGTAATGAGCGCGCTCATCCTGACGGCCTTCGTGACGCGAAACATTCGCTTCCCGATAGCGCTGATGCCGGTTTTCCTGCCTGCCGTCGTCGCAATGATGACGATGAGGCCTTCGGGGTTCGAGAAGGCCTATCGGATCCCCACAATGGTTGCGGCTATGATTGCAAGCGCGCTTTGCCTTTTCTTTGTTTTGCTGCCGCCGCTTGAGCATGAGTTCGATGCCGTCGACTACATGGCAGCGAGTGAATGTCCGCAACAGGATTTCTCCGTGCTTCAAACCGTCCCTCCGGGGCGGGTTGCCGTGCCGCAGGGGATTGCGCTACCCGTGATCTTTGCTGCTCCATCGGGCTTCTCGGTTGGCGCGATACCGTTCCATCGCGCGTCGCCCGGGATGAAGCGCATGTTCGACGTGTTCATGACCTCGGATCCGCAGCTGCGTCGGGAGGCACTCGCGCCTTTCGACTATGTCGCCGTCTGCCGCTTCCCGCTTAAAGCCGATCCCGCACAGGCGCCTCTTTACGCCGCGCTCGCGGGCGGTGATGACTGGCCGGGGCTAGAGCGGGTCGTTTCTCCAACACCCAGCAATTTCCAGCTTTTCCGGATTGATCATGCCGCGCTGCGATAGGCTGAGGTGATCTTCAGCCGTTTCCCGCAGGCCATCTGCGACAAAGCGCTTGGATTTTGCCTCTAGCGCGTTGCTCCCGGGCGCCAATTCGCCTACATAGCGGCAAACCAATTTCCCCCGGAGCAGAATTACCGATGGCACGTCAGTTCATCTACCACATGTCGGGACTGAACAAGTCCTACGGCGCTAAGAAAATCCTCGAGAACGTCAACCTGTCGTTCTACCCCGACGCCAAGATCGGTATCCTGGGCCCGAACGGCGCCGGTAAGTCGACCGTGCTGCGCATCATCGCCGGCCAGGACAAGGAATTCACCGGTGAAGCCTGGCTCGCCGATGGTGCCACCGTTGGTTATCTCGAGCAGGAGCCGAAGCTCGATCCTGCGAAGACCGCTTTCGAAAACGTCATGGAAGGCGTTGCCGACAAGCAGGCGGTGCTGGACCGTTACAACGAACTGATGATGAACTATTCCGACGAGACGGCGGACGAAGGCGCCAAGCTCCAGGACATTATCGACAGCCAGAACCTCTGGGATCTCGAACAGCAGGTCGAAATGGCGATGGAAGCGCTGCGCTGCCCGCCGAAGGATTCCGCCGTCGACAATCTGTCGGGTGGTGAACGCCGCCGTATCGCGCTCTGCCGCCTGCTTCTGTCGCAGCCTGACCTGCTGCTGCTCGACGAACCGACCAACCACCTTGACGCGGAAACCATCGCCTGGCTGGAAAAGCACCTGCGCGATTATCCGGGCGCCGTGATGATGATTACCCACGATCGCTACTTCCTCGACAACGTCACGGGCTGGATTCTCGAGCTCGACCGTGGTCGCGGCATTCCTTATGAGGGCAACTATTCCGCTTACCTGCAGGCGAAGGCCAAGCGCATGCAGCAGGAGAGCCGCGAAGAAGCCGGCCGCCAGAAGGCGCTGTCGCGCGAACAGGAATGGATCGCCTCCAGCCCGAAGGCCCGTCAGGCCAAGTCGAAGGCCCGTATCAAGGCCTACGAACAGCTGGTGGATGCGGCCGAGAACATCCGGCCCGGCGACGCGCAGATCATCATTCCTGTGTCCGAGCGTCTCGGCCAGGTGGTGATCGAGCTTGATGGTATCAACAAGGGCTTCGAAGGCCGCACGCTGATCAACGATCTCACGATCAAGCTGCCACCGGGCGGTATCGTCGGTATCATCGGCCCGAACGGCGCCGGCAAGTCGACGCTGTTCAAGATGATCACCGGCCAGGAAAAGCCGGATGCCGGCTCGATCCGCATCGGCGAGACCGTGCATCTCGGTTATGTCGACCAGAGCCGCGATGCCCTCGACGGCAACAAGACCGTTTGGGAAGAAATCTCGGGCGGCGCCGAAGTCATCAAGCTCGGCAAGTTCGACATGAACTCGCGCGCCTATTGCGGTGCCTTCAACTTCAAGGGCGGCGACCAGCAGCAGAAGGTCGGCAACCTCTCGGGTGGTCAGCGCAACCGCGTTCACCTGGCGAAGATGCTGAAGGCCGGCGGCAACGTCCTGCTCCTCGACGAACCGACCAACGACCTCGACACGGAAACGCTCGGTGCGCTGGAAAGCGCGCTCGAAGCCTTCGCCGGCTGCGCCATCATCATCAGCCACGATCGCATGTTCCTCGACCGCCTGGCGACGCACATCCTCGCTTTCGAAGGCGACGGCCACGTCGAGTGGTTCGAAGGCAACTTCGAGGACTACGAGGAAGACAAGGTTCGCCGCCTCGGCGCCGACGCGCTGAACCCGGGCAGCCAGGCTTACAAGCGCCTGACGCGCTAATTCCCGTATTCTAGGGATGACGACAAAAGCCCCGGTTCGCCGGGGCTTTTTTGTGGGGTACCCTATGTCGCTATTTGCGCAGCGAATTTCGTGAATGGGTGGAATTGCTGCTTGCCAGCCCAATGCAATTCACATAAAGATATCTTTATATGTTGATTGGATCGAGTATGGGTGAGCCTATCAGACTGGGATTGGATGCGTTGGTGGACGTCTTGAGGGCGGCCGGAGAGCCCACGCGCCTGCGTCTGCTCGCGCTTCTTGCCGCCGGCGATCTGACGGTGACCGATCTTACTGAAATTCTCGGCCAATCCCAACCGCGCATCTCCCGCCACCTGAAGCTGCTTGGCGAAGCTGACCTCATCGATCGCTATCAGGAAGGCGCCTGGGCCTATTTCCGGCTGCGTCAGGAAGGCAAGGCGGTCGCATTCGTCCGCAGCCTGCTGACGCACGCCTCGGAGAACGACCCGGTCATCCAGCGCGACGGCGAGCGGCTTGCTGCCGTCAAGCGCCAGCGTGCCGAGCGTGCGCAGGCCTATTTCAGTCGCAACGCCGCCGAGTGGGACGAACTGCGCCGGCTGCATGCGGCCGACGAGGAGGTCGATGCCGCGGTTATCCGCTTGGTCGGCAACCAGCCGATCGACGCGCTGCTGGACCTCGGTACCGGTACCGGTCGCATCCTGGAGCTGCTCTCGGGTATCTATCGCCGCGCAATCGGTGTCGATGCCAGCCGTGACATGCTGAGCGTGGCGCGCGCCAACCTCGATAAGTCAGGCATCAACAAGGCCTCGGTTCGTCATGCCGACATCCTGAACCTTCCGTTCGAGGCGCAGGATTTCGATCTGGTCACGATCCATCAGGTTCTTCATTTCTTCGATCAGCCCGAAATCGCCATCGGCGAGGCGGCACGTATGTTGCGGCCCGGTGGGCGGCTGGTCGTGATCGATCTGGCGCCGCATACGCTGGAATATCTTCGCGACGAGCATGCGCATGTCCGTCTCGGTTTTTCGCATCAGTCGATGTCCGACTGGCTGCGCAAGGCCGGACTCGACGTCGAGCAGGTCGTCGATCTTCATCCGGGGCATCAAGGCGGGCAGGGGCTGACAGTCACTATCTGGCTCGCCCGCGACCCGAGGCGCTTGATGGCTTCCATCGAGAGCGACAGCGCCGTACCTACATTTGCCGGGAGAGAGTAACATGGCTTCGAACACCGACGCACGCCGCAGGATCGGCATTTCCTTCGAGTTCTTCCCGCCGAAGTCGGAAGAGATGGAAGGCCAGCTGTGGAATACGGTCAACGAGCTGCAGGACTGGAACCCGGACTTCGTATCCGTGACCTACGGCGCCGGTGGCACGACCAAGGCGCCGACATTGGCGACGGTCTCGCGGTTTCTTTCGGCGACGCCGCTTGCTACCGCCTCGCACCTGACCTGCGTCGGTGCGACGAAGGAAGAGACGCACAGCGTCATCGACAGCTTCCGCACTGTTGGCGTCAAGCATTTCGTCGCACTGCGCGGCGATGCGCCTGGCGGCGTCGGTGCGCCTTACCAGCCGCATCCGGGCGGCTATGCCAATGCGGCTGAGCTTGTTGCCGGGTTGCGTGATATCGGCGACTTCGAGATTTCGGTTTCCGCCTATCCGGAGAAGCATCCGGAAAGCCGCGACACTGCCGCTGACATCGAGATGCTGAAGCGCAAGGCGGACAACGGTGCCGATCGCGCACTGACGCAGTTCTTCTTCGACAATGACAATTTCGAACGGTACCTCGAAAAGGTCCGCGCGGCCGGTATTCGCATCCCGATCGTCCCGGGCATCATGCCGATCCAGAACCTGACGCAGCTGAAGCGCTTTGCCGGCGCCTGCGGCACCGTCGTTCCGCAATTTCTCGACGAGCGCTTCGCGGGCTTCGACGACAAGCCGGAAGAGCGGGCGAAAGTTGCTGCCGAGGTCGCCGCGGAGCAGATCGAAGATCTTGCCCGCCGCGGGATCGAGGATTTTCATCTCTACACGATGAACCGTGCGCCGCTGGTATCGGCGGTTCTGACTAACCTCGGCTTCAAGCGCGAAGCGACGAAAAAGGCCGGGGCCGCCGCATAGACCTGCCGGGTCGTTCAGGACACTCCAAACGTTAAAAAAGCGCATGCTCTCAAGGCATGCGCTTTTTTAATTCCGCAGAGATGTTCGCTACTCAGGAGTCTCGGCATAGTCCATTTCGGGCGGCAGGCAGGTCAGATGAAAAGCATCGACAACACAAATAAAAACGCCGCACCGATCAAAAGGACATTCAAGGATCGTGTGAGTCCCATGTCTGTCTCCTCGCGTTAACAGGCCGATAATATGTCGGGAAAACGACGCTTGAAAAGCACATTTTATGCTGCGATGCGGCGAAAATGTCACATCACTGGGTCGCTGGAAGCGCCAAGCATCTGAAATTCAATAGAAAACCTGGGTGCGAAATTATTCACAGATTTTAACGAAGTGTAAAATCCGGCGAATGGGGCGTTTACCGCTGCGGCAAGATGAGGGCGTGCCCGAACCTTCTGAAAACACGAGGGAAATCCGGAAACTGAAAAGCCGGGCCAATGGCCCGGCTTCTGCAGTAGATTTCAGTCTGTTCTCAGAGCGCGCCGAGCAGGGCTGGCGTTGCCCAGCCGTCGGCAGGCATGCCCAATCGCTGCTGCTGCTTCTGGATGGCTATGCGCGTGCCCGAGCCGAGAATGCCGTCGATCGCGCCGACATCATGACCGAGGGTGTCGAGCTTGGTCTGAAGCTCTTTCATCTGGTCATTGGTCAGGCCCTGTTCCGGCGTGCCCTTCAGGTAAGGCTCTGCGCCAGCAAGCCGGGTCGCAAAGTAAGCGGCTGAGGTGGTGTAGATGAACGACTTGTTCCACTCGAGATAGATGCCGAAGTTGGGGTAGGCGATGAAGGCAGGACCGAGACGGCCCTGCGGCAGGACCAGGTCACCGCGCAGGCTACCGAAGCTCGTGTCGCCATTGCGCGGCTTGACGCCAAGTGCGAACCACTCGCCAGCGGTCATCGTGCCGCCGAGGCCGGACTTCTCGAAGGGCAGGCTTTCAGGAATGGTGACTTCCTGCAGCCACGGCTGACCCTTCTGGAAGCCGAGATGCTGGATGAACTTGGCGGCGGTCAGGATGGCGTCCGGGCCGCTCTGCTTGAGGCGCACATGGCCATCGCCATCGCCATCCATGCCGTAGGCGACGATATCGCGTGGGAGCATCTGAACCTGGCCGATTTCGCCGGCCCAGGCACCGGTGTTGGTTGCCGGGTCGAGGTCACCGTGCTGAACCATCTCGATGAGTGCGATCAGCTGCGGGCGGAAAAGTTCGGGGCGGCGGCAATCATGAGCGAGGGTCACGAGGGCATTGCGGGTGTTGAAATCGCCCTGCACGGCGCCGAAATCGGTCTCCATCGCCCAGAAGGCGGTGATGACGCCGGCGGGGACGCCGAATTCCTGCTCCGCGCGGGCGAAGACGTCGGCGTGCTGCTTCATCTTCTGGCGGCCGATATCAAGGCGCGCCTGGCTCACGGTGCGCTGCGAGAATTCCAAGAAGGTCTGCTTGAACACACCCTGGGCGCGGTCGCGGCTGATCACCTTGGGATCGATCTGTGCGCCGGCAAGCGCCCTGTCGGCTGCTTCGGCGGATGCGCCGGCAGCGATTGCCTCGGCCTTGATGCCGGCCAGGAACGCGGAGAGGTCGCCATCGCAGGCAGGGGCCGGTGCGGCAGTTGCTGCTGGTGCCTGATCGGCCGGAGCGGCAGGTGCCGCTGTTTGTGCTGCAGCACCCGTGGCGATACCGGCAGCGAACAGGAGAGCGAGCGCAGAACGGCTTGCGGGCGTGCGGAACATGGCTTTAATCCTCGTCATTGCTAAAATTGCTGTCGATGTCCCAAATGATTGTGACAGAAGCAAGAAAGAAGGCGGGACGTTACTAAGAATTCGTGTCTTTGGAAACCGCCGCTACCCAGTTGTTCCAGTTCTTCGTCGAACCAGCGAACACATTAATGTCAGTCGGCCCCTTGATGCCGGGAATGACACCCGTGGATGTGTATTGCCAGAAGGCCCAGCGACGGTCGGCATAGGTGACTTCAGGGTGCTTTGCGACCGAGCGGACCCAGAAGTGATAGTCCTGGAAGTATCCGACCAGGTTGTCGCGGTGGAAGTCCACGGAGGTGTAGATGATCGGGCGCTTGCCGTAATAGGCCTCGAGCCGATCCATGAAGCGCTGCAGTTGCGCCCGCACCGTCGCCGGATCCGGGCGGAGGCGGCACGTCTTGGATTCCGAGTTCCATTCAACGTCCAGCACCGGCGGCAGGCGCATGGACTCCTTCGGCACGTTGCTGATGAACCAGTCGGCCTGCTCATCCGGCGTCGAGCAGAAGTAGTAGAAGTGATAGGGAGCGTGCGGGATGCCGACCGCCCGGGCACGCTGCCAGTATTCGTTGAAGCGAGGATCGACGCGATCCTTGCCTTCCGTGGCCTTGATGAAGGCGAAGGCAACGCCGGAATTCTTGACCGTCTGCCAGTCGATATCTCCCTGCCACTTGGAGATGTCGATGCCGTGAACAGGGTTCTGCTGCGGATGCTTCGGTCCGAAGTCCTGCGGATCGGTGTCCTGGAACCGGGTTTTCGGCTTTACGGACGCTGTTTCGAGATAGTCATAGCCCGACGATGTGCAACCGGCGAGCAAGACAGCCAACGGCAAGACGCAAAACAGGAGCCGGCGCATAGGTGTTCCATCGTGAACCGAATGATCTTTGTGCCCCACAGCTCGACCTTCGTGAAAGACGCGTCCAGCAGAGAGATGCCCCTCTTTTAATCATATCAACGTAAAAAATCGGTTAGTTTCAAGCGAAATGTTAGCGCTTGGTAATAGTGCACGCCTGCCACGCGTAGCCGCCATAGACCGAAGTGAAGTGCAATTGTGCATCATTTTCAGTGGCTTGCGCCTGGAGTGCCTCACGCAGGGTAGCGCGCGGCGTGACATGAAATTTGCACAGCCAAGATTTCAGGACCGCTCGAAACCAGACGGGCAGGCGCTCTTGCTGACCGAAATCGACGATGTGCAACTCGCCGCCGGGGTTGAGCGCGGCGATGGCGGAGGCTATCGCACGCTCCCAATCGGGAATCATCGACAGCGCGTAAGAGATCAGTATCCGGTCGAAACCCGTGCAGCCGAATTCGCCTGGTGTGAAAGCGGTGGCATCGGCCACGCGGAACTCCGGGACGACCGCCTTGCCCGCAAAGGTCTTGCGCGCGGAGATCAGCATCTCCTGCGATATGTCGAGGCCGTAGAGTGCCGCCTGAGGGAAGTACTGGTGCGCGAGCGCCAGATTGCGGCCGGTCCCGCAACCGACCTCGAGCAGGGTGCCTCCGACCGGTACATTCAGACCGCGAATGGTGCGGTCACGGCCCAAGAGGTAGTATTTGCGGGTGAGGTCGTAGATATGCCGCTGGTAGCGGTACATGCCGTCCATAAGGCCGGCATGATCGTCGGAGGGGGCGGTGGTCGTTTCGACTTTGCTCACGCCGTCTTCTCGTAGATGTGGAAGCCGCCATAGATCGCCGAGCGGTCAAGAGATGTGAGTTCGCGCGAGCGATCTTCCAGGTAAGTCCACTGGTCGCGGAGCGCCGGCGACAGCCGTCCTTCGATGATGCTCTTTTCAGCCGCCGTGCGGAAGATGACCCGGGCGCCGCTTCGGGCGGTGCGCGTGATTTCCGTCCAGAGGTCATTCAGCTGCTGGTCCGTCATCCAATCCTGGGCATCGAGCAGGACATAGCGATCGCGCGATGCGGCCGGTTCGCGCGAGAGCAACTCGGTGAAGCTTGCGTGGTGAACGCCGACACGGTCGACGTTGTCGCGGATCGCTTCATAGTGCTCCGGCTTCAGATAGGTCGGCAGCGGACCTTCGCCTTCTGGTGCGTAGCGGCGCGCAAACGCCTGCCAGGCGAAGTAGTTGTCGCGCATCGGGAAATGACAGGCGAGCTTTTCGAGGCGGTGGCGAAGGACGGGCGCGATCGACTGATCGGCGGCAAGGCTTGCCAGCTCGTCATACTGCTGCGGCGGAATTCCGAGTCCGAAGAGCGAGCTTTTGCGGCTGGTGATCCAGCGGACGACGGGCTTTTCGAACAGCGGAGCGATCTTGTCGTCAAAGAACTGGCGCTGTTCGCGTACCGAGCGGGTTCTGGTGATCTCGGTGAGGTCGATGCCGTGCAGGCGCGCCAGCAGGTGGGCGGCGCCGATGAAGCGGCCGAGAAGGCCCGTCTTGTAAATGTTACGGTCGAATACGGTGATACGCCGACGTCCGAATTTGCGGCCGTTCCAGTAGCTGCGCGTGGTCTCGTCGAGGTTTGCCGCGAGAAACTGATCGAAAGCGCTGCTGTTGGTGGCTTCGTTCGGCTGGGCAAGGAAGCGCACGAGGTCGACATGGCCAGGAAGGTTGCGGAATGCCGCGAGCTTCAGGCGATTGAGGGCGATGTGGTGCGGGTTGAGGTCGACGACGTCGATCGAGGCTGGGCTCTTGGAGAGGTAGGCGAGCATGTTGCAGCCGCCGGAGCCGATCGTGACGATGCGATGGTGGGGCTGGAGCTCCATCGCCTGCATGTCCAGATCGGGGTCCTCCCAGATCTGCGGGTAGACGAGGCCGGAGAACAGCAATCCGAACAGGCGCTCCGAGAGGCCGTCCTTGGAAAGTGCCTTGTGGCGGAGAAGGGCTGCCTTGAGTTTCCGGTTCTTGCGGAAGCCGGCATCCGGTGCAAATTCCGTCATGTGAGTCTTTCACCCATTTAGCGTTCAGGGCGTTTAGCGCGCCGGGACTACAGTTTGATGACGCGGGCTGTGGACGCGATCGAGTGGGATTTTAGGAGGGCTGGCGGTACCAACGTTCAGGGGGCTTCCGTGTCGCGAGATTTCCTGCTTCTCTAGGGCGATGGAGGAGACACATGCGACTTCTGCGACGTATCCTTAAAACACTGGCCGTTGTGGCCGTTTCCGCAATTGTCGTTGGCGCTGCCTGGCTTTTCGTGACCCTGTCGGATCTCCTCAAGGTCGGTGATGGCTATGCCGCTAAGATCATGTGTTCAAACGTCTTTATCGCCGGGCGGGATCCCGATACGATCTTGTCCAAGGACGTTCAGGCGCCGGGCAATCCGCTGCTGAAGCTGGTTCGGGTCGATATCGATCGCGAGGAAAAGCGGGTGACGGCGCGGATCCTCGGACTGCTTGCGCCGAACTACGCGGTCTATCGTGGGACCTTCGGCTGCGCCAATGTGCCCGACGGAGACTTTGAGGCGGCGCGGCGCTCCGTTCCCGACGAACCTGGCCAGCCGGTCGCAGAACGCCATGCGCCTTGGCCGGATGGCGATGATGTTGCCGACGACGGTGATCAGCGAATCGCAACGCTGCTGACAAGACCCGCGCTCACGGGCGAGGGGATGCGTGCCGTCGTCGTGGTTCATGACGGGCGCATCGTGGCTGAAACCTACGGTGACGGATTCGGGCCAACGACACCGCTCATCGGCTGGTCGATGACGAAGACGGTCAACGCAGCCATCCTCGGGCGTGCGATGGAAGAGCACAAGGTCGGGCTCGACGACGCGAACCTTCTGTCACAATGGGCGGGCGACTGGCGATCGAAGATCACTGTCGCAAACCTGCTTGCGATGGAGAGCGGTCTCCAATTCAGCGAAGATTATGACATCGTCTCCGATGTCACGCGCATGCTGTATTTGAATACGGACCAGACACAGCTTCCGGCCGGAAAATTGCTGAAAGAGGCCGACAGAGGGAAGTTCAACTACTCCAGTGGCACGTCAGTGTTACTCTCGCGGATCTGGATGGATCGCGTCGGTAGCCCGCAGACCGCGTTTGATTATCCGCGGCAGGCGCTGTTCGGGCCTCTCGGTATGTCGAGTGCGGTCTTCGAGGCGGATGCGCACGGAACCTTCGCTGGTGGCTCCTACCTCTACGCAACGGCACGAGACTGGGCGCGCTTCGGTCAGTTCCTGCTGATGGATGGGAAATGGAAAGAGCAGCAGCTGTTGCCGGAGGGATTTGTCGCCATGATGCGAACGCCGACCGAGGCATCCGACGGACGCTATACGGCTGGCCAAGCCTGGGCGAGATTGCCCGGTGCCGTGACCAACGCGGAGGCCGGGCTTCCATCCGACACCTTCTGGATGGAAGGGCATGACGGGCAGAGCACTGCGATTGTGCCATCCGCCAAGCTCGTTGTCGTCAGAATGGGACTGACGCCGTCCAGCTACAAATACACATCGCAGTCACTATTGAAGGAAATTCTGGCAGTCTTGCCGGCAGGCGATCAGTCAACCTGATCAGTAGCTGCCCTGGGCCACGTCGGACATGCCCTTGCGCTTGGCGTCGTAGTAATAGCCGCGCGCATAGAGACGGACCGCATTGTCTTCGCTGCTATCCGACACCAGCCATGCGCCACGCAGGTATTTTGCGGCGTACTTGATGTTGGTTTCGGCATCGAACAGGCCTTCTGGCTGCCCCTCGTAACCCATGGACTTCGCGGTATTGTACTTGATCTGCATCAGGCCGAAATAGCCGCGCTTGTTATAGGCCTTTGGATTGTAACGGCTTTCGCGATGAACGACGCGGTGAAGCAGCGATGCCGGGACCTGATAGATCTTCGAGTATTTCTCGATGATCTTCGTGATCTCGCTCTTCTCCACAGTCGGAGCGCCATCGTCGGTGTCGTCATCGCTGAACATCGGCGGTGCTGTCGGCGGATCCATCGGGCCGGATGTGTCGAAGCCATAGTCCATCATCGCGTGCGGCGTCGTATCGATAGCCGACAGTGCGGCAATCGCACCGTTCTGCGGTGTCGCTGCGAAAGCAAGCTGGGTAGATGGAGAAGGCGTGCCGGGCCGTGGCGTTGGGACGACGGACTGAATCGCGGTCATCTCGGGCGTGAGCGGAATCTGTGCATAAGCCGCCGGCTGGAGCTGGACGCCGGGCTGAGCCGGATCGGTGACCGGCATGGCGGCTGTCGCAACCGACGGCGCTATCTGATCGGTGATCGGGGACGAGGCAGGCGTGCCTTCGCCTGCGGGAATGGCTGCGAACGTCGCATCTTCGCCGGGCTTAGGTGTTGGAATGACCATCTGTTCGGCCATCAGGTCCGCCTGGGACGTGTATTCGACACTGGAGCATCCAGCCACTACGCCACACAGCATCGTGGACACGATGAAACTGCGTCTAAGGCCGGAAAATCCGATCGCTACCATACTCTCACTCTCGTGAAACGCGCCGCCCCGGCAGCGTTAAAAGTTACCAAGAACCTTATGCCCTGATTTGCCAATTAACCTATTCGTTGCTTCCCGGCAACCCGCCGGATTTCTTTACGCAGCGATACGCCGGTATCCTGCCGTAACGGCGCCCGCGGCGATCAGCAATGTGCCGCCTGTCCTGTTGACAGCGCGCTGCACGCTCGCCTTGCGGATCAGGCCACGCGCCGCGTGGGCGGCCAGTGCGTAGGTGGAGGCGTTGATGGTCGCAAGAACCAGGAATGTCGCTTCCATGATCAGCATCTGGCCGAAGAAGGGCAGGGCCGGATTGAGAAATTGCGGAACGAACGCAACGAAGAAGACGATGCTCTTCGGGTTCAGGGCCGTAACGATGTAGGCATGGAGGAAAATCTTCAGCGACTTCTGCTCCGGCAGATTGTCGTTGTCAGCCATCGGCTCACTCAGGATAGGCGCCCGCCAGAGCCTGATGCCGAGCCAGATGAGATAGGCGCCGCCGATCCATTTGAGCACTGTAAAGAGCGTCGCTGATGCTGCGAGAACAGCACCGAGGCCGAACAACGATGCCGTCATGGCGGTGAAGTCGCCGAGTGCCACTCCGCTGACTGTCGCAAACGCCGTCTTCTTGCCATGCCCGAGCGCATAGGAAACGACGAGCAGGATCGTCGGTCCGGGAATGGCAAGCATAATGGCGGACGCGGCGGCGAAAGCGAGCCAGGCTTCGAGCGACATGGAATCTCCTCCTATCCATTACGGTAGAAGCAAAGACACCATATCGGCCTTGCGTCAATCATGCTTCTTTGTATTTCTGCCCGATCGTGTCCATCACTTCCGCAAACCAGGCAACCGACGTATCGAAGGCCTTGCCGCCCTTGATCCGCGGGAATTCGATCGTGCGGAGCTTGCCATTCTGCGCCTCGTCGTGGCCGGTGACGCCCGAGACCTTGTTGAGGGCGCTTTCGACGGCAAGGTCGGTCATGCTCTGGATCAGGCGCAGATCGTCGACATTTGCCGGTGCGGAGCGCGCGAAATAACCGGACTTCTGAACCAGCGAGCGTTCGGCATCCAGAAGGCTTGCAAACTGCTTCTGGAACCAGGCGCCGACATTGATCGTGTCGATCTTGACGTGGCCGAAAGCGTCGCGCTTGACGGTATCGCCGGCTGCTTCGCGCTCGGCTACGATCGCGTCGAGGCAGGCGCCTTCCGAGACGAACACCGTTGCGTGGCCGGTCCGGTCCATGACCTCCTTCAGGCGCGCGGCTTCCTGGTCGAGGTCGAAGACCGTCTCCGGCAGGTAGACGGCATCGATGCTCTTCATCTTGGCGTTGGTCATGAAACCATCGACATATTCATAATGCTTGGTGCGCTGCAGGTAGGCGCGGGCGGTGGCAGCCGTCAGCCAGCCGCAATGGCGTCCCATGACTTCATGAATGATCAGCGTGCGCGGCGCGGCCGTCTGCTCGTTGCTGACATTGTCGAAGAAGTGAGCACCGACTTCGGCCGCGGTCCATGCGCCGAGCGATTGCCGGATCGGAACAACGTCGTTGTCGACCGTCTTCGGCAGACCGACGACGGTCAGATTGTAGCCGTTTGCAGCCAGATAGGCGGCGAGGTCGGCGGCGGTGGTGTTGGTGTCATCGCCACCGATGGTGTGGAGGATGGTGACGCCGTCGTTCGCAAGTCGCTCGGCGGCGACGCGCAACGGGTTTTCGCCTTCCTTGACCAGTCCGCGTTTGACGCAGTCGGCGGCGTTGGTAAGCTTGACGCGGCTATTGCCGATCGGCGAGCCACCATAGCGGTGAAGCAGAGGGGCCTTTTCGCGCATCTCGGGGGTGATCTTGATGCTGTCGCCCAGCAGTACGCCCTGGTAGCCGGAGCGATAGGCAATCAGCTCGAGGTCGGGAGCTACGTCGCTATAGCGTTCGATAAGGCCGCCGACGGCGGAGGAGAGACAAGGGGCCAGGCCTCCGGCGGTGAGCAATGCGACTTTCTGTTTGGCCATGATGTCTCCTCTATCGTATCTGCACTATTATGTGCGGCGTAGGTAACGCATGGATGCGGCAGGGAAAGAGACCTGTAAAGTGTTGTTTCTATGAAAATCGAGCCTTTCGTCCCAGCCAAACCACGAAGGCGACGAGAAGAGCGAATATAATCGTTTCAAGCCCGAGTTGCTCTTTCAGAAGGGTTGTGGAAATCGCCAGGGTCACGAAGGACTGGAGCAGCTGGACCTGTGCCACGCGCGCAATTCCGCCAATCGCAAGCCCGGCGTTCCAGAAGACGAAACCGCCGAACATCGACATCAGGCTGAGATAGGCAAGCGCTCCATATTCACCGGCGCCGGGGGCGTGAATACTGGATGGCGCGACGAGAATGGTGCCGAGCAGCGACAGCGGAAACGTGACGACCAGAGCCCAGGAAATCGCCTCCCAGCCGGACAGGTCGCGCGACAGGCGGGCAAGGAGCACATAGCCGAGCGCTGCCGACACGGCAGCGGCAAGAAGCCAGAGATCGCCGGACGAGAGATGAAAGCCGCTGCCTCTTACCGAGAAGATGATGACAATCAGCGCACCGGCCACGCCGCATGCCCAGAAGAGCGGGCCTGGCCGCTCGCCGTCGATGATCGCCGCGAAGATCGATGTCAGCAACGGCAGGACGCCGAGGACAACGCCGCCGTGGCTCGCCGGGATCGTCTGCATGGCGATCGACGAAAAACCGGGAAAGCCGAAGACGACGCCGATGCCGGCGCCGAAGAGCGCTGGAAAATGCTTCTTCGGAAACGGGCGGCGGAAGACCGCCAGGGCGATCATGGCGGCAACGGAGGCGATCGCGGCGCGCCCCAGGGTGATGAAGTACGGCGAGAAACCCTGCAGGGCGATGTGCGTCATCGGCAGCGTCGCGCCAAAAATGAGAACCCCTATAAAGCCCAGAATGAGCCCGAGGATCTGCGGTCGGTCGGAAAATGGCATGGAATCTCTCGCAAATGAATGGCGAGAGCGCTGCCATCGTCACGCGATTGTGTCCAATTCATTTGATTTATGCGACGCCACGCGAACGCGATGAATGCGCAATCCACGGCGATAATTACCGAATTGTGAAAGATGTTTTCAACGCTACGACCAATCGTCGTCTTGCAAACGCAACCTTTATTTGGTCAAGGTGTTTCTCCTTTTGCTACATGCGAGACGTTGATGTCCTTCTGGGAAAAACTGTTGAATGCCATCGGAAATGCTGCCGGAAACGCGCTTTCCGCAGTGGTCGAGGCAATCCGCACGGTTTTTGAAGGCGATCCGGAGACCCGCCGAAAGGTCGCATTCTCGGTGGCGATCATCGCGCTGTCTGCCAAGATGGCCAAGGCTGACGGCATCGTGACGGAGAAGGAGGTCGACGCGTTTCGCGAGATCTTCGAATTTCCGCCGGAGCAGGCCAAGAACGTTGCCCGTCTCTATAATCTCGCTCGTCAGGACGTCGCCGGATACGAAGCCTATGCGGAGCGTCTGTCGTCGCTTTGCGTAACCTGCGCCGCGAATTGCCCCGTGCTGGAGGAAGTCCTCGACGGGCTTTTCCATATCGCCAAGGCCGATGGGCTGATCCACGAGAAGGAAATGGAGTTCCTGAGGCATGTGGCAGAGATCTTCCACATGAGCGACGAGCGCTTCGACCGCATCGCCGCGCGCCATGTCTCCATGGGCCGGGATCCTTACAAGGTGCTCGGTGTCTCGCCGTCGGATGACTTCACGACCATTCGCCGGCGCTATCACGGTCTTGTCAGCGAACATCACCCCGATCGGCTGATTTCGCGTGGCGTGCCGGCAGAATTCCATGCAATCGCCAATGAACGCATGGCGGCTCTCAATGCCGCCTATGAAGCGATCGAGAAGGAACGCCGGGCAGCATGACCTCGTTCGAGGCGGATTATCGGAAGGCGACCGTAAAGGCATCGCCGAACCATGGTGAACGCGTGGGTGATCGTCGCCCCGATATGATCCTGCTTCATTATACAGGAATGCCGACGCCAGAGGGCGCTCTCGAGTGGCTCTGTCGGGAAGAGAGCCAGGTTTCCAGCCATTATTTTGTTCACGAGAACGGCGAGGTCGTGCAACTCGTGCCGGAGGCGCGTCGCGCCTGGCACGCGGGCAAGAGCACGTGGCGTGGCGAGAGCGATATCAATTCCATGTCCATTGGCATCGAGATCGCCAATGCCGGACACCCGGGCGGGTTGCCCGACTATCCTGCAGAACAGATCCAGGCGGTGATCGAATTGTGTCGCGATTGTGGCCAACGTTGGTCAATTTCGCCTGAAAGGGTGCTTGGACACTCCGATGTGGCGCCAGTTCGCAAGGTAGATCCGGGTGAAAAGTTCCCTTGGGCGGAGCTTCATCGCGCGGGTGTGGGCCATTGGGTCGAGCCTGCGCCCATCACCGGAGGCAGGTTCTTCCAGCGCGGCGATCGGGGACAGCCGGTCGAAGCATTGCAATCAATGCTCTCGCTCTATGGTTACGCGACTGAGATATCAGGCGAATTCTCGGACAAGATGGCCGGAGAGGTCGAGGCCTTCCAGCGTCACTTTCGACCTGAACGTGTTGACGGAATTGCGGATTTTTCGACCATCGATACGCTTCACCGGCTTCTGACAACGCTCCCGGAATACTCGGCGTAACACTGCGTCCTAGCAACGCCCGACATCCCTAGATTTTAGGGGTACGGGACGCTGCCACATCATTTCCCTATTATCTCCTCATTGCGATGGTCTAAACGCCTCGCTGAACGGCGCCGTTCGTCTTGTTTTGGGTTTGGGTGTGCGTCAATTGAAAACATAAAAGAATGTCTGCGGCATAAATGAATAATGCTGCCGACTTGTACCTTGGCATTGCTTTTATTGTGCCATGGCAATTCTTTTTGTCGGAGAAAATAGACTACATGAGAAAGATTATTTCTGCTGTGGTGTGCGCCAGCGCACTGCTGATGGGATTGAATTGCGCCTTCGCGGGTGAATTGGGGCCTGAGTCAGAGAAGACAGTGCTTTTGAAGACTGTCGATCGTACCACCGGTTTCGCAGTTCCAAATTATGCAGCCAACAAGTATTCGGCTATCATCGTAAAATACGCCAAGCAGTACAATGTTCCCGTCGAGCTTGCGAGCGCGGTCGTTCGTGTCGAGAGCAACTTCAATCCGAATGCTCGCGGCAGCGCCGGCGAAATCGGGCTCATGCAGATCAAGCCCGCGACGGCACGCATGATGGGCTACTCAGGAACGCGCAAGGGCCTGTTCGACCCGGAAACCAACATCAAGTACGGCATGAAGTATCTGGCGGCGGCGCACCAGCTGGGCGGCGGCGAGACCTGCGGTACGATCCTGAAGTACAATGCAGGACATGCGGCAACCCGGATGAACCCGGTTTCGAAGGCTTATTGCGGCAAAGTGCTCGCAATGATCGACTGATCCTCTGCAAATCCTTGTTCGTGAATCACTTAAGGCTCCCACTTAAGAATGTGATTCAACGCGGCAGCCGTGCTATCTGACCTCGAAACGAGGTGAAGTGAAGCATGGCAGTCGATTTCAAGGCAATCGTGGTCGGATGCGGAATGATGGGCGCGGCAGCTGCCCGCCATCTTTCCGGGATGATCGAAGGCGTCGCGCTGATTGGTCCGCGCGAGCCGGCGGAGCGCAAGAGCCATCATGGCGTCTTCGCCAGTCACTATGATGAGGCGCGTATTACGCGCACATTCGACGATAACCTGGTATGGGCAACGCTTGCGGCACGCTCTCTCGATCGCTATGCGGACATCGAGGAAAAGAGCGGTATTTCCTTCTATACGGAAGCCGGTTGCCTGTTCGCCGGACCTTCGCCGCGTCCCGGCGAAGGGTATATCGGTCGGGCACTTCAGCTCAGCGAAACGCTCGGCCTGATTGTCGAGACACTGGAGCCCTCCGCGCTGCGCGAGCGCTTCCCGCAATTTTCCCTCGATCCGTCTTTCAAAGGCTATTTTGAGGGACGTAGGGCGGGACATGTCAATCCGCGCGCGCTCGTCAAGGCTCAGGCAAAACTCGCCAAGCAGGGTGGGGTCGCGATCATCGACGCGACCGTTACCGCCGTTCGCGACACGGGCTCGCATGTCGAGGTCACAGCGGCTGGCGTGATCCACACCGCCGAGCGGGTCCTCGTAGCGGCCGGTGGGTTCAGCAATTTCAATCAGCTTCTGCCTGCGCCGGTGGACATTCGCGTGGCGGCGCGCACGGTTGCCTTCTTTGAACTCGGCGAACGCGAAATGGCGCTGTTCGGGAAAATGCCGTCCAGCATCGTCTTCGGCGATCGTGACGAGGATCACGTCTATATTCTGCCGCCGGTGCGCTACCCCGATGGCAAGACCTACCTGAAACTTGGTGGAGATACGGAAGCGCGGGTTTTCGATACGCTCGAGGACGCCGGTACTTGGTTCCGCTCGGATGGCGATGCCGCCGAGCGTGACTTGTTGGTCGAGACGGCCTTGCAGCTGATGCCGGGACTTGCGGGATGCCCGGTCACTGCGGCGCCCTGTGTCGCGACCTTTACGCCGACGAGCTATCCCTACGCGGGCTACACAGATTCGCCGCGAATTGCCGTTCTGACCGGTGGCAACTTCGTGGCCGCGAAATCCTCCGACGAACTGGGCCGCCTCGGTGCAGTCGTCATGACCCAAGGGCGACTGGGCGAAGAGGACTTCGGCCGGGAACTGACGCCGGTGTTTCGATAGATGCAGGCGGCCATGATCGGGAATTACAAGTACATCGTTGTGGGTCGCGGGTTGATGGGCGCTGCTACGGCACGCCATCTGGCGCGCAGGGTGGACGGCGTTGCGGTCATCGGCCCAGATGAACCCACCGATCGGAAGCATCACGGTGGCGTCTTTGGAAGCCACTACGACGAAGGCCGGATCACGCGCACGATTGATCCAGACCGCGATTGGGCCTTGCTCGCGCACCGATCGATCGCGCGATATCATGAAATAGAGCGCGAAAGCGGCATCGGTTTCTACACGCCGGCGGGCTGCCTGGTGGTTGGCCCGGAACGCGGCGGCGTCGATGATTATGTGGCCCGGACGGTCGTGGCGGCTGCCTCGCTCGATATCGAGACGTCGATCCTGAGCGACGACAGGCTGCGAGAGAGATTCCCATTTTTTGCCTTTCCTTCCCTGAGCGAAGGTGTTCACGAGGCGACCGCGGCCGGCCATGTCAGCCCGCGCAATCTCGTGAAGGCGCAATCGCTGGCGGCGGAGAGGGCGGGTGCCACCGTTATCAAGAATTTCGCCGTCTCGATCCGCGACACGGCCGATGGCGTCTGTGTCGAGACATCGGATGGCGCGTGCTATCGCGGGGAGAAAGTACTGTTGGCGGCCGGCGGTTTTTCCATTGCGGAGAATCTCTTGCCGCGGCCAGTTGACATAAAGGTTCATGCCCGCACCGTCGCTTTCTACGAGATCAGCGAAGCGGCCGCGGAGGCTTTCCGCGAGATGCCGGCGCTGATTGCTCATGATGGCGATGGGCGGGACAGCATCTATATGCTGCCGCCGATCCGCTATCCGGATGGCAGGCTCTACCTGAAGATTGGCGGCGACCCCGATGATATGGTGCTCGGCAGCGAACCGGAACTGCGTACCTGGTTCAAGGGGGATGGGCGCGAGAGCGTTCAGGCGCACCTGACCCGTATCATATCGCGGCTGGTGCCATCGCTGGAGCCACTTTCCACATCCACGGCGTCTTGCGTCGTATCGCACACGCCGAGCGGGTATCCGATGATCGGGTTCACCTCGTCACCGCGCATTGCCGTTCTGACCGGCGGCTGCGGAACTGCGGCCAAGAGTTCCGACGAGATCGGGAGGCTGGGCGCTGAACTGCTGATCGAGGGAGAAATCGGCAATCAGGGCTATGCGACCGATTTCCGTCCGCACTTCCGTTGATGCTGCCGATATTTCGGTAGCAATCGTCAGGACAGTCCGTTAAGGGAGCCATGCCAGTTGGCCGGGCAGCCGCGCTTTACCAATGTCGAAAGACGGTAGGGTGAGGAAAGTCCGGGCTCCACGGAAACACGGTGCCGGATAACGTCCGGCGAGGGCGACCTCAGGGAAAGTGCCACAGAAAGCAAACCGCCTGCCTTGGCAGGTAAGGGTGAAAGGGTGGGGTAAGAGCCCACCGCATCTCCGGCAACGGCGATGGCAAGGTAAACCCCACCGGGAGCAAGACCGAATAGGGATGACGCGGACGGCGCAAGCCGTCCGGCTGGTTTCCAGGCCAGTCATCCGGGTGGGTTGCGAGAGGCAGCGCGCGAGCGCTGTCCCAGAGGAATGGCTGCCACGTTCCGGTTTCGGCCGGAGCCATACAGAACCCGGCTTACAGGCCAACTGGCGATTATCCCTGCACACGCCGACGTGTCGGCTGCGAGCTCCGATCGGGTCAGTGTGCCGTCGGCAATTTCGCCAGGCACTCTTCGCAAAGAGTGCTGCTGTGTGCGAGAACGGACCAGCGCTTGAATATCGTTCCGCAGCCGTCGCATCGGATGTCGGCGGTCATGCCCTTCTTGATCGGGACCGGCACCTGTGCGTGTGCCCACCCGGAAAGAAGCCCCTTCAATGTGAAGTTCGTCATCGCATTACTCCACCGTCTTTGTTTTAGAGGTTGGTAATATGTTGTCGGATGGCAGGTAATCAATTGCCCGGTGCAACGCTATTTTAGACTATCTAAACTCATCCGAAGGTAGTGCGGTGGAGCTCTTGAAAAAGGTGCTCTGGCTGTCTCTCCGTCGGGTTGGTTAGTTCTTGTCTCGCCCAGGTTGTCTGTTGGGCAGTGGCTGTTGTGCCGTCCCGCTGAGGTTGCGAAGTCTCGATCCATCGCATAGTTCTCTCGCGTTCTGTTGGGAGATCGGTATGCGCCCCATTGCAGCGTTTGTTTTTGTGGCATGTGTAACAGCAAGCGGTTGTTCTTCTTATGGCTCGGAATATGACGCCGTTGCCTATTATCTCAGGGGCGGCAGCGCCGCACGAAGCTCCGTCATCCAGACATGCATCGAGAGACGCATTTCCGAAAAGTCGCGCAAGGAGGCGGCTGCGGCGCTGAAGGTGTCGGAAGATCGTGTGGGTGTCGTGGCCTGCAACCGCATCATCAGCGGTATTGCTTCCGGGCGCATCACCCGCGAAGACTACATCGCTCTATATGGCGAGCAAAAGATAACACCCAACATGGAAAATGTGCTGCTTGCTCGATGAGAGATTGCAGGCGCTGCGGCTAATTGCCTGTTTCTGGTCACTTATTTCCACTCGCAATCCATTTCTGGCGGCGCACTCAGGGCGCGCAAAAGGGGCGGCCTGTCTGCCCCATAATCGGTCGATCCTAACCCTTTGTTAAACTTAACAGCTTATAAATTTTCGATACTGCGCTCATCGTGAGACGGGCGTTTCCCATTGACGCCCATATGGTCCCATGTTATCCCATTCATGCACTGCGCAAGGGCAATCAGGTGCCCATTCATCGCAAAGCCAAGGCGCCTCCCGTTGCGGGAGCGTCGAGCGGGGTTTGTCTCGTTCGGCTTGCGAGGCCGTGTCTGAATTTCGAGGTTCCGGGCGTCTGATTTTTGTCCGGGCTCTTTCGGGAACGGATGTTTCGTGTCATGAGCCGCTTCCTTTCAAATGCGACCAACAGGATCGATTCCAAGGGCCGGGTTTCCGTGCCGGCGGCATTTCGTTCCGTACTGGCGCAGCGCAATGTTCTGGAACTCTATTGCTTTCAGGACTTTGTGTTTCCGGCGATCAGCGTCGGCGGTTCGGATCTTCTCGAAAGGTTCGAACGGCAGATCGCTGCGGAGGATCCGTTTTCGCCGGATGCGAACGAGGTGTCGCTTCTTATTCATGGGGGCGGGGTCTTCATGAAGCTCGACGCCGAGGGGCGGTTGATGGTCACGGATTTCATTCGCGACTTCACCAGTATCTCGGACGAAGTGACATTCGTTGGTCGGGCGGATCATTTTCAGCTGTGGCAGCCGCAGGCATTTCAGGCTGCCCAGGCACAGGCACGAGGGGAACGCAGGCTGGCGGGCAGGCGTTCCAACTAGAACGAGGGAACGGAATGGTGGCGAATCCTGGCGGAGGTTCATCTGATGCCGGTGGCGGATCGATTCGCCATATTCCGGTTCTTCTGAACGAGGTTCTTGCGGCGCTTGAGCCGTCTTCCGGTAAGATTATCCTGGACGGGACGTTTGGCGCCGGTGGTTATACCTCGGCCATCCTGGCGGCCGGTGCCGATGTGGTTGCGCTCGATCGCGATCCGACGGCAATTGCCGCCGGTCAGGCATTGGTGGCGGCGCACGGCGGCCACCTCCGGCTTGTTCACTCGCAGTTCTCCCAATTGGCCGATCACGCGCCCGCCGGTGGGCTGGATGGCGTCGTGCTCGATATCGGCGTGTCGTCGATGCAGATCGATGAGGCCGAGCGCGGCTTTTCGTTCCAGAAGTCCGGGCCGCTGGATATGCGCATGTCGGCCGCGGGTGTGTCTGCCGCGGATGTCGTCAATCGCGCCAAGGTGGCCGAGCTTATTCGGATCTTTCATTTCCTTGGCGAGGAAAGCCAGGCGCCGCGTATCGCTCACGCGATCGAGAAGCGCCGCGCTGAAAAGCCATTTGAAACGACGCGCGATCTGGCTGGCCTGATCGAGATCGTTACCCCGCGCAAGATGAAGGACAAGATTCATCCGGCGACGCGTGTATTCCAGGCTCTGCGCATCTTCGTGAACGACGAGCTTGGCGAGTTGGCGCAGGCGCTCTTCGCGGCCGAACGCGCGCTGAAGCCTGGCGGTCGTCTTGTCGTTGTCACCTTTCATTCGCTGGAAGACCGCATTGTGAAGACGTTCTTTTCGGATCGCGCCGGCAAGGCCTCCGGTTCGCGCCACCTGCCGGTCGCGCATGAACGCGCTGCGACGTTCGACCGGATCGGAAAGCCGATGGTGTCTGCGAGCGAAGCGGAAGCAGAGGCAAATCCGCGGGCGCGCTCGGCCAAGCTGCGCGCCGGACTGCGGACCGATGCCGCCGCCGAACCTGCGGATCTGTCGATCTTCGGTCTGCCCAATCTTGCAAGTCTCGGAAAGCTCGGAGCCTGATATGCTGAGAACCTTCGATCTTATCCTCATCGGCGTCATGACGGCGGCAGCCGCCGTGACCTACACGATCAAGCATCGTGCCGAGCTGAAGCTGGAAGAGGTTCATCGCCTCGAAGCAGAGATCAAGCTCGAGCGGGACACGATCGACCTCTTGAAAGCGGATTGGGCCCTGCAGTCGCAGCCGAACCGGCTCGAGCGGCTTGTCAATAATTACAACAGTGAGCTCCAGCTGCAGCCGACGCCATCGACGTCGCTTGTTCATGCCAAGGAGTTGCCGATGCTGAAGTCGCAGGTTCCCGTGCCTGATGTGACCGAAGCGAAGGCAGGCGGTACGAAGAGTAAGCCAAAGGCTGTGCCCGCGAAGGCCGAAGCTGAGGACGACGATTTGATGGCAACCGGATCTGTGGAGTAGAGATGTCCTTTCTTTCACGCATCATGGTTTCAAAGAGCCAGGCGCATTTTTCCGCCGGCGTTTACAGTCGTTTTGGCGGCCCCTCCGGCAACGTCGCAATCCAGGGATCGCGCAAGAAGCGTGCGGGACAGGCAAAGAGCCGCGTCGGCCTGCTGATCGTCGCCTTCCTTGGCGTCTACTGCGTGATCGGCGGTCGTCTGGTGGAATATGCGATCCGTGATCCCGATGTGGTATCGAGCATCCTGCCGCCGGATCGCCTGATGGCGTCCCGCCCTGACATTCTCGACCGGAATGGCGAGGTTCTTGCCACCGATATCCGCACCGTTTCGCTGTTTGCCGAACCGAACAAGGTCGTCGACGCCGATGAGGCCGTCGAAAAGCTTTCGACTGTTCTGCCGGACCTTGATGTGAAAGGTACGTACAAGAAGCTCGCCAATCGCAACTCTCACTTTGCATGGCTGCGCCGCCAGCTTACGCCGAAGCAGCAGAGTCAGATCCTGGCGCTTGGCATTCCTGGTATCGGCTTCCGGCCGGAGAAGCGTCGCTTCTATCCGGGCGGCGCGACGGCCGCGCACATTCTCGGTTACGTCAATATCGACAACCGCGGCGTTGCCGGCATGGAGAAGTATATCGACGACCAGGGATTGGCCGATCTCGCTTCCGTCGGCATGACCAGCGACCAGCCGCTCGAGCCGGTCAAACTGTCGATCGACATTCGTGTCCAGAATATCGTGCGTGATGTCGTTGCCAACGCCGTCACCAACTACGAGGCCAAGGGGGCCGGTGCCGTCGTCCTCGACATTCACACGGGTGAAGTGCTGGCCATGGCCTCTGCACCTGACTTCGATCCGAACAATCCGATGGAAGGCGCCAAGGAAGGCTGGTTGAACCGCATGTCGAACGGCACGTTCGAAATGGGCTCGACCTTCAAGACCTTCTCCCTGGCGATGGCGCTTGATACCGGCAAGGTCAAGCTGACCGATAGCTTCGACGCGACGCAGCCTATCCATATCGGCGGTTTCACCATTCACGACTTCCACGGCCAGCGCCGCTGGCTGACCCTTCCCGAAGTCTTCCAGTATTCGTCCAACGTCGGTACTGCGCGCATCATCGACATCGTCGGTATCGACGCGCAGAAGGACTATCTGACGAAGCTCGGCCTGCTGACGAAGATGCAGACGGAGCTGCCCGAGGTGAAAATGCCGAGCCAGCCGAAGGTCTGGAAGAAGATCAACTCGGTGACGATCTCCTTCGGTCACGGTGTCTCCACGACACCGCTGCAGACGGCCGTTGCGGGTGCGGCACTCGTCAATGGCGGCAAGCTGATCGAGCCGACCTTCCTGCCGAGAACGCGCGAACAGGCGGACGATGTTGCCGAAGTGGTCGTCAAGAAGACCACCAGCGATGACGTGCGCTACCTCTTCAAGCTGAACGGCATCAAGGGATCCGGCCGCAATGCAGACGTGCCAGGCTTCAATGTCGGCGGCAAGACCGGGACGGCCGACAAGGTCGTCAACGGACGCTATGCGTCGAACCTCAACTTCAATGCCTTCCTGGCGGCATTTCCGATCGACGATCCGAAGTATGTGGTGCTGACATTCTGCGACGAACCGCACAATGGCGAGAAGGGGCAGAACATCGCCGCTTATACCGCTGCTCCGATGGTCAAGAACATCATTGCGCGTGCCGCACCAATCCTTGGTGTGGAACCGAAGTTCGGTGACGACGGATCGGCCATGTTGGTGTCTTATTGAGTCTGAATGAATGTCGCAGCCGATTCGCCATGGGGGCGCGGCGGCTCGAAGAAGAAAAGTACATTCGATGAGATTGAGAGACCTCGCGGGAAACGCGTTTCCTGAACTCAAGGACCAGTTGGACGGACCGGTAGGCGGGCTGGAGATTTCCGGCCTTTCCTCCGATAGCAGGAAGATTGCACCCGGCATGGCGTTCGTTGCCGTTGCCGGTACCAAGGCCGATGGCGCAGGCTTCATTGCCGACGCGGCGGCGCGTGGCGCCGCCGTTGCCATTGCTGCCCACAGCGTCGATGCCTCCATTCCGGTCCTTGTGGTGAGCGAGCCTCGCCGGTTCCTGTCGATCGCCGCTTCGCATTTCTACGGCAAGCAGCCGGAAACGATGGTGGCCGTCACGGGCACCGCCGGAAAGACGTCCGTCGCCTCCTTCACCCGCCAGATCTGGGCCCATGCGGGTCATCCGGCAGCGATGATCGGCACCACCGGCGTCGTCTCGCCAACCCGCAACGAATACGGCTCGCTGACGACGCCCGATCCGGTTTCCCTGCATGCGCTTCTGGCGGAGCTTTCCGACGAGGGCGTCACCCACGCGTCGATGGAGGCATCCAGCCACGGCCTTGACCAGTGCCGGTTGGATGGCGTGAAGCTCGCGGCTGCCGCCTTCACCAATCTCGGCCGCGATCATATGGACTACCATCCGACGATCGAGAGCTACATGGCTGCGAAGATGCGGCTGTTCGATACGCTGTTGTCGAAGGGCTCGCCGGCGGTGATCTTCGCCGATGATGCCTGGTCGGCGCAGGCGATCGCGGCGGCGAAGGACGCGGGGCACGATGTTCGCACCGTGGGTCGCAAGGGCGACTACCTGACGCTGAAGCGCGTCGAGCATTTCCGGCACAAGCAAGTCGCGGAGATCCATGCCGACGGCGAGATCTTCGAAGTGGATATTCCGCTCGCGGGCGATTTCCAGGTGGCCAACGCGCTCGTTGCCGCCGGCCTTGCGATGTCCACAGGTGTTCCGGCCAAGGTTGCAATGGCGGCACTCGAGAAGCTTCAGGGCGCGTCCGGTCGCCTTGAACTCGTCGGCCATACCAAGGATGGCGCGCTGGCCTATGTCGATTACGCGCACAAGCCCGATGCGCTGGCCAATGTTCTGGAGTCCGTGCGCCCGTTCACGACGGGTCGCGTCATCGTCGTGTTCGGCTGTGGTGGCGATCGCGATCGGGGCAAGCGTCCGATCATGGGCGAAATCGCCTGCCGTCTGGCTGATGTCGTGATCGTGACCGACGACAATCCGCGCTCGGAAGAGCCCGCTTCGATCCGCGCCGAGATCATGGCGGCTGCGGGCTGCGCATCCGAAATCGGCGACCGCGCAACGGCCATCCGTGAAGCTGTGGGCATGCTGACGTCGGGCGATACGCTGATCGTGGCCGGCAAGGGCCATGAGGAAGGGCAGACGATCGGAGGCGTCACCCTGCCGTTTTCGGATCATGCCGAATTGCGTAAGGCTTTGGAGGAGCTGAAATCGTGAACTGGCTTTGGACCACGGAAGACATGATTGCCGCGATGGCGGGGCGTCCCTTCGGGACCCTGCCTGAGGGCATTACCGGCATTTCCATCGATAGCCGCTCCATCGGTCCCGGCGAGGCCTTCTTCGCCATCAAGGGCGATCGTGTCGACGGCCATGATTATGCGTCGATGGCAATGGCCAATGGTGCATCTCTTCTCGTCGTCAGCGAGTCACGTCTTCCGGCCATGGGCCGCCTGACCGTTCCCATGATCGTCGTCGAGGACGTGTTGGCGGCGCTCGGCAAGCTCGGTCTGGCCGCGCGCGCGCGTTCCCGCGCCCAGATCATTGCCGTCACCGGCTCCGTCGGAAAGACGACCACCAAGGAAATGTTGCGGCGCGTTCTCTCGCCGTCAGGCAAGGTTCACGCCTCCGTCGCCTCCTTCAATAACCACTGGGGTGTACCGCTCACGCTCGCGCGCATGCCGCTCGACACCTATTTTGGCGTGTTCGAAGTCGGCATGAACCACCCCGACGAAATTCGCCCGCTGGTGAAGATGATCGAGCCGCATGTGGCCGTGATCACCACGATCGCGCCGGCGCATCTTGGCAACTTCAAGAGCATCAAGGAAATCGCCACCGCCAAGGCCGAGATCTTCGAGGGTGTCGTTCCCGGCGGCCACGTGGTGCTCAATCGTGACAACGACCAATACAATTTCCTCGATCGCACGGCACAATCGCTCGGCATCGAGCATATCCACTCGTTTGGACAGCATGCGAAGGCGGAGTTCCGGCTTGCGGAATTCAATGGCGCCGATCAGAGCTCGACGCTCTGGATCACGATCGACGGCGAGACCAAGGAAGTCGCGATCGGCGCGCCTGGTCGTCACATCGCCGAAAACGCGCTTGCGGCGCTCGGCGTGGTGACCATCGTTGGTGCCGATCTGCAGCAGGCGATCGCGGCACTCGCGACGCTCCAGCCGGAGAAGGGCAGGGGCCGACGCCACAAGCTGTCGATCAATCACGGCACCTTTACTGTTGTCGACGAAAGCTACAATGCCAACCCGGCTTCGATGCGCGCGGCGATCGCCGTGCTCGCAAGCTCGGTTCCCACGGGAACCGGCCGCCGCATCGCCGTGCTTGGCGACATGCTGGAGATGGGCGACTACGCCCAGAAGGTACACTCTGATCTCGCCGGACCGTTGCTTGCGGCCGGCATCGAACATGTCTGGCTTGCTGGTCCCGAAATGGTCGCGCTCAAGGAATCGCTTCCTGACAGCGTCCAGGTCGAGCACCGCGAGAAGACGGAAGATCTCATCGAATATGTATTGGACTCGGTCGCGCCAGGCGACGTGCTGATGGTAAAATCGTCACTGGGCATCGGTTTCGGCAAGATTGTCGCCGCGCTCCTTGACAAGTTCCCGCCATTTGCCGACACGCAACGCGAATTTTGAGCGGGTAAACAAGGGGCCCTGAATGCTGATTTGGCTAGTCGAACTGTCGGAACACCTGAAGTTTTTGAACCTCTTCAGGTACATTACCTTCCGCACGGGCGCTTCCCTGTTTACCTCTGCGCTGATCGTCTTCCTCTTCGGACCCATGATCATCAATTCGCTGCGCATTCGGCAGGGCAAGGGCCAGCCGATCCGCGCCGACGGGCCGCAGACGCATTTCAAGAAAGCCGGTACGCCGACCATGGGCGGCCTGATGATCCTCGCCGGCATCGTCGGCTCGTCGCTGCTCTGGGCTGATCTTTCCAACGTCTACGTCGTCGCGACACTGCTCGTCACACTCGGGTTCGGCGCCATCGGCTTCTATGACGACTATCTCAAGGTCAGCAAGCAGAGCCACAAGGGCTTTTCCGGCAAGGCTCGCCTTGGCATCGAGTTCGTGATCGCCGGCATCGCCGTCTTCTTCATGATGCGGGCAGCGCTTGCATCGGGCACGGCAGGCTCCACCTTCGGTTCGTCGATCGCCTTTCCGTTCGTCAAGGACTTCATGCTTAACCTCGGCATTATGTTCGTCGTCTTCGGCGGCTTCGTGATTGTCAGCGCGGGCAACGCAGTGAACCTCACGGATGGCCTCGATGGCCTGGCGATCGTGCCTGTGATGATTGCAGCGGCATCGTTCGGCGTCATCGCCTACCTTGCGGGTAACGCGGTCTTCGCCAACTATCTGCAGATCAACTTCGTACCCGGCACCGGCGAGCTTTCGGTCGTGCTTGGCGCCGTCATTGGTGCTGGTCTCGGCTTCTTGTGGTTCAACGCACCGCCGGCGGCTATTTTCATGGGCGACACCGGTTCGCTGGCGCTGGGCGGCACGATCGGCACGGTTGCCGTCGCCACCAAGCACGAGATCGTCATGGCGATCATCGGCGGCCTGTTCGTCATGGAAACGCTGTCCGTCATCATTCAGGTCGGCTTCTTCAAGCTGACGGGACGCCGCGTGTTTCTGATGGCGCCGATCCATCACCACTTCGAAAAGAAGGGCTGGACGGAAAGCCAGGTCGTGATCCGCTTCTGGATCATCGCGGTTGGCCTTGCTCTGCTCGGCCTTTCGACCCTCAAGCTGCGGTGAAACGGCCATGATCCCGGTCACCACGCTTGCAGGAAAGAAGGTCGCGCTCTTCGGGCTCGGTGGCTCCGGTTTTGCCACCGCCCGCGCGCTGATCCTTGGCGGTGCCGACGTCACGGCCTGGGACGACAATCCTGACAGCGTGACGAAGGCTGCAGCCGAGGGAATTCACACCGCGGATCTCAGAACCATCGACTGGGGCGTCCAGTCGCTTTTCGTACTTTCGCCCGGCGTGCCACTGACGCATCCCAAGCCGCACTGGACAGTCGATCTGGCGCGCGCCGCAGGCGTCGATATCGTCGGCGATGTCGAACTCTTCGTTCGCGAACGCCGCGCACACGCGCCGGATTGCGCTTTCATCGCGATCACCGGCACCAATGGCAAATCGACGACGACGGCGCTGATCGCGCATATCCTGGAGGCGAGCGGGCGGGATACGCAGCTCGGCGGCAATATCGGGACTGCGGTGCTGACGCTGGAGCCACCGAGGGCCGGGCGCTTTTATGTCGTCGAGTGCTCGTCCTACCAGATCGATCTGGCGCCGACGCTCAATCCGTCCGCCGGGATCCTGCTCAACCTGACGCCTGATCATCTCGATCGGCACGGAACGATGCAGCACTATGCCGACGTCAAGGAGCGGCTGGTCGCCGGCAGCGGTGTTGCAGTGATCGGCGTCGACGACAGCTATTGCGAGGTGATCGCCGATCGCGTCGAGCGGGCGGGGACCAAGGTAACGCGCATTTCCAGACGCCAGCCACTGGCCAATGGCATCTATGCGGAAGGCACGAAGCTTTTTCAGGCCTCTGAGGGCGTAGCCCATCTGATCGCCGACCTCGATGGCATCCAGACCCTGCGCGGGAGCCACAACGCGCAGAATGCCGCCGCCGCCATCGCAGCCTGTTTGGCCGTCGGTGTCTCGGTTGAGGATATCCGTATCGGCCTGGCGTCTTTTCCGGGCCTCAAGCATCGCATGCAGCCCGTGGGCCGTCGGGGCAACGTCGTTTTCGTCAACGACTCGAAGGCCACGAATGCGGACGCCGCCGCTCCGGCGCTGTCGAGCTACGACCGTATATACTGGATCGCAGGCGGCTTGCCGAAGGCTGGCGGGATTACGACGCTTGCTCCCTTCTTCCCGCGTATCGCCAAAGCCTACCTGATCGGTGAGGCCGCGGCGGAGTTTGCGGCGACCCTGGGGGAAGCCGTTGCCTACGAAATCTCGGGAACATTGGAACGAGCCGTCGCACACGCGGCCGCGGATGCCGAAAAAGATCAAAATGGCCCATCGGCCGTGATGTTATCCCCGGCTTGCGCAAGCTTCGACCAATATAAGAACTTTGAAGTCAGGGGCGATGCATTTGTCAGCCATGTGGCAGCGCTCGACGGAATCACCATGCTGATCGGTTCGGCAACAGGAGATAAATGACATGGTAAGCCGCGCGGAACGTGGGCCTCTGGCCGATTGGTTTTGGACCATCGACCGCTTTTTCCTAGCGATGTTCATCTTTCTGATGGGCATCGGCTTCATGTTGTCCTTCGCCGCGTCGCCGGCGGTGGCTGAGCGCATCGGGCTGGAGCCATTCCACTTCGTCAAGCGCCACGCGGCTTTCATGATCCCGTCGCTCTGCGTGATGTTCGGCCTGTCGTTCCTGACGCCGCGCCAGGTGCGACGCACTGCCATCATCCTTCTCATCGTCGCGCTGGGGATGATGCTGCTGGCGCTCTTCTTCGGCGTTGAGGTCAAGGGATCGAGGCGCTGGGTGACGCTTGCCGGCATTTCCATTCAGCCATCGGAATTCATGAAGCCCGCTTTCGTCGTGGTCTGCGCCTGGCTGTTTGCCGAGCACGCGCGCCAGCCGGAAATTCCGGGCAATCTCTTTGCGATCATTCTCTTCGGTATCGTGGCCGCGCTGCTTGTGGCGCAGCCTGACCTTGGCCAGACGATCCTGACCACCGCCGTCTGGGGCGGCATGTTCTTCATGGCGGGGATGCCCTGGCTCTGGATCATCGTGCTCGGGGCTCTTGGCGCGGGTGGTCTCGTCAGTGCTTACTACGTCTTCCCGCACGTGGCGCTGCGTATCGACAAGTTCATGACCGGCGAGGGTGATACCTTCCAGATCGACACGGCCCGCGAGGCCATCATCCGTGGCGACTGGTTCGGTCAGGGACCGGGCGAGGGTATCGTCAAGCGCATCATCCCCGACGCGCACACCGACTTCATCTTTTCGGTCGCGGCCGAGGAATTCGGCATCGTCTTCTGCATGGCGCTCGTAGCGCTGTTCTCGGTGCTCGTGCTGCGTGGCCTCTCGCATGCCTACAAGGAGCGGAACGACTTCAATCGGTTTGCCGTCGCTGGCCTCGTGCTGCAGATCGGCATACAGTCCATCATCAATGTGGGCGTCAATCTCGAACTGCTGCCGGCAAAGGGCATGACCTTGCCCCTGATTTCCTATGGCGGTTCGTCGATGGTCGCTATCTGCGTCACCGCCGGGTTCATTCTCGCGCTGACGCGTCACAGGCCGGAAAAGCGTGCGCAGGATCGGAGCCTCTTCCGCGTCGCGCATGGAATGCCGGCGGAGTAAGAGTACATGAGCAAAGGCATCGTCCTGCTTGCCGCCGGGGGAACCGGCGGCCACGTGTTTCCGGCGGAAGCTCTGGCCTACAAGCTGAAGGAGCGCGGCTATTCCGTGCACCTCGTTACCGACAGCCGCGCCGAGCGCTACGCTGGCAGGTTTCCGGCCGACGAAATCCATGCCGTGCCATCGGCGACGATCGCGTCGAAAAACCCGGTGGCGGTTGCCCGTACGCTCTGGACGCTCTGGAGCGGCATGCGGGCGGCAAAGAGGCTGATTTCTCGGTTGAAGCCAGCCGTCGTCGTCGGCTTCGGCGGTTATCCGACCGTGCCGCCATTGCTGGCAGCAACCCGGCTCGGCGTGCCCGCCATGATCCACGAGCAGAACGCCGTGATGGGACGCGCCAACAAGGCGCTGGCATCGCGCGTGCAGGCGATTGCCGGCGGGTTTCTGCCTGATGGTGGCGGGCAGTTTCCCGACAAGACGGTCACGACAGGCAATCCGGTCCGTCCCGCGATCATCGAGGCTGCGAAGACGCCCTATGCGCCGTCGCATGCGGGCGAGCCATTCAATCTCGTGGTCTTTGGCGGCAGCCAGGGCGCGCAGTATTTCTCCAAGGCGATGCCGACGGCGATAAGCTTGCTCGACGACGAGCTTCGCGGACGTCTCAGGATCACGCAGCAGGTTCGGTCCGAGGATATGGGCATGGTTGGCGATTGTGTCGCCAAGCTGGAAATGGGCGCTTCGTCTGAGATCGCGCCGTTTTTTACCGACATGGCCGAACGGTTGGCCAAGGCGCATCTGGTGATCTGCCGTTCCGGCGCGTCGACGGTCTCGGAGATTTCGGTCATCGGTCGCCCGGCAATCCTTGTTCCCTATCCGCATGCGCTCGATCACGACCAGGCCGCCAACGCCGCAGCACTTGCCGCGACGGGCGGGGCCAAGGTTATTCCGCAGGCGGATCTTTCCTCCGAGAAGATCGCCTCGATCCTGACCCATGTGATGAACGACCCCGAAAAGCTTGCCCGAATGGCCGCAGCCGCCAGACAAGCGGGCAAACCCGACGCTGCGAACTTGCTTGCCGACATGGTAGAGGCTATTGCGGCACGACGTACAATTGCAGAGTTCAAGGGGAAACGCGCATGAAAATGCCGAAGGCCATCGGCCTCGTCCATTTCATCGGCATCGGCGGCATCGGCATGAGCGGCATTGCCGAGGTGCTGCACAATCTCGGGCACCGCGTGCAGGGATCCGACCAGGCCGAGAGTGCGAACGTTCAACGCTTGCGCGACAAGGGCATTGAAGTCTTCGTCGGCCACAAGGCGGAAAACCTGGGTGACGCTGAAGTCGTGGTCGTGTCGACCGCCATCAAGAAGAACAACCCGGAGCTCGTGGCGGCGCGCGAGAAGCTGCTACCGGTGGTTCGCCGCGCCGAGATGCTGGCCGAGCTGATGCGCTTCCGCAACGCTATCGCAATCGGCGGCACGCACGGCAAGACGACGACCACTTCGCTCGTGGCAACGCTGCTGGAAGCCGGCGGGCTCGATCCAACCGTGATCAACGGCGGTATCATCAATGCCTATGGCACCAACGCCCGCATGGGCGAGGGCGAATGGATGGTGGTCGAGGCAGACGAGTCCGACGGTACCTTCCTAAAGCTTCCCGCCGATGTCGCAGTCATCACGAACATCGATCCCGAGCATCTCGACCACTATGGGAACTTCGACGCCGTGCGGGCTGCGTTCCGCCAGTTCGTCGAGAACGTGCCGTTCTACGGTTTTGGCGTACTCTGCCTCGATCACCCTGAAGTTCAGGCGCTGGTCGGCCGCATCGAAGACCGCAAGATCGTCACTTACGGCGAAAACCCGCAGGCCGATGTTCGCTTCATGAATGTCCGCATCGATGGTCCGCGTTCGATTTTCGATGTCGAGATCCGTCGCCGCCGCACCGGACAGGTGATCAGGCTCGACAATCTCGTCATGCCGATGCCCGGCCGTCACAACATCTCCAATGCCACCGCCGCGATCGCGGTTGCCAACCGTCTCGGCATGTCGAGCGAAGATATCGCAAAGGGTCTGGCCTCGTTCGGCGGCGTCAAGCGCCGCTTCACGCTGACCGGCGAATGGAACGGTGTGCAGATCTTCGACGATTACGGGCACCATCCGGTCGAGATCAAGGCTGTGCTGAAGGCCGCTCGCGAGGCCTGCAAGGGCCGCGTCATCGCCGTGCATCAGCCGCATCGCTATTCTCGCCTTGCGAGCCTCTTCGAAGAGTTCGCCGCGTGCTTCAACGATGCCGACAGCATTTTCCTCGCGCCGGTCTACGCGGCCGGCGAGGATCCGATCGAGGGTGCTGACGCCGAGACGCTCGTCGCTCGCATCAAATCCGGCGGTCATCGTGACGCGCGCTTCCTCGCTTCTCCGGAGCATTTGGCGCAAATGGTCGCAGAGATTGCAAAGCCGGGTGATTTTGTGGTTCTGTTGGGGGCTGGGAGTATCACATACTGGGCGGCAGCGCTGCCCAAGCAACTGGAAAGCCTTTCGGGAATATCTGCATGAAACAGGTGAATGGGGAAAAGCTGCTTGCGTCGCTCGGCGACGGTGTAAAGGACATTCGCGGGAGGCTGACGCCTGATGCGCCGATGGATCGCGTCACGTGGTTCCACGCCGGTGGCCTTGCGGAGCTGATGTTCCAGCCGCACGACGAAGATGATCTTATCGCGTTTCTGAAGCTGCTGCCGGCCGAGGTGCCGATGACGGTGGTCGGCGTTGGATCGAATATCCTCGTTCGCGATGGCGGCATTCCCGGCGTTGTGCTGCGCCTGTCGGCCAAGGGTTTCGGTTCGGTCGAGCTTGCGGGTGAAAACCGGATTCGTGCCGGTGCGATCTGCCCGGACAAGTACGTGGCCGCCATGGCCATGGACAACGGTATCGGTGGATTCCATTTCTACTACGGCATTCCCGGCAGCATCGGCGGCGCCGCCAGGATGAACGCCGGCGCCAACGGGGCAGAAACCCGGGAACGCCTCATCGAGGTCACCGCCATTGATCGCCAGGGCAACAGGCATGTGCTGTCGAATGCAGACATGGGCTATGGCTATCGGCATTCGTCTGCGGCAAGCGACCTGATCTTTACCTCGGTGCTGTTCGAGGGATACGCCGAAGACCGCGCCAAGATTCGGGCGGAAATGGACGCCGTTCGCAGTCATCGTGAGACGGTGCAGCCGATTCGCGAGAAGACCGGTGGTTCGACCTTCAAGAACCCGGAAGGTCATTCCGCATGGAAGCTGATCGACGAAGCAGGATGCCGCGGTCTGGTGATCGGTGGCGCGCAGATGTCGTCGCTTCACTGCAACTTCATGATCAACAACGGTCAGGCGACCGGCTATGACCTCGAATATCTTGGCGAGCAGGTTCGCCGTGAGGTCTTCGAGAAATCCGGTATCAAGCTCGAGTGGGAGATCAAGCGTCTGGGCGTGTTCATGCCGGGCCGCGAGGTTCGCCCTTTCCAGGGCGTAACGACCGAGTGATCGTCAGGCCAGGCGTTTGGTGAAGGCGGTCGTAAAGACAACGCCGCCGGCATCGTCGCTAGCTTCGCCTATGGCAACATCCATCGTCGTGCTTGTCACACGAACAAGACAGAAGCCGCCCATGTAGGCGGCTTTTGCTTTGAAGATATCCATCTCACCGACGCTGTAGGCCATCGGCGTTTCGTGTTCATGCCCATGAAAAATGCCGATTACGTTGTAACCTCTGAGGGTTGCGAGCAGATCCTGACGATCTGAATCACTCCACCAATGCGGAGCGCCGCTACCGCTGTCGGTGAAGGTCTTGGCATTCGGGTCCCAGCGCTCCACGGAGAACCTGTCCCAGCCATAGTGCTGGAAGACGACCACCGGCCGGCCGTCGGCCGCATTGGCCGCAAGGTCGCGCTTCATCCAGTCGAGACTGCTCGCCGTTCCCTTGGTGTCGTCGCCGCCATATCGCTGGGCCTGGATGAGGTGAAGTCCGCCCCAGTTCCAGGAATAGTTGTCGGAACCTTCGTCGTAGTTGTCCACCGGCACGATCGGCTTGAAGAAGACGCTCGGCTTGTGGTTCATCTGGACGTAATCGCGCAATTCGTCGCGATACCAATCAACCTGTGGCGGCTTGCCGTCCTGGTCGAGGTCGTGGTTGCCGAGACCGACGTAGACTGGGAAGTGGATATGATCGGCGCCCGGGCCCTGCTGATAGCGGTGCGAGAACTGAAGCAGCTGCGAGCCTTCTTTCAACTCCGCCATCTGTCCGCCGCCGTCATCCGTGACATCGCCGCATACGACCACCCCCTGCGGCTTGGCGATCGGCTGACCGGCAAGGCTGAAGCCGCTTGGTTTGCCCGAGATCTCTTCGGGCCATGTCCGGTGATGAATGGTGTTCAATGCCCTGATGTGACGCAGGAGGTTGGCGTCGGTCTTGCCTTCGGCGAGGCAATTCGGGCTCAGCCCATCGCCAACACGGCAGGCGTGGACATCATTGATGACGAGGAAGGTAACGTCGATCGAGGGGATGGCTGCGGCACGGGCGAATGGTGGCAGCGACATCGAAAGGCCTGCGCCAAATCCATTCATGAGTATCGATCGTCTTGTCAGCATCCCGGCCTCCGCATTTCATGTGGTGGAAAAATAGAGACAGGGCGTTAACAGACCGCAACAAAAAGGCCGCGGCGGTTTCCCGTCGCGGCCCTTTGATTTGAGATCGTTGTCGCGTCAGACTTCGTCGCGGCCGGAGGCCAGGATGCAGACGAGAGTGATGACGGCTGCGATACCGAGATAATACCCCACATAGGTCATCCCGTAGTTCGCCTGCAGCCAGGTGGCGATATAAGGCGCGAGCGATGCGCCGAAGATGCCTGCGAGGTTGAAGGTGATCGATGCGCCGGTATAGCGAACGGCGGTCGGGAAGGGGGCTGCCAGCGCAGTGCCGATCAGGCCGTAGGTCATGCCCATCAGTGCCATCGCGACAATTGCAAAGACAACGATGCTGCCTTCGCCGCCGGTCATCAGGCCGGGCAGGAAGAAGGAGAAGACGCCGATCAGGACGGTCGTCAGGATCAGCATTTCGCGGCGTCCGAAGCGCTCGGCGAGCTTGCCGATGAGCGGAATGAAGATACCAAAGGCGATCGAGCCGACGATCTGGATTTCCAGCGCGTCGAGGAACGGGATCTTCAGGACCTTGACGTTGTAGGACAGAAGATAGGCCGAGCCGATGTAGAAGAGCACGAAGGTGGCGAGCGCCACGAAAGTGCCGAGGAACAGGCTGCGCTTGTGCTTGCGGAAGAGTTCCGCGACCGGCACCGCAACACGCTCATGCTTGTCGATGGCTTTCTGGAAGGCCGGCGTCTCGGTGATCGAGAGACGAACCCATAGGCCGATGACGATCAGGATGATCGACAGGATGAACGGCACGCGCCAGCCCCAGCTGAGAAGCGCGTCCTGGGACATGACCTGCAGCAGCAGCCAGAAGATACCCGACGACAGGAAGAGACCGACCGGGGCGCCGAGCTGCGGGAACATGCCGTACCAACTGCGCTTGCCTTCGGGCGCGTTTTCGGTCGCGAGCAGAACGGCACCGCCCCATTCGCCGCCGAGGCCGAAGCCTTGGCCGAAGCGGCACAGTGCCAGCAGCAGCGGCGCAAGTACGCCGATGGAATCATAAGAGGGAAGAAGACCGATGACGACCGTGGAAATACCCATGGTCAGCAGCGCAGCAACCAGCGTCGTCTTGCGGCCGATCCTGTCGCCGAAGTGGCCAAAGACCACGGCGCCGAGCGGGCGGGCGAAGAAGGCGATCGAGAAGGTGGCAAAGGATGCGAGAAGCGCCGTGGTCGGATCGCTGTTCGGGAAAAACAGCGTCGGGAAGACCAGCACGGCGGCCGTCGCATAAACATAGAAGTCGAAGAATTCGATCGTGGTGCCGACGAGGCTCGCGATCAGAACGCGTGCCGGCGAGTTGAGCGGTGCACTGTTCGATGATGCGGAGGTCGGCGATACTTTGGATATCGCGTCTGACATTTTCATTCCATTCGGGATTTCATTCTATGCCTCAAAGGGCATCCGGCTCTTAACGCAATTTTAATTCGGCGCAAATGCAAAACGCGCAATAAACGGACAAAAAATAGGGTGCTTCCATTTCTGCCGGCGAGGGGTCTTCTCGATCCCGTTACTTGACCAGAATCAATAAGGGCGGAATCTTCAGCAACGCTCTGGTTGAGCGCAGGAGGGAAATATGCAGAAAAGTCTTGTTGCAGAATTTCTTGGTACATTCTGGCTCGTGTTCGGTGGTTGTGGCAGTGCCGTACTTGCGGCGGCATATCCCGAGCTTGGAATAGGTTTTGTGGGTGTTGCTTTTGCTTTTGGCCTCACCGTGCTTACCATGGCGTTTGCCGTCGGCGGCATTTCCGGCGGCCATTTCAATCCAGCGGTCTCGGTTGGCCTTGCCGTAGCAGGCAAGTTCTCTGCCGGGCGCCTGATACCTTATATCGTGGTACAGGTCATCGGGGCGATCGTCGCTGCGGCGGTGCTCTATGTCGTCGCCAGCGGCAAGGCAGGCTTCGAACTTGGAGGATTTGCGGCCAATGGTTATGGCGAGCACTCTCCGGGCGGTTATTCGCTTACCTCGGCGCTGGTGATCGAAACTGTCCTCACGATGCTCTTCATCTTCATCATCCTGGGTTCCACCAGTAGCAGGGTGCCTGCCGGATTTGCGCCGATTGCAATCGGGCTGGCGCTGACGCTCATTCATCTGATTTCGATCCCGATTACGAACACGTCGGTTAATCCCGCTCGATCGACTGGCCAGGCTCTATTCGTCGGAGGATGGGCACTACAACAGCTCTGGCTGTTCTGGGTCGCACCGATCGTCGGCGGCATCATCGGCGGTGTTCTCTGGAAGGCGGTCGGCGAGGAAGCCTGAGCCCATTCCTTCAATTTTTTCAAAACCCCGTGCCGCCCGTCGGTGCGGGGTTTTACGTTTCCGCTGCCCCGATCGCCGGGTCGTCGTGCCGGCCCAGAGGACAGAAGTTAACAAAAGTAAACGCTTCGTTAACCATAATGCTGCTCTAATACACGGGCGCCAAGGATTGGGATTCGGAGAGAAACAAGCTTGGAGCAAGCATCGAATTTCAGACTGCCAGTTATTTTGGGGGTACCTATGAGTCGCAAGCATGTCGCTGTCCTGATGGGCGGATTTTCCTCGGAGAGGCCTGTCAGCCTTTCGTCCGGGGCGGCGTGCGCTGATGCGCTCGAGGCTGAGGGCTTCCAGGTAACCCGTATCGATGTTGATCGCGACGTATCCGCGAAGCTCTCCGCGCTTCGTCCCGATGTCGCGTTCAATGCGTTGCATGGACCGTTTGGCGAGGATGGCCTGATTCAGGGCATCCTCGAATATCTCGAGATTCCCTACACGCATTCAGGTGTGCTTGCGTCCGCGCTTGCGATGGACAAGGGCAAGGCAAAGGGTGTTGCTGCCGCGGCCGGCATTCCGGTCGCTCAGTCGCAGGTGATCAATCGATTCGCTTTCCCGACCGAGCACCCGATGAAGCCACCCTATGTGGTGAAGCCGGTTCGCGAAGGTTCCAGCTTTGGTGTCGTGATTGTTCAGGAAGATCAGGCGAACCCGCCGCAGATCATCGGCTCCCCGGAGTGGCGCTACGGTGAAGAGGTTATCGTCGAGCGTTACATCCACGGTCGCGAGCTGACATGCGGCGTCATGGGTGATCGTGTGCTTGGCGTGACCGAGATCGTGCCGCAGGGACACAGTTTCTACGATTATGATTCCAAGTACGTCGCGGGTGGCTCGAAACATGTCATTCCGGCGAAAATTTCACCGAATATTTACCAAAAAATACAATCATTGGCGTTAAGGGCGCATCAAGCAATTGGTTGCCGTGGGGTTAGTCGCTCCGACTTTCGTTACGATGATCGTTTCTCCGAAGATGGTGAAATCATCTGGCTGGAAATCAACACCCAGCCGGGCATGACTCCAACCTCTCTTGTGCCTGAAATGGCTGGTCATGCCGGCTACTCGTTCGGTGAGTTTCTTCGTTGGATGGTGGAGGACGCTTCTTGTTCTCGGTGACGGTCAAAAGGATAGGGCGCCCCAGCCATCATGCCGAGCCTTCGTATGCCGAGGGTGATGGCCGGATGGTTTTGCCGCGTCCGTTGCGCCGTGTCGTCCGCTTCCTTGTCAGCCTGGGAAGTGGTCGTATCCATATTCCGGCGCACACGGGTACTGTTTCAGCGCTGGCGTTTTTTGCTGCGACCGGCCTCTATGGCATGTCTTTGGGTGGTCACACGGAAGTGGTTGCGCAGGCGACGACGACGGCTGCCGGTTTTGCGATTGAAGACGTGAAGGTCTCCGGCAACTCCGAGACCTCGGAAATCGATATCCTGCAGCTGATCGGTCTTGATGGGGCGACCTCGCTGGTCGCTCTCGACGTGGATGCTGCCCGCCAGAAGATTGCCAAGCTGCCTTGGGTCGAGAACGTCGAGGTCCGCAAGGTTTACCCGAAGACGATTGAAGTGAAGCTCAAGGAGCGCCAGGCCTACGCGATCTGGCAGCATGGGCAGGAGCTTTCTCTGGTGGAGAAGGGCGGGGCGGTCATCGCTCCGCTTCGCGACAACAAGTTCTCGCAGTTGCCGCTGGTTGTCGGACGTGGCGCTGAAGTCGCTGCCGCCTCGCTCGAAGACGAGTTTGCGAAGTGGCCGGATATCAAGTCGCGCGTGAAGGCCTTTGTCTGGGTTTCCGGTCGTCGCTGGGATCTGCACATGGATAACGGCGTCGTCGTCAAGTTGCCGGAAGATGACATCGATTTGGCGTTGGCGCGGCTTTCGAAGTTTTCCAAGGAGCAGGATCTTCTGGATCGCGATATCGCGGCAGTCGATCTCAGACTCGCCGATCGTACGGCCATTCAGTTAACCCCCGAGGCGATGGCTCGGCGCCAGCTGGTGCTTGATCAGCGTACCAAGGATTTGAAAAAGGCGGGGCAGAATATATGAGCTTGTTCGGTTCATCCCACTTTGGATTGCCGCGCCTGAAGCCGCTTTCGTCGAAGCGGTCGCATGTCGTTTCCGTCCTCGACATCGGCTCGACGAAGGTCGTCTGCATGATCGGGCGGCTGACGCCGCGCGAGGAGAGCCAGGTTCTGCCTGGTCGCACGCACAATATCGAAATCATCGGCATCGGCCATCAGCGTTCGCGCGGTATCAAGACCGGCGCGATCTCGGACCTCGATGCGCTTGAGAGCGTCATCCGCCTAGCGGTCGATGCGGCCGAGCGTATGGCGGGCCTGACGGTCGAAAGCCTGATCGTCAACCTGACGGCGGGCCGTCTTGCGAGCGACATCTACACCGCGACCATCGATCTCGGTGGGCAGGAAGTCGAGCTCAACGATCTCAAGAAAGTTCTGGCAGCAGCCTGCCAGCAGTCGCTGCGCCAGGATCGCTTCGTCCTGCATTCGCTGGCCACGGGCTTCTCGCTCGACGGCGAACGCGGCATTCGCGATCCCTTGGCCATGTACGGCGACGTTCTCGGCGTCGACATGCATGTCGTGACGGCGGAACGCACGGCGCTCAAGAACCTTGAGCTCAGCGTCAACCGCGCTCACCTTTCGGTCGAAGGCATTGTTGCTACGCCTTACGCATCGGGTCTTGCTGCTCTGGTCGACGACGAAGTCGAGCTCGGGTGCGCCGCGATCGACATGGGCGGCGGCACGACCACGATCTCGGTTTTTGCCGAAGGTAAGCTGGTTCATACGGATGCCGTCAGCCTCGGCGGTCATCACGTCACCACCGACCTAGCCCGCGGTCTTTCGACCCGCATCGAGGATGCCGAGCGGCTGAAGGTGGTTCACGCTTCGGCGATGCCGAACTCTTCGGATGAGCGCGAGCTGATCTCGATCCCGCCGATCGGCGAGGACGACCGCGATCTGCCTACGCAGGTGCCACGTGCCCTGGTGTCGCGCATCGTCAGCGCCCGCATCGAAGAGACAATGGAATTGATTCGCGACCGCATCCAGCGTTCCGGCTTCAGCCCGATCGTCGGCAAGCGCGTCGTGCTGACAGGCGGCGCAAGCCAGCTGACAGGCCTTGCCGACGTTGCCCGCAAGATCCTTGCCCGCAACGTTCGCATCGGTCGACCGATGGGCGTCTCGGGCCTGCCGACGGCGGCCAAGGGTCCGGCCTTTTCGACGGCTGTCGGCCTGATGATCTATCCGCAGGTTGCGGACATGGAAACACATGCGTCACAGAGCGGTCTGCTCATGTCGCTTGGCGGAAATAGCAGCCGCATTGCCCGGATGGGTCAGTGGCTGAAGGAAAGCTTCTAGAGATTTAATGAATTGGCCGGCGTGGCGATGCGGCCATAAAGAGAAGGAACGGTACCATGACTATCAAGCTGCATAAGCCTGACATCACAGAGCTGAAGCCGCGGATCACCGTGTTCGGTGTTGGCGGCGGTGGCGGCAATGCTGTCAACAACATGATTTCCGCAGGCCTCCAGGGCGTCGACTTCGTTGTCGCCAACACGGATGCACAGGCTCTGACGATGACGAAGGCAGAGCGGATCATCCAGCTCGGCGCCAGCGTCACCGAAGGTCTCGGTGCTGGTTCGCAGCCGGAAGTCGGTCGTGCAGCTGCTGAAGAGTGCATCGATGAGATCGTCGATCACCTGAACGGCACCCACATGTGCTTCGTCACTGCCGGCATGGGCGGCGGCACCGGCACCGGTGCTGCTCCCGTGGTCGCGCAGGCCGCCCGCAACAAGGGCATCCTGACGGTCGGCGTCGTCACCAAGCCGTTCCACTTCGAAGGCGGACGCCGTATGCGTCTGGCCGAATCGGGCATCCAGGAACTGCAGAAGTCGGTCGACACCCTGATTGTCATCCCGAACCAGAACCTCTTCCGCATTGCCAACGACAAGACGACCTTCGCCGATGCGTTCGCGATGGCTGACCAAGTTCTGTATTCGGGCGTTGCCTGCATCACCGACCTGATGGTGAAGGAAGGTCTCATCAACCTCGACTTCGCCGACGTTCGTTCGGTCATGCGCGAAATGGGCCGCGCGATGATGGGTACCGGCGAGGCTTCCGGCCAGGGCCGCGCAATGCAGGCTGCGGAAGCCGCGATTGCAAACCCGCTGCTCGACGAAACCTCGATGAAGGGCGCGCAGGGCCTGCTGATCTCCATCACCGGTGGTCGCGACCTTACCCTCTTCGAAGTCGACGAAGCTGCGACCCGTATCCGCGAAGAAGTCGATCCGGATGCGAACATCATCCTCGGCGCAACCTTCGACGAATCGCTTGAAGGCATCATCCGCGTCTCCGTCGTCGCCACCGGCATCGACCGTGCGATGAACCAGGACGCCGGCAAGAACTTCCAGCAGGTCCAGAAGCCGATTATCCGTCCTTCCGCGGCCGTTGCTCCGGCTCCGGCCGCAGTGCAGCCTGCACCAGTCATGCAGCAGGCACCGAAGGCCGTCGATCCGATCGCACAGGCGATCCGCACCGCGGAAGCCGAGATGGAACGTGAACTCGAAATCCACGCTCCTCGTGCGGCAGCGCCGGTGCAGCAGCCTGTGCAGCAGGAAACCTTCCGCCCGCAGAGCCGGATCTTCGCTGCTCCGGAAGCGGCTCCGATCATCCGTCCTGCCCCGGTTCAGCAGGCTCCTGTTCAGGCGCCGATCATGAGCCAGCCGGCTCCTGTGATGCAGCAGCCAGCGCCTGTCATGCAGCAGCCGGCCCCGGTCATGCAGCAGCCGATGGCCGCTCAGCAGCAGCCGGTTCGCATGCCGAAGGTTGAAGACTTCCCGCCGGTCGTGCAGGCCGAGCTCGATCACCGCGCACAGCCTGCAGTCGCCGCGCAGGTTCACGAAGAACGCGGTCCGATGGGTCTTCTGAAGCGAATCACCAATTCGCTCGGACGCCGCGACGAGGAAGTCGTTCCGGAGATGACATCGGCACCGGCCGCTGCATCGCAGCAACGCCGTCCGCTGTCTCCGGAAGCCAGCCTTTACGCTCCGCGCCGTGGAAACCTTGACGATCAGGGCCGCAGCGTTCCTCAGGCCCGCATGATGCAGGAAGACGATCAGCTGGAAATTCCAGCCTTCCTTCGCCGCCAGTCGAACTGAGGTCGACACAGAATCGCCACGCTCAGGCCCGGGAGTTCGCTCCCGGGCATCTGTGTTTCAAGGTGCCGGAATTCAGGCAAATTACGCTGCAATTTCAAAAGCATGCTTTCGTAACAAAGCGAAAGAAACAGTGATTTGGATTGGAGCGCGGGCGCACGTATGTATGGACTAACAAAACCGTCTTCGTGCGCTCATTGCAGGACTTGGACGGAGCGAAATAAACCTCGGTAGATGGGTTTCGGCAGATAAGCCGTAGCGGATCGCCGGGGATAATAAAGGCAAGATTTATGGTTATTGGCATGTTGGGTTTTCAAACGACGGTATCACGCCCGGTCACCCTTTCTGGGATCGGCGTTCATTCTGGTGCTGACGTTTCGATCACCTTCAACCCGGCTGAAGCAGATACTGGTGTCGTATTCAACCGTATGCACGAGAACGGTGAAGTTACCGAGCTGCGTGCCGTTTCCTCGCAGGTCGGCAATACAGACCTCTGCACGGTTCTTGGTTTCTCGCCGGCGCGCTCCGTCGCGACGATCGAGCATGTCATGGCAGCCGTCTATGCGCTTGGCCTGGACAACGTTCTGATCGAAGTCCACGGCGCCGAAATGCCGATCATGGACGGCAGCTCCATGCCCTTCATCGAAGCAATCGAGCAGGTCGGTCTGGTATCCCTTGGCGTCAAGCGCCGTTACATCCGCGTCACCAAGCCGGTTCGCATCGAACATGGCGGTTCGTGGAGCGAATTCCGTCCCTATGACGGCATGCGCTTCGAAGTCGAGATCGATTTCGACACGCCGCTGATCGGCCGCCAGACTTGGGAAGGCGACATGACCGCTGCGACTTTCAAGTCGGAACTGTCGCGCGCCCGCACCTTCGGCTTCATGCGCGATGTCGAGCGTCTGTGGGCATCGGGTCACGCGCTCGGTTCGTCGCTCGAGAATTCGGTTGTCATCTCCGACGACAATACGGTCATCAACGTCGAAGGCCTGCGTTACGCCAAGGACGAGTTCGTCCGTCACAAGACGCTGGATGCCGTTGGTGATCTGGCGCTTGCCGGTGCCCCCTTTATCGGCTGCTACCGCTCTTATCGTGGCGGCCACAAGATGAATGCCAATGCCCTCAAGGCGCTGCTCAACGATCCGACAGCCTATGAAGTTGTCGAGACATCTGCACCGCGCCAACGTGTTGCTCCCCGGGATTTCATCCGGGTCAACGCACCGGAATTTGCTCCCTGGTCGGCTTGACCTCCACCGCATTTTTTAAGGCCAGGGCCGCTTCCTTCGGGAGGCGGTTTCTTTATGGGAATGGCCCATCGTGATTCCCGATAGGTGTTTTGCAGCAGATGTTTAGCGGCAACAGATGCGCCTTTCTCTGGGCAAAACTCAACATTATGGCCGGTGCCGCCACAAAAATGCGTTAATGCATCATCATTGCGTTGCTCTGGCCACGCATTTGTGGCTAGAAACGCCAGCAAGGCGTGGCCGCCGTTGAGGGATGGCGGCGGTTGGGATTGTTCCGATGGGTTATGCAGGGTCTGACAGTATGATGAAGACAGCGCGCGCTTTGTTCGCATCGCTCTTGGTGCTGAGCGCAGGTGCTTTGGTTTCCGGATGCCAATCGGACCCCGATATCGACATTACCAAGCTCGGCGTTGAAAACGACCCGCCGGACGTTCTCTATACGCAGGGCCTCGCCAACATGAAGGCCGGCAACATGAACGAAGCGGCGCGCAAGTTCGACGCCATCGATCGTGAAAACCCGTTCTCCGAATGGGCGCGCAAGGCACTCGTCATGAGCACCTTCGTGAAATACCGCCAGAGCCGCCTGGATGACGCGCTTGCCTCGGGCAATCGCTACATGGCGCAGTATCCGAAGTCGAAGGATGCTCCTTATGTGCAGTATCTGATCGGCTTGACCTATTCCAAGCAGATCGTGGACGTGACGCAGGATCAGCGCGCAGCGGCCAAGACGATCGAAGCCATGCAGGCCGTCGTCGACAACTATCCTGACTCCGAATATGTCGACGATGCGCAGGCGAAAATCCGCTTCGCGCGTGACCAGCTTGCCGGCAAGGAAATGCAGGTCGGCCGCTACTACATGGAGCGCAAGGAATACCTTGCCGCCATCTCGCGCTTCCGCAACGTCGTCGAGAAGTATCCGAGCACGAACCAGATCGAAGAAGCGCTCGCCCGCCTGGTCGAGGCCTATTACGCGATGGGTATCGTCGAGGAAGCCCAGACGGCTGCTGCCGTTCTCGGCCACAACTATCCTGACAGCCAGTGGTATGCAGATTCCTACAAGCTCCTGAAGAGCAACGGCACCGAGCCGCGTGAAAATCAGGGCTCGTGGATTTCGGCCGCCGGCAAGAAACTGCTCGGTTCCTGAGGCCAAATGCTGATCCAGCTTTCGATCCGCGATATCGTCCTGATCGAGCGGCTGGATCTTGCCTTCGAGACCGGCCTCTCGGTTCTGACCGGTGAGACGGGTGCAGGCAAATCCATCCTGCTTGACAGTCTTTCGCTCGCCCTTGGCGGGCGCGGCGATGGTGGCCTTGTCCGCCATGGCGAAGACAAGGGGCAGGTGACTGCCGTCTTCGACGTGGAGCCAGACCACAGGGCGCGTCGCCTGCTTCGCGAGAACGGAATCGACGATGATGGCGATCTGATCTTCCGTCGCGTGCAGACTTCCGACGGCCGCACCAAAGCCTATGTCAATGACCAGCCTCTGAGCGTGCAGCTGATGCGCCAAGCCGGCCAAATGCTTGTCGAGATCCATGGCCAGCACGACGATCGTGCGCTTGTCGATACGCATGCTCACCGCATCCTGCTCGATGCCTTTGCTGGCATCGGCGACGAGGTTGCCGCCGTTTCCGAGCTTTACCGTAAGTGGCGCGATACCGAACGGACGCTGAAGAAGCACCGCGAGAAGGTGGAGAACGCTGCCCGCGAAGCAGACTATATCCGCTCGTCGGTCGAGGAACTTGAAAAGCTCTCGCCGCAGGACGGTGAAGAAGACGAACTGGCCGACCGCCGGCAGAAGATGATGAAGGCGGAGCGAATTGCCGGTGATATCGCCGAGGCCTCCGAGTTCCTCAACGGCAATGCCTCTCCCGTGCCCCACATCGCGTCGCTGGTGCGCAGGCTGGAGCGCAAGAGCCATGAAGCGCCGGGACTGCTGGAAGACACCGTGGCGCTTCTGGATGCCGCGCTTGATCAGCTTTCCAATGCGCAGATGGAGGTCGAAGCGGCCCTGCGCAAGACGGAGTACGATCCGAAGGAATTGGAGCGCGTCGAGGAGCGGCTGTTTGCGCTGCGCGGCGCCTCGCGAAAATATTCTGTTCCGGTGACTGAGCTACCTGCCTTGGCTGTGCGCATGATCAACGATCTGGCGGACCTAGACGCTGGCGAGGAAAGGCTCGCCAAGCTCGAAGCCGAGGTCGGCGTCCACAAGGCAAGCTATGACGTCGCGGCACGATCGCTCTCCGAGAAGCGTCACCATGCCGGGCAGTCCCTGGCGGCTGCCGTCATGGCGGAATTGCCAGCGCTGAAGCTTGAGCGGGCGCGTTTCATGGTGGAGATCACCACTGACCCTGAGGAAGCCGCGGCCGAGGGTGTCGACGTTGTCGAATTCCACGTGCAGACCAACCCCGGTACGCGTCCCGGTTCGATCATGAAGGTTGCCTCGGGTGGGGAACTCTCGCGCTTCCTGCTGGCGCTGAAAGTGGCGCTTGCCGACCGTGGTTCGGCACCGACGCTGGTTTTCGACGAAATCGACACTGGTGTCGGCGGTGCCGTCGCGGACGCGATCGGCCAACGGTTGAAGCGGCTTTCGGACCGCGTGCAGGTGCTGTCGGTAACGCATGCGCCGCAGGTGGCGGCACGCGCGGCGACGCATCTCCTGATCTCGAAGGGCCCCGTTTCCGATGGCTCCGAGAAGATCGCGACGCGCGTGGCGACGATGGAGCCGGGTGACCGCACGGAAGAGATCGCCCGGATGCTGGCCGGCGCATCGGTGACCGAAGAGGCGAGGGCGGCAGCTGCCCGCCTGCTTGCCGGCAACGGCTGATCCTCTCGCCTTGGAGCTGGGGAGAAGGTAGCGCAAGCCGCCGTTCTCTCCCTTTCAATCCTTCGATTTTGCTCTAAAACAACTCCAGATTCCCTGGAGCGAGACCGCATGTCGACCGAAGCAACCGCCATCGATGCCCTGACGATCGAGGACGCCGCCGCCGAGCTTGAGCGCCTGGCCCGCGTGATCGCCAGCAATGACGAGCTTTATCACGGTGAAGATCGGCCTGCGATTTCGGACGCCGAGTATGATGCCTTGAAGCGTCGCAACGATGCGATCGAGGCTCGCTTTCCCGAACTGATCCGCGAAGATAGCCCGTCGCGGCGTGTTGGTTCGGCCCCTTCCGTCACGTTTGCTCCGGTCGTCCACGCGCGCCCGATGCTGTCGCTCGACAATACGTTCTCGCAGGAAGACGTGCAGGACTTCGTCGGCAGTGTCTACCGCTTCCTTGGACGTCTGCCTGACCAGTCCATCGCCTTCACAGCGGAACCGAAGATCGATGGTCTCTCGATGTCGATTCGCTACGAGCGAGGCAGGATGGTCAGCGCGGCGACGCGTGGCGACGGAACCACCGGCGAGAACGTCACGGCCAACATCCGTACCATCAAGGAAATTCCCGACGAGCTGCCGAAGGGCGCGCCCGATATCGTCGAGGTGCGCGGCGAGGTCTATATGGCCAAGAGCGACTTCCTGGCGCTCAACAGGCAGATGGAAGCCGAGGGCAAGCAGACCTACGTCAACCCTCGCAACACGGCATCCGGCTCGCTGCGCCAGCTCGATCCGAAGATCACGGCAAGTCGCAAGCTGAAGTTCTTCGCCTACGCCTGGGGCGAGATGTCTGAAATGCCCTCTGATACGCAGTTCGGCATGGTCGAGGTCTTCAAGAGCTGGGGCTTCCCGGTCAATCCGCTGATGAAGCGTTTGAACTCGGTTGCGGACATCCTCGCTCACTATGACGACATCGGGCTCAAGCGGCCGGATCTCGACTACGATATCGACGGCGTCGTCTACAAGGTCGATAGTCTCGAGCTGCAGGCCCGCCTTGGCTTCCGTTCGCGCAGCCCGCGCTGGGCGACAGCGCACAAGTTTCCCGCGGAACAGGCCTTCACTCGCCTGCAGGCGATCGACATCCAGGTCGGGCGCACCGGCGCGTTGACCCCCGTTGCGCGGCTTGAGCCGATTACTGTCGGCGGGGTCGTCGTCACCAATGCGACGCTGCATAACGAGGATTACATCAAGGGCATCGGCAACAGCGGCGAGCCGCTGCGCGAGGGCCGCGACATTCGCATCGGCGACATGGTGATCGTTCAGCGGGCCGGCGACGTCATTCCGCAGATCGTCGATGTCGTGATGGAAAAGCGCGAGTCGGAGAGCAAGCCCTATGTCTTTCCGAAGACCTGCCCGGTTTGCGGTTCGCATGCTGTGCGCGAGGTGAACGAGAAGACCGGAAAGGTCGATGCCGTCACGCGTTGCACCGGCGGCTTCATCTGCCGCGCCCAAGCGACGGAACATCTCAAGCACTTCGTTTCCCGCAACGCCTACGACATCGAGGGGCTCGGCTCCAAGCAGGTGGATTTCTTCTTCGAAAGCGAGGATCCGTCGCTGCAGATCCGCACCGCGCCAGATATCTTCACGCTGGAAAAGCGGCAGGCGGCTTCGACGCTCACCAAGCTCGAAAACATCGACGGCTTCGGCAAGGTCAGCGTCGGCAAGCTCTACGCAGCGATCAACGAGCGTCGCAACATTGCGCTGCACCGTTTCATCTATGCGCTCGGCATTCGTCACGTGGGCGAAACCACCGCCAAGCTGCTGGCGCGCTCCTACGGCACCTATGAAGCCTTCGAGGCGGCAATGAAGGAAGCGGCTCCACTCACCGGAGACGCGTGGAACGATCTGAATGCCATCGAGGGCATTGGCGAGATCGTCGCTCGCGCCATCGTCGAGTTCTACAAGGAGCCTCGCAACGTCGAGGTCATTACGCGCCTGTTGCAGGAGGTGAGGCCGGAGGTGGCGGAGCAGCCGGTAACATCGGGCAGCCCGGTGGCCGGCAAGACCGTGGTCTTTACCGGATCGTTGGAAAAGTTCACCCGCGACGAAGCGAAGGCGAGAGCCGAAAGCCTCGGCGCCAAGGTTGCCGGTTCGGTATCCAAGAAGACCGATATCCTCGTCGCGGGCCCCGGTGCGGGTTCGAAGCTGGACAAGGCGCGCGAACTTGGCGTCCAGACCATGGACGAGGATGAGTGGCTGGCCTTGATCGGCGGATAGCGCGACGGGCCGCCGTCGCGCTATCTGTGAACCTAGTCAAGCAGCCGCGCCATCGCGTGGGTGTCAACGTAGTGGCCGGCCCGGAAGGCATAGGCGCGCAGCGTGCCTTCGGTCTCGAAGCCGAATTTCCTGTAGAGGGCGATGGCCGGTTCGTTGTCGGTGAAGACGGTGAGCTCCAGCCGCCTTATGTTCAGCCAATTGTCGGCCGCATCGATGACGGCGGCGAGGAGGGCGCTGCCGATGCCTCTGCCGGTGAAGTCGTCATGCACGCCCATACCGATGCCCGCGACATGGTTGCGGCGACCGCGATACCGCGTCATGCCAATGTCGCCGACGATGCTTTCGTCGATGACCGCCACGAGGCGCATGGCATCCGCATTGCCGCTGTCGAGATGGCGGCGTGTTTCCTCGATGCTCTGGTAAGGCGGTCGCAGCGTTCCGGCGCGAAAGCCGGGGAGGTTGACAAGCGTTGTCAATCCCTCGGCATCCGACGGGCGGACGGCACGGATGAGCAGTCCTTGCGGACCTTTGGATATCGGTTTCACGGGTGGTTCGGACATTCGACTCTCCATTTTCTGATAGGAGGAGAGCCGGTTCCCAAACCCTGCTCGCCTCGGCAGGGTTTCGGGATGAACGGATTGCTTTAACGCGCCATCGCTCCCGGCAACCCCGCAAGGGTCGTCGTGATCTGCATAAGCGTGGCTGTCATCAGTGATCTGTTCATGGATCGCACTGTCTCGCGACAGGGTTGTTGATGTCAAGGTGCCGATGTTTGCGCCGGCAGGACGGGGACGTTATGCCTGATTGAAGCAATCGAATCGGACCTTGCCTTGAAGACTATCGCCATTGATTTCGAGACGGCCAACGAGCAGCGCGGCAGTGCTTGTTCCGTCGGTCTCGCCTGGATCGAGGACGGGCGTGTCACGCGCGTCGAGGAGCGCCTGATCCGTCCCAAGCAGATGCGTTTCTCGGGAATGAACATCGCGATCCACGGCATCCGCCCCGAACATGTCGAGGACGCGCCGGAATTTCCCGAGGTGATGGACGAGTTCGAGGATGATTTTCGCGGCGCGACGATGATTGCGCACAATGCGGCCTTCGATTTCAGTGTCTGGCGGTCGTGCCTCGATCTCTACCGCCAATCCTATCCCGAGCTCACCTATCTCTGCAGCCTGAAGATGTCGCAGCGCGTCTGGCCGCATTTTCTTTCGCACCGGCTGAATATCCTCGCGGAGCATCTTGGGCTGCGCTTCGCGCACCACAATGCCGCCGAAGACGCGGCGGTCTGCGCGCAGGCCGCGATCGAGATCGCCCGGCAAGTGGGGGCTGCGGCCATTCATGCCATTCCTGATTTGATCGGCATGAAGCCAGGCCGGCTGTTGGCCAACGGCTACGAACCCTGCACCTGCCGCAAGGCCTGACACGGCTCGGGAAGGGCGAGCCCTTCCCGGGAAAGGCTAGCCTTTCTTGCAAAGGCGTGCCCCGCACTTATCTTAGATGCGGAGCAGTCAAGGAGCCGTCATGTCCAGAAAACGCAATACAATGCTTGCTGTAGCCTCGCTGGTCGGTCTTTGCGCCGGTTCCGCCTCCGCTGATGTCGTCGGCAAAGTCGGCGTTGACTGGATCGGCAACGACATCATCGTCGATGCCGTGGCGGACCCCGAGGTGAAGGGCGTCACCTGTCACGTCACCTATTTCGACCGCAGCGTTATCGATCGCGTCAAGAACGGCAACTGGTTCGAGGATCCGTCGAACAGCGCGATCTCCTGCCACCAGACAGGGCCGATCGAGATCGGCAACATCGATCTGTCGAAGGGTGGCGACGAGGTTTTCAAGTCGGGCATCTCGCTTGTCTGGAAGAAGCTGGTGGTCAACCGGATCTACGACAAGCAGAACGACACGCTGATCTACCTTGTCCATTCCCGCGAGCTGACAGACGGCTCGGCTAAAATGGCGATATCGACTGTCTCGCTCTATGGGCAGAATGTGGTCTGGAAAAACGGCAAGCCGCAATAGACACGAGAGGTTGAGCAACTCTTGGTGAGCGGTCGCGCCAGCACCGCTCTGAGGATGGAAATCGCTGGCCGGCGCAGATATGGTCCCGGCCGGAACAAACCGAAGAGGACCACCGATGCCCAGCTCCACACGGATCGCAAATCAATACCTGACCGTCGATGTCTCTTCACTCGGTGCCGAGATGCAGGCGCTGACGACAGGGGATGGGCGATCCTGGCTATGGAGTGGTGATGCGGCCTTCTGGAGCGGTCGTTCACCGGTACTTTTTCCGATCGTGGGCAAGGCTCCCGATGATACGGTGGGGATCGACGGCCAAAGCTATGCGATGGGGCAGCACGGCTTCGCAAGACGCTCGGAGTTTACGCTTGCATCGTCGAACGAGACGATGTGCCGGTATGAGCTTTCGTCCTCTCCGGCGACCAAGGCTGTCTATCCGTTCGATTTCCTGCTTGCCGTGGAGCACGCCCTCAAGGGACCGGTGCTGACCGTTTCGGCCGAGGTGACAAATCGCGACCAGCGACCAATGCCTTTCGGTATCGGCTTTCACCCGGCCTTCGTCTGGCCGCTGCCTGGTACGGCAGGGCAGGACCATGTCGTCACGCTCGACAATCGCGCAGAGCCGCAGCTGGCGCGGGTGGAGGGCGGTCTGCTCGCGCCCGCACGGCTCGCCTCGCCGTTCAAGGCCGGTCGTCTCGTGCTGGAACACAGCATGTTCGAGCTGGATGCCATGATTTTTCCTGAAGGCGCGGGCAACGGCTTGAGATACGGCGTCGAAAGCGGACCGGCGATGCAGTTCCATTTCGACAACCTGCCAAATCTGGCGCTATGGCAAAAACCAGGTGCGCTGTTCATCTGCGTCGAGCCGTGGCACGGCATGGCTGCGGAAAAGGGGGCCTCGAACGAGTTGTCCGCGCGGCCGTACACGCAGACGCTTGCGCCAGGGGCCACGGCCCGCTTCGCGTTCTCCGTCGAAATCGTCGAATAGGCTTTGCCGGAGCCACAAAAAAGCCGCCCGCAACGATCTGTCGCGGGCGGCTTTTTGATGTGTTCGGTATGCCTTAGGCGGCTTCGCGGGACAGTTCGTCGGCGATGACGGTGTCGAGGTTCAGGAAGCAGACCATGGTCTTTTCCAGGGCGACGATGCCACGGCAGAAGGCGCGCTGGGTTTCCGGAATGATTTCCGGCGCCGGCTGCAGGTCTTCGCTCTTGATCGTCATCATGTCGGATACCTGCTCGACCAGAAGGCCGACCAGCTTGCCGGCGATATCGGTGACGATGATCGCGGAACGCTCGGACGGCTCGGTCATCTTCATGCCGAGGCGGCAGGCCATGTCGATGACCGGAATCACCGCGCCACGCAGGTTGATCAGGCCGAGAACGTAAGGCGGCGTATGCGGCATCGGGGTAACAGGCGCCCAGCCGCGGATTTCGCGGATGGCCATGATGTCGATACAGAATTCCTGCTCACCGAGGTGGAAGGAGACGATCTCGAGATGCGAGCCGGTCTGGTTGATGACATTGTTGTTCATGATCAGAATTCTTCCCAGTTGTCTCCGGCCGGTACGGCCATTGCTCTGGCGGCAGCGCCGCCGCTGAATGCGCCCGCGACTTTGCCGATCAGGCTTCGTGCGGGGGATGGTTTCGGATGCGAGACGGCTGTTGCTTCCCGCGGCGTTTGACGGGCCTTCATGCCCTCGCCGATCTTGAACGTCTCGATCAGGTGGATCAGGTTGTCGGCGTCTGCCGCAAGCGTATGACTTGCAGCGTTCGTCTCTTCCACCATGGCCGCGTTCTTCTGCGTGACCTGGTCCATCTGGCTGATGGCCGTATTGATTTCGTTCAGTCCAACCGATTGTTCGCGTGCAGAGGTTACGATTGATTTAACATGTTCGTCGATCCGCGAAACATCTTCGCCGATCTGGCGCAATGCCTCGCCAGTCGCCGTCACAAGTTCGCCGCCGATCTTCACCTCGGCGCCTGACTTTCCGATCAAGGCCTTGATATCCTTGGCTGCGCCCGCGGCGCGACCGGCAAGCTCGCGCACTTCCTGGGCGACGACCGCAAACCCCTTGCCGGCCTCGCCGGCGCGGGCCGCTTCGACGCCCGCGTTCAGGGCAAGGAGATTCGTCTGGAAGGCAATCTCGTCGATGACGTTGATGATGGTGCCGATCTCGCGGGAGGCCGCTTCGATTCGCTCCATGGCGGCCATGGCGTCGGTGACGACAATGTCCGACTTGGTCGTGTTTTGGCGGGTATGCGCGACCATCTTGCCGACCTCCTCGGCACGGTTGGTCGCGCTGCGAACGGTGGCCGTGATCTGATCGAGGGCCGCGGAGGTCTCTTCGAGCGAGGCCGCCTGCTGTTCGGTGCGCTTGGCAAGATCGTCGGCTGCCGAGCGCATCTGCTGGCTGCTTGCCTGGATCGAGGTGCCATTCTGGGCGATGCCAAGCATGGCCTTGCGCAATGTCACCGTCGTCTGGTTGAAGTCGTCGCGCAGCCGCTCGAGTTCGGGCTTGAAAGGTTTGTCGATGGTCACGGTAACGTCGCCGCCTGCAAGCCGGGTGAGGCCTTGGCCCAGCGCATTGACGGCAGCGTTCAGCGCTTCGGTGTCGGCGAGCTTCGCCGCTTCGCGGCTTCTGCGCTCAGCCTCGCCTTGCTGGCGCTCGCTTTCGCTGCGGCTTTCCAGCGCCCGCTTTTCGATCGCGGCGAGACGGAAGCTCTGGGCAGCGCGCGCCATGTCACCGATCTCGTCACCGCGATCGGTGGCCGGCACATCGCTGTCTAGATCGCCGTTCATGATCCGCTGCATACTGCGGCGGACGGCTTCGATGCCGCGTCGGATCGAGCCGCCGTGAACATATTGGAGCGCCGCCATGGCGAGAATGGCGAGGAGGCCGAGGCCAATCTGGATATAGACGGCCCGCTGGGATATCGCGTTTGCCTGATCGATACGCTTCTTGGCGACGTCGCCGCCGTCCAGTGCCAGCTTGTCAAGCGTTGCCGTCAGCTTGTCGCCGCCTGCATCGATTGCATCGTCGAGCTTGTCGAACGCACTGTCCGGCGCGCCGGCTTCAACGGCCGCCTTCAGGTCACCGACGATCGACTTGTTAAGCGAGGCGACATCCGCGTCGTAGCTGGAGAGCAGCTGGGTTGCGTTCAATTCGTCGGCGAGAAGCCGCATTTCCTTCGATCCGCTCGAGAGCTTCGCGACAGAGTCGTTCATCAGCTTCAGGCGTTCCGGCGCGACGACCTTGTCGCTGCGATCGACGATCGTATCCATCGCGGCCAGGATGAGCGTCAGGTTGGCCGTGCGCATCTCGTTGATGTGATCGACGCTTGCCTGGATTTCGTTCGCGCGGTGCAGCGCGTTGCCGACGATTGCATTTTCATACCACCCGACCGCTAGCATCGAACCGAAGCCGATGAATGCGGCGCCCGCCAGCGTCCAGAGCCTCTGGCTCACCGAGAGGCTCCTGCGCATTGTCATGTCTGCCATGTGAAGACTGTCCCCTCCGCGATGAGACGCGGGATGTTCTCGTTCGCCTACATGCGGATATCCGGGATTTGGGGACACCAGAAAGACGTCATGTCATGGGAACGGTGGGCGTTCCATCCATAGCTAAATATAGATATGATTTTTTAAGTATTTCCTAACAATCTGAAATATTCGGGTTTCCTAGTGAAGTGAGGATCGCTTTGAAAACCAACGACATATTCCGCTTGGCTGCGGTGACGTCGGCAAAGAACGGGTGGGGCAATCGACCACGGCGAGAAAACGTCTTGTTGAATTGCCTGATGGGGCACGACGCGATATCAGGCAAGGGAGGGGACGGTCCCCCGACTGCGAGGAATTTGATCGATGAAGAGTGTCCGCATTGCGGTCTGGGTTGCGGTGCTGCTGATGGCCGGCATTCTCGGCTGGCTGACGTTGAATGTCACCAAGACGAAGGAAGCCCTGTCGGACCGGCCGTTCGGCGTGCCGTTCACGCTGGTTGCGCAGAATGGCCAGCCGATCACCGAGCAGGCGTTCCGCGGCAAGCCGACGGCTTTGTTCTTCGGTTTTACCCATTGCCCGGAGGTCTGCCCGACGACACTCTTCGAATTGAATGGCTGGCTGGAGAAGATCGATCCCAAGGGTGAGAAGCTGCAGGCTTATTTCGTGACCGTCGATCCCGAGCGCGATACGCCTGATGTGATGAACCAGTACGTTTCCAACGTCTCGAAGCGCATCATCGGTATCTCAGGGCCGCCGGACAAGGTCGCCGAGGTGATCAAGGGTTATCGCGTCTATGCCAAGAAGGTGCCCGTCGACGAGAACAATCCGAACGGCGATTACACGATGGACCACACGGCATCTGTTTTCCTGCTGGATTCGGCCGGCCGCTTCTCCGGAACGATCGCCTATGGTGAAAATCCCGATACGGCGGTAAAAAAGCTGGAGAACCTCGTCAACAAGGGATGACGTCATGGCGCCTGGGCATCGCAGCATCCTGATTGCCGGAGCCGGCGCGACTGGTCTGGCTGCTGCCCTGGAACTCGCCAGACGGGGATTTCACCCGCGCATCGTCGATAGCGATGCCGGCCCTGTTCCTCTGATCGAAAGCCGCGCGCTGGGGGTCAATGCCCGGACGCTCAGCCTCCTTGCGCCGTCGCGGGTGACCGATTCGATATTGCAGGAGGCGCAACAGATCGCGCGTTTCCGTGTCGTCTCGAAGGGACGGCGGCTCGCAGATCTCGATACAACGAAGATTGCTGGCCCCTACAGTGCATTGCACGCCCTCGCGCAAGGGCACACGGAGCGCCTGCTCGTCGGCAAGCTTTCCGACTATGAGGTCGTGCCGGAATGGGAGACGTCCATCGTCAGCGTTTCAGATGATCGTTCCAAGCCGCGGGTGACACTTCGGAAGGCCGACGGCTCCGTGGAAAGCGCAAGCTTCGATATTGTCATCGGTGCTGACGGCGCTCATTCCACGGTGCGCAAGGCAATTGGTATCGGTTTTCCCGGAGAGGCGCTGGAAAGCAGCTTTTATCTTGCCGATTTTCGCTACAGCCAACCGGTTGACTCGCACTTTGCCGAGATCAGCCTTGTCGACCCCGGCATGATCGGCCGGTTGCCGCTGGAGCGCGATGTGTTGCGCTACATCTCGACGCTTCCGGATTTCGAAGCGCGCATCGAGCATCCGGCGCCGATTGCCGAGCGCGTCTGGGCCTCGAATTTCCGTGTTCATTTCCGCCATGTCGATACAATGTCGAGAGGCAGTGTATTTCTGGCTGGCGACGCCGCCCATATCCATTCGCCCGCGGGCGCGCGAGGCATGAACCTCGGGATCGAGGATGCATGCTGGCTTGCCTGGCTGATTTCGGAAGGCCGCGAGGCCGAGTACACCGCGCTGCGCATGCCTGCCGTCCAGACCGTGCTCAAGCAGACGCGTCAGCTCACATCTCTCATCACCATGCGGAATCCGCTGGCGATCGCGATCCGCAACCTTGCGGTACCGGTGCTTTTCAGACTACCTGCATTTTCACAAAGATTGCTTCACGGCGTTTCGGGATACGACACGCCGCCACCGCCGTGGATCGATGGCGCGCTATAAACGGAAAGACCGACCTTGAGTGAAATACGCCTCTACGTGACGACCACCGAAGTGCTGGCCGGGCAGATCCTGGATCTGCTGTCCGACGTCTTCGGCGAAGAAGATTTCGCGATCGCGACCACCGAGATCGATGAGAAGAAAGATATCTGGGAAGCATCCGTCTACATGATGCGCGAAGACGAAGACGAAGTCCGCGTCCGCGTCGAAGAAGCGCTGGCGCACAGCTTCCCGGATGCCAAGGTCGAACGCGAAGTCATTCCGGAGATCGACTGGGTGGCCAAGTCGCTCGAAGGACTGAAGCCGGTGCGGGCTGGGCGCTTCCTGGTGCATGGCTCGCATGACCGCGACAAGGTGCGCTCCGGCGACATCGCAATCGAGATCGACGCGGGGCAGGCATTCGGAACCGGCCACCACGGCACCACTGCGGGCTGCCTAGAGACGATCGACCGCGTGGTGCGGTCGCGCAAAGTGCGCAATGCGCTGGATCTCGGAACGGGAAGCGGCGTTCTGGCGATCGCAGTGCGGAAGCTGAAGAATATTCCTGTTCTGGCGACCGATATCGACCCGATCGCCACGCGGGTCGCTGCCGAGAACGTCCGGCGCAACGGCATTGCCACGGGCATTTCCACCGAAACGGCGCCGGGCTTCCATTCGACCGCCTTCTCGTCGCATGGTCCGTTCGATCTGATCATTGCCAACATTCTGGCGCGGCCATTGATCAAGATGGCGCCGCAGCTCGTCACGCATCTGGCGCCCGGCGGCTCGGTCATCCTGTCGGGCATTCTTGCATCGCAGCGCTGGAAGGTTCTGGCGGCCTATAACGGCGCGCATCTGCGCCATGTTCGCACCATCTGGCGCAATGGCTGGGTAACGATCCACCTCGACCGCCCCTGAAGCGAGGGCAAAAGAAAAGGCGGTGCCGATGGCACCGCCTTGAGACCGGTTTCCCGATCAATGCCCGCGAGCTCAAAGGAGGAGAGACGCTCGAGCGGGCTTCTACTTGTTCTGATCGCCGGTCCGGTGAGGGAGGAGGAGAACGGAGCGGCGAGTTGCTCAGAACGCGTAGCTGGTTGCGCCCTGGTGGCGCGTAACCTGGTGGCGGGCGCCGAGCATCGTGAGGGTTCCCTCATTCTGCGGACGGTGCGAGCCGATGATATGACGGACAGTCTGGCGCTCGCCAGCCTGCACCGGGCTGCTGTAAGCGAAGCGCGACAGAGAGGCAGTCATTTCAAAATTCCTTTTCGTTTGAGGTTCGTCTCGAACCCGTTTGATGGCGCCTATATAGCTATTTAGAAAAGTTGAGGCAGAGGGTTTCGTTCATGGGAGCCATGCAGCGAATGCATAAAGCGTGCCAGTTTGATTTTTGCCGCCCCATTTCCGCCCGAATGTTGCGCGGTCTGCAGGGATGTCGGGAGGCTCTTCTTTCGCATTTTGTCTGATTTTCCGATAACATAGCCGCGACCCGCCTTTCGAGATTCGCAGCAAACACCAGGTTCTTGAGCATGTTCCAGTCTTTCGAAGTCACTTCATCGCCGCAATTCGGCCGCGATCGCGTCACGGCTCTTCGCGAAAGTTTCGATGCGTTGGGTATCGATGCCTTCCTTGTGCCGCGCGCAGACGAGTTCAACGGTGAATATGTGCCAGCCTGCGCCGAGCGGCTAGCCTGGCTGACGGGCTTCACCGGCTCGGCAGGGATGGCGCTGGTTACGCGCTCGCAGGCAATCGTCTTCGTCGATGGGCGCTATGTGACGCAACTTGCCGAACAGGTGGATGGCGCGGTCTTCACCGGCGGCGACCTCGTCAACGAGCCAGCGCATCTCTGGTTGAGCAAGAATGGTTCCAAGGGATTGCGCCTCGGTATTGATCCCTGGCTGCACTCGGGAGCCGAGGTTCGGCGTCTGGAGAAAGCCCTGGCCGAAATCGGCGGCTCGCTTGTCATCCTGCCGCACAATCCACTCGACAAGCTGTGGACCGGGCGGCCCCAGGAGCCGCTTGGCGCCGTTGCCATCCAGAACATCGCGCAGGCCGGCGTGCTTGCGACGGACAAGATTGCAACGATCGCGGCTGATCTGTCCAAGAAGAACTTGAAAGCAGTGCTGATCGCCGATCCCTCGTCGGTTGCGTGGATCTTCAACATTCGCGGTGCCGACGTGCCGCATACGCCGCATCCGCTTGCACGTGCCATCGTCTACGCGGACGGCAAGGCAGACGTCTTTCTCGACAAGCGCAAGACCGGCATCGAGGCCGAAGCCTATCTGGCGCAGATGTGCCTGCAGCTGCCTCCCTCGGCGCTCGACGAGAGGCTTGTCGCCGTCTCGAAGGATGGCGGGCGCATCCTTGTCGACCCCGATCTGACGTCCTTTGGCTTGGCCGACATCATTCGAAAGGCTGGCGGCGAAGTCGTCGAGGGGAACGACCCGGCGAAATTGCCTCGGGCGGTCAAGAACGGCGTCGAGATCAACGGATCGGCTGCCGCGCATCTGCAGGACGGTGCGGCGATGGTCGAGTTCCTCTGCTGGCTTGCCCAGACGAAGCCGGGGACCGTCACCGAAATCGAAGTGGCGGAGAAGCTCGAGGCTGTGCGGGCGCGCGTCGGCGATCTGATGCAGAACCCGCTCAAGGACATTTCCTTCGACACGATCTCGGGCGCCGGCGAACATGCGGCGATCATGCATTATCGCGTCACGACCGAAAGCAACCGCAAGCTTGAAGCGGGCGAACTGTTTCTGATCGATTCCGGCGCGCAGTATATCAACGGGACGACGGACATTACCCGGACCGTCGGCGTCGGCACGGTTTCGGAAGAACACAAGCGCTTCTTCACGCTTGTTCTGAAGGGCATGATCCAGATCGGCACCGCACGCTTTCCAAAGGGCACGCGCGGCTGCGATCTCGATCCGCTGGCGCGAATTGCGCTGTGGCGGGCAGGCGCTGATTTCGGCCATGGCACCGGCCATGGTGTCGGTTCCTACCTCTCCGTGCATGAGGGACCGCAGCGGATCTCGCGGCTTTCGACGCAGGAGCTTTTGCCCGGCATGATTCTGTCGAACGAACCCGGATATTATCGCCCGGGCGCTTTCGGCATTCGTATCGAGAACCTGATCTATGTGCGTGATGCCGAGGCGATCGAGGGTGGCGACACGCCGATGCTCGGCTTCGAGACCCTGACCTTCTGCCCGATTGATCGCAACATCGTCATTCCCGAGCTGCTGACGCACGACGAGCTGCGCTGGCTCAACGACTATCATCAGCGGACCCGCGAAGCGCTGATGCCGCTGATCCACGACCATGACGTCAAGGCGTGGCTGGAAAACGCAACGCTGCCGCTGGAATACTAAAAGGCGGCGAGGGCGTCACACTCCGATGGTGTGACGCCAGGCCATGACGACGACCCATGCGGCAACCAGCATCCAGCTGTGGGACACCCGCAGGCCGACCAGCAAGGCGACGACGAGCGCCAGCTTCGATTCCCATCCACCTGTGAAAAACGCCGGGGCAACCAGCGTTGTCAGCACGGCCGCAGGCACTGCGGCCAGTGCCGCCTCCATGCGTGGCGGTATGCGTTTCATTGTGGTGATAAGGATGTAGCCGCCGATGCGGGTGGCGTATGTCGCGACAGCCGCAGCGAGGATGATCAGCACCATGTGAAGATCCAATGTCATGTCACACCTCGTGCAGATCGGTTTCGAGTTCCTGCTCATGCGGCGGCGGGGGCAGCAAGGCAGCAAGCAGAATTCCGGCAGCCGCGCCCAGGCTGACATGCCAGGGAGACCCGACGTAGCGATATGCGACGATCGAGGCGACGGCGCTTACCAGCGATACGGGCAGGAAGTTGTCGCGGTGGCGAAAATCCAGCACGATGCCGAGGAAGTAAGCCGGCAGAAGGATATCGAGGCCAATCGACTTCGGATCGCCGATGAAGCTGCCGAGCAGCCCGCCTATCAGGCTGACGATCACCCACGGAACATAGATGGCGAGGCCGAAGCCGAGGTACCATGCAAAGGTCACCGGTTTGCCGGCTTCGCCGCGCTTGACCGTCTCTGCAAACTGCGGGTCGACAAGCAGGAAGAAGGTGAAGAACTTCTGCACTGGCGTGAAATGCTTCACATAGGGCGCCAGGGCAGCGGAATAGAGCACGTGGCGGAAGTTGACGGCAAGGATCGAGGCGACGATCAACCAGGCCTGAATGTCATGGCCGAAAAGCTCGATACCCACCATCTGGCTCGCGCCGGCGTAGACAGTCGCACTCATGAGCGTGAGCTCGGCAAGCGACATGCCGTGATCTGCGGCGAGCGCACCGAAGAGCGCGCCGAAAGGAGCAGCTGCTACGGTGATGGGAAAACCGCCGCGCACACCGTCGATAAAATTCGCACGACTCATCGGCGACCATCCTTCTGGAATTTTCGCTCCGTCTACGGCGACGGGGCCGCTGCCGCAAACGAATTTCCTTGATTGAAAGATCGATTTCGCTGAACGGTTCCCGGGAAGGTAAGACGCAGGCGAGGGAACAGATGAAGGCGATCGAACTCACGAAGGAAGAAAAGACGGCCCTGATCGGGCGCGTACAGCATTATTTCGATGCCGAACTCGACCAGAAGATCGGGCTGCTGAAGGCAGAGTTCGTGCTCGATTTCTTCGCGAAGGAGATCGGCGCGGCTTACTACAAGCAAGGCATCGACGACGCGCAGACCGCCTTGGCTCGCCGCATCGATGACTTCGCCGAGGATGTCTATCAACTGCAGCGCGACGCCACGGAATGACTAGCTGGCGATCGCCTGGTCGCTCGTGACGATGGCGATCCCACGCGAACGCATTTCCTCGATCGCGGTCGCAACGCCATTTGGCGTGATGCCGCGGCTGGCATCCTCGATGAGGCGAACTCTTACGCCCGGCAGCATTTCGACAGCATCGAGGGCCGAAAACTTCACGCAGTAATCGGTCGCAAGGCCGCAGACATCGAGATCGGTCACGCCTTGTTGTGCGAGGTAGTCGGCAAGGCCGGTCGTCGCGTCCTGATCGTTGTCGCGGAAGGCCGAGTAGCTGTCGACCGCGCTATCCTGACCCTTCTGTTGGATGAAATGTATGTCGGCGGTTCTAAGGTGAGGGTGAAATTCTGCGTCGGGCGTGCCCTGTACGCAGTGGTCGGGCCACATCATCTGCGGCTTGCCGGAAAGTGTTCCGATCTCGAAGTGCGCCTTGCCGGGATGGGAGGATGCGAAGCTGCCGTGGTCAGCCGGGTGCCAATCCTGGGAGGCGACGATCAGATCGTATGTGCCGCTGTCGATCAGCCGGTTGGCGACGGGAACCACCTCGTCGCCCCCAGGGACTGCAAGATTGCCTCCCGGGCAAAAACCATTCTGGATGTCGACCAGCAGCAAGGCCTTCATGAAATGCGTCTCCAACTGTTGTTGCAGCGCAAGATGCCAAGCTGGTCGATGACGTGCAAGGGCGGAAACGCTTCGCCGCGCGGGCGGCGAAGCGTCATGAGTGCGGATCAGGCGGGGCGGTGCCCCTTGAGGCCGTAGAAGGCGATGTAGGCATAGCAGGCGATCGGCATCAGGAAGGCGAGATGGATGCCGATGGTGTCGGCTAGGCCGCCCTGAATCAGTGGCAGCAGGGCGCCGCCGACGATGGCCAGGCATAGAATGCCGGAGCCCTGGCTCGTGTACTTGCCAAGACCGTAAAGCGCCAGGCTGAAGATCGTCGGGAACATGATCGAATTGAACAGTCCCACGGCCAGCACGGACCACATGGCCACATGGCCGCCGGAGAAGACGGTCAAGAGGAGAAGGGCGATGACGACAACAGCGTTGAAGGCGAGCGCCTTGCCGTCGTCAACGTAGCGCATGGCAGCCGAACCGATGAAACGGCCGATCATGGCGCCGCCCCAGAAGTAGGAGACATAGTGCGCCGCCTCGGCTTCAGAGAAGCCTGCGATGTCGGGCTGGCTCATGAAGTTGACGAGGAAACTGCCGATGCTGACTTCGGCGCCGACGTAAAGGAAAATGCCGACAGCGCCCAGGACCAGGTGGCGATACTGCCAGGCGGATCCGCCGCCGGTGATCGGCTCGAGGTCTTCGCTGCCGTCGACTTCCGGAAGCTTCAAGGCTGCGAACAGTGCTGCGAGCAGCAGGAAGGCGATGGCCAGCAGCATGTAGGGGAATTTCACCGCACTCGCTTCCGCGAGCTTGATCGCATCGAGCTGTTCCGGCGTTGCGCCGGAAACGGCCGCTGTCGCTGCCGAAAGAATGAGAAACGCACCGAACATCGGCGCCAGTGTTGTGCCGAGCGAGTTGAAAGCCTGGGTGAGGTTCAGTCGGCTGGCGGCCGTATCCGGCGGCCCGAGGACGGTCACGTAGGGATTGGCCGCGACCTGAAGCAGGGTGATACCGCTTGCCAGCACGAACAGCGCGCCGAGGAAGAGGGCATAGACGCGATAGCTCGCTGCCGGAATGAACAGGCCGCAACCGATCGCTGCGATGACGAGACCGAGAACGATGCCCCACTTGTAGCCGATACGCTTGACCAGCGCGCCGGCCGGCAGCGACGCAACGAAATAGGCGCCGAAGAAGCAGAACTGGATGAGCATGGACTGCGTGTAATTCAGCTGGAACACATTCTTGAGGTGGGGCACGAGAATGTCGTTCAGGCAGGTGATGAAGCCCCACATGAAGAAGAGCGACGTCAAGGCCACGAGGGCAAATTGATAGTTCGCAGCGGGGGAGGATGCAGGCGAAGCCGGGCGTGTCGTCGCGGCATTGTTGGTGATGATACCAGCCACTTTCTTATACCTCTTGTTCTTGTTGGCGCCGGGTATTTTCCGTTGAAAGCCGTCTGATACGACGGGCCGGCGGTGGCTCGGCGAGCACTCTGGGAGGAAGCGTGCAACAAGCCACAGGGCTCATATAAGCCGCGGCGAATAATTTCGATAGTATTCAAACGATTTTTATTGTGCTTTGCGAAAAGATTTTTGCGATTGCGAACAGGATGCGCGCAATACTGAACAACGTTGCGGCTGTGGTCCCAAAGTCTACGCTGTCGCGCAGACTGTTGATTCGACCGGTGGGGAGCGGAGACGCGTTCGATGGCAACATTGGTCGAAATCGTTCCGTATGACGAGAACTGGCCGAGACTGTTCCATGAAATCGCCAATGATCTGCATCGGCTGCTGGGAACGGTCGCGCTGGCGATCGATCATGTTGGGAGCACCTCGGTTCCCGGTCTTTCCGCCAAGCCGGTGATCGACGTGGATATCACTCTGCGCAGTCTACCGGATGTTTCCGCAGCAAGCGAAAAGCTCATCGCTTCGGGGTATGAGCCGCGCGGAAATCGCTGGGGCGACGACATGTGGGCGTTCATGCAGCACACAAGCGTGCCGAAGCAACGTGTCTATCTTTGCCCTCCAGGCAATGAGACTCACAGGCGTCGCATGGTGTTTCGCGATTATCTGCGCGCCCATTCTGATGCCGTTGCGGAATACGCTTCTCTCAAGCAAACGCTGGCGGTCACGTTTTCCTATGACGGGGATCGGTACACCGCAGGCAAGCGAGCGTTTGTCGAGGACATCCTTCGAAAAGCCAGTCACCGCTAGGCTTACCACTGCGGTGATCGGGTCATGATGAGCCGAACCTGGCCTCGGCAAGATCTGCTTCGCGCACCAGCTTTTTCATCAGCTCTTCCGAAAGCTTGCGCGATTTTCTGAGACGAAAGAACTCGGCGCGTTCGGCCCTGACGCCGGCGACCCACAGCTTGCGTTCGATCTCTTCGATGCGCCTTGCCAGGTCCGCGTCGTCACCGGTCTTCGAACGGCCGTCGATGCGGCGCCGGTAGATGTCCATCAGCCGCGCGCCGGCATCCGTATAGATATCCGCATCGGCCCTGCCTTCGCTCATGTCGTGCTGGAGGGCCTCGATGGCCCTGATCGCGGCCTCTGCACCCTTGATGCGCGCCTCGTCCTCCTCGCGCTGATGCGACGGCTCCGGCGGTATCTGGAGGTCCTTCAGCAGGAAAGGAAGGCCGATGCTGGCAACGATCAGCGATACGATGATGACGCCGGCGGCCAGGAAGATTGCAAGATCGCGGGCAGGGAAGGCCGAGCCGTCCGGCATGGCCAGCGGCAGTGTCAGGACACCCGCCAGCGTGATGGCACCGCGTACGCCTGCGACCGAAGTAGCCGCGATGAGGCGCCAGCTAGGCCGAACGATGACTTGGCCTCGTTTCGCCGCACGGTACAACGTAAAGCGCAGCGAAACCCACACCCAGACGAAGCGAAGAAGACCGAGCGCCAGATTGATGGCAGTGACATATGCAATCAGCCAGATCGGATCATGATGCCCGGTTTCGCGGACGACGCGAGCGGCACCCGACGCGATCTGGGGCAACTGCTCGCCGAGCAGCACGAAGATGATGCCGTTCATCGAAAACTGCACGGTGTCCCACACGGCGGTCCGACGCACGCGGGTGATCGCCAGCGTCCTGCCGCCTTGCTCGCCGTAGCTCATGGTGATGCCGGCCGCGACGGCCGCCAGGATGCCAGAACACTCAAGATGCTCGGCCACGAGATAGGCAGCGAAGGGAATGAGGAGGCTGATGAGGATCTGCGATCCGGTTTCCTCGCCGAGACGACGCGTAAAGAAGCTCTGTGTTCGCAAGATTACCCAAGCCAATGCGACACCGATCAGGATGCCCCCGACCGCGACCCAGACAAAGGTTCCCGACGCCTCGACAAGCGAGAAGGTACCGGTCAGCGCTGCGGCAACTGCGAAGCGCATGCAAACGAGGCCGGACGCGTCGTTCAGCAGCGATTCCCCTTCGAGGATATGCATGAGCCGGTTTGGAATCGGGACGCGCGCGGCGATCGCCGAGACTGCGATGGGATCGGTCGGCGAGACGATGGCGGCGAGCGCGAAGGCGACGGCAAGCGGCATCGAGGGGATCAGCCAGTGAACGAAGAGACCCACGCCAAGAACCGTGAAGACGACGAGGCCAAGCGCCAGTTCGAGGATGACGGCCTTGTCTCGAAACAGACCTTCCTTGGGAATGCGCCAGCCATCGAGGAACAGGAGAGGAGGCAAGAACAGCAGGAAAAACAGGTCTGGATCAAGGTTGACACCCAGATCGGCGAAGACCGTTATGACGGCGCCCAGTGCGATTTGCACGATTGGTTGCGGCACCGGAATCGGCGAAAGGCGCGTGAGTGTTCCGCTGATGACCACTGCGCACAGCAGCAGCAACGCGACGCCAATACTTTCCATGAAATGCCGATCCTTCATCATTCGCGATGGATCGTTTCTGCGTCTTTTCGGCTGCCCGTGCAACCGCGCGAAAGCCTTTTTCCGGATGGCCCCGCCGATCAGCGGTGTTTCCGGTCGTGGCTCTCAGGATCGCCAAGGCGTCGAAGCAAAAGTCGCTCCGCCCGACCCGAACACGGCAGGCGGCGGTCTTATCGAGGATGGCTTTGGCTCCCCCGGCGGAGCCGTGCCATGTGGTAATCAGACGGACTGCACGTCGTCGCTTGTGGTATCGGCTGCTGCCGAAGAGCCGTATGTGCTCTGGTATGCGCGAAGCGCGGTCTGCATGTCGTTCAGCACCTGCGTCAGGATCGGATCGTCGCTGCCATTGGCGCTGCTTGCAATGCTCGACGTATCCGCGGAAAGGATTTCGTCAGTGGTCAGCTTGCCGTCGCCGTTGGCATCCAGCGAAGCAAGAATGCCCTTGCTGCTGTCGTCGCCACTGTCGTCGGTGCTGCTGTCGTCGCTGGCGCTGGACTGCTGCATCTGCAGCATGATCGAGACGATGTCGGCTGCGATCTTCTGCGTGACGCTCGCACTGTCGCTGCCGCCGCTGGCCGTCGATTTCGTGGAGGTGGTGGACGTGGAGCTGCCGTTGGCGGCCGCCAGTTCGTCAGCGGAAACGATGCCGTCGCCATTCTTGTCGAGGCTGGAAATATATGTGGACGTGCTGCTGCCCAGGGAGGAAACACTGGTCACCTGAATCTCCTTTAGAGTTCATCGTGAAACCCGCCTTTCATGGGCGGACGCAAACGGGCTAAGATGATTTGCCCCCGACGTCAAAACGGGAATGTTGTGATGAATTTCAGCCGATTGACCAAATGGGCCGAAGCAGTTTAACCTTTCGTTTACACCTTGCATTCTCTTGAAATCGCTGACGTTTTTGACACGGGAAATTCGGCCCGTGAGGCATGTTCCGTTCGAATGGCCGCCATTCTTGTAATGGAATGATGGGCAACGCGCGCTGAGGCGGCTGGCGCGCTGGCGATCGGCCTGCGACATTTCGTCTTCTTCTGGGCATCGCGGCGTTGCTCCGCCCTGAAAGGCGGAGCAAACATCTGGATGCGACTCAATCGCCGTGCGTTTCGTGGAAGTCGGCCTGGCCACGCTTCCAGTAGCCGGCGGCCTTGATCCAAGCCTTGGGATGCTGCCGCTCGTCGACCATCACGGCGCGCAGACGCTTGGCGATGACGGTTTCGCAGGCGATCCAGACGTAGCCATCGCCCGTGGGCAGGGCGAGGCCCCGTAGCGCCTGGTCGAGCCCGTCGGTCGTGCCCGCGGGTTCGGTGCCGCGATGCAGCCAGATGCAGGAAACCTCGGCCTTGCTGGTGAATGCCTGCTCCTCTTGCGGGCCTGCCACTTCAACGACGACGAGCGCCTTGGCGGTGGCGGGCAGTTCTTCTAGGCGACGACCGATGGCGGGCAGGGCGGTTTCGTCGCCGGCCAACAGATACCAGTCGAAATCGGTGGCGACGACGAAGGAGCCGCGCGGGCCGCCGAGGCCAAGCTTGTCGCCGGGCTTCGCATTGATCGCCCATTCGGTGGCGGGGCCTGCCTCATGCAGCGCGAAGTCGATGTCGAGTTCCCCGGTCGCGGCGTCGTATCGGCGCGGCGTGTAGTCGCGCAGCGACGGACGATTGGCCGGATCGATCATCGGCTTGCCGTCGGGGCCGATCTCCGGAAAGCTAGGCTCTTCGCCGGGGCGGGGAACAAGCACCTTGACGTGGTCGTCGTGGCCGAGGCTGACGAAACCGTCCAGGTCGGCGCCGGCCAGTGTCACGCGCAGCATCTGCGGCGTGACATGCTCGATGCGGCGGACAGTGAGCACGCGGCGCTTGAGTTCGTGGCGGACGCGTTCGATCAGATGGCGCTTTTCGGGAGAGGTGGAGGCGGTGTTGGCCGTCATCAGTGGTTCCTTTGATGGAACCGGGAATGCGTAAGACGCAGGCACGCCGCGCCGCTCGCACCCCGGGTTCGGGTTCGATCAGCGCGTTGGTTGACGTTAACGCTTACGTGCAACGTTCCTCGCTGAGAGGGACGGGCAGATGTCATCCCGATCTAACGGGGTGCTTGCCGGTCTGGCAAGAAGAAAACATGATTTTAATATGAAGGATTTGTAATCTTTTGCGGCTCTTGCCGTTTTCACGGATTTCTGCCTTCCTTGGCCATCGATGATCAGCCGGAAACAAACGCCATGGCCGAGCCCGGTCCAGAGGAAAAGATCGATGCAACCTTCCGCAACGGCTCGCTGACGGCCGCCGGCATCATCCTCGGCTTTTCCCTGAATTTCATCAGCCACTGGGTTTCCAACCCGAACGACTGGAGCAAGATCGACATCCTGCCGATGCTGCTGCTGATGGTGGGCATCGCCATCCAGGTCAAGGTCTTCGCCGACTTGCTCGCGCGCGACTCCCTGATCGCGGCGAAATACGACCGCTCGCGTCGGCTCTTCCTGATCGGCCTGGCCATCGTGGCCGCCGGGATCGGGCTGGCGTTGCTCAACGATATATTGGGACTGGGATCGATGCCGATCTTGGGGTGAGGGTACCTAGAGAGATTTGATGGACGAAATATTCGAGAACGTGATATCTGGGATGTCGAATGCATTTGTTCGACTAAGCTCGACTATACCTGCTCCTCAACTGTCCAAGTATGCGGATGGATATGTATACCGTTTTCGGAGGCAGGGGTTTGAGGAAGCGATTGTCCTCAAGGTCGCACGTCTGATCACTCTGCTCCAATCGGGTAAGCTGCTTCTCGACCAAGGCTTCTTGCAAGAGGTTGGAGCGATTCAGCGATCATTGGACGAGGTCGATAGCGATATTCTGTTCCTTTGTGGCCCCCTTATCTTTGGCAATCAGGAACGGGCCCACACCCAGTATCTAGATGATTTTTTCGCCGAAGAGTTCGATCAGCCTAGAGATGCTCTGGGGTCAACTCAAAAGCGCTCGCGAGTACGGCGCTCGAAAATCCGAGCGTATAACGCTCGCGCCTACGCGGCAGGCTTGGCTGTGGATCGAGCGATCAAGGTGCTCGAGACTATCGACAACGCCTACTCTGGTTTTGTTCATGCTTCGTCAGTCCACACAATGGACATGTATTATGGCAATCCACCAAAATTTCACATTCACGGGATGAAGGGAACCAGCAGACAGCGCGATAGCCAAGACGACTTCAAGAATTACATTTACCGATCGGTAGGATCGATGGCGTTCGCTGCAAAGGCACTCGATTGCGAGCGGTTGTTTGAAGAGCTCTACGCATTGTCGACTGCGGTGATGCGAGACCTGCGTCTCTGAGGCAGGATAACTATCTATGCCGAATCTAGGCCAGCCACTCGGGTGCCATGAGGAGCAGTTCTAGGCCCACTCCTCAGGCATGGTCAGTCTCAGGTGCCGATGATCTTGTTGCAGGCGAGCGCGATGCTGGGGTTGCTCACGATGGCGATCACCAATGATAGTCCGATCAATGATAGTGAGTAGCGTTTCATCTGCATCCTCCTATTCAAGCCCGCAAACAGCATCTACGGGAGTCCAGTATGGCGCAGAAGAGGCCCGATACGAAGTCACGAATGGGTGACACGGCATGCGGGTAGCGGCTGCCAGAGCCGCCATGCCAACGGTCGGTGAACGGGCTGCGTTACGAAACACGCTCCACAAACCCGTCCAGCACCCGCTTTTCGCCGGCGCGGTCGAATTCGATCGTCAGCTTGTTGCCTTCGATCGACTTGATGTTGCCGTTGCCGAACTTGAGGTGGAAGACGCGGTCACCGGCTTTGAACTTCGAGGGTTCGGTGGCGGTGGATTTGGCAATGAGTTCGCCGTCGATGGTGCGGGTCTTCGGTCCGCTTTCGCCGTAGCCGATGCGTTCGACGGAATGGCCGGAACGGGAGCCCCAATTGTCGCGGGTAGCGTCGTTGCGGTTTTGCTGGGCGCGCTTCCAGCCGGGCGTGGAATAGCTGTTGGCGAAGGGCTCGGCCTTGTCGAAGCGCGATTGGCCGTAGCCACCGCGGCCGTAGCCGCCGTAGCTCTGCTCGACTTCGGCGACCTCGACGTGAGTATCCGGCAGTTCGTCGAGGAAGCGCGAGGGGATGGTCGATTGCCAGAGGCCGTGGATGCGGCGGTTGGAGACGAACCAGATGTGGCAGCGGCGCTTGGCGCGCGTCAGGCCGACATAGGCGAGGCGGCGTTCTTCCTCCAGGCCGGCGCGGCCGGTTTCGTCCAGCGAACGCTGATGCGGGAAGAGGCCTTCTTCCCAGCCGGGCAGGAAGACGGTGTCGAACTCGAGGCCCTTGGCGGAATGCAGCGTCATGATCGAGACGGCATCGAGGTTCTCGTTCTGCTCGGCGTCCATGACCAACGAGACGTGCTCGAGGAAGCCGCGCATGGACTCGAAGCTCTCCATAGAGCGGATGAGTTCCTTCAGGTTGTCGAGGCGTGTGGGCGCGTCTGCCGACTTGTCGTTCTTCCACATGTCGGTATAGCCGGACTCTTCGAGGATCTGCTCGGCAAGCTCGGTATGTGGTGTGTTTTCAAGTCTTTCCTGCCATCTGCGGAAAGATTGAATCACGTCGAACAGCGCCTTGCGCGCCTTCGGCTTGAGCTCGTCCGTCTCGATCATGTCGGCGGCTGCCGCCAGCATGGGGATATCGCGGGCGCGGGCATAGTCGTGCAGCGCGCGCACCGTCGTATCGCCGAGGCCGCGCTTCGGCGTGTTGATGATGCGTTCGAAGGCGAGGTCGTCGGCGGGCTGGGCGACGAGGCGGAAATAGGCCATGGCATCGCGGATTTCGAGGCGCTCGTAGAAGCGTGGGCCGCCGATGACGCGATAGTTCAGGCCGAGCGTGACGAAGCGGTCTTCGAACTCGCGCATCTGGAAGGAGGCGCGCACGAGGATCGCCATGTCGTTCAGCGCATGTGGCTGGCCGGAAGCGCCGCGCTGGAGCTGTTCGATCTCATCGCCGATGGCGCGGGCTTCTTCTTCCGAATCCCAGGAGGCGTGGACCTGCACCTTGATATCGTCGGGATCTCTACGGTCGGTGAACAGCGTCTTGCCGAGGCGGCCCTCATTGTGGGTGATCAGATGCGCTGCGGCGCCCAGGATATGGGCGGTCGAGCGGTAGTTGCGCTCGAGCTTGATCACCTTAGCGCCGGGGAAATCCTTCTCGAAGCGCAGGATGTTGTCCACTTCCGCGCCGCGCCAACCGTAGATCGACTGGTCGTCGTCGCCGACGCAGCAGACGTTCTGCGGCTCGCCCTTCGGACGCTGGGCGAGCAGGCGCAACCACATGTACTGGGCTGTGTTGGTGTCCTGGTACTCGTCGACGAGGATATAGCGAAAGCGCTGATGATATTCCTTGAGCAGATCGGGCGTCTTCCGGAAGATCGCGATCGGATGCATCAGGAGATCGCCGAAATCGCAGGCGTTCAGCGAAGACAGGCGCTGCTGGTAGGCGAAGTAGAGTTCGCGGCCCTTGCCGTTGGCGAAGGCGCGGGCGTCACCCTCGGGGATGTCAGCGGGGCCGAGGCCCTTGTTTTTCCATGTGTCGATCATGCCGGCGAACTGCTTGGCCGGCCAGCGCTTGTCATCGAGGCCTTCGGCCTGGATCAGCTGCTTGACGAGACGCACGACGTCGTCGGTGTCGAGGATGGTGAAGTCCGAGCGCAGGTTCACGAGCTCGGCATGGCGCCGCAGGAGCTTGACGCCGATCGAGTGAAAGGTGCCGAGCCACGGCATGCCTTCGACGGCGCCGCCGACGAGAACGGCAATGCGTTCCTTCATCTCGCGGGCGGCCTTATTGGTGAAGGTCACGGCGAGGATCTGCGAGGGGAAGGCGCGGCCGGTATTGAGGATATGGGCAATGCGGGTCGTCAGCACGCGCGTCTTGCCGGTGCCTGCGCCGGCGAGCACGAGAACGGGGCCTTCCAGCGTTTCGACGGCTTCGGTCTGTTCCGGGTTGAGGCCAGTCAGATAGTCCGGACGGCTGCCGCCGTTGCGGGCGGCCATGGCGCGGGCGGCTAACCCTCCCGTTGCAGGAGCGGCGGGGGCTTGCTGCTTGCGCGGCGCTTCGCCCGGCTCTTCATCGAAGAAGGGGATATCGTCGAAACTATTGCTCATGGCGCGTAATGTAGTGATTCGGGATGGAAAGACCAGAAAAGATGTTCTGCTTTCATTCTGGGCCTGCCGCTATCCTCAAGTCGCTGGCGCGCTGCGCGTTGGCGGCGAAGTGCGCGAGATCGATCGTCCCAACCTGTTGCGTGGTACGGCCGGCAACTAGCCGGGCCGTCTTGAGATTGTCCTGTCAGTCCTTGATGAAGGCGAGAACGTCGGCGTTGAGCCAAGTCATGGCCTCCGCGTAGTCGCGCCTGAGAACGTACCAATGCAATCATGTTCGTCCTTGATGCCGCCGATTGTAGCCATCAGCCGAAAGGTTCCGCGCAGGCTCTCGTTCACCTTGGTGCCGTCGCGATTGAGGCAATAGAGTGGGATGCGGAGATCCTCGAAGAATTGCGAGCATCGCCGCTGAGCGGCCGGCCGTGCGAAAAGAAGATCTGCTGCGCCGGACCCCAGTCGCTATGGAAAATCCTGCTTCCATCTTTGGTGGTAATCTCCGGCACAATCCTCGTCCTATTAGCGGTTGATGAATAGAGCCGGTACGGCTTTGCGCCAGTAGCGTCAGCAGAGGCGAGGAGCAGCGTAATGATAGGAAATAACAGCGTTATTTGATGTGGCCAGGACGAAGTGTATAACATGCGCTCACTGACAGGTATTGCCATGCAGGGCAGAACCGGCGCGGTGCTCGTCAATTGCAATTTGCGCGCGGTCGCCGGCTACCGAATATTGACATGACAATTGCGTTATCAAGGTCTGGTAAGCTTGCTGCGGGCCGCCGGAGAGTGGATATTGCAGCCGTGTGGCGATTTCGCCCGCGACGCCCCCGCTTGTTGAACGAACCGGTTCACGGTTCATCGGAGACGTGAATGCCCTTACGCAAACAGTTCGTCCTCTGCCTTGGCATTGTTGTTGCCGGCTTCGCGGCATGGGTCGTGTTCGTGCCCGGCGCGACGGATTTCCTGCGAAAGGTTGGTGTCTCTGAGCGGCTGGTTGGTGCTGCGACACCGGACAAGGCGGCCGGCGGCGTGCAGGAGAGGCGCAGTGGCGGCGGGCGTTCCGATGCAGTCCTCATCGTTACCCAGCCTGTGGTGCAAGGTATCGTCAACGACCGCCTCAACGCGATCGGCACCGGCGAGGCAGTTCGCTCGGTCGTCGTGACGCCCCAGGCCAGCGGTATCATCCGCGAAATTCTGATCAAATCCGGCGAACGGATCTCCAAGGGGCAGATTCTCGCCAAGCTCGATAGCGAAGAGCAGGTGATCGCCCAAGGTCAGGCGGAGGTCATGCTGAAAAGCGCGATCGAGAAATCCAGCCTCTATCACAACATCAAATCCAGCGTGTCGCGCATGGATGTCTTCGATGCGGAGATCGCGGAGCAGGGTGCGAGACTGCAGCTGCAGGCGGCTGAACTCAATCTGGAGCGGCGCAACATCGTCGCGCCCATCGATGGGATCGTCGGCATCATACCGATCAATATCGGGGACAACGTTTCGACCACAACACCGATCGCAACGCTCGACGATCGCAGCGAGATACTGGTCGACTATTGGGTGCCTGAGCGCTTCGCAAACTCGGTGTCGGTCGGCCAGGCGGTAGAAGCGACCTCGGTCGCGCGTCCCGGCCAGGTCTTTTCGGGTGTCGTCGAAGCCGTCGACAACCGCATCGATGCGGCAAGCCGGACGCTGCGTGTCCGTGCCCGGATCGACAACGCCTCGGACGAGCTGCTGGCCGGCATGTCGTTCAATGTCGGCATGCGGTTCAAGGGCGACCAATATCCGGCCGTCGATCCGCTGTCGGTCCAGTGGGACGCGCAGGGTTCCTTCGTCTGGCGGGTGGTCGACGGAAAGTCGCGCAAGGTTCCCGTGAGCATCGTGCAACGCAATCCCGACTTCGTCCTCGTCAAGGCCGATATCCGGGATGGCGACCTGATCGTAACCCAGGGGCTGCAGCGCGTGCGTGACGGTGGCGCCGTGCGATGGGCAGACGAGGTCGCATCCACCAGCGAGGTTACGACGCGATGAAGGTGGTCGAGACGCCCGAGAAGCCGGCTGGCGGCAAGGAGACGTTTACAGCGCTTTTCGTGCGGCGGCCAATTCTCGCGCTGGTCTTCAATACCTTGATGATTGTCGCCGGCCTTGCCGCTTACTTCGGCATCGAAGTGCGCGAATTGCCAGAGGTCGATCGCCCAGTTGTCACCGTCCAGACGAAGTTCGATGGCGCTGCGCCTCAGACGATCGACCAGGAGGTGACGAAGGTTATCGAAGGCGCCGTCGCACGGGTCAGCGGGCTCAAGTCGATTTCGTCCAGTTCCCAGTTCGGGCAAAGCCGCGTGACGCTCGAGTTCTCGGATGCTGTCGATCTTTCTGTTGCTGCTAACGACGTGCGCGACGCTGTCGGGCGGATCACGCAAATTCTTCCCGATGACGCCGATACGCCGCAGATCGTCAAGGCGGACGCGGATTCGCAGCCGATCCTGCGGCTCGCGGTCACATCGACCAAGCTTGACATGGACGATCTGACGTTGCTGGTCGAGAACGAAGTCGTCGACAGGTTGGCCGCCGTCGAAGGCGTTGCCGACGTCGAAACATACGGCGAGCAGGAGAAGGCTTTCCGTGTCGACATCAATCAGGGCGAGCTTGCAAGCCGCGGACTGACCATCGGCGACCTCACAGAGGCGCTGTCGAGTGCGGCCTTCGACGTCCCCGCAGGCTCCCTGAAGAGCGGTTCGCAAAGCCTAGTCGTGCGGGCAACCGCCACGCTGCAATCGCCGAGCGATTTTGCCAATCTGATCCTGAAGAACCGCATCAGGCTTGGCGATGTCGCGACCGTGACGCTTGGCCCGCGCGACGGGCAGACGGCGCTGCGTTCGAACGGCAAGCAGGGCATCGGCCTCGGCGTGATCCGCCAGGCGCAGTCCAATACGCTGAACATATCGACTGGCATCAAGGCTACGGTTGCACAACTGTCGAAGACCTTGCCGGAGGGCACGCAGATCGTCATCACCAGCGACGATGCTGTCTTCATTCAGGGCGCAATTCACGAGGTCGTCCTCGCTTTGATCCTGGCCGCCGCGATCGTTACCGTCGTCATCTATCTTTTCCTGCGGGATTGGCGGGCGACGGTGATCCCCGCGGTGAGCATGCCAGTTGCCCTGATCGGGACGCTGGCTGCGATATATCTCGCCGGCTTTTCGATCAATATCCTGACACTGCTGGCGATCGTGCTGGCCACCGGGCTTGTGGTCGACGACGCGATCGTCGTACTCGAGAATATCGTCCGCAGGCGCTCGGAGGGCATGGGGCCGCGCGCCGCGGCGGTGCTTGGTACGCGGGAGGTCTTCTTCGCCGTCATCGCAACGACGGCGACGCTTGCGGCCGTCTTCATTCCCCTGTCGTTTCTGCCCGGTCAAGTCGGGGGGCTTTTCCGTGAGTTCGGTTTCGTCCTTGCCATCTCGGTCGGCCTTTCCTCGATCGTTGCGCTGACGCTCTGCCCCATGCTGGCTTCGCGGATGCTGACGAGGGAAATGCTCGAGGATCACGGCGTGCTCGGCCGGTTCGGCGAGGGGTTTGCGGCGCTCTACAAGTGGGCGCTCCAGCGGTGCCTCAATGCGCCGCTCGTTGTGATCGTCTGCTGCCTGATGTTCGCGGGCGCTGCCGTAGTGTCGTTCACGACGGTGAAGAGCGAGCTTACGCCGAACGAAGACCGTGCGATGGCGATGATGTGGATGGCCACGCCGCAGGGCTCGAGCCTGGAATATACGGCTGACAAGCTGCAGTTGGTCGAAGAATATCTGCAGCCTCTTCGCGACAGCGGCGAGATCCGCAATATCTTTGCGATGTCGGGCCGTGGTGGTCAGGACAACGGTGCCTTCCTGGTCCTGACGCTGGCGCCCTGGGGCGAGCGCGACAGAACCCAGGCGCAGATCATCGATGACATCAACGCCGTGGCGGCACGCGTTCCGGCGCTGCGAGGCGGCGCATTCCAGTCGAACAGCCTGCGCATTCGTGGAGCCGGCAGCGGCCTGCAAATGGCGGTCGTCGGGAGCGATTATGAAGCACTGACGGCGGCTGCCATCAAGCTGGTGTCGGCGCTGGAAGCCACGGCTCACTACGAATCCCCACGTCTCGCCAACGAGCCGACGCAGGCGCAGGTCTCGGTATCGATCGACCGCGAGCGGGCATCGGATCTCGGTATCAATATCTCGGGTCTCTCCGTCGCGATGCAGTCGCTGCTGGAGGGACGATCGGTGGTCGACGTCTTCGTCAAGGGCGAAGCCTATCCCGTCGTCCTGACGTCGAATACGCGACCGCTTGACGATCCGACCGATCTCGAGAACGTCTTCCTGAAAACCGGCGACGGCAAGATCGTGCCGATGTCGGTCATTGCCTCGCTGACGGAGGGCGCGGTCGCGCCACAGCTCAATCGCGAGCAGCAACTGGCATCCGTTGCGATCACGGCGGGCCTGAAGGACGGTATTTCGCTCGGCAATGCCGTTGAAGAGGCGACGGCACTTGCGAAGCCGTTGCTTCCGTCCGGCGCGCGGCTCGTGCCGCTCGCCGAAGCCGCGACCCTTGCGGAGAATTCAAACGGGATGGCGCTGACCTTCGGGTTCGCGATCGTGATCATCTTCCTGGTGCTCGCGGCCCAGTTTGAAAGCGTGCTGTCCTCGCTGATCATCATGTCGACGGTGCCGCTTGGGCTTGCCTGCGCGGTCTTTGCGCTCGTGATCACCGGCTCGAGCCTGAACATCTACAGCCAGATCGGCCTCGTGCTTCTGGTCGGGGTCATGGCGAAGAACGGCATTCTCATCGTCGAGTTCGCCAATCAGCTCCGCGATCGCGGCGTGGATGTGCGCACGGCGATCGAAAGTGCCTGCGAACTGCGCCTTCGCCCGGTCATGATGACGATGATTGCGACCATTCTCGGCGGCGTTCCGCTTGTTTTCGCCCATGGCGCCGGTGCCGAGGCGCGCGTGGCGCTTGGTTGGGTTATCGTCGGCGGGCTGGGCTTTGCGACGCTGGTGACGCTCTTCATCACGCCGGTCGCCTATCTTCTGATCGCCCGCTTTGCGAAGCCTCACGCGCATGAAGAAGCGCGGCTGCACGAAGAGATGGCGCATGCGTCGCGGCCACGCCCGGTTGCCAAGCCGAGCAGCCTGGAAGCCGCCGAGTAAGGCCATCCGCGGAGCAAGGCGTTGTCGGATCTGTCATGGTTTACGAGACGTCCGCAAACGTGGTGAATTAATTTCAACCTTTAGCGGTTTTTTAAGCGTAACCGGTAATCATCTTCGATAGTAACCGACAGGTTCCTCCAGCGTTTCGGAGGGCCGTCCAGCGCTGTGTTTGGCGCTCCCGGACATGAATGTTCGCGGTACCGGTTGATTTGTATCAGTTGCGTATTGTTGTGTTCGGAGTTCAGTATCCGTGAGTATTTATCGGCGCACTTCGGTGGATGCCGCGCTTTATGTATTGCGCGACATCGGTCGCGATATGACGAAGACCCAGAGGCAGGTATCAACCGGGCTCAGGGTGGAAAAGGCGTCGGATAATGGCGCCTATTGGGCCATCAGTTCCTCGCTGAAGGGCGATCAGAAGGCGCAGTCGGCGATCCGCGACGCGCTGGGGCTTGCAGCCGCAACGATGGGAACGGCCTCCGAGGCTGTCGACAACACCATCGATATCGTCAGCCAGATCAAGGAAAAGCTTGTGGCGGCGACGGAATCCGGCGTCGACAAGGACAAGATCAATCTGGATATCACCCAGCTGAAGGACCAATTGCGCTCGGTCGCGCAGTCGGCGACCTTCAACGGTGAGAACTGGGTGTCGATCGACGATTCCGACGATCCATCGAAGCCGCGCGAAATCCCGGCGTCGTTCACACGCAGTTCCGATGGCACGATTACGGTAGGCACGCTCACCTATGAGGCGGATCTCGCTCCGGTGGGGTCTGTTTCGTCGAAGGACGCGCGATACCTGATCGACGATCGATCGACCGGCTCGGGCGAATACGGAGCGCTTACGTCGCAGTATTTCGCGACGGAGGTTGGCGCCTCCCAGAACTACGTGATGCTGGCCACGGCGGGTAATTCCGGCGGACAGGTCGAGATCGGCATATCCTCCAGCACCACCACCGACGAGGTCAACGAAATGATCTCGGTCGTCGACAAGATGCTGAACCAGATGACCACCGTGGGTGCGGCTTTTGGAGCGCTCGAAACGCGCATCAGCCTGCAAAGCGACTTCGCGCAGGCGCTGGACGATTCGTTGTCGCGCGGCATCGGTCGCCTGGTCGATGCCGACATGGAGGAGCAATCAAGCCGGCTTGCGGCCTTGCAGACACAGCAACAATTGGGCCTGCAGTCGCTGAATATCGCCAATGCGAGCTATGACACGGTCCGGCAATTGTTCCAGAATTTCTGACGGTTGCCTCTGATCCCTACGCGCCGCCCGCTCTGTCTGCGGGCGGCGCTTTTTGCACGACTTAAATGAGACACTGCTGTTAAAACCCCGCTAGGGCTGTGCAATTCCGCGATTTTTCGGTATCGAACTCGTCCGCTTCATCTTGTTGCCGCATTCCTTAATACTGCTCGCATCACCATTTCGAACCGGAGATACGCCTGTCCATGATCAAGAAATTCATACTTCTGGCCGTTGCCGCAACCTATCTCAGCGCGTGCACCACCACCGACCCCTATACGGGTGAACAGAAGATGTCGAACACGGCTGGCGGCGCCATGCTCGGCGCGGGCGTCGGCGCGCTGGCTGGCCTTGCTGTCGGTGGTTCCGCACACGGACGCCGCAACGCTGCGCTGATTGGCGCTGGTGTCGGCGCACTGGCAGGTGGCGCGATCGGCAACTACATGGATCAGCAGGAATCCGAACTCCGTGCGCAGCTGCAGGGCACCGGCATTTCCGTGACCCGCAATGGCGACAACATCATCCTGAACATGCCGTCGAACATCACATTCGATGTCGATCAGGATGCGGTGAAGTCCGGCTTCTATCCGACGCTGAACTCGGTCGCGATCGTGTTGCGCAAGTTCAACCGCACGCTGATCGACGTCAACGGCCATACCGACTCGACCGGCAGCCTGCAGCATAACCAGGATCTGTCGCAGCGCCGTGCCGCCTCGGTTGCGGACTATCTCGGTACGCAGGGCGTCGATCCGCGCCGTGTGTCCGCTGTCGGCTTCGGTCCGTCGCAGCCGATCGCTTCCAACGCCACGGAAGCCGGCCGCGCCCAGAACCGCCGCGTCGAAATCCAGATCGCGCCGGTTACCCAGAGCTAATCGGGGTTGCCTTGAATTGCAAACGGCCGGGTTATCCCGGCCGTTTGTCGTTATTGGTGCATGGTCGCGCCCTTGGTGATCTTGTCGACCGTCTTCTTGTCCGCCCTGATGGCGATGCCGACAACCTTGGCATCATCGGGAGCATACTCGGCAAAGACAGCGCGATTGGCTGCGTCGTGGCCGGTCGAGAACATTTCCTCGATGAACAGCGATGACGTCACGCCGCGCTCCAGCGAGCGCCGGTGGATCGTCGACATCGTCTCGTTCTCCGCCGACAAGACGATGATCGGCTGGATGGATAGCGGATTGTAGAGATTGCCGGCGCGATCCTTGTAGGCTTCGCCGATAATCTCCGGATTCTGGCCGGCGATGCCGCTCATCAGGAAAGCCGTCACGTTCAGCTTCTGCCAGGATGCAAGATTGTTTCGCAGCACGATCGCAATTTTGGTATCAAACATTTCAGTCTCTTTCATGCGGGTTTGGACGTCGCGTTGAGCCAGGATGTAAATCGTCACGCCTATGAAGGTCTTGAACGTTTGTGCACGGAGCAGAGCGCGGACGGGATTACGATCGCGCCTGCGTTTCCCGGTATCGAGCGCATCGGTGCGCAATTTGCCGGCAACGCCTTCGAGCCGCATCGACACGATACCTATGCGCTTGGGGTAACCACCAAGGGCGTGCAGACCTTCTCTTATCGCGGCGAGCGGCGGTTCAGCATGCCTGGGCAGGTGATCGTGCTGCATCCGGACGAAGAGCATGACGGGGGAGCCGGGACCGATGACGGCCTGCAATATCGTATGCTCTATCTGGAGCCGGTGATGCTGGTCGAATGCCTGGAAGCCGCGCGGGTCGGCCTGCCGTTCGTGGATGAGCCCGTCATCGGCGATCCGCTGTTGGCCGGAACCCTGCTGGCGGCGCTCGGTGAACTGGACCGTGAACTGGATGAGCTCTTCGTTGACGATTTCGTGTCTCGTGTGGCCGACGGGCTGGCACGGCATGCAAGGACGCCGCAGCGTCCGCTTGGCAGTGTCGCTTGGCGGCGCGCCAGGCTGGCGCGCGACTACCTCGAGGCGCACGCGACGGAGACGGTTCGGTCCGGCGAGCTGGAGGCGGTGACAGGGCTCGATCGCTTCGCGCTGGCGCGGCACTTCAGGGCGGCTTTCGCCACGAGCCCGCACCGCTATCTCCTGATGAGACGGTTGCAGCAGGCACGCGCGATGATCGGAGCAGGAGATGGATTATCCGACGTCGCAGCGGCGACTGGATTTGCCGATCAGAGCCACCTTCATCGTCATTTCAAGAAGGCGTACGGCATGACGCCGGGCCAATGGGCCACGCTCAGGCGGGATTTTCGGCAAGACCGGACCGCCGCGCGATAAATCGCGCGAGCATCGGGCCGGTGAAGAGGATCACCAGAAATCTGCCGGTCTGCATGGCCATCACGAACGGCACATCGACGTCGCTTGACGCGGCGATGATCGCAACGGAATCCGCGCCGCCCGGACTGGTGGCGAGATAGGCGGTCAGGGGATCGACGCCGGCAAACTTATGCAGGGCAAAGGCCATGCAGCCGCAGAGTGACATCAGTAGCAGGATCGAGCCCGCAACGCGGGGAAGGGCGCGTGCTGCGTGCATGATGATACCGCGCGTGAAGCGCAGGCCGATGTTCCAGCCGATCAGCGCATAGCTGAGAGCAAGAAGCCACATCGGCAACTCAATCTTCATCAGGCCGAAGCCTTGGAGAACCGAACCCAGTATCAGCGGTACGATGATGGTGCCACCCTGGATACGGAAGCGCACCGCCGCAAAGGCAGACAGAGCGGTCAGGGCAACCGTCAGCGCGAAGGCAGGCCAGTCGATCGGCGGAAACAGGATCAGCGGCGGCGGTTCGCCACCGTCGGCGGCAACCCAAAGGCGCGAGACGACGGAGGCGGCGACGGCCACGAACACCACCCGCAGATACTGCATGAAGGCAACCAGCCGGGCGTCCGCACCGTAGGCCTCGGACATGATGACCATCGCCGACGCTGCACCCGGGGAAGAGCCCCATACGGCGGTTGTTCCGGGCAGAACCTGCCAGCGTGTCAGAACCCAGCCGAGCAGGGCGGCTGCGACGATGACCGAGAAGATCATCGCGAGAAACAGCGGGGCATCGGCAGCCATCGTCTGCAGGATATCCACGGTGATGGCCCTGGCCATCAGGAACCCGACAAGCGCCTGCCCGAAAAGCAATGGCCAGCGCGGGACGCGCAATGAGCCCTGGCCGATGGTGAGTGCAAGAACGATGGCCGCCACCATGGGGCCGATGAGGAGCGAGGCGGGCAGGCCGAGCAGTTCCAGTCCGAAGACGAGCAAGGCGGAGAGGGACAGCAGCAACGCCCAACGCGGCAGGCTGGCTTTGGGGCGTGCGCGGCTGGTATCCTTCAACGGCATGGTCCTGTGCATGTCTTGCCAATGCCGGGATCTCGGTCGATGGGACGGAGAGCAGGGGAGCAGCACCAGCCGGGAAAGGAAATCGGCCAAAGAGGCCGGATGGCTTGCCAGCGATATAGGCTTCGTGGGCGCGGTAGGTCAATTGCCAAATCCGCCTTCGACATCCTCAGAGCCGGACGTGTTCGGCCAGGAAATCAAGCAGAGCGCGGACGCGGGCGGGCAATGGACCGCCCTGACCGATGTAGACGGCGTAGAATTCCTCGATATCGCCGGGATTGGCATCCTCCAAGACCGGGATCAATCGGCCTGCCTCCACATCAGCGCGCACGGTAAAGCTCGTGAGCCGTGCCAGGCCGGCACCTGATATCGCCAGATGTCGCATCGCTTCGCCATCTCCCACCTGTATCGCCGGCGTGACCGGCAACTCGACAACTTGCCCCTCATGCAGGACCGGCCATCCCGCAATGCTGCGTGCATAGGACAAGCCGATGCGGCGGTGGTCTTTCAGGTCGGCTGCTGTATCCGGTCTGCCGTACTTTTGCAGATATGCCGGCGAAGCGACGATGATTTTGCGGGTTGCGCCGAGCTTGCGTGCAATCAGGCTTGAACTCTTCAGCGGACCGGCGCGAATGGCGACGTCGGCCCGGTCCTCGACCAGATCGATCACCTTATCGGTGTGCGTTATATCAAGGGTGACCGCCGGGTGGAGCGCAAGGAAAGCTGGCACGAGCGGTGCAAGCACATGATTGCCGAACGAGGCGCTGGTGTTGATCCGGATTGGGCCGGCTGCCTGTTCGCCGGCGGAGGCATATCGTTCGGCCTCGGCTATATCGGCGAGGATTGATATGCTGCGCTCGTAAAAGGCGCAGCCCTCGGGTGTGAGCTGCAGTTTACGCGTGGAACGGTTGACGAGGCGGGTGCCGAGGCGCGTTTCAAGACGGGCCACCAGCTTGCTGACCGCCGATGGCGTCATGTGGCAGGCGTGGGCGGCGGCGGTGAAGCCGCCAAGTTCGACCGCGCGCACGAAGATTTCCATTTCGCCGGAGCGATTGACGTCCTGTCGGCTCATGATGAATTCAATTCATGAATACATTTCCTCAGGCAATCTATGTCATCGTATGCGCAGTGTCTATCTATCTTGAAACAACAGGAGACAGACCATGGAATACAGAAATCTTGGTGCATCCGGTCTTCGGGTGCCGGTGTTGAGTTTCGGTGCTGGTACCTTCGGTGGGTCGGGTCCGCTTTTCGGCGCCTGGGGCAATACGGACGCGGCGGAAGCTCGGCGCATGGTGGATATCTCGATCGAAGCGGGCGTAAACCTCTTCGACACCGCCGACGTCTATTCCGCCGGCGCGTCGGAGGAGGTTCTCGGCCACGCCATCAAGGGGCGGCGGGATGCGGTGCTGATCTCGACCAAGATGGCCCTGCCGATGGGCGATGGTCCGGCGGACTGGGGTACGTCTCGTGCCCGCCTGATCCGCTCGACCGAGGACGCCCTGAAGCGGCTCGGAACCGACTATATCGATCTGTTGCAGCTTCATGCCTTTGATGCATCGACGCCGATGGAAGAGGTACTTTCGACGCTGGACGGGCTGATTGCTGCGGGCAAGATCCGCTATATCGGCGTCTCGAACTTCTCCGGATGGCAATTGATGAAGTCGCTTGCCGTTTCCGAGCGCGACGGTTATGCGCGCTATGTCGCTCATCAAGTCTACTACTCGCTCGCCGGCCGCGACTACGAGTGGGAGTTGATGCCGCTTGCTGCCGACCAGGGCGTGGGCGCCTTGGTATGGAGCCCGCTCGCCTGGGGGCGGCTGACCGGCAAGATCCGGCGCGGCGCTCCACTGCCTGCGGAGAGCCGCTTGCACCAGACTGCCGACTACGGGCCGCCGGTGGACGAACAAAAGCTCTATGATATCGTCGATGCGCTCGACGATATTGCCGCCGAGACCGGCAAGACCGTTCCGCAGATTGCGCTAAACTGGCTCATCGGTCGCCCGACGGTGGCCAGCGTCATCATTGGCGCGCGCAACGAGGAGCAGCTACGGCAAAACCTTGGTGCCGTCGGCTGGTCGCTGTCGCGGGAGCAGGTGGAAAAGCTCGATAGAGCCAGCCTTGCGACCGCACCCTATCCGTATTTCCCATACCGTCGGCAGGAGGGTTTCGCGCGGCTGAATCCGCCGCTCGTCTAAGGAGCGCGCGACAGGGCTGTTGCGTCGATTCTTGCACTAGACAGGCGCCGTCTCATGTCTCATACCAACCTGCCTCCGGGCGGCGAAGGTTATGGAGATCAACGAGATGGCGCTCAAAGACGCAAAGGCTGGAACACGAAACGAGGCCGGGATCGCAGCCGTTCTTGGCATTCTGAAGCAAAGCTTCGGCGAGCGCTTTCAGACCGGCGAAGCCTTTCGCGCCCAGCATGCGCACACGACGACCTACATACCCCCGCAATTGCCTGACGGCGTGCTCTTTGCGGAAAGCGCCGATGACGTGAAGGCGGCGGTAAAGATCTGCGCCGAGCACAAAGTGCCCGTCATCGGTTTCGGGACCGGTTCGTCGCTCGAAGGGCAGGTGAATGCGCCGAACGGCGGCATTTCCATCGATTTCAACAGGATGAATCGTATCCTCGAGGTCAATACCGAAGACCTCGACTGCACGGTCGAACCCGGCGTGACGCGCGAGCAGCTGAACACCTACCTCCGGGACACCGGCTTGTTCTTTCCGATCGATCCGGGCGCCAACGCGTCGATCGGCGGCATGACCTCGACGCGCGCGTCGGGAACGAATGCCGTTCGCTACGGCACGATGAAGGACAACGTGCTCGCCGTGACTGTTGTGACGGCCAACGGCGAGGAGATCCGTACGGCACGGCGCGCCCGCAAGTCCTCCGCCGGTTACGACCTGACGCGACTTTTCGTCGGCGCTGAGGGCACGCTCGGTATCCTGACGTCGGTCACGTTGCGTCTGCAGGGCATACCGCAGAAGATCGGTGGCGGCGTTTGCGCGTTCCCGACGGTTCGCGCCGCCTGCGACGCGGTCATCATGACGATCCAGATGGGCATTCCCGTTGCGCGTATCGAAATTCTCGATGCGCTGCAGATCCGTGCTTGCAATGCCTACTCGAAACTCAGCTACGACGAGAAGCCGACGCTGTTCCTCGAATTTCACGGCACCGACGAGACCGTTGCGCTGCAATCGGAGCAGTTCGCCGAGATCGCCGCGGAGTGCGGCGGCGGTGAATTCGCGTGGACGGTCAATGCCGAGGAGCGCAACAAGCTCTGGAAGGCGCGTCATGATGCATACTGGGCATCGCGCGCCCTTGCGCCGGAGATGGCAGCGCTTTCAACGGATGTCTGCGTGCCGATTTCCCGCCTTGCCGATTGCATCGATGAAACCCAGGCCGATATCGAGGAGCATGGATTGCTGGCGATGATCGTCGGTCATGCAGGAGACGGTAACTTCCATGTCCTGCTGCTGTTCGACGACAAGACGGATGCCGGGATCGCCGTCGCCGAAGAATTCGTGGGCAGGCTCAACAAGCGAGCGCTGGCGATGGACGGCACCTGCACCGGGGAGCACGGCATCGGGCAGGGAAAGATGGCCTTCCTCGAACAGGAACTCGGCGGTGCCGTCGACCTGATGCGGCAGATCAAGCAATCCCTTGACCCGGACAATATCTTCAATCCAGGCAAGATTTTCCACCGTGCCTGAAAATCAACATTCTATTGCTCTTGGCTTACCCGCTGGGTGAGTGCCACTAGAGATGAGGGATCGGATATCGATTCGGGCCGGCGTCCCGAAGGTACCGTTAAAGCAAGGAATTAGAGCATGATGTTGCCGGAAAGCCGCTTCACACCTTTCGGTTTAATGCTCTAGTGTCCGCGATGATATCCCGAATGGAGAATGACTGACGTGGTGGGCCGGTTCCTCGTCGTGCTGGGTGGTGTGGTGGTCGTGGCGCTGTTCGTGGCGCTGCTGGCGCCGCTGTTCATTGACTGGACCGGCTTCCGCAAGAATTTCGAGGATCAGGCCAGCCGGATCATCGGCAAGAAGGTTGTAGTACATGGTTCGGTCGATGCGCGATTGCTGCCGTTCCCGTCCGTGACGATGCATGACGTGCGCGTTGGCCAGGAGACGGACGGCTCGCCGATCGTGCAGATCGAGCAGTTCTCGATGGATGCGGAGCTTGCACCCTTCCTGTCGGGCGAAGCACTCATTTTCGACATGCGCGTGGTCAATCCGAAGGTGAAGCTCAGGCTTCTCAAGGATGGCACGCTTGATTGGACGCGCGGCAGCCAGCCGGAGATACCGGCCAAAACAGTGGTGCTCGAAAGGGTTCACGTTACCGGCGGTGACATCCAGTTCATCGACGATCAGTCCGGCAGGTCACGCCACGTGACGGGACTGAACGCGGAAATGTCGGCAAAATCGCTGGCAGGGCCCTGGCGTATCGACGGCGATGCGGCGCTGGACGGGGAGCATGGGAGCTTCCTGATCTCAAGCAACCAGCCGGATGAGAAGGGCGTGCTGCGAATGCGCACCCGCCTACAGCCCGACCGGCATCCCGTAACGGTCGATCTCGACGGCGAACTTAAGCTCGTCGACAGCAAGCCCAACTACCAAGGCACGATTTCCGCCGCGATCGAAAACAGCGCCAAGGGAGCCGACAAGGCTCATGTTCCGCCGAGGCTGAAGGGCAAGTTCGAGCTCACAAACGAGAGTATCCGCATTCCCGAGTATCGGCTGGAGATCGGCGCCGAGGACGATCCTTACGTCATTACCGGCGAAGCGACGCTCGACACCGGCGCCAAGCCGCAATTTCTGCTGATCGCCGACGGTCAGCAGATCGACGTCAACCGGATCGGCAACCAGGGAGCCGGCGGCAAGACAACGCGTGATCCCGCCTTGTCGGCCCGCCAGCGGTTGAACACTCTTATTCAGATCGTGTCGCAGGTGCCGGTGCCGCAGGTGCCGGGCAAGGCGAGTGTCAGGCTGCCCGCGATCGTTGCAGGCGACACGACGATCCGCGACGTCCAGCTCGATCTGCAACCGGCCGGAAATGGCTGGACGATCGACAATGCGTTCGGCACGCTGCCGGGACGTACCCAGGTGGAGGCGCAAGGGCGTCTCAACCTGCAGGGCCAGCCATCCTTCGCGGGTCAGGTCACCGTTGCATCGAAACAGCCGACAGGACTGGCCGCCTGGCTGGCTGGTTCCGTCGATCCGGCAATCCGGCAGCTGCGGCAGGCAGGATTTTCCGCCAAGGTGAACCTCACGCACGCGCAGCAGACGTTTGACGATCTGGAAATCGCTGTAGGGCAATCGACGCTGAAGGGACGGCTCGAACGGCGGGTAGTTGCAAACCAGCCATCGACCTTGGATGTGTCGCTGGCCGGCGACGCGCTTGATCTCGATGCCCTCCGTGCCCTGACGGGCCTGTTTACAGGTCAGGATGCAGGCGACAACGTGCTCGATCACAAGATCCGGGCGCAGCTGAAGGCCGACAAGTTCACCGCCTTCGGTGTCGAGGCCGGGGATGTCGAAACCAGTTTCACCATTGCCGATGGTGCGCTCGCCATCGAGAAGCTCGCCGTCAAGAATTTGGCTGGCGCCGAGCTGACGGCAACCGGCCGGGCCGAAGGTTCGCTGCTCGACTACAAGGGATCGGGGGAGATCACCTTCAAGTCAGCCGATCCCGGACCGTTCTTTGCCATGCTCAAGCAGAAATTGCCGCAGCATCCAGTCATGGACCGGCTGGTGCGCAATGCTGCATGGTACACGAATACAGCCCTTCGGGGCGCGCTGACACTTGGTGGCGATCAGGGAGACGGGCTCTCCTTGACGTTGGCGGGCGTTGCAAACGGCAGTCGAGTCAACCTCGACTACCGGATGTCCAACATCCTTGCGCTGACGGGCAAGGGGACGACAAGCCTCGAGGCGACGCTTGAGAACAACGTGACGTCGATCCTCTTCGGTCAGGCTGGGCTCGACCCGCTGCCGGTGGATGCCGACGCCAACGGTCGGCTGACGCTCAAGGTTCAGGCGGAAGGGACGGATCCGGCAGACGCTGCACTGACATTCGCCACCGATCGGACGTCGTTTACCGCAAGCGGCAAGGTCGACGTTCATCCGCAGACGTTCATGAACGGTCAGCTGGCGGTTTCATTGGAGAGCGCCGATCTCGACCCATACCTGGTGATGAACGGCATCGGCGTGCCACAGATGGGCACCGGATTGCCCTTCAAGCTCACCACGACGGCGACCATTGACGGCGACAAGATCGCCTTGACCGATATTGCGGGCCACGCAGCCGACAACCAGTTCGGGGGCTCGCTCACGGTCGATAGGCAGGCCGATAGCACGACGGCAAGCGGGGATCTGGCGCTTTCGAAGGTCGATGCGACCTGGTTAGCCGAAGCCATCTACGGTCCCGTTACCGACGCGACGAACGGCCAGCTGTCTGGTGGCGCGCTTGGGCTGCCGGTGTTCAAGGACATGGATGTCAATCTGAAGCTCTCGGCAAAAGAATTCTGGCCCGGCTGGTCCGGTGCGATTTCCGACTTTACCTCGACCGTCGCCTACAAGGGTGACGAGCTGCAGCTGAACGAGATGAAGGGCGGATGGGACGGCGGCCATATCGATGGCAACCTGCTGTTCACCAATGCGGATGGGACCGGCTTCTTTCAGACGAAGCTTGAGCTGACGGATGCAGACCTAGCCGGTGTCGTATGGAGCCGCGATGGCGCTCCTGTCGCAAACGGCAAGTTCGGCCTGAGCCTGTCGACGGAAGCTTCCGGCAAGTCGGCCAAGGATATCGCGGCGTCCCTCAACGGCTCGGGCGAGTTGCGCCTTGCTGAGACGAGCGTTCGTGGCCTCAATCTCGGAATGCTGGCTCCGCTGCTTGCGGCGACCGATCCGATGCAAGATCAGCTCAATGCGGGCAAAGTCCATCCGATCGTCGAGACCTTGCTGAACAACGGCGAAGCCAAGCTGCCGCCGATTGCGATCCCGTTCAATATCACCGATGGCATGCTGCGCGTCCAGAACGTGGGTGTTGAGACGGAGCAAGCGAAGCTGGCTGCGAATGCCCAGCTCGACTTGCCACAAAGGCGGATCAATGCGTCGCTGAACGTCGTCCTCGATCCGGGCAGCGAGGCTTTTGCGGGCGCCGAACCCGCCGTGCGGCTGGATTTCTCTGGCTTGCTTGCGTCTCCCGGACGGACCGTCGACGTCACCGACATCACCGGCTTCCTGTCTCTGCGGGCCTTCGAGCGGGAGCGCAGGCGCGTGGAGCGCTTGCAGTCGAACGTGCTGGAGAAGCAACGGCTTCGCCGCGAGACGGCACTCTACAAATTCAATGACATGGAGCGAGAGAAGGCTGCTGTCATCGAAAAGCAGCGTCGTGACGAAGAACTGAGACTGCGTGCGCTCGCCGCTGAGGCGGAGCGGCAAAGGGTCGAGGCGGAGCAACGGGCGCAGGCGGAAGCCGCAGCGCGCGCCAAGGCAGACGCCGACGCTGCTGCCGCCAAGGCAAAGGCGGACGCAGAAGCGAAGGCGGCTGCCGACGAAACTGCGAGACGCACGCGCGAGCAACTTTCCTTGCCGCCGGTTAACACCCAGAACAATAGCAACATACCGGGGCTCCCCGGCGTGCAGATGCCGCAGTAACGGTCCTTGTCGCTCTCAGTTGTCGCGGGTTGACTTCAGCCATGCCAGAACATGGAGACGGAGCGCGGAGGAGAGGTTGGCTTCCGGCTGCCGCTGATCGTCGATTTCCGAGATAAGCACGGCGAGCGGTATCGAGCGGGCGGCTGCAATGGCCCGCAGCTCGTTCCAGAACTCGTCTTCGAGCGAAAGGCTCGTGCGATGTCCGTGCAAGGTGGCCGAATGCTTCCGGATCATCCTGGGGTTCGCTCGCTGGGCAGGTGAGTTGAGAAAAAGAGTCCGCCAGTATCGCCAAGTCTATGAATACAGGTTCTTTTCGAGGGGTGGTCGGGCGTCACTCGCCGCCGTCTTTTTTCTCGATCTTGCCCTGTTCAAGCGCGCGCTCGGCTTTTTCGTTGAGCGCCTTCGTCAGCTGCTTTTCGGTTTTCGTGCGACCGAAGGATATACGGTTCTGCTCGGCCTGCTTCTCCTTTTCGGAGCGGGCCTGCTTCTTCTTGAACTGGCGGAGATTGACGATTTCGGCGCTCATGACTGCCTCAATCCTGTACTAAAAAAGGGAAGCTTCCGCTTCCCTTGCCGTTACTGCTTCTTACGGAACGCGTCGAGCGAGACGACCGAGCCGGGCTTCTTCTCGTCGCCGTCGGCAGGCTTTGCTGCTTGGGCGTCTTCCACTTTTTCCTGGCCGACCGGGTAGGCGGTGATCTCCGCATCCGGCAATTCTTCGCCATCGGCCAGCGGCACGTCGAATTCCAACTCGAAATTGACAGACGGATCGTAGAAGCCACGAATGGCGTTGAACGGGATGAAGAGCTTTTCGGGAACGTCGGAGAAGGACAGGCCGATCTCGAAGCTCGTTTCCGTAACCTTCATTTCCCAGAACTGGTGCTGGATGACGATCGTCATCTGCTCCGGATAGCGTGACTTCAGGTGCTGGGAAATCCGAACGCCCGGTGCACCGGTCAGGAAGGTGATGAAGAAGTGATGCTCGCCCGGCAGGCGGCCCGTTGTCGCGACTTCAGACAATACCTTGCGGATGACGCCGCGAAGCGCGTCCTGTGCCAGAATGTCGTAACGGATATGATCCTGCCCCATGCTTTATCCTGTCTTTCTTTTCGTTCGGACGTCTTTTCTCGAGGCTATATGGCACGCCAGTGCGCCGTCGAAAAGGCCGAAGCCGAGTCATGCTTTCGGAAAGCATACATGATTTGAACGCGAGGGAGAAGGTGAAGGCTTCTGTTGCCAGGTGCCTTCGGACCCCGCCTAGAGGTGCGAACCACTAGGGCTTTATTTGAAGTGTCACACCGCGATTAAGCAGCGAGACGAGCTTCCGCATAGTTGTCGTTTGCAACTACAATTTTAGCCCGATAACGGTGGTACAATGCCGAGCAAAAAGACGATCTTTACACCCTTGTCGATCCTGTTTCGCCCCCATCAAAAGCCGGCCATCTCATTGCAGGGCCGCCGGTTTTTGGTGGAGGCGCCGGGTACTGAACCTTATATTGAGAAGATACTCTTAGTTCACGCTAAAAATTGTGGAATTGCAATGGGTTCAAGCGCTCGAACGTGTACTAAATTTAGTCGACGCGGAACTAGGTGATTTTATAGGGAAGTGGAGGTTTCTGTTGCCAGGTACCTCCGAACCCCGCCTAAGAGTGCGACCCCTTAGGACTTGATTTGAAGTGTCACACTGCGATTAAGCAGCGAGACGAGCTTCCGCATAGTTGTCGTTTGCAACTACTATTGTGACCCGATAACGGCGGTATCATGCCGAGCACAGCTTTTGTCTTTCAACACCAGTCGATCCCATGTCGCCCCCAAAATCCGATGAAACGATCATCAAGTTGGTTGGTGGAGGCGGCGGCATCGAAGCCGCGTCCTGCATGTCTATTGCACAAAAGGTTTAGCACCGTAGACTCCGCGAACGGAGCAAAGTGTAGATAGTTGGTGAAGGAGCCCTTATCAAGGGGTCTCGTGCTGTTTCGATGAGATGTCTCAGGACTCAGACAAAGGGGGTGCTGGTTTCAGCGGCACCACTTTGGGCGAATTGCCCTCCGAGAGCGATCTGATGATTTTGCGCTGCGCGTGTAGTTGGAGGCGCGCCGCGTGCAACATGTCCTTCAGCCGTGTGTTCGAGGTCTCTAGCTCCAGTTCTGAATCTGCGACAGCCGTATTGCCTTGCGACGCATCGTTCCTTTCTTCCCAACGCTTTTTGAGTTGTCGAATGAACTGCTTGATTTTCGGCTTAAGGCTTTCCTTGTGAAGATCACCATTTAGGAAGTTCTCTCCGACGCCTGCCTGCCGACAGAAACTGCCGAGCTTCAGTTCAGCGATTTCATCTGCTGTTAACTTTCCAGCGTTGAAAAGATTGTTGAGGCGTTCCCTCTCAGCCAAGACCAAGGCGACCTTATCATCGGACCGCGTTTTTGCGTCGAGGAGTAAGGCAGTGATGTTGGATTGCTTCTCTTTTCTCATCGGCTAAACCAGCTCCGCAATTTTGGATGTTTAACAACTAGTTTTTCCAACGGCTCTCGCAGGCTTGGCCAAGCGACCACGTGCTTTACCAGCTCGTCGGACATTCTAATTTTCTCATGAATTGAAACGCTGGGGTCGGCATAATATTGGGGAGCTTGGTCTATGAATTTTTCCCATTTGGTGCGCTGGGAAGGAAACTGGGTCTGGAAAACGCAATCGGCGGTGCAGAATTCTATTTCGGGTAGATCATCGCCCGTTACCAATGAGCACGCGCCTCTTGCGAAGTCTGGCTTAACGCAAAATCGATCATCGTTAACTTTTAGTGGGAAAGTGCCCGTTGAAAGCATTTGCTCTCGCAGGACCTCAGCATCAGCGCCGTTTTTGAGAGCGTCTGCAATCTGTGCGCCGCGAACACCACCAATCTCCGGTGCCTCTTGGCACTGCTCCATGAACGAGCGGATTCCTTCAGCTATTGCCGCGATGCCTGCGCTTCGTATTTCTGTTCCCGCAGGACCATGGAGTCCGTATGAAATCGAATCGGCCACGTATCGGTGACCGAGATGATACTGGAGTGCGGGGAGGGGGTTTGTCGCTGAGCCAAGCACAATATCAGCGAGTGTGAAACGACCGGAGTGACTTGAAATGTCGATTATTAGGTCGTGCATCTGCGCAAATTTGCGAAGTTGATAGTTGAGCGAATTGGTCGCGACCTCCAGGTCCTCCCCTCGCTTAGAAAACACTAGTTCGTCCGATGACCGACCTGTCGCCTCCGCAATGTTCTTGAGTGCTGCGTCAACCCGCAACAGATACGGGTGAACGCGATACGTCCTGGGGGCTCCAGCCTTAGTGCCTTTGAAAATTGTTAGCCTTGCGAATACGTTGTATCTACCGGTCGCGTCCTTCTTTGCGAATATCGAGTTTCTGGTCAACGACAACCCCTCAGATGCGCGCGACCCAAGGTGGAAGATAAGAAGGTTGTAAGCTGACGCTTTTACAAGCCATACAAGCTGAGTTTCTACAGCCCGAGGGGTAAGGTAACCGCGACAAACCGGCAGATTATTGTACGACCATTCAACCAGTCTTGCGGAGTGTATACTTCCCGCGCGGTGTTCTAGAATTTTCTCGGAGATTGCCGATGCTGAATCAATGTATGCACGAGAACGCGAGATGAGAAAGCTAATTTCATCTTCTTCAAGCGTCCTTGCCCCTCTACTTTTCTCGGTGTCGACCGCTACCGGTCTGGATTGGATTGCAACGCTGGGTAATGTCAATGTATCGGAAATAAGTCCCTTAGACGAGAATACGACAATATCGCTAAAATGGGCTATCATTTCCTTGTGAGAGGATACAGCCACAGGCAACTTCTTAAAGAGACTTTCGAGGATTGCTTGATCAAGTTGTCTCAGTGAGGTGATGCCTTCGGCCGCAAAGTTTGTGAAGAGACATGATAGTCTTTGAAACTCGCGTATTATCGTAAGTGGCTTCACTGCTTGCTGCCGCCAAGGAAGGTGATGACGCAAAAACATCATTGCGACGACGACTTCTTTGAGCTGGCGCAGCAGTGTGGAATGCACTTCTGGTGAAAGCGAAAACTTCCTTTTGAGGCCGACAAATCTCGGAGATTCGAAGTCTAATTCCGGCTTACCACGGTGTCCGGCAGGGAGTGAGTTCAGTGGAAATGGCCAACGATTTTTGTGAAATGGAGTCCCCGGTGTGACCTCGAAGCTGGCGTCGTAAGGAGGTCGGACTATTTTTAGGCGGCCCTCAGCGATCCAGGCACGGTAGTCGAAGTCGATCTTTTCCCACTTATATTCAGCCGACATCATTTCTCCGTCCCCCTCCGGCTTTTAATTGTCGTGATTATCTTTTCACAACGCTCTATTCGATCATGAATCACGCTGTAAGCCCCTGCAGCAAACGGGATGGTGGTTAGACGAGTAGCCAAGTCGATACGCTGGCGCTCGACTAGCTTCAAAACATCTGGAAACCAGCGGGCTCTTGAGCACCCATCAATACAAGCCTGCCCTACACACCGCTTCCCCTTTTCGGTTCCGACATCGAAGCCCGGCGGAGGTGCCAGAGGATCAGAGCATCTATTTCCCCATTTTGTGAGGCTACCTTCGTCAAGTAGGTTTTCGATCTCCCTAGCGGTCAGTCCTTGTTTACCAAGTATTAATTTCAGATTTTGCTTTGAAAATGATTGGCTTTCTATTAGAGAGATGGATAATTCGAAAACATCTATGAACAGAGATTGCCACTTGTGGTGAAGTTGCTTCCTATTTCGATAGCTAATCGCGGACCGATTATTCTTGTGGTCTCCCAAGAGGGTCACGATGCTTTGATTTGCCCCAGATAGATTTGAGCCATGCGCCAGCACGGCCTTACGTATGCCGCCGAGTGAGGTCGGAAAACCAAGCGCCACCATTGAGTCGGTGAAGACTGAGGGGCTGCTACCTATTTCTGCAAACTTTCCGAGGGAGCCAATTCGACCAGATGCAGAGTAGAGAAATAAGTCGTCTTTGATAGTCTCAAGACTTTGTAGGTACTCTTCATCCGTTTCATTCAGGGATGGTCGGCTTTTAAGCTCGGCTATCGTCCGTTTTGCCTCCATGCGAATTGGATGAGTGAGTTTCTCCAGAAATTTTATTATTTTATATGGGTGCCCGTAGGGCTTAATGAGCGATAGGCAATGTACGTAACTTGGTTCAGCTTCGGAATCGTTCACCGTGCGGAACTTGAGCGCTGCAAACTGGATGACTCGCTCTCCCTTTCCATATTGAAAGGCCACAGGTCGAAAAACGTAGGTCCCTATCTTCAGGCCCATGATCACGCTGACGTTAAACCGCGTTTTGATCAGCAATAAACAAACGAATGGGAGCAGGTCTCTCTCGCTTGGGTATAGGTACGCAAGATGACCAGTTAAGCCCTTTTTCCGTTTATGCTCCCCATTTTCTCGAAGAACCATCGCTCCGGGATAATTTTCCAATCCTGCGAGCGGGGTGCGTAACCCGCCTGCACGCACGCTGTTAACAAGTTTGATTTCGGTGCCAATCACATGGAGGACGACGTAAATTCGATTAGCCAGTGAGGCCCAATCGCCAAGGTTACCGCCGTGAGAGCGACGCGGATCGTGCCCGCTGAATCTTAACTCCTCGAATTCCACTGCGCGGCTCATCACGATAAGCGCTTCCGATTTGAAGTGGTTGTACATCTTGACAACTAACTCAATCGGAGCCACGTCTGCGGGGTCGCTGCTGGAGCTTATATAAGTATTTAGAGGAATGTTTTCTTCTGGAACGCCAATAGTTCTTAAAAATCTGCGGAAAAAGTTTATCTTGTTGTAGTTTTCATTTCTCTCCCTGAGAAATACGTACACCAAACTGGAGGTGTTTAGGTCGATATCGTCTGGGCTGTAAACAATGATTCCGTGTCTATCTTGCAGCCACTGAAAGTAAGTTGCGATGAACCGCAGGGCCTTCTTCAAGACTTTTAGTGTGGCCCGGGATCGACCTTTGAGGATATTTTTGTAAATGCGATCCCGATTCATCAATATGATGGAACAGTCTTGAAAGTCTTCGAACGAAAATTTATTGTGTTGAGGCGGGGCTTTTCCACGGTAGCTGGTAATCAAAATCTCTTTGATGGAAACGTTTTGATTTGGGAAGGTCGCCAGGCTGCTTCTTTCTTTAGCAAGCGCATTCTGGTCTCTAAACTTTCCGATTCGACTAGAACGACGCGTCATTACCGAGCGTCTCCTTCATAGCTGCCGAAAAGAACTCCAAGTATCTAAGACCAGCCTTGCCTTTGCTTAATTGCTTTAGGTAGCGTGCTGTGTCTTTCGCCATTGCATGCCCCAGCAGCTCTTGGATCACTACAACAGCCTCTCCGCCGTAGCGCTCGATTTGGTCCTGGGTTAGGTGCGAAGAGTCATGTCCCTCTTCCCGGGCGCGACCGGAGAGTACAGCTTCGAGTGAAAGACATGCGAACGTATGCCGAAGCACATGCGGGGTGATTGGAATGTCTTCACCCAAGACGGCCAGAATTTTTTTCTTCGCCTCTGAAATGGCGTAAGATACTGACCAAGCAGCAAGCTTTTTGCCGCGTTTGTTGATGAACATCGCTGAGTTATGTTCGGTTGAGACCTTCGGTCTTTTCAACACATAATACCGCCAAATGTCGCGCATGAGGTCGCCTGGGACGTGGACGGTTCGAATCTTGTCGCCCTTGCCTAATATTCGTAGAGGGAGCATTTTTTCGCCTGACTCGAATGCTGCTTTCTCGTCTGGCAGAACGCCTATCATGCGATTGTCCCGGACGTCGTAGCGGAGCTGGTAAGCAACCTGGGGAAACGTTGGCTCGGCCAAAGCGCGCAGCTTAGCGGATCGAAGATGGAGCGAACCTGGCACCAACGTATTTTCGATAAGTTCGTCCAGACGCATGCCGGTCCACAGGTAAAGTCGAAGGGTCAACTCACCGACCGGTTTGTCGATATATTTTACGAGTGCCTTGAGTTGGTCTGGTGTAAGCGGCGACCAGTCACCAGGGTCCTGTCTCCGTTTATATTTGGGTTCACCCGGTTCGATCTGCATTGATCCAGGAAGCGCGTTGGTAAGGGCGGCGATGGAGTTCCGTAATGCTTCCTGCCGGTGAGCGAGGGGTGGCGTAGCCTTTGGCCATTCAACTAGACTTTCAGTGGCAAGCCATTCGTAACAGGCCTCAACTTCCCGGAGCCTTGTGCGGATTGTCGTCGGGAAATTCAGGCTGAATTTATTTGCTGTAGCCCAGTATTCTTGCGTCCAGAAGCCCTGCACCATATGCTCACGATAAAGGTCCTCCACATGCCAACGTGCAACGTCCGTCCAGTGGATAACACCATGATCTGGGTGGCACTCAGCGCAATAAAGCCAGCCTGCAAAATAGGTCAGATTGTAACCAATAGCTCGAATGGTATTTCGGCTTCTCTGATATGTGGCGATGTTGTTAACTATCCCTTTCGAAAGCTGTATTCGACCGCTGCACCTCTCCTGCAGCCATAAGTTCATTCCATCAATGTACTCATCGTCGTCGCCCAGGATGTAAGGAATGTGCGAAATTCCCCTAAGGAATGGGGATCGGCTTCGAGGAGAAATCCAATTCAGTGAAGCCATCACGGTCCTCATTTCTTTACTTGCTTAGCAACCGGAAAGAAGCACGCACGGTGGTGTTGACGCCTCGCTTGAGCATCTGCGTTCAGGTCTATCAGTTTAAAAAAAACGGTGCGGCTACGGGCTTTGCTGATCCAGATGCTCTAGGACATCCGCCCACTCTGTCTCAGCCGAAAACAAGGACCGCTGATCGGAATAGAAGAATATGCCTGAAGGCTTTCGTATGCGAATGTTCGCTAATTGGCCGTTTTCAAGAACGTCAACGGTCGTGCTACATTGACAATCTAGCCGATAATGAAGCATTCGAAGCGCCCTATCAGCTGCCGCTGCATCTCGGTTGAGGTGAGCCTCAAGAGCTATTTTTATCCCACACAATCCCAGCGCTCGTGTTTGTTTCCCGGTTTGTCGAACGGTAGCCGTCAGCAACCCTTCGTTTGACAATGTCGAGAATATTTGGACGACGGTTCTCTGGAGACCGCGCGTGGCACGTCCGTCAAAGCGATCTTTTGACCACGCCCGGATGCCTTTCGCAAAATCTTCTCCCAGAAAAGAAGCGTGATCTTTCCTCGTCGATTGAGTGGCTGCAGGCGTTCGGGTCACTGAGGGTCTCCCTTGGATGGATTGGTTTATTGTTGGCTCGTCGTTTATGGTGAAAACGATAGCCAGCCTGTGCATCAGCTTTTGGAGACACCTTCTGCGGCTTGAACACAGCTCGGCCCGATGGAGATCAGGACGCGCATGTAAAGTTCAATGCGGCGGCTCCGTTCGGCCTGTGAGATTTGTCTATCCCGAAGTAACAGCGGACGTGTGCGTACGTGCTTCCGAGTTGCTCATCGGTTTATGTTCAACACTCAGAGGTCGCGTTTTATCGTGCATGGTGAGGCTCTCGTAGGTCGCGTCGAGCAAGATAGAACATGATCACGAGTCGGAATGCAAATTTGGTCGAAAGAAAAAATACTTGAATTGTCTCAACTCAATCGATTTTATACTATAAGGAATTCCGTCCTTTATTGTATATTTGGGATTTTTTGAATTTAACTCCTTTGCTGCCTTTAGGTTTTGGCCCCAGAAGGGTTCGCTAGATTACAAGTTATATTGTTTAAAAGTGGTGGAATACAGAAAATAAACTTGAAATTTCAAATTCACGAGCTGATATATTAATTTGTCTAAGTATCTTTTGATGTGTCGCGTGCGCTAAGAATAATACTTAGCGCGGTCCAGATCATTGAAAATGAGTAGAATTCCTTTTAGCCCACGCCCCGAGCCTAGAAATTCCTTTTCGGTTCACATGAAGCCGTTGTCCAAACAAGGTTTTGAGGCGGCGGCCGTGGCAAGGCAAATACATATCTTGTTCCTTGAAAAATAAATTACCGAACAAGTAGATCGTCCGCCCTTTCGCCTGTGGTTTTGCATTGAAAGCGAGTTCGACTGGCTGAAATGGAGCGAATCATCCCAGTTCGTTGGCGACCAAAACAAGGCTGTCGACGTCCTGATCGTCACGTGCCAGGTACTGCGGGAGGTCGGCGTCGTCCAGCGAAGCGCCCCGCATCCTTACTTTAGCTTGCCGCAGCGCCGAACCTACGGACTGAGCGCTGGCAATTGCCGCGTAGAACTGAGTAGCGAACACGGTTGCAGCGATATCTCCAATTGGCTCACTCATCGCGATCACGACAGGAACCGCCGGTAATATCGTCTCGGCACCATCAAGCGTTTCGCAGGCGTTGAGCACCAGCAACGTCGGAGGGGTGTCGGTGGCCGCCAAGAGTTCTGCAAGGAGGTCGAAACGGAGTTCGCTGCTCTTCGGGGCATCCAGGCTTCCAGTCTCCAGAAGGACTGATCCACCGCCTCCATGTCCAGAAAAGTGCACGACATGTGGTCGGTGGTCATTGATACCGTCGAGCAGGTCTTGAAAAGTCGCGGCGGGTTTGTGTTCGAGGTCCACCAGGTCTCGGTACTTCGACCCCCGTAGCGCCTGCTTGACCTGGCGAACCTCAGCTTCCGTCCGAAGCCAATAGCTCTCCTTGATCGGAACCCCGGCAGAGGACATGTATTCAATTTCCGTCGCCTCTGGGTTTGAAGTTAGGTAGAGAACTCGAAGCTTCTCCGGCTTTGGGGCAGGGACTTCGACGTAGCGCACCGCCGGACCGGTCAGACGGGAGACCTCACGGGCATGCTTTATATCTTCCTGGCGTCTCTTCGCCACAGCCCGGTCTGAAGCTCTCATCTCCGTTTTCTCTACTGTCGCCAGTGATGTTTGTTTCGAGGCCTGGTCCTTTGCATTCTTTGCAAGTTTCGCTTTCAGGTCTCCGATTTTTTTCTCTGCTGTCACGACTTTCTTGTCTTCGGCTTCTGCAGACCGAAGGTACGACCGACGGTTCGTGTCGGATTTCGTTTTGAGCGAGTCGCCGCGCTTCTTCGATGCCGCTGCTCGGGCCGATGCGGCAACGGCTTCCGCCTTGCCGACGTCGTTTCGTAGATCGGCCTCCGTTTTTTGAAGGCGAGCGATCTCGCTGCGAAGTGTGTCGGCCCGTCCCATGCAACTGCTCCTAAGACCCGGTCCATGTTTTCTTGAGAGCGGCCCGCCTCGCGTCCTTACGAGAATTCACGTGATCATGCAGCTTGAAGGACACGTCGAAGCTCACTCGCCACATATGGAGTGAGGCCTGCCGTGACGGGATTTACTCTCGCGAGGAAATTTCGGGCCGAAGCATAGTCCATATCCCTGTTGATAGTCAGCTTAAACTAAGCAGGCTGACGTCCGCAGTGGCCGTCAGATGTTCCGTGTTCCCCGACAGGAAGGAAATCGGGAGCAGCCCCAAAACGGTCTTCCTGCGCGAGCACCTCGTCTTGCTGTTCGATATCGCATGCGTGAGCCGCAAATAGGGCAACTTGGCGTACCAGATGCCGCCGTCGATGGTGGCTGAGTGATTTTGGGGCGCGAGGTCGTGCGCGTTGGCGACGTCCAAGCTGACGATGCTTGATACGGCGCTTTAGTAACGTGAGAAGGTACCGGTTTGATACCTGGGACGGGCATTTTGAAATGCAAGAGATCGGCTTCTGCCTGGCCGACCTCTTCGGCAAACTGGTGGAGCTGAGCGTCGCTTCCGCCGGTATAATTCTGAACAGCGGCTACGTGCTTTCGGAAGTCGTCAGTGAGTTTGTTGAGGCTGTCAGCGCATCCCTGCTGCCTCGAAACGATGTTGCCCTTTTTCACCAGGATGGCTTGCCGATCAGCGTCTGAATACTGAGCCTGGAACTGGAACCTTTGCTCGACCACTTTCACCCACGCCATGATGCGTGAGGCTTTTACAGGTCCAATACCGTGAGCGTCCTGGACATCGCGCATCTTTGCATCATATGCGGTCGCAAAGCCATAGGATGCCAGTGAGGCAAGATCGCCTGACGTCAGCTTCGTACTGCGGGCTGCCCTTATCATATGGGCCGAAAGGTGAGCGTCCAACTGCTCCTTATGGCGGACCGAACCATAGTCCTTCTCGACGTCTTTGAAGTCAGTAACCAGTCGCTCGTATTCTGCAAGCTTCTTTTCGATCTCGTCTTTGGTGGCGTAGGCCAGTGAGACGGGCGCATTTGCTTGAAGGAACTGGATACGAGATCGGAGTTTCTCTGCAGCCGTGTTGTATCTTTGAGTTGCATTGAATGCGTCGGTCTTCCCGAACTGCATCAGGACGACGAACGAGACAATTCCGCCGATTATACCCAGAGGGGGCAACGCGAATAGGGTGAGGAATGATAGCGCGAGTCCGACCTTGCCAGCGGTGGCCCACGCGGCTGCTGAACTTGAAGATGAACGGGCCTTTTGCGCCTCCGCTGAAGGGGAATATGTTGCTCGGGCTTTCGGAATCGCGATGGATATTTGCGCTGGGATCGGGTTGGAGGCGAGGAGCGCTCGGACAGCTCCAACGTTGAAACTGAACCCGACGGTGTCGTTCATCAATCCCTTCGGTATGTGAATGGACGAGGCATCTCGCACAACGAACATCGGAATTCCGAATGCCTGCTCCATCCGGCACCATGGGCATTCGGCCGCAAAGCGGGAATAGTGGTGGGCCTTGTTGTTAGGGCAGGGCCTCAGAGAAGTCTCTAGCTCATTGAGCGCTTCAATCCACTGATCCGCTGTCGGACGATTAGTAACGCCGCTGGTTGAGAACGCTCGTTCGAAGTTATCGGCTATTTTGGGACTGAGATCGCGGAGAGCAACACTGGCCGGAGGCGGGTCCATCTTGGTGTCGCGAGAAGAATAGGCGAACCGAAACTCCTTGATCGCCTGCTCGATAGTAATGTCTCCAGTTCCTTTGTATCGGCCGGAAAATGGGTGTCGATCCATACAGAGGAGCTGAAAAATCGCCACTGCAAGACCGAAAGCATCGTGGTTTGCTGTACGAACGATGCTCGTAAGTGACTGGCCTTGAAGTTCCGGCGACGTGTAGTCCGGGACCCCGACCACGCACAGAAACTGTTGTCCCCGCTGGGTGACTTGAAAAGAATCCGTGTCAATGAGCGCGACGGTGGCGTTGTCGGAGACAAGGATACTTCGCTGATTGATGTCGCCGATGACGCAGCCGGAAGCATGGACTTGGCCGAAAGACCGCGCCACGTTTATGGCAGTCCTGACCAGGAAGCGATAATCTGCGGACGGGAAGTGCCGAAGCCGAGAGGAAGGGGTCTGGAGTTCGTGAATTTCTTTGTGGTCTGGAACGAGGCGCATCAGGAAGCCCACAAAAGCACCTGACTTGTTCACCACGACCTTGGTAGGAAACGCAACCGACGCCATTGAGGCGTGTAGATTGGCGTCGACCATTGCTCTGATTTTCGCTTCTCGGGACGCAACGATGTTTGGAAGGTACGCCTTGAAAGCGAAGCCCGGCTGGTTGGTAACAACAAAGACTTCACCTTCGCCGCCCTTCCCAATGCGTTTTCCCACTTCAAGCTCGTTGCCACCAGCGAAAAGCTTTTCCAGACTCATTTTCTGACCGCGATGATAAGTGTCTTGTCGTCGTCGGTGTGCTCAGCGAACTTTTCGCTGTCCAAGTATGCGCAAAGGCGTTCCGAAAGCTGGTGATCCCGTCCGACGGCTTTGGTATTTGCAAACGGACGGGCCATCGGACCGAAGAAATTTACATATGGCTCCCCGGTAGCGGCGTCCAAGACCTGGCTCTCGATACCATCTGAGAACAGGAAAAGAGCGTCGATGGGCTCTTCCACGATGGAAGTACGCAGGCGAGGCGTGCCCGGGTCTGTGACGAAAAACGTCGTTGAAGCGTATTCGCCGTTCTCCGGCGCACTGAGAAGCTGCCATTCCTGATCAACAACCAGCCGACCGACTACTGCTCCATCTCCAACATGAGCGATAAACGTCTGTAAACCATCGGTCACGGCTAAAACGAGCGTAGCAGCAAAGTCTCGTGGCGTTAGGGCTCGCCTTGAAGCCGCTATCGCAATCTTATCCCGGGCGTCGTCAACCCAGTCCCAGGTAGTCTCTTCCGTGGGAAGAGCATCGTTTCCAGCCGCGAAGTACGCTCGAAGATTTTCAGCGAGGGTGCGGCACACGACGGAAGCTCCTTCGCCTCCATGTGACGCAGACCCAGCGCCATCCGATATGACGGCGCAAAACATAGTTTTCCCAACGGACGTCCGGGCCTCAAAGCATCGTTTTGCATCTTGTATGCGCGTGTTGCGTTTAACGTGAGAAATCCCACGCACAGAAGCTGCTCCAAATGCCCATTCGCTCATCCGGCAACAGCCCATCCATCCGGTGCTGTGGGATTGCTTAGAGGAACCTGATCTCCCGGGTTAGAGCGCGAAACGGCCCCAAGCGAGTTTGATAGCCAAGCGAAAAACTCCTTGAATTGAAGACCCCGAAGCTTGAGGGGTTGACGAACAGCGATCTTGCCGAGTGTTTCAAGGTTCGCGCCTTCAACCCCGATGGCATAAAACATGAAGCTTTTTGCGTCCTCACCCTTGCGAACCTCTTCCGCCGCTCGCTGCCAACTATCGGTCGGAGCGCCGTCTGTGATCAGAAACACCCACGGTCGGTAGAAATTGATGCCGTTTTCGCGATAACGGTCCTTGCGTTCGCGAAGCATCCTTAGACCCGTCTCAATAGCTTCGCCCATTGGCGTGTTGCCCTGGGAGGTCAGCGTCGGTGGGTAGAAATTCTCTGCGCCCATGAAGTCCATTTCGATTTGGACCGGGCCGAAGGTGACCATTGCAAGCTCAACTCTCTTTGCCGCCAAGCTATCACTCTGGATTTCTTCTTGAAGAGTACGCAGCCCCTCATTCAGCTCGTCGATAGGTCGGCCGCTCATTGATCCGGATACGTCGAGGATCAAAACGCAGGGGCACCTCGGTTGGGGATTTGACTTAAGATCGGCGTCGGCGAACGGTTGTTGATCATAATCTGACATGAAAGCTCCTCTTACTCGCTGACGATTTATACATCTCGGATACAACCGTACAATCGTATCTGTCGCGTGATTGCAATATTCGAACTGAGTAGCGTTTTCGTCTGGAAGACTTGACTTCGAAACGGTGCGTCCAGCTGCGAGGCTCCCTTTACAGCCCATGCCGTCTAGTTCGCTGCAGTAAATCAATTAGCAGACGAGGGAGACGCTGTTTTTTACTCCGTCAGAGCTGCAGGTTTGTACCGACGGTTTATAATCACCTCCACGGGTCCGAATTCTCCGTGCCTGGCCGCCCACACTTGAAGCGTAAGGGCGTTTTTCAAACCTCCCAACAAATCTTCGCGGGTGAGACCCTCGGGGCGCGGCTCTTCCTTTGTATTTCGAGCATAATCAAACAGCCGGTTGATTTGAGCTTGAAGGAGGGCGGCGTCAAAAAGCAGATCGTTGACTTCAACGTCATGGGGATGGTCCGAGCCCGCAAGTCGCGCATGCTGCACCTGATACCAGGACACCAGCTCAAATGTCTTTCCCGCTTCCTTAGTGTCGATGTGCTCAATGACGGCTTTTAAGGTGTTGAGTGCAGCGATAGGCGGTTGTGGTTTTCCCGCCCCTACGACCAAGTGTGCGGCACTGGCGCGAACATAAACGGTCATTTCACTAAGAGCGTCGGGCATCTGCGAACGAGCCGCCATCTTCTTTCGGGCAAGATCGTTTTCATGACGAGTTTCATCACCTCGTGATTGACGACGCATTTCCCAGATTGTCACAATGGCCGCGATAACGGCAAGGATGGAGCCGATAAGGGTTTGCCAGGTGTTCAGAAAATTGTAGACGACACATGCAAAGGTCATGAGGTTGCTATCCATTGGTTGTAATTGCATAGAGCGTCGGACAGCAGTACGCCGTCAAGAGTGATGCTCTGTTACCCGGTTATTTAAGTATTTCCCGCTGCAATTAGGAATGACAAAGCCGCCTCGCACACGCCGATCTAAGCCGCTGCCGCGCGGAATTTAGGCCGTCTTCGCGCCCTTAGCATTCGCGGCGATTTTGGCAAGCTGGGTCAGCTTCTGATCGGTCGCCTCTTCTCCTTGACGCGTTCCTAATCATTGGCAGTTTCATGTCATCATCAATGAGACCTCGGCGTGCAACGACGAATTCGTCCTACACGTCTTGCTCGTAAGACTCAGGTTGTATTAGCATCACTCGAATCTGTTCGGAGGGGTCATTGGAACAGCAAAATCTTCTATATGATCAACGTTTTCTTGAGACCTATGCAGGAGCTATCGTAACCGAGCCCTCGACGGCAATCGTAGAACTTGTCGCGAACTGCTGGGATGCATATGCAACCGAGGTTCACATAACGTGGCCTGACGCAAAGACCGGGACCTCTTTCGCCATTGAGGATGACGGTCACGGAATGACGCGAGATGAGTTTAGGCACATTTGGCGGACCTTTGCTTACAACAGATTGGCCCATGGCGGCTCAAGGATCGAGCCACCGGCCGACGTATTTGGTGCGCCTCGATCCGTTTTCGGCCAAAACGGGAAGGGACGATTTGCGAGCTTTTGTTTCGCGTCTGAATACACTGTTACCTCTCGCAAAAACGGCCAAGAGTTCGTCTGCCGCGTCCATCGAACCGAAAACCGACCGCTTGTCCTGGAAGAGCTTTCCTTCCGAACCGAGGGCGTTATCGGCCACGGTACAAGGATCGAGGGAACCGGTAGACCGCGTAATGTCAGGGTGAGCGAGGAGAGAGCCCGAGAAATCATAGGTAGTCGATTTCTCGCGAACCCTGCTTTCAAGGTCAGCATCAATAGTCGACCAATCTCCTTTAGCGATATTCCCGACCTGATCTCCGAAAGTGATCTGACGGTCCCTGGATATGGCCAGGCGAAGGTACTGCATATCGACACCAAAAAGTCGGATAAGAGCACAAAGCAGCACGGGATCGCATACTGGGTCCAGGGTCGAGCTGTTGGCAGCTGTAAGTGGAGCGGAAGCGATTACGACAGAGTGCTGGACGGTCGAAGCTCAGAAGCGAAACGGTTCACTTTTATTGTCCAAGCTGACTTCCTGAATGACCAGAACGCTATCTTGGAAGATTGGTCGGGATTTAGAGATCAAAATGAAGCCTGGCAGACGACACGAGCGGCGGTTCAGGATCACATCCGCCAACTGATCCATGAGCTTGGACGGAGCGAGCGAGAGCAAACGAAAATTGCGGTAATCGAAGCGCACGGAAATGCCATCAATCGACTTTCTCCGATCAGCAAGGAGCGCGTGTCCACATTTATTGATCAGGTCGTGGAGAAGTGCCCCAACTTTGGAGAGGTCGAGATATCACAGCTGACAGGTATTTTGACCAAATTGGAGCAATCTCAGACGCGATACGGCCTCCTTGAGCTTCTCCACCGGTGTGATCCGAATGACTACGACAATCTTCATGATCTTCTCAGCCAATGGACCATCGGGATGGCGAAAGTTGTGCTCGATGAGATTCAAAACCGGCTTAAGCTTATAAACGAGCTGCGGATCAAGACGAAGAAGGTCGGCCTTGATGAGGTTCACGAGCTTCAACCTCTCTTCGAGAGAGGGCTCTGGATGTTTGGGCCGCAGTTTGAGTCAATCGAGTTCACTTCCAACGTTGGGATGACGAAGGTTATCCAGACGATTTTCAAGGAGGCTAAGGGCAGGGGCAGCCGCAACCGCCCGGATTTTGTGGTCCTGCCCGATGCTAGTGTCGGCTTCTACGGTCGACCTTCTTACGACAGTGACTTTGAGCAAGATGGCGTTGATCAACTGGTCATAATCGACCTCAAAACGACCGGCCTTCCGCTGGGCAGTCGAGAAAAGAACCAGGTGTGGAAGTACGTCAAGGAGCTGAGAGAGCGGGGAGCCCTTCGTGACCACACTAAGGTGAACGGCTTCGTGCTCGGTGACCTGATCGAGCCGGGCGAGAACGAAGCGACCAACCACGGCACTTCCGTGACAATCCTCCCGATGCTCTACGAAACAATAATGGCGAGAGCGGAAAGGCGACTTTTGACCCTTCACGAACGGGTCAAGGACGCGCCCTTCCTGGTGGCTCAACAAGAAGAACTCAAACGCTTTCTGACCCCTCTGCCTGTCGTCCAATCCGAGATTTTACCCTGATAAATGGACGCGTAGTTACTGGTGAACCTTAAGCGTTCGGGCGCTTCTTCGAATTTCGCGCTATTCATTGCACCCGGAAAAGGGAGCTGGCCCCTGGCACCGCGTATGAAGAAACTCAGTCGTGGAAAACTGACGGACCAGTATTTTAATTTGACAATCCGTTATTTTGTCTTTCTTCTGGCGAAACCGATAGTCCAACCTGGGATATTCTGATGACGCGCATCTTGTCGTTTGCCTCAATCGCGCTGCTTGCGAGTGCCTCGTTTTCGTTTGCCACCGACTGCGCGACAACAGTCAAAACAGTCAATCAAGGCAAGTTGACCGTCGCTGCCTACGACTACCCGCCATTCACCTACGCTTCACCTGACGGCACGATTTCTGGGATCGATCCAGAGATTGTCACTCGTGCGGCGAAGGCCAATTGTCTGGAGGTCGTGCCGCTTGTTATGGACCCCGCAGCTACGATCCAGGCTGTGGTTTCCGGTAAGGCTGACGTCGCAATTGGTAGCTGGAATAGGACGGAAGCACGAAGCAAGGTTCTCGGTCAGTCGACACCGACTTATCTCGACCATATGGGTATCTATTCCAAGGCGGGATACGAGAGCATTGAGGAGGCTGTCGGTCACAACGCGGGAACTGTGCAAGGGTTCTTTTGGGTTCGAGACCTTCAGAAGGTGTTCGGTGCGAACTTGAAGCTATATCCGACGCCTGTCGCGATGGCACAGGACCTTGCGGCCGGTCGCCTTGACGTTGGTTTCCTGGGCTACAATAGCGGCATCTTCAATCAGAAGAAAAACGGTGCCTATCCGGGGATTGCGATCAAAATGGCGAAACCGGATGAAAAAGTAGGGGCAACTGTGCTGCCTCCGCAAACGACCATTCTGTACACCAAGGGAAACGACACGCTTGGTCAAGCTCTGGATGCTAGCATTAAGAAGCAGCAGGCTGACGGCTCTTTGGCAAAAGCTATCGAAGCGGTGGGTTTCGATGCATCTATTGTCGACGTTGGCGAGCCACGTCTTGTGAAGTAGGTTGACTAGTCTGTATTTGCCTCAAGCGGAAAGGTGCCGCCAGCAAGGCTGACGGCACCAAGATCGGCGTCAAAATTCTTGCCAATCCGCTTCAACACGGGAAGCCCTACCGTTCGCGACCAATGCGATCCTACGGTAAGGTACGCTGACATTTGTTGTAAGGTGTACCTGGTTGCGATTTTCCTCCAGCCCCGAAACCCGGAACCGAGATACAAGTTCGCGGAGCGTCAGTGCCTCCTCGTTCAACGTGGCGCTTGCAGCGGTAGCTTCCTCGACCATAGCGGCATTTTGCTGCGTCACTTGATCCATCTGGTTCATTGCCACGTTGATCTCGTTCAGACCGATGGCCTGCTCGCCTGCAGATGACGAAATCTGCTTAATCAAAGAGTCAATGCCCATGACCTGATCGGAAATTTTCTTAAGCGCATCACCAGCAAGGCCAACAAGGTCGACACCCTCCTTAACTTGTGATGCCGAGCTGTTGATCAGCGACTTGATTTCCTTGGCTGCGGTAGCTGAGCGCTGAGCAAGCTCCCGGACTTCCTGAGCGACGACAGCGAATCCTTTACCCGCTTCACCAGCTCGTGCGGCTTCGACCCCCGCATTCAAGGCCAACAGGTTGGTCTGGAACGCGATATCGTCGATGACGCCGATAATCCGGGAGACTTCATCGGAAGACTGCTCAATGCCGCGCATGGAGGCAATCGCGCGCCGCACGACTTCCCCCGATTTGCTCGCATCGTCGCAAGCTAGCGAGACGTTCTGAGCGGCTTCACGGGCATTATCTGCGCTTGACCTCACTTGGGATGTCAACTGATTGAGCGCTGCGGCAGTCTGCTCCAAACTTGCAGCCTGCTGCTCGGTCCTCTTGGACAAGTCATTCGCGCTGCTGCTGATCTCGCTGGTCCCAGCCCCAATATTGACTACACTGCCGTTCATCGTGCGTATCGTCTGTTCAAGCGTGGCAACCGCTTCATTGAAGTCGGACTTCAGCTTCGCATATTCTCCTGGGAAATCGTCGGTAATGCGTTGAGTCAAGTCCCCTGTCGAAAGATGCGACAGGCTCGCACCCACCGCCGATACAATGCGCCGCTGTAGTTCGACGGCCGCCCTTCGTTCGGATTCAGATTTGCCACGCTCCGCGTCTGCAGCGTTTCGCTGGAGATCAGCCTCCGCTTCTAAGCGCTTCGCATCTGCCAGTGCAAAACGGAAGCCCTCAAGGGCCTTTGCGACCTTGCCAACCTCATTTTGACGCTCCTGGCCTTTTATCTCCAGATTATAGCGACCGTCGCTGAGCGCGCGAACGTCCGTGACGAGTTCGTGGAGCGGACGCTGGATCAATGATCGCACCGACAAGTATAGGGCCGCCATAACAGCCACAAGGACCAAAAATCCACCCACGACCATCATCCAGGTCTGGGCCTTGATCGGAGCGTTTATCGCGCTGTAGGGCATGTCGACCAGCGCAACCCAGCTGGTGTCGGTTCCGGGCACTTTGAATGGCTGGACATAACGATCATAGAGGCCGTCAACGTTTGGGATATTGGCGGCCTTTTGGTCGGAGAGGGCGGTCCTCAAAACTTCCACGCCGCTTTGATCATAGTCTTTGGTGGACGCATCAGGGGACCCACCGACTACCCATTTCCCAGACTGAGAGACTAGCATAGCACGGCCCGTCCCAAATGGGTGGACCCGGCCAAGTTCTTCAGAGAGAGCTTGGATGGAGACGTCCAGCCCAAGAACACCGATGAGCTTGCCATTCGACCGAACCGGAAATGAAATTGAGGTTGCGATGTATCGTGCCTGTGTTTTCTCGTCCACATAAACGTATGGATCGGTCGTTACACCGTCGATGGCGTTTGCTGCAGACTTGTACCAATCAGCGGAATAGTTCTCATCCGCAAAGGTCTTGAAGTTCTGGACGTTGCCTCGGTTCTCCCACGACATAGCGAGGATGCCGTTCTCATTTAGCCCAAGCTTCGCATCTGTGGAACTGCCGACAGCGATGTCAAATGCGCCCTTTTGCTCCATGAACCAGGAATTGTATACCACTGGATTAGCAGCGCCGCCCTGCAGGATCGCTTTCAAAGATGATCGGGTCAGTTCACCAGCCTCAAACGAGCGCGCGATAACGTCGGCCATCGCCTTCGCTGAGCCGGTTACGCGGCCCAAATCAGATGCAACATTGCTCGCGATGCCTGTTGCCTGTGATTTTCCCTGTTCAACCAGAAGCGAAGCTACTCTTTCGCGAGTCTGGGTGATCATGACGTAGTTTGATGCCAACAGTACAGCCACGATGGCTCCACCGGTGATGCCGATCAAGCTCAACGCAAGTGAGCTTCGAAATTTCTGAAGCATGTCTGGCCCTTCCTTAGGTTGTTGGCTCCCGGAAGCGGCAATCGACAGATTCGGCTCGCGTGGAAGCAAGCAAAATATGATACTTGGTGGTTAAAAACGAATTATCGATCTAAAATTTATACTACTCAGTATGTTCCTGATCGAAATTCGGAAGGCTGAAAGCCGTTACAGCTGGAAGTTCGCCGTCGAAACGTTCAACTTCAACCAAACAGGTCTGAGCTACGGTTGCTTGACTCAAGCTGGACGCAGGGGCATCCAGAGTTAGGACGTTCGGATTTCCGTGTTTTTCCAACGTTGTATCGGGACTCCATTCAAAGGGATCAAACCAGGCACCTGTAGCCAAGACGGCCACGCCGTGCATCAGATCAGACGTGATGCGCGCAGAAGCGAGGCAGGCACCACGGTCGTTGAAAACGCGCACGATATCCCCGTCCGCTATTCCACGCGCTTGAGCATCTCCTTGGCTTAATAAGATAGGTTCACGGTCTTTGATCTTTCCCATCCGACTGTGAGCCGAGTGATCAAGCTGGCTGTGGAGCCTGTTTCGCGGTTCTTGGCTCAGCAGGTGGAGCGGGAATTTCGCAGCCTTTGGAGACTTAAGCCATTCAATTGGTTCGAGCCACGTTGCCTGGCCAGGGCAGTCGCGTAGTGCAAAGTCGTCGATTGTTTGCGAAAATAGCTCGATCTTTCCAGACGGCGTCGGCAAAGGGCTTCGCTCTGGCTTTCGACGGAAATCAGACAGTAAGGCGGTCGGTACCGATTGCTGCTGAAGCTCGATCCTGCCGAGTTTTAAGAACTGGCGGTAATCGGGAAGTTCGGCCAATTTGGTCCTCTGCCTGTATTCTTCGTACATATGGACGATCCATTCCTCAGGGCTCCTCCCTTCGGTAAACTGCTGGCCCAGATGAAGGCGGGACGCGATACCCGAAAATATGTCGTAGTCACTCTTAGCCTGCGCCAGAGGTGGGCGTACTGCCCGCATTGCCACGAGCTGTCCCTCACGGGAGGCATAGCCGAGATCATCGCGCTCTAAGGATATGCTTGCCGGAAGCACGATGTCAGCAGCCTTCGCCGTCGCCGTCCAATATTGTTCATGTACGATGATGGTTTCAGGTTTTTGCCAAGCTCTCATCAAACGTTTCAAGTCTTGATGATGATGAAATGGGTTGCCGCCTGCCCAGTAAACAATCTTGATGTCAGGGTAGGAATAGCTCGCCCCGTCGTAGGAAAAAGACCCGCCCGGGTTGAGGAGCATATCGGATATCCGGGCGACTGGAATAAACTGCTCCACCGCGTTCCGTCCTTGAGGAAATCTTGGTCCGGACATGTTGGCCTCGGGCGATCCGATGGAATTTAAAGTCCCGTAGCCTATGCCAAAACCGCCGCCCGGAAGGCCGATCTGGCCGACCAGGGATGCCAACGTAACCAGCGACCAGTAAGCCTGTTCTCCGTGGCTTTGTCGCTGCAGAGACCACGAAGCGTTGATCATGGTCCGGGAAGTGACCATTTGCATGGCGAGCTTTTCAGTCACGTCACTAGGGATACCCGTTATGTCCTCTGCCCACTGAGGCGTTTTGGGACAGCCATCGTCTTCGCCAAGCAGGTAACGCTTAACCTTGTCCGACCCTGTACAGAACTGCTGTAAAAAGTTTTCGTCGTGAAGCCTCTTGGCGATCAGCGCATTGCCTAGCGCCAGCATCAATGCGACGTCCGTGCCAGGCCGGATAGGTATCCACTCGGCATCGCCCTCAATGTCCTCTCGCAACGGACTGATGTTTACGAACCTTGTGCCTGACAAATGCATCTTAGTCAGAGCATCGCTCACACGGTGGTTGCCCGCGCCGCCTGCTGACATTTGGGTGTTGCGCAGAGGTAATCCGCCAAAGGCAACGAACAGCCGCGTGTGCTCGGCCAAGGTGTCCCAGGAAGAATGCTGGTAAAGAAGCTTTTCCATGGGAGCGACGATGTGGGGCATGATAACGCTGCCAGCCCCATAGCTGTAGGAGTCTCGTGACTTTACGTAGCCACCAAGGACATTGAGAAATCGGTGAATTTGGCTTTGGGCATGATGAAACCGTCCCGCACTGCCCCATCCATATGAGCCGCCGTAGATCGAGCTGTTCCCATGCTGTTGAATGACACGGTTCAGTTCGGCAGCAACCAATTCGAAGGCTTCGTCCCACGGGACTTCAACGAATTTTTCCAAACCGCGATTTGCAGTGCCGACACCCGGATCGTTTTTTAACCAACCCTCTCTGATAGACGGGCGCAGCACCCTCAGGCGATCAACGTCAACCGAAAGCTGATCGAGGCCGATAGAATTGGGGTCGCTGTCAGCTTGCCATGGGCGTATTTCAGTCGAGCCCGGTTCCACCTCTCGCAGGCCCCAATGGCCAAGGGTGAAGAAGGGGCGCTTGTCCATTATGAATTGCCTTCCGACCGTAAATTAGACCAAGACCTTGGGCGGGAGGACAGCGGCCGCAAAGCCGAACCGCACAATTTGCTCGGGCGTACGAAGCCCCTCCCATACTGACGGATCATCGCTTGGATAAGGGGCCAGCCGATCCGTTAGCTGGCCTGCCCTCTCGCCAAGCAACTGCGCCAGCGCTCGTTGGCTGGCCATCTCCGCCCAAGCGCTTCCCGCCCGTTCGATCTGCACAAGCCCCGGCAGCCTTATTGGGGTGCCTGTCCTCCACCGATCTGATAGATCACCGGCGAGTGAAGCAGCATCCCCAAAATTACCGAAACGCGACAAAGCAATAGCGGTCAGAAACTCGCTTTTCATTTTGCTGGCGGTCACCCACTGAACCAGCGCTTTCTGTTCAAAACCTCGGTAGTAGTCAGCGTACTTGCTCGCGAGCCGCATGTGGAATGCATGCGATCTGGGCGTTAGGGATGCGGTCGACTGCTCTATGGCAGACGAGACCGCATCCCATTCGGGGAGGGGGTCCGCCCATTGATCCGCTCCCGCGACCGAAACCTTGGTTTCTAAACGAAGCGACGCGGCAAGGTGTGCCTGAACCGCTTTGAGAATTTTCTCCTCAAGCGTCCGAGAACACCCAACATCTATTGCGCTAAGACGTTCGAGTGAACCGGTGCCAGCGAGAACTTGCACGCTCTCGCCCCAAAGGAGAATGGCGCAGGATAAAGGATCAAATACCGATGTAGGCAACTCGGACATGCTCATCATCCTTCATGTCTGCAGCTTTGCCCCGAAGTGAAATTCGCCCTTGTTCCAAGACCGCTGCGTCGTCGCTAAGTCCCAAGGCCACATTGGCATTTTGCTCGACGAGGAGGACGGACTTCCCTTCGGAATTCACCGCCCTGATGACCTCTGCCATCTTCGCCACCATCACAGGTGACAGGCCCATTGAGGGTTCATCCATCAGGATGAGCTTCGGAGCCGCCATAATTGCTCTCCCGATGACCAGCATCTGCTGCTCGCCGCCGCTGAGGGTGTTCGCGTATTGCTTTCTTCGCTCTGCCAGCCTTGGAAATGCGCTGCAAATACTGTCGTAGTCCCGTTTGATCCCGGCGTTGTCCTTGCGGAGATATGAACCGATCTTCAGGTTTTCCTCGACCGTGAGTTCCGGGAAGACGTGCCGTCCTTCAGGGACATGTGCAATGCCCCGTTCGACGATTGCTTTTGGCGTGAGGCCTTCAATTGCCTCGCCTTCGAAGAGGATGCTTCCCGAAGTTGGGCGCACGAGGCCAGATATGGACCGCATGATGGTGCTCTTGCCCGCGCCATTTGAGCCGATAATGCAGTTAATTCCTGACCCAAACGCGATGGAGACGTCGTGAACCGCCGCCACGCGACCGTAATGAACCACCAAGTTACGAAGCTCGATCATGCTGCGGTTCCCAAATATGCGGACATTACCTCAGGGTGTCGCCTTACCTGTTCCGGCGTTCCCTCAGTCAAAACGCGGCCGAAGTTCAAGACCGTGATGACATCACAGAGACGCATGACGGTCCTCATGTCATGTTCTACCAACACGATGGTGGTACCCCCGCGCCGGATGTCCTGCAGCATTTCAACGAGCCGATCCTTTTCGCTGGCCGTCATACCCGTAAAGGGTTCATCCAGTAAAAGAACTTTCGGCTTAGCCGCCAAGGCTATAGCGATACCGAGCACGCGTTGCTGACCGTGGGAGAGATCGCGAGCGGCTGCATGCCTTAAATCTGTGAGGCGCGAAAATGCGAGGAGCCTTTCGACTTCTTCTTGGCGCGCATGTTTGTATGAGCTGCTTTCGATGATCCAGTCCCGCAACGAACCTTGGCTCGCGGCCAAGAGACCGTTCGCAATGTTCTGATCGACGCTTTGATCAGGAAACAGAACCGTTCCCTGGAAGGTTCGGACAAGTCCCTTCCTCGCTCGCAGGCTCGTGGACAGGGCTGTAACGTCCTGGCCATGTAGCTCCACCCGTCCGGCCGTGGGTCGATAGAACCCGGTTATCAGGCTGAACAACGTAGTTTTTCCCGCACCATTTGGTCCGATGAGGCCGTGGATAGCGCCGGTCTCAACGGCAAAGGTCGCGTCGTTAACTGCAACAAGGCCGCCGAACGCCTTTGTGACGCCATTAAGAGACAGAGCCTTCATCGTGCGTCTCCTCCAGAAGTCGTGACATTGGTTGGGAGGGTGGCAGTGCTTTTTGTGCCTGAGAACCTGTCAAGTCTGAACAAACGCTCCAGACCCTGCGGCCAGAAGAGCATCACGAGGATCAGGATAACCCCGTAAATGCCCGGGCGAAGCTCATCTGCGAAACGCAGGGACTCATCGAAGCCCATTAGCAAAATCCCACCGATGATCACGCCATAGAATGATCTGGTTCCCCCGACGATGGCCCAAATCATGAGATACAGAGCGAAGTTCAAGTTGAACCGGTTTGGTGTCACCGAGCCAAAGGCGTATGCCAAGAGCACGCCAGCCACGCCCGCAAACATGGCCGATATGACGAAGGCAATGCGACGATAACGCCTTGTATCAATGCCGACTGACTGAGCAAGCACATCCTGCTGCTCGATGGTTCGCCATATCTGACCGAGGCGCGAGCGCTCGATACTCCAGATGATAAGGAGGCAAACTACACAGATCGACAGGGTAAGGTAGAAGAAAGACGCGGGATGCCCGAAGTCAATTTTGAAGTCGCCGATTTCCAGATAGGGGGCGGGAATGCCCGAGAAGCCGCGAGTACCCCCAAAATACTTGAACTTTCTCCAAAGCAACCTGATTGCTTCCGCTGCACCGAACGTCCCCATCAGGAAGTAGAATCCGCGCATCTTGAGAAGGGGGAAACTCAGGATCGCTGCCACGACACCTGCAACCAACGCGCCAGCAATTAGGGAAACAGGGAAGGGCGCACCCCAATCTTTCACCAGGATAGCTGCAGTATAAGCGCCAACGCCTTGAAGCACCACATGTGCAAAGGACCACTCTCCTGTGAGGACGACGATACGGTAACTCGACAACATGAGCACCATGATCGCAATCTCGGTCGAGAAGGACACGTAATAATCGCCAGATACCATAGGTATCAATGCTGCTGCGACGACCGCGATTATCGCAGCGCCGAAGCCAACTCTATTGTTAACGTTCATAGCATTAGACCTTCTGCGCCTTACCCATTAGACCGCTTGGCATCACGATCAACACGAGAAGCATCAGGCAGAGGCCTGCGATACTAGCGATAGTGCTGTCAAAATAGGCGGAGACAAAGGTGAAGAACGTTGAGTAGATTATCGCAGCTAGGATAGCCCCTTCCATCGAGCCGATCCCGCCAAGGATGATGACGATGAACGCGGTAATGATGATTGGCTGTCCCATGTACGGGCTGACGCGAACGATTGGAGCCATCAGCCCTCCAGCGATCCCTGCCAGCGCTGCACTCAACGCCATTGCCAGAAGCGAGATGGCCCCAATGGATATGCCTTGTAGCCTAGCAGCGTCTCTATCTTGCGCAACTGCTCGGAGCGCCCACCCGAACTTCGTTGTCCGAAGCAAAATGGTTAGGCCAGCAAGCAACACGACCGCAGCTCCGATTACGAAGAGCCTGTGGAGAGGCATATTGATACCAAAGATGTTGACGACGCCCGTGAAGGGGGTGTCGACCAAGAAATTCGCGTTTACGCCAAAGAGCCAAGCGGCGGCAGTCTGGAGAACGAGTAGTAGACCGATAGTGACGATCAGCGGCCCTAGCGGGTTGCCTTTCAACCTTCTGAAGAGGAAGAACTCAATAAAGGCTCCCAAAGCCGCTGTGATGACCACGGCCGCGACCAGGCCTACGGCGTATCCAGCCCCGAGGTTGGTGCCAAAGTACCAAGTCGAATAGGCTCCGACCATGTACAGTTCGCCATGCGCGAAGTTTTCGATCCGCATCACGCCGAAGATAAGGGCAAGGCCCACTACGACGAGCGCGGATGCCGCGCTCGCCATAGCGGAATTGAGCAGTGTTTCGATTAGGAACTGCATAACGATATCCGCCAGTCAGTCTTAGCGTTTCTGGTCGGGCATGAGTTCCTCATCACGGAACCGCTTCTCGACCTGCTCTTTATGCTGATCGTACCACGCAGCCTGATCGCCAAGCTCGGCTATTTCAACCTTGCCATCCTTCACAACGACAATCGGCCAATTTCCGAGAAGTGCGTTGTCGATGCCGAACAGGTCTTTGCCCCACCACTTCGCTTCACCAAAAATATGCTTCGGCGGGTTTGCCTTCATGCTCTTGAGGACTTCGTCGGCATCGAAGGTTCCCGCCGTCTCCACGGCTTGCTTCCAGACCTCCAGGGCGGCCGGGAACTCCCACGAGGTGTTGTTCCACTCTCCAGGGTGAGCCTTGTTGTAGTCGCCGTAGAAGCCTGCGGCGTCGTTCATCCCGGTGGCAGCCTTGGAAATGCTTGGGTCGTCAAAGCGCGGGAAAAACGCAATCGAACCCTCCATAAATTCCTTGCTCGTCCGCTTTACCATGTCGGGCAAGAGTTCGAAGCCCGCATGAAGAATTCTGCCTTTGAATCCCTGCGTGAACAGCTGCTCGACAAGCAGGAGTGCGACAGAGGGGTAGGTAGTGTCGATACAAACCGCCTCGGGCTTACCTGCGAGCATGGAGCTTACCACCGGAGCGAAGTCGGTCGTCGAATTGTCGAAATACTGGTCATTGACGATTTCGAAGTCGTGAGCATCGAAGCCAGCACGCCAGTAAGCGAGCGAGACACGTCCGGTCACATCATCCTGAGCGCAGAGCGAGACTTTCTTGATGTTGGGCTCGACCTTACGAAGGTATTGAGCGCCGAGTCCGAAATAGAACGGGTGAGCTTCAACAGGAGCGATGAGGTAGGTGGACTTCGGGTTGAGGTCGGAGACGTACAAGGTAGCGGTAAGCATCTTGTTTCGGTTCGAAAAATCCTGAAGCGCAGACCAATCGTCACCGCCGATGATCATAGTGAACTTCACATCCTGGTCCTGGAATGCCCTAGCCCCCTGAAGTGTCTTTTCGGCGATGTAGGCTCCATCGAAGGAAGCGACTTCTACCTTGTACTTCTCCCCACCGACCGTCAGGCCCCCGGCTTTGTTCAACCGATCCGCCCAGATTTCCGCACCGTTCTTTGCGGGAAGTCCCCAGAGAGACAAGTCTCCGGTCATCGGCACAAGGGCACCAACCTTCACCGTCTTTTCCTGCGCCTTAAGGATTGTCGGCATCGCCAACAATGTCGTGCCTGCAGCAGCGGAAAGGAGGGCCTGGCGACGGGTGATTTTAACTGGATTTTTCAAGACGTTCGCTCCTCTGAATTTGTTTTCAATCTTATTGACCAGATGATCTGTTAATTTGACTGGCGGGTCAGATTATGAACTAATTAGTCGAATTCGCAAGTGGTTTTGTGCGGCTGGAGGACTCAGCCTGCCACAGCCGAAAGCGCTTGCTGGTCAGGGCATCAGGGAGGGATGGATTTGGTGATAGAGGCTGATTTTATTGTTATCGGAGCTGGTTCGGCGGGGTGCGTCCTGGCGTCGCGGCTGTCAGAGGACCCTTCAAATTCCGTTGTTTTGTTAGAAGCGGGCGGGGACCACAACAGCTGGAAGGTGGATATGCCTTTGGCTGTTGAACGACTGCTAGGTGCCGACGCGCGGAACTGGAACTTCCTGACGGAGCCTGAGCCGTTTTTGAACAATCGCCAAATCGCGCATCCTCGTGGGCGGATTTTGGGCGGCTCATCATCAATAAACGGCATGGTCTACACGAGAGGCCATCCTCTGGACTTTGAATATTGGAAAAATCAGGCAGGTTGTCACGGGTGGGGATACGCGGATGTCCTTCCATACTTTAAGCGAGCTGAAACCTGCCTCGCTGGACCCGACACCTATCGAGGCGGTGATGGTCCTTTGATTGTCACCAAGCCTGATCTGAGGCGAGACCCATTAAACAGGGCTTTTCTAGAAGCTGGGGAAGAAGCCGGATATCCGGCCACACCTGATTCCAACGGCTACAAGATGGAGGGTTTCGGTCCGAATGAACAAACTATTCATCGCGGGCGGCGTTGGAGCACTGCGCGTGCGTATCTTGATCAGGCGACGTCGAGAAAAAACCTGCAAGTTATCTCTGGGGTAACTGTGGACCGGATCGGCGTCGAAGGGGGAAGAGCATCGGATGTTATTTTCTTCAAGGATGGCAAAGAGCTTACTGCACGTGCCGGAAAGGAGATCGTTGTTTCTGCAGGTGCTTTCGGTTCGCCAGCAATTCTAATGCGTTCAGGAATCGGCGATGCGGATCAGCTGCGTTCGCTTGGCATTACTCCAACCGTAGACGCCACCCAAGTTGGTCAGAACCTTCAAGATCATCCTGATGTGACAATTCAGTATTGGGCGCGAAAAGACGTTGGCCTTTACGGTGCCACGCGAGGAGCAAAAAAAATCATCACAGGGCTGCAATGGTTCCTGCTGAAGTCCGGTGCGGCCGCAAGCAACCAGTTTGAGGCCGCTGCATACCTGCGGACGAGAGCCGGTGTTCTGTATCCAAACCTCAAGCTTGAGTTGTTGGGACTAGCCTTCAAACACGACAGTTTTGACCCACATCCTGGCCCGTCATTCCAAGTTCACATGACGTTGCTGCGTGCAGAGAGCAGGGGAAGGGTAGCGCTAAGATCGGCGGACCCTTTCGAGAATCCGTCGGTGTTGTTCAATTACCTTCAGAAAGCTGACGACGTGAGAGTATTTCGCGAGGCGCTGGTATTGGCACGCGAACTGGTACGTCAGACGGCTTTCATTGACATCGCGGGCGATGAGATTGCGCCCAGCCCGGGGATCAAAGAAGACGCTGAGGTAGACACCTGGCTCAGGAACCATGTCGCGACAGCGTATCATCCGAGCGGAACGTGCAGAATGGGCGGAGATTTGATGAGCGTTGTGGACCCAGAGCTAAGGGTAAGAGGTGTAAAGGGACTTCGAGTCGCCGACGCCTCGATCATGCCTCTTGAAGTCTCGGCCAATCTGAATGCCTCCACTATCATGATCGGTGAGAAAGCAGCCGACTTGATCTTGGGTAAATCCCTTGCGTCGCTCGACGCGCCTTACTGGACCAACGTCCTGTGGGAGAGTCAACAACGCTAATGAAGCAGGCGTACGCGGAAAACAAAAAAACTGACCCACTAGACAGTTTTTTCAAGCTCCACTACGAATAGTCGGAATAGTTTTTTCGGAACGGCACCTTCTGTCTGTGTGACTGGAATTGGTGTCGTCAGTGTTTGGGAAGGAACAGGTACATGAGCAATTTCGCCAAATTTTTCATCGACGGCAAATGGACGGAGCCGTCAACCCAAAATTACCTCGACGTGATCGACCCGTCGACGGAAAAGCCATTTGCTCAAATTGCCATGGGTACAGCAGGGGATGTCGATCTCGCGGTTCAGGCCGCCCGACGGGCCTTCGACAGCTACTCTCAAACGACGGTCGAAGATCGCATTGCCATCTTCAAGAAGGCGGCGGATATTTTCAAGCGCCGTCAGCGTGAGATTGCGGCGATTGTTACCCGAGAAATGGGCTCTCCAATTACGTTCAGCCTAGAGGCGCAGACTGCGACTTGTGTCGGTCACCTTGAGGCTATTGTAGATATCCTGAGTCAGTATAGCTTCGAGGAGGTCAGCGGCTCGACGTTAATTGCCAAAGAGCCAATTGGGGTCGTCGGGCTAATCACGCCTTGGAATTGGCCAATACTGCAGATCGTAGTGAAAGTTCTACCGGCGCTCGCCGCTGGCTGCACAATCGTGCTGAAACCAAGTGAAGTCGCTCCATTGGACGCGACCATTTTTGCCGAAGTCTTGGATGAGGCGGGCCTGCCAGCGGGGGTCTTCAATCTTATCAACGGTGATGGCCCAACTGTTGGTGAAGCGATTTCATCCCATCCCGGTATCGACATGGTTTCATTCACAGGTTCCACGAGGGCGGGCATTCTGGTGGCCAAGGCTGCAGCCGACACCGTCAAGCGTGTCACTCAGGAGCTGGGCGGAAAATCAGCGAACGTTTTGCTGGATGATGCCGATCTAGCGACGGCTGTGCGGGAAGGGGTGATCGCATGTTTCGCAAACAGCGGACAATCGTGTGATGCGCCGACCCGAATGCTAGTCCATAAGACTCAGTACGATGAGGCAATTAATATTGCGCGGGCGGTTGCCGCAGAGCAGACCATTGGCAATCCTAACGATGCCGCGACAGTTCTAGGTCCGGTCGCGAGTGAAATGCAGTTTTCCAAGATTCAAGGGCTTATCCAGAAAGGGATCGACGAGGGTGCAACCGTCGTCGCTGGTGGAGTTGGTAAGCCGGAAGGATTTGACGTGGGCTTCTATGTCCGGCCCACCATTTTCGCAAATGTGAACAACGATATGGCTATCGCCAAGGAAGAAATATTTGGCCCGGTTCTATGCGTCATCCCCTATGAGGATGAGGAAGATGCAATCGAGATCGCAAATGATACTCAATATGGTCTCGCCGCTTACGTGCAGTCTGCTGACCCTGCCAAAGCGCGACGGATAGCTCGAAAGCTGCGTGCCGGTTCTGTCTTTATCAACTACCCGGATTGGGACGTAAAAGCGCCCTTCGGAGGATACAAGCAGTCAGGCAACGGACGAGAATCCGGCCATCATGCCATCTCCGAGTATCTAGAAATCAAATCTATGATCGGCCACGGATAAAAGCGACCGCTTTTATAAAAGCTCCGGGTCATGAGACAGGAACAGCGAATAATGTCCGTAGATAAAGTCGCAATCGTTGCTGCGGGCGGCAGCGGCATGGGGGCCGAGGCGGCAAGACGCCTTGCCGCTGATGGCTATAAGGTCTCTATCCTATCTTCTTCTGGCAAGGGCGAAGTCTTGGCCAAAGAATTGGGTGGGATCGGCGTAACTGGCTCTAACCAAAACAATGACGACTTGAAGCGGCTTGTCGATGCTACAGTTGCTAAATGGGGACGGGTGGACGTCTTGATCAATAGCGCAGGGCATGGCCCTCGTGGACAGATCAATGACATCACGGACGAAGAGTGGGTGTCGGGCATGGACACCTACTTTCTCAACGTTGTTCGCGCGGTGCGCCTTGTAACGCCCGTGATGCAAGAACAAAAGGCAGGGTCCATCGTCAACATCTCGACCGCCTGGGTCTTTGAGCCGACAGCTATGTTTCCGACATCGGCGGTTTTCCGGGCTGGCCTCGCGGTCTACACGAAAATCTTCGCCGAAACCTACGCACCGCACGGGATACGTATGAACAACGTACTTCCGGGTTGGATCGATAGCTTCCCAGAGGTGGAGGAATATCGGTCGAGCGTTCCGATGGGGCGTTACGGAAAAAGTGCGGAGGTGGCGTCAACCATAGCCTTCCTTGCATCAGATGCCGCCAGTTACATAACTGGCCAAAGCTTGAAGGTTGATGGCGGTTTGATGCGGGCAATCTGATCTGCTGGACTGAGATCGACGCGCTGATGCAAAATGCAAATCTAGAAAGGCGGCCCGTAAGGGACCGCCTTCTTTTTGGTATCTACTTGTCTCAGGCGGCCTTGAACGCCGGTGCGCTCGACGGTGCCAGCTGTTCGTTGCCGAGAATATAGTCCGCTGCTTTCTCCGCAATCATAATGGTAGGGGCATTGGTGTTGCCGTTGGTCGGGCGAGGCATAACCGATGCATCCACCACTCGCAGCCCCTGTATACCATGAACCCGTAGCTGCCCATCGACAACGCATTCGGGTGTCTCTCCCATCCGGCAGGTGCCAGCGTAGTGATAACCTGTTTCTGCATGTGAGCGGATGTACTGGTCCAAGAGGATGTCGTCGTTGATCGGTTTGTCGGGGTGTATCCGGGCACCCCGGTATTCTTTCAGGGTTGGCATCTCCAAGATTTCGAAAGACCGACGGATTGCTTCCCTCGCGTCAATCCAGTCTCGCTCTTCAGAGAGGTAGTTAGGTTGAATGAGCGGATGATCTTCGGGGTTTGTTGACTTTAGCGATAGCCAGCCTCGGCTCTCCGGTAGGCCGGGGCTGAGGTGAACCTGGAAGCTGTGTCCCGGGGCTGATACACGCCCGCTGTATTCCGCCGCAAGGGCGACAAAGTGAAGGTGTGTATCTGCGTAAGCCTTTGAAGGCGCAGATTTCAGAAAACCCCCAGCTTCAAAGAAATTGGAGGCTCCGAGGCCGGTCTGCGTGGTAAGCCACTGAGCCCCGATCATCGCCTGCTTCACTGGTTTTGTTGCGCTGTAGTAGGAGAGGGGCTTGGTACATTTGTACGACACAATCCACTCCAGATGGTCCCCAAGGTTCTTTCCTACGCCGGGCAAATCTACCAACGGGTCTACACCCACGCTCTTTAGTTCGTGGGCATGACCTATTCCTGAGAGCATGAGCAGTTGGGGCGACTGTATAGCGCCAGCGCACAGAATGATTTCCCGTTCGACCAGCGCCGTACAGGTTTTGCCTTCACTCTTGTATGTGACGCTCTCCGACCGCCGGTTCAGGAAGTTCATCCGACCGACCATCGCGCCTGTGATAACTGTCAAATTTTCGCGTGTTTTCATAACAGGATGAAGGTATGCCCTCGAAGCACTTTCTCGCACACCATTATAGATTGTCGCGTCGAAGTACCCGAAGCCTTCCTGCCGATAGCCGTTGACATCGGGAGTGTGTTCATGGCCAGCCTCGTACGCTGCCTGCAGGAAAATTTCGTACAGGGGGCTCTCGGGTTTGCCTCGTCCAACATGTAGCGGGCCGGAGTCTCCACGATAGTCGTTGCCTCCTTCAGAATAGCTTTCTGAGCGCTTGAAGTAGGGTAAACAATGGGCGTAGTCCCAGTCGCTAAGGCCCTTCTCGGCCGCCCATCCATCGAAGTCCATGGCATTGCCGCGTACATAAACCATCCCATTGATGGTTGATGAGCCGCCAAGACCTTTACCGCGAAAGAACGGTATCTGCCGATTGTTCAGTGCCTGTACCGGCTCACTTAGGAACTGCCAGTTGTAGGTCGTGCTGTTGAGTGGATAGACCAGCGCCGCAGGCATCGTGATTCTGAAGTCCCACCTCCGATCCGGTCCCCCTGCCTCCAGTACCAAGACCTTAACGGTCGGGTCGGCGCTAAGGCGATTTGCCAGGACACTGCCAGCAGAACCGGCTCCAATGATTACGTAATCATAACGTTCGGAAGTAGGCATCTCAGTTCCCGTTCTTTGCACCATCAACTGGAGCCATAGGCTCGCGCTGAGCTGTTTGTTGGGGTGTTTCAAGAGCGCATGGAGTAGATCGGTCTCATCGCGAATGAGGTCTAAAACACGTACTCATCGGTCAAATATGCAGAAAGATCGGTATTTGGTCAAGTGACCAAGTTTTTCTTTTCACTGCTAGAAAACCGAAGTAAGTTTGGCTTCAGATGAGACAGCTGAGGGATTTGCAGAGTCCAGCCGTTTCCAATTGAACCTAGCTCGATGAGGTGCAGATGCCGAAGAAGCCAAACGACATCCAGGTAGAAAAGCTGGTGGATGCGGCAGCGAGAGTCATCAGAGAAGACGGAGTTGCGGCAGCGACAACTCGACGAATTGCAGCAGACGCGAACGTGCCACTGGGTACGCTTCACTACTATTTTGCGAATAAACAGGAGCTATTTGAAGGAGTATCGGACCGCGTCGGAGCGAGTGGTAAAGAGTGGGTCACAAGCCAGGTCTCGGAGGGAATGGGCGTTGCGGACGCGGCCGGTGCAATAGCGAGGGCCTTCGCGCACTGGGCTGCGAGCACGCCGTCGGATCAGCTCATCGAGTTTGAATTGGGCATTTGGGCTTTGCGAACTAGGACGCAGTTTAAACTGCCTCAGCAATCCTACGAGGAATGGCTGAGCGTTTACCGCGATCTGTTGGAGAAGTCGTACCTCCCGCAGGAGAAGCGGAAGGACATAGACGCAATCGCCAGAGCTTTAGTCGCGATTATCGACGGTTTCATCATCCAAGATCAGTTTCTGAGGGCGGCGACGCTACCCGCTTCGGCGGACAGGATCATCGCTTCTGTCGTGCAGGCAATCCAGAACGGCGTTTTCGACCTATGAGACCGAGCCACTGAAGAAGCTTCATCTCCGAGCTTCGAAGCGTGTTGACTGGAGAGACTAATTAAAATACCCATTGGTCAAATTTAGTACGCAGGTCAACGAGGAGTATTGGCATGCCACGCCGGATAAATTTCATTAACCCCTTCGGAACAACCGCTTACGACGAGTTGATAAACGAGACGCTCTCGCACTATGCAATGAGCGACACCGCGCTTGAGGTAACACATCTCGAAGGGTGTCCGGCCGATATGGACTATTTCTATCCGAAGCATATGGTCGAAGCCGCGCTTTTCGAGTCCATCAAAAAGTCTGAAGAGCAAGGATACGATGCTGTGATCGTGGGCTGCTGCTACGATCCCGGAGTTATGGTCGCTCGCGAGCTAGTCGATATACCTGTGGTCGGACCTTTCGAAGCAAGCCTCAGCATGCTTTCCTACTACGGTCGCAACGCCGTGATTGTTGCGGATCACGTCAAGGCGGGTTCGCAGATGAAGGATAACGTCAAACTCTACGGAGCATCTGACCGCATCCTTGGCCTCGATGTCATCGATTGGTACGTCAAGGATATGGTCCTCGATACCTCAGCCGTGGCCCGCGATGTCGTTGAGCAAACGGCAAAATCCATTGCGCGTACCGGCGCAGAAGCCGTTATCCTCAACTGCACAATCATCGCGGCATCGTATCAAAAGTACCTCATCCAAGGCGGCGACCAAGCTCCTTTTCCGATTCTGAACCCCAACTTGATGGCACTGAGCGTCGCCGAGTCTTTGGCCAACCTGTACCAGAAGGGGAACTACCAGGTGTCACGACTGGGCTACTTTGCCCAGCCCAAGGACAGTCACTTCAAGGCAGTCACTGAGAAGACTCGCCAAGCCTGGCGGGATGCGACTTCCGGCCTGGTTAAGAGCCACGCGGCCGATTGAACCGCCAAATGCAGCGGAGGTCATTCGCACCGCCGTATCCGATTTCAAAAAAAGACCCCAAAATGGGTGAGATAAGGGAACTTCGATATGGCCGAAACAATGATGGCATCTCAGGATGCTGCTGCCGGGAGCCTCAAGGGTGAGCTTGGTGCTTTGGATATTGCACTCGCAACTCTTGCCTACGCAGGTCCGTTGACAGGCACCGCCGGTTACATCACCTACATCATCGGTTACGGAAACGGACTGGGCGCACCGCTCACCTTCATCGCCGTGATGATTGCCTTCCTCTTGTTTTCGGTCGGCTACTCAGCTCAAGCACGGTTTGTGCCAAACCCGGGCGCGTTCTACGCATACATCACGGCTGGTATCGGGCGCTCGCATGGACTGGGATCATCGTTTCTGATCCTTGGCTCCTATCTATCCATCGGCGTCGGTTTCTATGGCTTCGCGGGCATAATCACTAAGCAGTTCGTTGAGAACCTGATTGGTCCTCTTCCTTTAGACTGGTGGGCCTACAGTTTGATATATTGGGCTGCCGTCGGAACGCTTGCCTACTTCCATGTGGCGATCTCAGCGAAAGTCCTTGGCGTGCTGCTTGTGGCAGAGGTGGCAATCGTCTTCTTTTTTGACTTCCTGGTGATGTCTTCGGGCGGCCGAGAGGGCGTGAGCTTCCAGGTGTTTTCGCTTAATGCATTTACTTCGGGACAGCTGGGGATCGCTTTCATCTTCGGTGCCGCGCTATTCTGTGGTTTTGAAGCCACCGCAATCTACCGGGAGGAAACGCGCGACCCAGAAAGAACGATCCCAAGAGCGACTTATGCCGTCGTACTCTTTATCGGAATATTCTACGCGATAACGTCGTGGGCTCTGATCACAGCACTCGGCAATTCCAAAGCGGTCGAACTCTCCTTGGCGGACCCGTCAAACGCGTTTTTCAATGTGGCGAAGGAATTTGGCGGAAAAATCCTGTTCGATCTGGTCAGCGTATTATTGCTCACCAGCACCTTCGCCGCCCATCTCTCCATCCAAAATGTCACAACGCGCTATGTCTATTCCCTTTCAGTAGACGGCGTGTTCCCACGGGTGTTGGGGGTGGCACATCCTCGCCATGCCTCCCCAAGCCGAGCATCCGTATGCGTCAGCTTGGTGTACCTTTTGCTGACGGGGATGCTCGTGTTGACCGGGTTATCGGCCGAGCAAATTTACTCATGGTTCGCTGGACTTGCTTCGTTCTCCATCCTGCTGGCCATGACCGTCACCAGCATTTCAGCATTTGTTTACTTCCGGCGCAATCCGGCCGCAGATGTCAATGCCTGGCAGGGGCTGGTCGCTCCGGCTCTTTCTTCGATAGCTCTGGCGATAATGGTCAGCCTTGGCGTGTATAATTTCGCGTCTCTCATCAATGGTTCGCAAGGCCTCGCGAACATCATGCTGGCTCTGATCACTTCGACGTATGTGATCGGGTTCTTTTATGCGCGATACCTTCGCAGCGCCAAGCCTGCGGTCTTCGCCAGGATCGGTCGCCAATGAGGGGGGATAGACACGTCGCGGTGATAGGTTGCGGGTTGATGGGGTCGGCTCTTGCACAAACCCTACACAAGCGTGACCAAAAGGTCATCGGTTGGAACCGAAGCCCGGCCCGGTTAATACCGCTTGCTCAAGCTGGGATACCGACGTCCACGGACATTGCAGAGGTATTGCGAGAGTCGACCACTCTGATCGCGGTCCTCTCATCATACGACGCGTTACGTTCGGCGCTGGACACCGGAGACCTGGCTGGGAAGGTCTTGATCAATCTGACCAGCGGTTCAGCAGACGATTCCAAAACGATGTCAGCGTGGGCAAAGGAGCGGGGCGTCGACTATGTTGATGGGTCGATCTGGGTCTTGCCTAGTATGATTGGCTCTCCAGAAACGGTGATCTCCTGTGCTGGCCGTCAGGAGCTTTGGCTTGAAGTCGAGCCCCTGCTTAAGACACTGGGTGGCAGTTCGTTTCATGCCGGATTTCCCATCGAAAACGGAAACATTCTAGAGGCTTGCTTCCCCGGGGCATTCTATATGACCGCGCAGTTCTGCTTTGTAGAGTCGATACTGCGTGCCCGGCAATCCGGAATAAGCCAAGATGTAATCGGCAAAGCAGTTGCCCCTTCAATGCAGCTGTTGCACACAAGCTTGGCTGATCTTGCTTCAAAAATTGCTTCGGGCGACGATGTTGCGTGGCAAGCAAGCCTCGATGTCTGGCTCCATGCCGCCGAAGGCTATAAGGAGACCGCAAGAGGTGAAGGTATGCCGAGCCCTTTCCTGGACGTCCTTCTTGCGCAACTACGCGACGCAGGACGCGCAGGTCTGGGATCATTACACCCCTCCGCCATGATTGATTTTTTGGAAAGAAATGCTTCAAGCTCAAAAGCATAGCAATCGGCGAGCTTTCAGCCCCGGGTAAGAAAAGCGGCCGCGCCCCGGAAAGGAGCGGCCGTTTTCGTTATTGAAATCCTTTACCAGAGAACCGGGTCGTCCACGCTGATGCCCGCATGCCGCGTTACATTGAAGGGCTCCATGTTCAGCGACGGCGTCCTTCCCGTGATCAGCTCCATGACAAGCTTTCCGGTGATCGGGCCCGCAGCATTTCCAAAGACGTGACCGGCAGCAATCACAATGCCCTCCACACCCTCCAGCGCCCCGATGTAAGGAATGCTGTCGGGCGTCGACGGTAGCATGCAGGCCCATGCCTTCTCGACCTCGTGATCCCGAAGAGCAGGGAGGTGCTCAGAGAAAACCTTCGCTGTGATGCCGACACCTTCCAAGGTCGACGTCTGCTGATACCCGGGATAGTCCATGGCGCAGCCCATTAGGACGGTACCGTCGAGGCGCTGCACTGCGCACTCAAGCAGCTCCACGTTGGTCAGCGATGCTTCGGTCGGGGAACGAAAAAGATCGTCCCGGTAGCTAGGTAGTTCCCGAACCATGGAATACTGCTTGAGGGCAAGAGGGCCGTACAATACCGGCTTGAACTTCAGTGCCATCGGCGTTGTCGACATTGCCTGTAGCCGCATGGGCCTGATGGGAAGGCGCACATCAAGGCCTTCCAAGAAAGGCGCACTCCATGCACCGGTCGCAATCACAACCTGATCAGCCGACACTGGTCCGGCAGTGGTCTCCACGCCGATTGCCTTTCCGCCCGAAATCGCGACGGAAAGAACCTCGGTCCTGTCGAGGACGATACCTCCGCGAGCGACGAACGCTCGGCCCAGTGCCTCGACAAATCGCGGGGTGTAGATTTGCGCGTCATCGCGGCAAAAGGTTGCGCCAGCTACGTTCTCCGGCAGCACGGGGCAAAGTTCTACTGCCTCGCGAGAGCCGACCAACTCCATATCGAGACCATCCGCCCTTCGGGCCTCTGCTAGTTCGCTTAGTACCTTCAGCTGACCGTCGTTGAAGCAATAGATCATGCCGCCATGCTGGCGGTATTCGAAATCGTTTCCGATGTCATCGACAATTCCCGGATAGAGATCACGCCCGGCTCGGGCGAGATCGAGCTGCACTCCGGCCGGTCGAAGGCTGAGCCAGATAAATCCCGCGTTCCTTCCAGAAGCACCGTACGCTAGGTGCTCCTTTTCAACGACAGTGACAGCCAGCCCGGCCTGTTGCAGGAAGTATGCTGTAGACATCCCCACGATGCCTCCACCGATAACGACGACGTCAGCTTTTCTCATTTTCGTTGCCACATTTTCTTTGATGAGCGACTTTCCGCCGTCGCACCTCTCCAGTTTGTTGAGTGAGCGGCCCTCAATCGACATTTCCTCAGCTGCAGGGGCAGCGTTATGTCGCCGTCCAGCCGCCATCGATGGCTATTGCCTGTCCGGACACGTAGCTTCCCGCATCGGTGGCGAGGAACAACGCCATCGCGGCAACTTCTTCCGGGAGTCCCTTCCGCTTAGCGGGAACCAGACGCTTGTAATCCTCCGGATCGCTTCCGACACCTTTTTGCATGTCGGGGCCGTCCGCGCCCAGGATGGCGGCTGAGTTACCCCGGATGTCAGTCTGGATCACGCCCGGGCAGATAGCGTTCACAGTAATGCCGAACTGCGTATGGCTGACGGCGATCTGCCGCGTGAGACCCACTACCCCGAACTTCGACGCGGTATAGGAGGCACCGTCAGCAGCGCCCCGCAATCCGCCGACGGAGGAGGTATTGATGATGCGGCCCGATTGCTTTGCGACCATGTGTCTAAGAGCGGCCCTGCAACCGAAGAACGTGCCTTTGAGGTTGATGGCGATGATTTGATCCCAAAGAGCTTCCGTAGTTTCCAAGCAGTCGGCAAATCCGTCAAAGACACCTGCGTTGTTCACCATCACGTCAATCGAGCCGAACTTCTCGACCGCTCCGTCGACAAGCGCGTTGACGCTACCTTCACTGCGAACATCGGTCTTTTGGAAGACTACGTTCAGCCCTTCTGAGGAAAGCTTGGATGCAAATGCATCACCGATATCGTCGAGAATGCCACCTACGACGACAGAAGCTCCCGCCGTTGCAAGAGTTCGCGTAATTGCTGCGCCGATTCCGGTCTCTCCGCCGGTGATGACAGCCGTTCGTCCCTTCAAACTAAGTTCCATGGGTGCTCCCTTAAACATTCTGGTCGATTGCTGTTTCTCAGCTCTCGGCTATCTTTCGAAAATTGGCTTTGAAGCGTTCCAGACGCGCCGAGCATTCTCGAATTCGCCCTTAAAATGGCCGGTTGGTTGCATGTAGAACCCGCTGCGAGCGAGGAAGTACCCCCCCTGGCGATGAAGGTCCGCCAAACCCTCAGCTACCTTCAGAGCCATGAGATTAGGGTTGATGATCGGCACCCCAGATGGCTCTCCGCCCTCCATCAGGTACTCCTGATAGATTGCCGCGATGATGGTGCAGCCCATGATTACCGTCTCTGCTCCAAACCTCTGTGCGGCCTCTTTCGACAACCTGACGACATCTCTGGCCACTGAAGCACGGTCTTTGATCATGTCTTTCACGAACCAATCGATTGCATCAACGCCACGGACTGTGTTGCCCTGGCCATTGAGACGAACTTGGTCGTAGATGTACGGAACAGCTTTTCGGTGGTCTGTGAGTACCATCGTCGAGTGTCCGTAGTACGCGGCCATTTGGAAAGAGGCTTCGAGCGGCCCAATTACAGGGATATCGACCAGCTCGCGGGCAACCCGAACTCCTGGGTCGTAGAGACATCCAACTATGACAGCGTCGTAGCCGGTCTCTTGGGATCGCATAATTTGCTCGTAAAGCGACTGCTCGATCATGTGCTTCGAATAAAAGAAATCGATGTCTTGGGGGCAATTCTCAAGATGAGTGACGTCCAGGACGGTGTCACCAGCGGCATAGTGCGACAACGTTTTCTCGATGATCGCATCATAGCTCTCGGAGCCGAAGGGATTGATGAAGTTGATCCGCTTTGTCATCGCGCTCTCGATTTTTGACCGTTAGGAATTAAAACATACCGGAGAGTTTTCTACTTTTGTCAAGCCCGGCTTAGGTGGCTTTGCAGGCGTTGTGGCGGATAGATTTCCATTGACATACCCAAAGGTCAAATTAAAAGTTTCAAACGTACATATTTTGGGCTGGAGGGTTTTATGAAGACGGCACTCACCGAGATGTTCGGGATTGAAGCTCCCATATTTGCGTTCAGCCATTGTCGAGATGTCGTCGTAGCAACGTCGAGAGCTGGGGGAATTGGCGTGCTGGGGGCGGCATGGATGACGCCGGAACATCTTGAGCAGGAAATGAAGTGGATCGACGACCATATCGATGGAAAGCCCTATGGGGTCGACATGATCTTCACCTCCGCCGCCTCAGACATTTCCGAAGGCAAAAGCCCGCGAAAGATTCTGCCGCCAGAGCAGGTCGAGTACATCAACGGTCTGATGTCCAAAGACGGTGTGCCGGAGCTTCCGCAGGAAGATGTCGATGGATGGTATGAGGAATACGCCGCCAATCTTAGCTTCACGCAAGCAGAAAGCGATGCTCTATTTGAAGTCGCGATGCGCCATCCTATCAAGCTCGTCGTAAGTGCTCTGGGCGTAGCGCCTTCGAATGTAATTGATAGAGCGCATGCTGCCGGAATCAAGTTCGGGGCCCTCGTCGGGTCGTCCCGTCAGGCTGAAAAGCAGGTCGATGCGGGCATGGACTTTATCATCGCACAAGGCACTGAAGGCGGCGGTCATACTGGCAACGTAGCTTCGATGGTGCTTTGGCCGGAGATCGTTGATCGGGTCTCGCCCATCCCTGTCGTCGCTGCCGGGGGCGTAGGTAATGGTAGGCAGATGGCTGCGGCGCTTGCCCTTGGTGCCGAGGGAGTATGGTGCGGAACGGTATGGCTTGGAACCGTGGAAAGCGAACTGAACCCTGACATGAGGGAAGTTCTCTATGCTGCCAAGTCCACGGATGCAGTCATAACATATGGCTACACAGGCAAGCCTTGCCGGGCAATCAAAAGCAAATTCACAGATGCTTGGGCGTCGGAGGACGCTCCAAAGCCACTGAAGGTTCCCTATCAGTCGATTCTTTCGGGTGAACCATTTAGGCGCGCAGAGCGGTCACACCGGAAAGACTGGATGACCTACGCAGCCGGACAGGTTGTCGGGCAGGTCAATGAACCAAAGACGGTAAAGCAAGTCGTCTACGACATGCTCACTGAGTACGTAGACACAATGGAGCGTCTCGACGCCCTTCTCCAAGATTAGGCAAGCATACGAATTTCGAGGGTAGGGAACCCTTGAAAGCCGGTCAAGGAGGTGAGGCCGGGGCATTTGTCACCTTGTTCAACAAAACATAACAGAGGGAATGAACATGAGACGTTTGCTGGCATTTACGGCTTTAGCGCTGATCTCACAGGCCGCCTCGGCGTTCTCCGCCGATTGCGCAACGAAGGTGAAGACTGTGCAGGACGGGGAGCTGATTGTGGCTGCCTACGACTACCCGCCCTTTTCCGTCACATCGGGCGGTGCAATCTCTGGCATTGACGTCGATATCGTCACCCGGGCCGCGAAAGAAAACTGCCTGGAAGTCGTGCCAATGGTTCTTGATCCAGCCGCGACAATTCAGGCTGTGGTGAGCGGGAAAGCGGACGTGGCAATCGGCAGTTGGAACCGAACCGAAAAGCGTGCGAAGGCCGTGAATATGTCTGCGCCGACCTATCTTGACCCCATGGGCATTTTCTCCAAAGACGGTTCTGATACGGTTGCCTCCTTCGAGGGGAAGAATGTCGGCACGGTCCAGGGATATCTGTGGGTGGGCGAAATGCAGAAGATGCTCGGTGATAAGCTGAAGCTTTACCCCACGCCGGTTGCGCTCGCCCAAGACCTGGAAGCTGGCCGGATAGACATCGCAGCAGACGGCTACAATTCAGGCGCATACATTCAGAAGACCTCAGGCGGTTACAAAGGTATCCAGATCAAGCTTTCCAAGCCTGATGAGCGCATTCAGGCGTCCATACTTCCCGCACAAGCGGGCGTTATCTACACCAAAGGTAACGAGTCTCTAGGAGCGGCCCTGGATAAGAGCATCGAGCAGCAGCATAAAGACGGCGTGATCGTCAAGGACCTAGAAGCTGCTGGCTTCGACAAGAAGGTCGGCGACGTCGGCGAGCCGCGTATGGTGAAGTAGACCAAGCCGAAAGGCGAAGGCCGCTCGTTGTAGAAAGGGCGGCCTTTCTTCAGTCGGCGAGGACGCCGAGCGAAGTGTCTATGACCGGCTGCTGGCTACGAGGGTGATCAATATACTTGAGAGCAGTCGGTCAATTAGCCTGAGCGTACGCGGCCCAGCATCTGAAGCGAAAACCCTCTGCGGCATCAACGAGGTTTAACACGTTTTAGGGAGCGCTGTGTTCACGGCACTCCCAATAAATGTCAAGCCGACCAGCCAGCGGCAGCAAGGTCCTTGCTCAGTTCTTTGCGCTCGCGTGGATATTCGACAATCTCGTCTGGCAAAGTGCGAATGCGCGTCTTTGACTGCAGCTCCTCAGAGATATGGGCGACTACGCCAGGGAACGTCGACAGGAGTGCCAGTCCAGTCATTTCATCAGGGGTGAATGCCATCTCCGTCAGAATGGCTGCCATCATGCCAACTTCGTTGATGGGCATCTCTGGCTTGTTGACGCGCTTGATAAAGGCCCGGTGAACCGCCTCGTACCAATCGCCTACATCTCCCCACACACCAGCTTCAACTGCAATCGACTTCAGCTTCTGAGCGCGCGGGTCAGAGAACTTGAAATTTGGATGCCCGAAGCCTCCGACGCGGAGTTTTTTAGAACGGATTTCATCGACGGCAGCTTCTGCGCATTCGTCGATATTTGCACCGGGTTTGCGATGCGCGTCGTACGTGCTGCGAATGAACGCACCCGCGCTGTCAGGTGCGAGGGTGTACTCACCAGCGGAAAGCATCGCAGTCGCGAGGCCTGCCACCATGGAAGGGTTCCCGGACACACAATAGCGGGCCGCGACCGTTCCTGGCTTCTTGAGGGAATAGTCCAGCACCGAGCACAGGATGGCGTCGATCATCTTTGTCTGGCCGGGAGTTGGCAGTGCTCCCTTGATGAGAAGGTACGTCGCTGAAGCGAAAGACACGTTTCCGATGAGGTCCCCCAGGCTGTATCCGCGAATGAAGACATCTGCCTCTTCAACGTCACTCACGCTTGTGGTCCACGACTTTCGCACGTCGGCGGTCATTTTGGGTGTCCTTCCTGATAGATAACGCGATTATTCGCTGCTTGGCTGGACAAATAGGTACCAAGGATCGAAATATTTGTCCAGCGGGTATGTTTTTTGGATTTGATGGTATAATTTCAGCGAGAACTGTTTTCTGGGCGTTTGCGGATTCAAATCCGGCAGCCGATGAAACATCATGGAGGATAAGCTTTGCGAACGTATTCCGGCGTTGTCTACCCTGCACATTCAGACGCTATGGGCCATATGAACGTGCAGTATTACGTGGCCGCTTTCGATCAGGCGATGTGGCACCTCGTCCATGCGCTGGGCTACAGAACTCAATGGCAGGAGGAACGGGGTGAGGGATGGGCGGACGTCCAGCATAACGTCTCCTTTTCCCGGGAGCTTAAGGTAGGCGGCCTTTTTTACGTCGAGAGCCGGGTAGGGCAGGTTGGCACAAAGTCCCTCACGACCGTCCACGAAATGTTTGATGTCTCTGGCGAGCTTGCCGCGTCAAACGAGATAAAGTCGGTCTACTTTGATCTGAAAGCGCGCAAAGCCCTAGTCCTGCCACAGGAAATCCGGCTTGAGGCTGAAAGGCTACTTGCCAGCTTGCAGGTCGCTCACTCGATCTGAGCAGACGGCGAACCCCGGGGACACCTAAATGAATGAGCACCATCTCGTGGTCGTAGGCGGCGGCTTTGCAGGTCTGCAACTGGTCAATGATCTCAGGGGGGCACCGTTGCGCATCACCCTGATTGACCGGCGCAATCACCATCTATTTCAACCGCTACTCTACCAGGTCGCGACCACCGTTCTGGCGACCTCTGAGATCGCTTGGCCAATCCGTTCGCTCTACAGGGATCGACCTGAAGTCACGACGTTGCTTGGCGAAGTTGTCGCGGTGGACGCCGCTCGCGGTACAGTCTCCTTGAGTGATGGCGAAAGCATCTCTTACGACACCCTGGTGCTTGCCACCGGCGCGACACATGCCTATTTCGGAAGAGATGAGTGGGAGCCGGTAGCTCCTGGGCTAAAGACGCTCGAAGATGCAACGACAATCCGTCGACGGACATTGCTTGCTTTCGAACGCGCGGAGGCTGCTCGGTCTTCAGACGAAAGCAAAGCGCTCCTGACATTCGCAATTGTCGGAGCTGGACCCACTGGCGTTGAACTCGCTGGCATCATCGCTGAACTTGCACATAAAACCCTGCCACAAGAGTTCCGGCGGATTGATACTCGTGAAACCCGTGTGCTGTTGATTGAAGCGGGACCACGTATCCTACCAAGCTTTGACGAAGCCCTGTCCGATTACGCGCGTGACAGTTTGCGGAAGCGCGGCGTGGAGGTATTGGTGGGGCAGCCTGTCACCAATTGCACTGCCGAGGGCGTAACCGTTGGCGACAGCTTCATCCCGTGCAGGACGATCATCTGGGCAGCTGGCGTCAAGGCATCTCCAGCTGCGAGGTGGCTTGCTGCGAAGGCGGATCGCGCGGGTAGGGTGATTGTTGAAAAGGACCTTTCAGTTCCGGATTGGCCGAATGTGTTCGTGATTGGCGACACAGCGGCAGTTTCCCTGCCGGATGGCAAACCAGTTCCCGGTATTGCGCCTGCTGCTAAACAGCAGGGAGCGTATGTTGCGGGAGTTCTGCGGGCCCGTTTGGCGCAAAAAGCCAGCCCGCCGACGTTTCGGTATGTCCACCAGGGAAGCTTAGCAACAATCGGCAACAACTCCGCGATCATCGATTTCCGGAGGATAAAGCTGAAGGGGTGGGTCGCTTGGTGGATTTGGGGTCTCGCACATATCTATTTTTTGATCGGGACTCGGTGGCGGTTTGCGGTGGCATGGAGTTGGCTGTGGATTTCCATCAGCGGCCAGCACAGCGCTCGTCTCATCACACAGAGAGAAACGATCAAGGAGTTTGCTGACGACAGCTGAGCTGTGTCGTCGCTAATTCACTTTCCGCAGTCCAGACTGTCTAGACTCCTTTTTTGACTTGAAAGTATTTATATTTGATTGTTTGTTCAGTTCGTAGTGCTCTTCGATCAGAGCGGGAGGGAACAAAATGAACGGCAAATATGGCATTCAAAACATCTCACGTCGAAATGTGCTGAAGTGCACTGCCGCAGGAGTCGGAAGTGCACTTCTGAATTCTGCATGCTTTGAGCTGAGCAGGGCCAGTGACAGCGGACCGATTGTCGAAACCCGAGAAGGTAAGTTGCGAGGTGTCGCCACCGACAAGCTTACAATTTTTAAGGGGGTGCACTACGGCGAAACGACAGCTGGGAAAGGTCGCTTTCGAAAGCCGATCCCATTGAAGGCCTGGAACGGAATTCGAGAGGCTAGTGCGCTCGGCGATCCATGCTTTCAAAACAATCCCGACTGGGTCGGATGGAAAGAGGACAACAACGGGAGCGAGGACTGCCTGGTCCTGAACATCTGGAGCCCTCGGACTGCAGGCAAAAAGCCCGTCATGGTGTTCTTCCACGGTGGCTCGTACATGTACGGGTCCGGTGGTGCGCCGATGTATGATGGTGCGCGTCTTGCAGAACGAGGCGATGTCGTTGCTATCACGGTAAACCATCGCATTCATATGCTTGGATTCATGCACCTCGCTGCGCTGTCTGAAGACTACAAGGGATGCTCTAACGCTGGCCTGCTCGATCTCGTTGAGGCACTTCGATGGATCAACAGGAATATCAACGAGTTCGGCGGAGACTCGGAAAACGTCACCATTTTTGGAGAGTCTGGTGGTGGCGGCAAAGTAAGTTGTTTGATGGCTATGCCTGCTGCGAAGGGCCTCTTCCACAGGGCGATTGTACAAAGCGGGTCACAGCTTCGGGTGCGCGACCCAATCGACGCGACAAAAGACGCCAAAGCCGCTCTTAGCTTGATTGGCATCCAAGAAGGGCACCTAACGGGCTTGGAAAACGTTCCGTCACAAGTAATCTGGGACACCTATATGAAGGTGTCACAAGGAAACATTCGCGGCGGCTTTTCGGACGTCGCCTTTTCGCCGGTGCTCGATCCAGATACATTGCCGTTTCAACCGGGCTCGCCCGAGGCGATAGAGATTTCGAAGGAAGTAGCGCTTCTGGTCGGCACAAACGAGGCTGAGGGCACGTTTCCGCTGCTGATGGCAGACTTGTTGAAGGCTCCGGCCGACGAGAAGGCGGTTCAACAAAATTTGGAGCAGCTCTTCTCAAAGGTTAGGGATCAAGGTCGCGCAAAGCTTGTCGAACTGATTGACGCAACGAAGAGCAAAAATCCTGGCATCGATCCTTATCACCTGCTTGTAGCGGTTTCGACTGACTTGTGGATGACGCGCGACGCAATCGAGCAAGCTGAACGCCGCATCGAGCACGGCGCAACAGAGGTGTACATGTATCGCTTCGGCTGGAAAGAGCCATGCCTAGGCGGCCAGTGGGCCACTCATGCTGCCGAGCTGCCGTTTCTGTTCGACCACCTAGATATCGATCAAATATGGGGCGAGCCCGGCCTCGATGCCGCCCGGCAAAAGCTCGATCCGCAGAACAGCCGATACCGTCTCAGAGATGGGATCATCGCCTCATGGTCCGCCTTCGCGCGGAATGGGAAGCCGACGGCAGGCGAATTGCCATCATGGTCTGTGTACGACAAAGAAAGCAGATTGGTGATGCGACTGGACGGCAAATCTGCAGTAGTCGCTGACCCCCTGGGGCCAAGCATCCGCAAGCCTCTCGGTAGCCTTGAGGTAGGAGTTGGCTCGTAAATGATCTGGCGCGGCGCTCATGCGCTGCGCCATTGCCGTATGCGTTATCTACACGATATCGTTCAACGCGAGCGCGTTGCAGATTTCCTTAGAGATGGGGTTGTAGTCGGAAAGGGCATCGACAACTATCAGTCGTTGCTGGTTCAAGTAGTAATTTGCTACCGGACCGACACTCTGCGATGGCGTCGGCTCAGCTAAGCAGTCCTTAGTGAACTTCTCAAGACCGGTAAGCTCGACAACCGCGTCCAGTCGCAGACGCTTCTGTCTGAGGGTCTGATCTAACGCAACAGCCTGGCGCACCGTCTCCGGGTACTCGTGGAGGATAAATCCGTCTTTCCCGTCTGGCCCGTCGAGTCGCTCAATGACTACCATCTGGATGGTGTCATCACAGAGCAAAGCGCCATCTCTAATCTCCTGCTGAGCTATTTTGCCTGCAGCAGTCTGCCTGTCAATTGCGTCGCGAAGTATGTCACCGGGTGAGAACTGCGGAACGCGCAGTGTTTTCGCGAGCATTGAGGCTTGGGTGCCAATGCCAGTTAGGTGGGCACCGAGGATGACAATTCGCATAGAATCCATCCTACATCTTGCGCCTCGCTGCAGCGGCAATGAGGGCATTTTTGCTCTAAAACTTTAGGTAAGTCGCTGCGGATCGCGTAGAACCAGGTTCCTGACGATGGCTGAGACGACACGAACTTCGCTCTCGTCAAAGGTCTCAGCGAGCCAGTCCACGATTCCGACATCAGGCTTCGTTTTCGAGCCCCGAAGCGCCTTAACCGTGAACTTGCCATGCAGCCAGCTGCCGGGACGAACGGGCTTGTGGAAACGCAGCTCGTCGACACCGAGACCTGCAACTGCGTTGCCCTTAAAGACACCCGCGTTTACGCCCAGCCGCATAGTCAGCGAAAAAGAGTGAGCGCCACTTGCCACCAGCTCGCCAAAGAACGTGCCGACCGCAGCCGCCTCGTCAAGATGAAACGGTTGGGGGTCGAATTCCTGCGCAAAGCGAATGATAGCTTCCTTCGTTAAGAGGATCGGCTCGCTTTTAACACTGAATCCGACCTCCAGATCGTCATACCACAAGTCCATCGACCCTCTCCCTAAGCGCAGTTCTACATCTTAGTATAAACCGGCCCTTCGCCGCCTTGGGGCGGAACCCAGTTGATGTTCTGGTTCGGGTCCTTGATATCGCAGGTCTTGCAGTGAACGCAGTTCTGGGCGTTGATCACGTAGATATCCTTCCCGTCTTTCTCCACCCATTCGTAGACGCCTGCGGGACAGTAGCGCGTCGAGGGACCGGCGAAGATGTCGTGTTCAGACGACTTCTGCAGCGCCATGTCCTTGACCCGGAGGTGCACCGGCTGATCTTCCTCGTGGTTGGTGTTCGACAGGAATACCGAGGACAGGCGGTCGAAGGTGAGAACGCCGTCAGGTTTTGGATAATCGATCTTCTTGTGCTGCGAGGCCGGTTCCAGCGAGTCTGCATCCGTCTTGCCGTGTTTGAGCGTGCCGAAGAAGGAGAAGCCGAACAGCGTATTGGTCCACATGTCTAGTCCGCCAAGAGCCACGCCGACAGCCGTGCCGAACTTCGACCAGAGCGGCTTGACGTTGCGGACCTTTTTCAGGTCCTTGCCAATGTCGCTTGCGCGCCATTCGTTCTCGATCTCGATGACCTCGTCGTTGGCGCGGCCGTTGGCAATTGCATCGGCAATCTTGTCCGCCGCCAGCATGCCGGAGAGCACGGCGTTGTGGCTGCCCTTGATGCGGGGAACGTTGACCAAACCAGCGGAGCAGCCAATCAATGCACCACCAGGAAATGTCAGCTTTGGTACCGACTGGTAGCCACCCTCTGTGATGGCCCGAGCGCCGTAGGAAAGCCGCTTGCCGCCTTCGAAGGTCGAGCGGATCGCCGGATGCGTCTTGAAACGCTGGAATTCCTCGAAGGCGGAGAGATACGGGTTCTTGTAGTTCAAGTGTACCACGAAGCCGACGGCAACGAGGTTGTCTTCCAAATGATACAGGAACGAGCCGCCACCCGTCTTCATGCCGAGCGGCCAGCCGAAGGAGTGCTGCACAAGACCATGCTTGTGGTTCTCGGGTTTAATTTGCCAGAGTTCCTTGATGCCGATGCCGAACTTCTGCGGCTCGCGATCCTTCTGCAGGTCAAACTTGGCAATGAGCTGCTTGGCGAGAGAGCCGCGCACGCCTTCGCCGATAAGCACATACTTTCCGAGTAGCTCCATGCCGCGCGTGAAATTCGGGCCCGGCTGACCATCCTTCTCGATGCCCATATCGCCGGTGGCGACACCGATGACAGCGCCCGCCTCGTTGTAGAGCACCTCTGTAGCAGCAAAGCCCGGATAGATTTCCACGCCGAGTGCTTCCGCGTGGCCCGCCAGCCAGCGACAGACATCGCCAAGCGAGACGATGTAGTTGCCGTGGTTGTTCATCAACGGCGGCATCAGGATGTTTGGCAGCCTGACCGATCCCGCAGGACCCAGGAATAGAAACTTATCATCAGTAACTTCGGTCCTGAAGGGATGGTCGCTTTCGCTGCGCCAGTCCGGCAGCAGGCGGTCGATTCCGACAGGATCGACGACGGCACCCGACAGGATATGCGCACCCACTTCTGCCCCTTTTTCTAGCAAGACGACAGAGAGTTCTGGATTGACCTGCTTGAGCCGGATTGCAGCCGATAAACCGGCAGGTCCACCACCAACGATGACTACGTCGAATTCCATGCTTTCGCGTTCGAGCGCGGAAGTATCAATCATTACCATTCCTTCGTTCAATCACCGGCGCTCAATGTTACACCAGAGCACCAACAGCGGCTTGGTCGTACATCTGACGGCGGTGACTTCGCCAGCGCCACTATACGAGACGCCTCCCAAGCCGACCTTTACCCAGTTTTCGCTTCCGGTGACGAACTCCATGGGAGACAGCGCAAGAAAAGCACGGGCTTGGTATTGGGTGTGATCCGGGAACCGAGTGTACGGCGCAAGAACAGTCACCCCGATCCTCAAATCACTTCGCTCTTCGACACCACCTGGCCCCACGATCAACGCGTGTGCGTGGGAATTTTCGAAATCCTTGCTCGCAAAAGGACCGCTTTGGCTCTGCGTCCAGGCCAGGCTGCTGGCGAGATGCGAAAGGGCATTCGACAACGCGGCAAACGGTACTCCTTGCTTAGATAGTGGCAGAAGGGCTTGCGTGAACAGATTATCGCCCAGGCTGGGCTGTTCGCTCTCAGTAGACGTGAAGCGGCCGGGCCGGATGAGCTTCTCGAAAACCTTACCGGCAAGCCTCTTCGGCATAAGCGAAACGTCTGACGATAACATCAGGGTGCACATTGCGTTGAGTGCGGCTTGCAGGTGCTCGGGGCGCGTGGCTCGGCTTCCACCCATCCTTTGGGGTGCTGGGTCGCTGCCAACGAGAAGCAAGTCAGCGCTCCTGACAGTTGACTGTTTGTTGGCGACGGGCATCGGTGCGTCTCAGAGGTTTTTTTGGATTTCTGGGAGAACCTCGAACAGATCACCGACTAGGCCATAGTCCGCGACCTGGAATATAGGCGCGTCCTCGTCTTTGTTGATTGCCACGATGACCTTGGAATCTTTCATACCAGCCAAGTGTTGGATCGCGCCGGAGATACCGCAAGCGATGTACAGATCGGGAGCAACGACTTTACCGGTTTGTCCGACCTGCCAGTCGTTAGGCGCGTAACCAGCGTCTACAGCTGCACGGCTTGCGCCGACGGCAGCGCCAAGCTTGTCAGCGAGGGGAAGGATGACTTCCTTGAATTTTTCCGCTGACCCCAACGC
>UEHQ01000020.1 GCA_900489925.1 Hyphomicrobiales bacterium | reverse complement strand
TTTCCGCGGCCTGTTAGAGTTTCATAAGCATCGACGGGCAATCCGGCCCTTATCCTATTGAGGATAGTCGGTTCTTCTTCCTGTCGATCCTCCGGCACCAGCATGAGGACGGACTGTCCGACTGCTTCAGCCGCCGTATACCCATAAAGGCGCTCTGCCGCACCGTTCCAGCTGGTGATTTTCATATCAAGATCGATGCCCAGAATGGCGTCGTTGGATGAAGCGATGATCGCAGCCAGGTGCCGCTGCGCCTCCTGGGCTCGTTTTCGCTCAGTTATGTCGACCACGAAGGCCGCCGCCTGGTAGATCTTGCCGGCGTCATCGCGCAGTGCCGATACTGAATCAGCTACCCAAACGAGTTCCCCATTTTTGCGGACATATCGTTTCTCGAGGTCAAAGCTCCGGCCGGTCTCGACGAGCTGCGCGAACAGCCGACCGTTTTCCAAGCGGTCATCGGCAAACGTAATGTCCTCGATCCGCATGCCTTCGAGCGCTTCTCTGCTATAGCCCACGATCTCGCAGTACCGGTCATTAAACAGAGTCAAGCGGCCGGAGAGGTCGCATTGAGCGATGCCCGCCGCAGTCTGTGTGAAGAGGGCTTGCAGTCTTTCCTGGCTGCGACGAAGCGCCTTGTCGGATCTGACCCTCTCCGTCGTCTCGTTGACGATACAAAAGACGCCCTCGATCTTGCCATCGTCGTCGCGGACGGGAGAATAGGAGATGTCGAAGTAGACGGTCTCCGGATAGCCGTGCCGTTCGATGTAAAATGGCCTGTCCTTGGCAACCACCGTTTCACCGTCGTCCAGCACGCGACGGAGAAGCGGTTCGAGATCGCTCCACAATTCGCGCCAAAACTCCCGTGCGGGCCGCCCGAAGGCGGCGGGGTGTTTTTCTCCGATCGTCGGCGCGTAGGCGTCGTTGTAGAATGCGACGAATTCAGGCCCCCAAAACATGACGATCTCGGCGGCAGACGGAACAATGAGATCGATGCAGGCTTTGAGGCCTCGGGTCCAATGACTGCGTGGACCAACCGCAGACGCCGCCCAATCGAGCTTTTCAATCAACTCGCTAACTCTAACCGGCTCGCCCAAACTCTAAAGCTTTCTCATCAATGCAAAATCGCAAACTCGGTTGCATAAGGTCAGGTTGAAACGCAAACGCCCCATCGATAGCACGAGGTTGCCAAGGCAAACAAATCTGGGCCGCAAATTGTTACAAAGCAAGGCTTGCGCTACAAATTTTGGCCCGCTTCTTGATGGTGTGTTTCATACTTCAGTGAGAGGGGAGATGTGCTCGGGGGCACCGCGCTAATGTCTTCGACCCGACGGCGCCGTCACGAAGCCAGACTTCGGGAACTACTGCGTTGCGTGCGAGTTATCGCGTCATGAATCAGGCGATTGGTGTACAAGCTCTGGCATCCTTCAAAGGCGAAGCGGAAACCGCGTCCGGTCTCGTCTACATCTCCGGGCTCGAGGCAGGAATAACGCGCAAGCGTGGCAGGAGGGGCTTTCTTTATTACCGGCAAGACGGTCGTCGCATATGCGACGCTGGCGAGATCGCCCGCCTCAACGCACTGGCAATACCGCCCGCCTACGAGAATGTGGTGATCTCCTCCAATCCCTGTTCCCACCTCCAGGCTGTCGGAACGGACGCTCGAGGCCGGCGCCAGTACCGATATCATCCAGATTGGCACGAGGAACGAGGCCGCGAGAAATTCGATCGGTTGATCGATTTCGCCCGCATCCTGCCCGACATCCGCGAGTGCGTGGATGCCGATCTGCGATCTCGCAGTCTGACCATGGCCAAGGCGCTTGCGACAGTCGTGTGGATGCTCGACAACCTCTATATCCGCATTGGCAACACGCACTACGCTCACGCAAACGGCTCGTACGGACTGACAACCTTGAGGGGGCGCCACGTAAAGATCGAAGGCGACCGCGTCAAGTTTCGCTTCAAAGGCAAGTCAGGCAAGGAATGGAACCTTATCCATAGCGACAGGCGCATTGCCCATGTCGTTCGCAAACTCCAGGAGCTACCCGGACAACTGCTGTTCAAGTACGTGTGCGATGACGGAAATTGCCGGGAGGTCAGGTCCCAGGACGTCAACGCCTATATCCGAGAGATCGCCGGGGGGGAGGTCAGCTCGCGGCAGTTCAGAACCTGGGGAGCAACATGCCTGGCCGTCGACGCTTTGGCAGCGACACAAGTCGCTTCTTCGGAGCGTGAAATCGCCCGGCAGGTCAATACCGCGATAGACCTCGTTGCCGCAAGGCTCGTGAATACTCGCTCGGTATGCCGGTCATCCTACATCCATCCGGCAGTATTCGAAGACTTTAGAGCCGGAACTCTTGGCGAGGTGCTCGCGACAAGGACCAGAAGCAAGCGCCTTCTTCAATGGATGGACGAAGAGGAAATCCGGGTATTCCGCTGGCTCAGCAAGCGCAGATGAAGCCCGACAGGCTAGCTGAAGGAAGGGGTGAGGCGAGATCGGACAGGTTGGGCGCTCGACTGCCGTTGCGTTGGCCACGGCGGGAAACCGGAAAAACCGCCATGTTCACCATCCCTGTCGCGTCCGGTTGACACGACCCGCACTCACCAAGTGCAATGCTGTCGCAGCCAGTTGGTTCCCTCGTGTGGGGGCAATGAGAGGGTGGCCTCGTCGTCATCGATCGGGTTCGTCTACGTGCAACGGAATGGCTCCGGTGCCATCTTGCCGGGCTGCCGAACCACCAACGCGTGACTCTCGCCGGAAGTTCTGCGCGGCCTTCGAAAATGCGAGGTCGGTCAGAACAGCCTAAAATTTCGCACATTGGCCAGCGCAGCGACTTCTTCCCCGATCATGTCCGCCTTGCAGGTTTCCCTCGATGCGACGGACGAGGATGAACCTCCTGGCTGCCTGAGCGTTGAATGAACAGATCCAACTGTGCTGGTCCGGATCACCCCAATTTTTAAGGAAATGAAGATGGCGCAAAACGCATTCCCTTCCGATAGCTTCACGAATGAAACCGAAGCTTCGAACGCGTTCGGTCAGCCGGGATGGGACGTCGAGCCGCCCGCCAGTCCGATTCCGCTCGACTACGCCGTTGACGACCAGAACTTCGTTCATCATCGAGCGCTTAATGATCTTCGCGATGAGCTGGCTCTTCTGCGAACCCAGATCGCGATCGTGCAATCTCGCACCTCCAGAATTGCGCACATAGTCGCCAGGCGCGCCGACGCAAGCGCCCATGCGCAACTTGGGCACCATCCATGGTTGAAGCTTGCTGCAACCATGGGCGCAACCTTCGTCGTCAGTGGAGCCCTCAGGCGGGTTCCGTTCGCACTGTTAGCGTCTGCTGCAGCACCTGTCCTTGCCCTTCTCGTCGGTCCTGATCGAGACAATCGATAGGACCCATGAGGGCTTCTCACCTCCTAGGCGCGCTCCTACGGGGGCGCTTTCGGATGTGCGCGCGAACTGTCACGACGATGCAGAAAAATGAAGCGAACGGCACCAAACCTCTCCGCAGCATCACAAAGACGATTGCGCAATTCCGCCGCATCGACATCTCGTCAACAACGCTTCCTTCCAGATTCACACACAGGATAGGAGGACCTCAGCGACGAGATTCGACAAGACGTTGAAGACCAATCTCTACGGATGCTTCTATAGGGCAAAGGTTGCCATCCCTCATCTCAAGAACGGCTCGGCGATCATCAACACAGCATAGCTGGTCTGGAAGGCTCGAAAGAACTTCTGGATTATTCGACGACGACCCAGGGAGGCTTCACGCTTTCACGCCAACCTTGTCTGAACAACTGGTGGCGAGAGGTATCCCTGTGAATGCAGTGGCAAGGCAGGCATGGACGCCGCCCAATCCCTCGGACAAGGAAGCCTACGATGTCGAACAGGTCGTAAGCCAAAACCCGATGAAGCGGTCAGCACACTGCAAAGATATTGCAGCGGCCTACGTTTTTCTCGCGTCTCGTCCCACGTCGAAAAGCATCACGGACGAAATCGTTTGCGGCTGTTGATTGACGACGACGTCCAGACTGGGATGGTGCGCGCGACCCCGGGGGCTCGGAACAAACGCCCCAGGCGTTTGTTATTCGTCCGTATCATTTTCGCACCCATAATTTGGAGGTACCATTGCGCAAACTTCTAGCCGCCGCTTTCCTCATTTCGTTTCCCCATGCGGTCCTGGCTCAGTCGCCCGAGCTAGAGGCGACCTGCCAGACCGTGGTGAAGAATTTTTTTCTGACTGACAAGGTTGCGGTTGGATCGGTTCAGTCGTTTCCCGAACTCAAACCCCCAGGCGTGCGGATGACATATTCAACGCGTCAAGGTGTGGGCCCCAGCGACATGACCGACACGTTCGAATGTGAATTCGACAGGGCCGACAAGCCCCACCACCTGTCCCGGTTTTGTGTTGCCAATACGTGTTACTCCGCAAGCGAAGACGACGCCGACAGAAAGCGCCGGTTTGCGGAAATGCGTATCCTCCTCGACAGGGTGGAAAAGTAGCCAGGTCGGTGATTGGGTGATGATTGCCAATCGAGGGGCTCACAACCCCTCGATCCGGCACCGGTCACACGATTTTCTCCCTCGATCGCTCCCTCGACCCATCGGACAAAGCCGGATAGGTCAGTTATTATTGTCAGCGCAGGTATTTTCCGTGTTCACGGTATTGCTGTTTCCTCCCTGTGTTTGCAGGGATCCTTTGCCCTTCCTGCTCTTGCAGTTTTCCTGGTTGAAGTTTCGCGTCGTGCTATCCGTCTTCATACTGTCGATTTTCTTCATCTTCATGCTGCCACCATTGTCGGTGTGCGTCTTGTCAGTGGTTACGCCCGACGGCGACGTGGATTGAGCCATTGCTGAACCCGCTAGCCCGAGAGCCAGAACGGACACGGTAAGAATTCTCATCATGATTGATCCTCCTAGGGAACGTCGCTTTATTGCGACCTTGGACAACCCCGGCAGTCCCTCGATGTTCCACGGTTCAAGTCAGGTTTCGTCAAAGCTCTAACGCCCTTGGCACTGTGCGATCGGACGGACTGCTAGCCGGGCTTCAAGTCCAGGTTCTTCCGCCCAATGCCGCCAATCGCAGAGGCGGGGCCTCGTTCGCATCACGCAGTACCGTTGGAGGCGGACATTGGGCTGCTTGGGGGAAGAACTTCTTACCGACATCTTCGTAGGCAGGCCCTTCACGTGTCGCGCGATCTGGTCGTGAGCTACGCAGGTGATGGCACCGTGTCCCGATTTCGTCGCCAAGGCCGTTGCGCTCGATTATGACCCTCAACTCTAATCTCGCACCGCTCGCAATGACGTCTTCTCGCTTGACGAACATGGCAGCCTTACTCATGACAGGCTTTCTTGACAGCGACCCGCACGGGCGCGGTAGAGCGATAGGTCTCGCCTTGGACAAGACTTGTGCCCTCCGATGGTGTCGGCAATATCGTGGGGGTTGCCGCAGCGAAATTACGGAACCACTGACTGTGCGCATTTGAGCGGAGGAGGACCATCTCCACTTCCCGTGCGGGGCTAAAGGGTCGTCAACAGCCTGTTCGAGATAGCGCCGGATATTGCTTTCGCACCTCCACCCGACTGGCAATAGGCAGTCAGTGCGGCATGAGGTTCGCATCCCTGACCGCAGCCAGAAAGCGTTTTCGAGCCTCCTCGGCGGTGACCCGCCCGGCGAGCGCTCCGCGGCAGGCTGTGCGGGCGGCGACGAAGCTGGCTGCCGCCATGTCGGGCCACCCGTCGGAGAGGCATATCACCGCCTCAAACGGGCCTGAAACAGAGATATTTTCCCGCCCCCCGGACGTCAGTTCGACCGGTTGATCCCATTTCTCTATAGGCATGTCTCGTTCCTCCCTTTCGGCGCGCACACGTAAACGCCAATGCACGACCGGCGGTTCCGCCGTCCCGCACTCAATGCTCCGGATCTTCTACCTGGGCCGAAACCTGTGACCAGTCTTCTATCGCCGCCTGAAAGAAGGCAACGTTCCTCCCATCGCGAAGTGCTTGTGAAGGGAACGGAAACTCCGATTGCGCGTTGTTCGCGCACGAAAAAAGAGGCGCGGTGTTCATGACGATGTTTCAAGCGATAGGCAAACAGCAAAAACATGCGGGCGGTGCCGGGCACCTCGCCGCGCCGAAGCGCCCGGTCGGGTTCGCCAAGCGCTCGTCGGGCCCTTCGATTATCGTTGAAGGGCGCAATGCGTGGAGTAGCGCGCAAGCTGCACGTGCGTCATTTCTGGTCGACGGGGCCTCATATTTCTCCGCAGTCGACGCGGCGATGCGTGAGGCGCGCCATGCGATCTGGATCGTGGGGTGGGACTTCAACCCGGATATTCGCCTGAGACCGCGCGTGAGCTCCGAAACACTGGGTGAGCTGCTGATCTCTGTCGCCGAGGCGCGACCAGACCTAAAAATCAGGATTCTGGTGTGGGGGATGGGGCCAATCTACTCGGGAAAATCGTTCGGCCTCTTCCGGGAAAATGCGCTATCGATCCATCCCCAGATCGATTTGCGGTTTGACCTCAAACATCCGATACGAGGATGCCATCACCAGAAGCTTGTTGCCATCGATGACAGCATCGCGTTTCTTGGCGGCATAGACCTCACGGCACGCCGTTGGGATGAACCAGATCACCGGGCTGACAATTCCTTAAGGGTTGCTCCTAATGGATCGCGCTATGGACCGGTCCACGACATTCAGGCGGTCGTCTCGGGCGAGGCGGCGCGCCTCGTTGGAGACGTCGCCCGTCGCCGATGGAAGCATGCAACCCGTGAAGTGGTGGAACATTCCCCACGCAACTCGATTTGGCCGCCTTCGATTTCGCCGGACCTGTATGACGCCGATGTTGCGCTTGCACTGACGGAACCTGGTATCTTCGGCAAGCGCGGACGTCATGAAGCAATTCGCTTGACTCGCGACGCCATTCGCTCAGCGCGCCAATCCATCTATATCGAGACGCAATATCTTGCTTCCTTCAGCGTCGCGCGCGCGATTGCGCGCCGCCTGGAAGAAGCCGATGGCCTCGAAATTGTCATCCTGGTCACCAGGAATTCCCATGGCCTCATCGAGAAGCTCACAATGGGCGGTAATCGCGATCGCGTCATTCGGCGATTGAAACGGATGGATCGCCACGGAAAGCTGCGGGTCTATTATGCGGCGACTTCAGGCTTAAACGGCGGCGAGCAGGAGATCACAGTTCATTCCAAGGTCATCATCATCGATGACAGGTTCGTTCGCATTGGCTCGTCGAACCTGAACAATCGATCGGAAGGCCTCGATACGGAGTGCGATCTGGCGATCGAGGCTCGTGACGAGGCACAACGCATAGCTATAGCGTCGCTTCGCAACAAGCTTCTGGCAGAGCATCTCGGTAGTTCGCCTGGGGTGGTCGCGCAAACGCTTTCAAAACATCGGTCCATGATTGCGTCCTTGGACGCTCTCAACGTTGGATCTCGTGGCCTGCGTGAATTTTCGATTGATCTTGCTGCCGGCGAAATCTCTCCGATGCCGGGCGCTTCCCTTGTCGACCCCAAAATACCCTTTCATCCCCTACGCCGTTTGCGCCCGATGTTTTCGAGCCTCAGAACGACCCTCGCCGCGATCTTCTGATGGCGGGCGACGGCGCAGGCTAAGCTCGGCAACCGTCAGACCGATCACGCCGAAGACAAGCGGCAACAGAAAGTAGATGGCGCGAAAGGCGACCAAGGCGCCGACGGACGCGTCGCCCGGGAGAATGTGTGACACCGTGGCTTCGAGGATGCCGAGGCCACCGGGAACGTGGGTCAGTATCACCGCTATGTTTGCAAGGACGAATGCGGTCGTCGCGCTCAGCAAACTCACTTGCGTGTGCGCTGAAATGAGTTGATGCAGGCACGCCGACACAAAGACGAAATTGAGCGTCCCCAGAAACATCTGGGCAATCGCGATAGACAGGCCCGGCATGTGAAAGTGCCAGCGCCAGATGGTGAGCGGCTTCTTTGCGGTTGCCGACAGTATCAAATAGACGATCGCCACGGCCGCGCATCCCAGGCCCAGCAGCAAGGTACTTTTCAGATCGAGACCCAGGGCCTTGCCTGCATCGACAGGGTTTGCGAGCAAGGTTATGGCCGAGAGCGCGATCAGCCCCAATCCCACGGTTACCCCACATAGAAGGACGACTTTTGCGATCTCCTCGGAATTCAGTCCCCATCGTCTGTAAAACCGGTAGCGCACCGCGCCGCTGCTGAGGGCTGCCATTCCCAAGCTGTGTCCGATCGACAATGCGGTAAACGAGGCTATCGCCGCTCGATGGTAGGCGAGCGGCTTGCCCGCGTATCGCAAGCCCAGCCAATCGAAGCCGGTCAGGCATAAATAGGATGCTGCTGCAAAAGCCCCGCTTTTCAAAAGCCTTTCTGCGGGAATCTCACCGATCGACGCAATGATGTCGGCCATCGAGTATTGGTGGAAGACCTTGGTCAGCAGGTATCCGGCCAGAATGAGCGTCCCAAGGAAAATAAGCTTGATCAAAATGCGTCTTGCGGTCATGCAACCTCCGTCCGGTTGGCCCAATTGGCCTCGATTTTGGAACGAAACAGCCGTGCATCCAGTTCCCCCTGCATGACCATAAAAGAAATGGAAAGCGCTGTGGGGTCGCGTCGCGTTTCGGTTTTGACCTACAATGTGCACAGCTGCGTCGGCGCTGATCGAAAGGCAGATCCTCACCGCATCGCCGACGTGATTGCGGCGACGGGCGCTGATATTGTTGCCCTGCAGGAGCTTGATGTCGGGCGCAGGCGGACAGGTGGGATCGACCAGGCGCATGTCATAGCGTCGCTCCTCAAAATGGAGGCGCATTTTTATCCAGCGCTTCACGTCGTCGAGGAAAAATACGGCGACGCGATCATGACGGCTCTCCCTACCACGTTGATGAACGCAGGGCCCTTGCCGTCCGTGGGCGAGCAGCGCGGAGCGCTCTGGGTTCAGGTGGAGTTTGGCAGTGAGAGACTGAACGTTTTGAACACGCATCTTGGGCTGCGAAGCTTTGATCGCGCTGCGCAGATTGAAGCCTTGCTGGGAGATGACTGGATTGGAAATAGCGTGTTTCAAGGACATCCCTCGATCGTGTGTGGCGACCTCAACGCGGTCCCCTCATCGCTCGCCTACAGGACGCTTGGCCAACGTTTTCGCGACGCCCAGCTCTCAACCGGGAAAAAGGCGGGGAAGACCTTTCCGTCGCGTTTTCCCATGCTACGCCTCGACCATATTTTCGTTTCGCCGCACTTTGACGTAACGCGCTGCGACGTCATCGCAACCCCGAACTCTAGCCGCTCGTCCGACCACCTCCCGTTGCTCGCAGAGGTTTCTCGGGTCGCCTAGATCGTGCCATGGCCGTTGGAATGGCCCTGAACCCTACTCGGTTTTCGTGCCTGGCGGCAGCCTTCACTGCCAGCGCTTTCCGGACGTGCCCGAACGTACGCCTTTGATCCGCCTCGCGGGAACGAAACTTCGCCCGCACCGTTTGGACCGAGAAGAATTCTCAATCCCGTAATAACCCAGGAAGCCTCAATGCCGGACATAATGGAAAACGTAGGTGCTCGCCCTGTTGCATTGGTCACCGGCGCCGGATCGGGCATCGGTCGGGCGACGGCGCTGATCCTCGGATCGAAAGGCTACGCGGTCGGCGTACTTGGACATACCAAGAGCGAGAATGTCGAAACCGAAGCGCTGATCGTGGCGGCGGGCGGAGAGGCGATGTCCCTTGTCGCGGATGTTGCAGTCGAAAGCCAAATGCAGACGGCAGTAAAGGAATTGCTTCAAAGATACGGCCGTCTCGACGCTGTTGTGGCCAATGCCGGCATCAATGGTGTCTGGGCGCCGATTGACGACTTGCAACCGGCCGAATGGGACAAGACCATCGAGGTCAATTTGAAGGGCACCTACCTCACGCTGCATGTTACAGTGCCGGCGCTGAAGAAGAGAGGCGGCGGATCAATCGTCGTGGTGTCGTCCATCAACGGTACACGCACCTTCACGACCCCCGGCGCCACGGCCTATTCCGCCACCAAGGCGGCCCAGGTGGCCATGGTGCAGCAACTCGCCCTGGAACTGGCGCGCCACCACATCAGGATCAATGCTGTGTGCCCAGGCGAGATCGAGACAAACATCGACGACAACACGGCGGTGCGGGGTCAAGCGGATACCGCGATTCCCGTTATCTGGCCAAAAGGTCAAGTCCCTATTTCTGACGGCGCACCGGGCAAAAGCGAAGACGTGGCCGCTGTGATTGCCTTCCTGGTCTCATCAGAGGCCAAACATGTCACAGGGTGTCCCATCTGGGTTGATGGCGGCCAAGGGCTGCTTCGCTGACAATTGAAGGGAAACCACGTGAGCAAGGATCTGCCATGGGGACCAGTCACGCGTGATGATGGGTCCACCACCTTCAGGATCTGGGCGCCTGCCCGAACCACCATGGTTTTGCGACTGGGGAATGTCGGGGTCGACATGGAGCGGGGTGAAGGCGGTTGGTTTGAAGCGACCATTGAGAATTTGAGGCCAGGGCAGTTGTACGGGTTCAGTCTTTCCGACGGTCTCGTTGTGCCAGATCCGGCATCGCGCAAACAGGGCCGACGCGTTGAGGGGCTTTCAGTTCTAACAGATCCGACCTCCTATCGCTGGACAAACAGCTCTTGGGCTGGTCGCCCCTGGGCCGAGGCAATCATCTATGAGATCCATGTTGGTACCTTCACCGAACAGGGCACGTTCCGCGCGGCCGCCGGTCGTCTGGAAGATCTGGCCGATCTTGGGGTAACCGCGATCGAGCTCATGCCGGTGGCCCAGTTTCCAGGAGCGCGCGGGTGGGGATATGATGGTGTCCTCCAATACGCGCCCCATCATAGCTACGGTGAACCGGACGACCTCAAGGCATTCATCGACGCTGCTCACGGTTACGGTCTTATGGTGTTCCTGGACGTCGTCTACAACCACTTCGGCCCCCAGGGGAATTTTCTTCCCCACTATGCGCCGGAGTTCTTCCATGACGACCGACCGACACCCTGGGGAAGCAGGATCGCGTTCGAGGCCAAGCCTGTGCGCCGCTACTTCCTTGACAACGTACTCTACTGGCTCACCGAATTTCGCTTCGACGGACTTCGGTTCGACGCGATCGACCAGATTGACGACAGCAGCGAAACTCACATTCTTGCTGAAATCTCAGATATCGTTCGCGAGCACGCTAAAGCGACCGCACGCCACATTCATCTCACGACGGAGAACCCCGCCAATGCCGCCGAACTCATCGCGGACCGGAACGACGGGACGCGTCTTTATACGGCTGATTGGAACGACGATTTTCACCACGTCATTCACGTTATTGCGACCGGTGAGGACAAGGGCCACTATGCGCCGTTTAAGGACCGAGCGTGGGAAAAGCTTCAGAAGGCCCTGGCGACAGGCTATCTCGAACAGCGTGGCTCTTTGCTCTCCGACCAGACGACGCCCTCAGCGGCCGTGTCTCCGAACGCATTCGTACACTTTCTACAAAATCACGACCAGGTCGGGAACCGTGCCCTTGGAAACCGGCTCAATACCATGGTCGACAAGTGGTCCTTGGCGCTGCTGACGGAGATATTGCTGTTGTCTCCGCAAATTCCGCTCCTCTTCATGGGAGACGACCACCTCAGCCCGAAACCGTTCCACTTCTTCGCGGATTATGACGGTGATATCGCTCGACTGGTCAAGGAAGGTCGGTCCCGGGAAGCCGCGAATTTCGGCGGCATTCCAGACGGGTTTACCGATGAAGACCTGCCCGATCCCCTAGCCAAGGTCACGTTCGAACAAAGCCGGATTGACTGGAACGATGCGAGCGGAGATGAGGCGCGCGAATGGAGGCAGTGGTTAAGCGAACTGATCCATTTTCGGCGTAGAGAACTTGTTCCCTTCATCCACCACACAAAAGGCTACGCTGGAACTACAGTCGACGCGCCGCCCGAGTGCGTTTTCGTAGATTGGACATTCGGGCGAGGCGCGATCAGGCTCCGCGCGAATCTCTCCGAAGTGGACGTCATCTGCGATCGGCCCGTAGGAGAACAAATCTACCCCAAGCATAGCGTGGAGGGCATATTGCCATGCCGAACCGTTGCGCTGTTTTTAGCCCTTGATTGATTGCCTTGAGTGGGCGTCGGATGGCGGCTCCGGCAGGACGAATTCAATGATAGTGGGAATGCCCGTCTGTCGGTGGCCTCCCTTTTCAACCGTTGTCGCGTGCATTTTCGATGCGGCCACCCGTGCCGCGGTCGCCCCGCGGCGCCCCTATCTGTCTGATCCGTCATTTGGCCCGGAGCCTTGCTTCCTCTTGGATAGGGCAATTTCCGATCTTTGGCGAGCCGAGGTCCCAGGTGCGCAAAGTCTGATGCGCCCACGATTGCGGCAAAGATGATATCGCCAGATAAATCATTGGAACAACGAACATATCTGTGGGTTTCCGCTTCACCAAAACAGAAGGAAACACCAATGAAGAAGATTGCTTTTTTCTCCGCCGGCTTGCTTGTAGCGGCGTCTGGCGCCTTAGCTCAGAGCCAGACCCCTACGACTTCGCAAACGACACCGGCGGTCAACACCGAACATAATCCCGGAGCTCCGGTCGCAGGCAAAAACAGCTTCACAGAATCCCAGGCCAAGTCCCACATCGAGGAAGCCGGTTATATGCAAGTCACCGGCTTGAAACTCGATGATCAAGGGGTCTGGCGTGCCACCGCAACAAAGGACGGCAAGAAGGTAGATGTCTCCCTGGATTTCCAGGGCAATGTGACGATGGCCAAGTAGCGCGATAAATACGAGGATACGCAAGATGAGAACGATCACTGAGCTTTATGATAGCTACGATGATGCCAAAGCGGCTGTACGGGCGTTGGAAGATGCCGGCATACCCTCTGACAACATAAGCATCGTCACCAATAAATCCAACGGCGTCGACGTCGAAGGGCAGGGGAGTTATGCCGCCGAGGGGGCGGGAACAGGTGCGGGAGTTGGCGCCGTGGCCGGCGGAGCGGGCGGCGTGCTCACGGGGCTCGGACTGCTTGCTATCCCAGGCGTAGGTCCCGTTGTTGCCGCCGGCTGGCTTGCCGCTGCAGCTGTCGGAGCTGTTGCTGGCGCCGTCGCTGGGGGAGCCGTTGGCGGCATCGTCGGTGCGATGGTCGAATCCGGCGTTTCGGAAGAGGATGCAAACTTCTTCGCGGAAGGTGTGCGTCGCGGTGGGTCGGTCGTGGCGGTCCGCGTTGATGAAACGCGCGTTGCGAAAGTCGAGGCAATTCTCAACAGATCGGCTCGTGTGAATATGGTCGATCGCCGGGCAAGCTATACCCAGCAAGGTTGGACGAGATTTGATGAAGGGGCCGCCCCCTATACCGACGACCAAATCGCTGCGGAACAGGCCAGGTATGGAGTTACCCGTCTGTAGTAAGAGGTCGACATCGAGCTGAGCCCCGTTTCAGCGGGGCTTTCCTCGCTTGGAGATAGGTCGGCCTCCAAGCCTAACAACGCCCCGATGACGATCCAAAACCGATAGTCAGTCCTTCGGTTACTGGGGAGCTTGGGCAGACAGGCGAGCCGGATCCAAGCATCCTGGTTCGCGGTATCGCGGGGGGGACCGTCGATGATAACGGGCAGCCATTGAACGGTCTACGACCCAAGCGGATGAGCCGGCGTGATAAAGTGAAGTCACGTACCGGAAAAATGTTTTCAGTTTTAGTCCTTGACCACCCCGCTTCCTGCCTAAGACAGCAGGCACCGCCATGATGCCGCCGAACTTTTCCGAAATGAATGGAAACTACTCTGCAAGGAGAACGCGATGTTGAATGGAAGTGACGACCGCTACGTCGAACTGACGACGCGCATTCGCTCGGTCGAAGCATTTTGCGACTTTCTAACTCACGGTGGGAAGGTTCGGGTGGCTCCGTCGGACGGCCAGCCCTTCATTGATGTGACATCCCAGGTCTTGGGCCGCCAGACAAGCAAGGCCGACGAGCTGCGACGAATCCGTCGGCAGCTCTTTCCGGAGAGCGCGGACGAAAGCGCACCACCTGAGTTGTACGACAGTCACTAGCCCGTAGGCTTGGCAAATCGCTCCCTTCGGAAACTCTTTCCCAGCACGTACGAAGGCGACAGCCTTTGCGCAAGCTTGGATTTAACACGTCTCTGCCAGGATGCTATTGCGGACGAGCGGCGACCGCTCGTGAACGGTTACGTCGAGCTTCTCCAACGTCTTGCCGCAAGCGGCCAGCAACTCACGGTCTCCCTCCCCAGACACCGCCTGTGATGCTTGACCGCCTTCCGCCGGCCAGTTACCTCCACGATAGAAAGGCGAAGCGCTGATACAGGTACTCTCCTGCCAGCGTGACCGGGAGGAGTTCAGCTCCAACTACCCCGCGAAATCTCTCCCTAACGTTGGCCGGCGCGCGGCCTTCTTCCACCCTTGGCGAACTATGGTTCGACGCGGAGGTTGGCATGCCGTGCGGCGGCAACAAAGGCCAGTCGCGCAAGTGAAGCCGAGGTCTTTCCTTCTATTGCCGCTGCACATGCTCGCAAGGCACCGGTGAATGGCTTGCCGCTAACCACCGGCCACTCGTCTGCAAGAAGCCAGGCTGCTTCCCGCGTGTTCCTAACCATATGTCTTGTGGTCCCAATCACAATCAGAACCGGCTTATTCCAGAGACTGCCGTCAATCATGTTCACCTCATTCGGACGAACGAACGAGTGGCGATCGAATTTGTTCCGCGCGGAAGAAGGGTGATTGGCTAGGAATTCACGCCGCTCCTATTCCCTGTGTGTCAGGTAGCTTGATCGTGCTTGTCACCTTCGGTTTCGACAGCCAGGCGCGCCTGACGCAAGCGTTCCGTTTTCTCTCGCCTGTTCTTGAGATCGCGCTCGATCATTTCAATGGCGATGCGGCTCGTTTGTTCCAGGCGCCTGTCCCTCTCAGCCTTCTTTGATCTTTCGCGTTGCTGTTCCATGCTTCACCTCTTCAAACAGGACCGAAGAGCGCGGCCGCCCACAACTAGCGAGAACAATAGCCGTGGCCGGGCGTCACGTCATTTAACTTTGTTAATCGCAGAAGGCGAACGCGCATGGCGCGAACATCTGACATTGGAATGATGCATTGCTGGAAAAAGATATGTTTCTGCGCAGGCGAAGGGGATCGCCTCGGCTAACACGCCGGGAGAATTCCAGGCTATTGTAGGGCTAGTTTCGTGCGAATTGAATAGCGTGTTGCGTCGCGAGGGTGCAGAGCGACGGGTCGCATCGTGAACTACTTTCAGATCCTCTTCGGGAAAGGGGTCCGCAACCATGTCCCCCGCTCTCGCCGCGTTGGACCCGCGCTATGAGGGGAACCCCAGTCGTTCTGACAGGTTTATATCTGACGTCGACAACAAGGGAATTAGTGATGGATACATCAGCAACAGATGTGATCGTGGCAACGCGAACGGCATTTGCGCAGATAACGGCACTTGCGGTCCAGTATGGCTTCTCATTCGTCGGCGCCTTGCTTCTGCTTGTCGCAGGATGGGTCCTGTCCGGAGTAATCAGTCGCTGGGCCTATCGGGGAATTTCCAGGCTTCACGGTATCGACGAAACGTTGGCCCGCTTTTTTGAAAATGTCCTGCACTACGGCCTGCTAGTGCTCGTATTCGTGATGGTTCTTGGACAGTTCGGTGTTCAGACTGCTTCAATCATTGCTGCCCTGGGAGCCGCCGGCTTGGCCATCGGATTGGCCTTGCAAGGAACATTGCAGAATATTGCTGCCGGCATTATGTTGCTGGTACTGCGCCCTCTGCGCGTTGGAGAATATATCGAAACGGGCAGCGTGAAGGGGTTTATCGTCGAGATCGGTCTCTTCGCCACCGAAATGAAGACAGCAGACGGCCTCTACCTGATGGCTCCCAATTCAACCCTATGGAACACGCCCATCACCAACCACAGTAGAGAATCCAGCCGTCGGCAGGAGCTATCAGTTGCGATTGGCAACGATATCGACGCCAATCCGGTAAAGACTGAAATCCTTACGATCGTCACATCCGACGAAAGAGTGCAGAAACAACCGGCCCCGCGCGTGTTTTCCAACGATCTTACCGCCGATAAGACAGTTCTGACCGTTCAGTATTGGGCACGAACAAGCCAATGGTCGGAAACACGATACGATGTCATCGATCGGCTCAAGGACGGACTATCCCGCAAGGGCATCGTCCTGAAATAGCTCCTGCTTTGTGCGAGAGTAGTATGATTGCAGATGGCCGCAATGCCAGGTCTTAAAGGCTTCATTCGAAGCACGGTCGAATGGCGCGGCGGCACGAATGCTAGAGTGTCCGTTGGACGTGGAATCGCGTCGAGTATTCCCCTTGCTGGCGAATTCTGGTTCTATCGCCGCGACTGGTGACTAGGTGGGAGGCGATATGACCCAAGCCTTCGCGATGATCTGCGTAGCCGCGTTCTGGCTGTGTCACGGGATGGCAGCACGTGCTCTAGTCTGCGGTCTCACCGAGGGTGTCGGCCACATATGCGCCCCGAAGGCCCATGGGAAGCGGTTGTCCCGTGGTCGTGTCTTTGGCTGTCTGATGCTCGAGTTCGGCATTAAGTTCACCGCCCACGATCAGAATGACGATCGAAAGCCACGCCCACATCAACAGACCGATCAGGGCACCCAAGGTGCCGTAGGTGGCATCATAGTTGGCAAAATGATCGAGATAGAATGAGAAGCCGAGTGACATCGCGCACCAGAGGATGGTGACAAGGGCCGCGCCCCAGGTCAGCCATCGCAGCTTCGCTGGTTCTCGGCTTGGGCCAAAACGATAGACAGCAGTCGCCGCCGCCGTCGTCACGAAGAGAAGGAAAGGCCATCGCAGCATGAGGGCGAGGTTCTCCTTGAATTGGTCCAGCCATAGATAAGAGAGCAGAACAGGCATAAGCGCGACCAATCCGATCATCATTGCGCCAAACAGCATCGAGCAAAGCGTGAAACCAAGAGCAAGCACGTTCCGGCGAATGAAACTGCGCTTCTCGGTCTCCTCATAAGCGACATTCATCGCATCAAAGACCGCAAGTGTCGCGCCGTGACTGCTCCAGATGGCGACAGCCAGCCCAACGAAGAATGTCAGCCCAAGCGTCGAGCTTCGCGCCTCCACAAGTCTCGTGATCCTGTCAGCGATCAGGTCGAACGCCCCTGGGGGAAGTAAGCCGGAGAGTTCACGAAGGTATTCGGCCATGGTGGCCGGATCCGCAATGAGCCCATAAATTGCCACAAGAGCGGCAAGTGCTGGAAATAATGCAAGAAGAAGATAGAATGTCACGCCAGCTGCAATGAGCGTCACACGATCTTCAATGACCTCATGAACCACGCGCCAGAACACGTCGCGAAGGCCTCTCACGGGGATTTTTTCTGGCACCGAAGCGTCTCGACCTCGATGATCGTTATCATCTGCTGATGCCGCGGACGTTTCAGAAACCTCATTCCCCCGAATTGCGATCCAGCCAGCAACGGCCAGTGACACAATAAGGAATAGCCTCCTACCGGAACTCGCGTTGAGCAACGATCTCGATGACACCCACTGCACTCCATGGTCCTCTTGTCGTGGATAACGTTGCTATGGCCAAAAGGATGCAGGTGTGCAGGCCCTGTTCTTTGCGCGGCAATTGTCTGCGCCGCACGGGTCGATCGACGGCTTTGCCGGATGCAAGCGGCCGTGAAAACTCAGCGCAGGGCCAGGAAGCTCAGAATGGCGCGGCCGTTCACGACGACGTCCAAGAGCGAGATCGGGTTGTTCACGTGTTCGAATAGGCGATCCTCTGGATCGGCTTAGCACAGGTGGCTGCTGAACGAGGATATACCTAGACTGTTCCGACCCTGGACCAAAGTCCCAACCATGGAACAGCTTCCCGGGTCGCTCGTTCTTCTGCCGCGATCAACTGGACCGCGAAAGAAGAAGGAGGTTCAAAATGTTTCATAAGGTCATCGTCAGTGCTGCCGTATCGGCCGCCCTCACGTCGGGCGTCGCCTTCGCCCAGTCATCCACCGTCAACGGCGCTGCCGGTGGTGCGGTTACAGGTGCGATCGTCGGGGGTCCCGTCGGAGCAGCTGTCGGCGGTGTCGCTGGGGCCGTCGTTGGAACCGTGCTCGATCCGCCGCCGCAGAAGGTGGTAACCTATGTGCGTGAAGCTCCGGCGCCGACAGCCCGCGTTGTGGTCAGGGAGAAGATCGTCGTCGGTGATCCGCTGCCCGAGACTGTGGTCGTGACACCCGTTCCTGAGAACCCAAAATACTCCTATGCGATCGTGAACGACGAGCGTGTCATCGTCGAGCCGTCCTCCCGCAAGGTGATCCAGGTCATTAACTGATCAACCTCAGGACGCGGCAGCCCGCCGCGTCCTCCGCTCCCCTCGTAACCAGGAGAATGCGAAATGAAGACCGCCACTTCATTGACGTTTGGAATCGCGAGTTCCATTGGGCTGTGCATCGCTTTATTGTCACTCACACAAGCGGTCATGGCGGAGCCGGAGCAGCATAGGCTGGAGACGGCATCTTCGACTAATCTATGGACAAGCACGCCGGTGCGCATTGATGTTGCCAAACAAAACTACGACCGGATTCCGGCTCTCTATTCGAGCTATGTTACCGACGCGCCAAAGGTCAGTGTCGCCGCTGTCGTGCCGGCACCCAACTCGAAGTCCGGACCGGAGAAATTGACCCTCTCGGCAGAGCACCTGACGTGGTGCAGTTCGCGGTATCGGTCGTACAACAAGACCACCAACACCTACCAAGCCTTCAGCGGGGAGACGAAGGCCTGCATGTCGCCGTTCCAAACCCCGCAACGCGTAAGCGGCGAGGTGGCCGAAGCAGGAGGCGATGTGACGGTCAATTCTTCCGTGACGACTTGGTGTGCGGCCCGTTACAAGTCCTACCGGACTTCAGACAATACGTACCAACCCTATCAGGGTGTTCGCCGGGTCTGTATTCCGCCGGCTGGCCAAGAGATTGCGTCTGTCAGGTAATGTCATAGGCCGAGGCAATTTAAAAAATTCGCACGACTCCCTGCCGCGGTGGCCAGGTTGTGGAATGGGCGACCACGTTCGTGCTGGCGCTAGCGCTCATCTCGTCTAGGCGATTTCGGGCCAGTGATCCATTTCAGCCGGCCCTTGCCGCGCAAGATGATGAAAAATATAGATGAAGATACCTATTGGAACGCAACTACAAAGGGACATTTAACTCCTATGAAAGCAGCCCTTCGGCCGCTGCGAGTTGGGCAGGCATCCATTGTTGATGGTGGTATAATTCACGCAACAGACTGGATGATCACAAGTCAGCGGTCGGTCACATGCTCTGTTCGACAAGGATGCGTGGGAAACTAGCTGTCATCCGGCGATCTTTCTGGCTGCGTCCCGGACAAGGCCGAGCCGCGTCAACTCGACGAGAGCGTCGGGAAGGGCGCGATGAGCAGGGTTATCTGGCTCCGATCGTTCGATGACATCGCCCACCAGACCCGCAGCATCGAACCCAGCGCGACCCGTCTGGAGGATAGCCGACGCCTCCTCGATGAAGAGATCGTCGGATTTCCTCAATCGCAAGGCATGACGGGGCATCCCTGCGCCCCGAAGCAGCATGCTTAGCCACTTGCCGTCCCACGAAGGCGAGCTCGCATAAAGCTCGTTTCCTGAAAGCTGCGACAGCATTTCCCCGACGACGAGTTCGATGTCGCTTCCTTTCTCCTGCAGGAGATCGCGAGAGATGCCATGGATCTTTTCCGCATCCGCGGACCAGTCCACCCAGCCGGACTTGGGTTTTATCAGGAAAGACTGCGAGCGCCCGTCTTCAAAGACCCAGGCGACTTCGATGGGGTAGCTCTGCTTGCCAAGTGAGGAGGCTTCGAAGTCGAGGAACACGATCATAGGCGATAGGTAGGGCAGGACGGAGACGGTCGCAACGCTTCAGTCGAAACCGTCCGTCCCACCTGTTGTCGGGGCAACGTCTGTGATGCCCTTGCCGTCTTATCAGCAAGACCAGTTGTATCGCCGCGTTTAATCTCTAGAATGCAAGCCATGTCCAGACGATCAGGTAGTGCCGATTTGCCGCTTCATGGCGGGCGAGTTCCCCATTGGCTGGGGGAGCGGATGACGAAGCTCGGCGTGCTTGTTGCAGAAGCGATCATTCACCATTACGGGCGGGATGAATTCCTGCGAAGGCTCGCCCACCCATTCTGGTTTCAGTCATTTGGCTCAGTGATGGGCATGGACTGGCATTCCTCCGGCATTACCACCAGCGTCCTCGGTTCGTTGAAGAGGGGCTTGAAGCCGCGCGCCAAGGAGCTTGGGCTCCACGTCTGCGGCGGGAGAGGTGGACAGTCGCGCAAGACCCCTGACGAGCTGGTCGAGATCGGATGTCGAGTGGGAATCGACGGCGCAGCTCTCGCCAACGTCAGTCGCCTCGTGGCAAAGGTCGACAGCGCTGCGGTGCAGGACGGCTTCGATCTCTACCTCCACGGCTTCATCGTAGCCGACGATGGGAAATGGGTCGTCGTACAGCAGGGAATGAATGACGAGGTTCGACAAGCCAGGCGCTACCACTGGCTGTCAGAGGGCCTGGAAAGCTTTGTCGATTCGCCCCACAGCGCGATTGAGGGAAGAACGCAGGGCGACATCATTAATCTCGCCGACAAGCGTGCCGAACGCTCACGGGACGGCCAACTCGATATTCTGGCGGCACTCGGCCCCGACAGGATCATTCAGGAGGCCTCTGCGCTTGCCCGCCAGATGGACCCCGCCGTTAAGCCCGAACAAGGTCAACTCGCTCTGCCGTATCTGATCATGCCGGCGCATCACGATGTGCGGGAGACGGATGTCAACATGAAGCGCCTACACGGAAATCTGGCCGCGGCGGCTGATCGCGCTCCTGTCGATTACCAGGACCTCTTGATGGTACCCGGCGTTGGGGCGAGAACAGTGCGTGCTCTGGCTCTGGTCGCAGAGGTGGTGCATGGCGCTCCTTGTCGGTTTTCGGACCCTGCCAGGTTTTCGATTGCGCATGGTGGCAAGGACCGTCACCCTTTCCCAGTCCCGCTGAAGGTCTATGACGAAACAATCAACGTGATGCGGTCCGCGGTCTCCAAAGGGCGTCTTGGCCGCGATGAAGAGCTTGCCGCATTGCAGCGCCTGGACATTCAGGCGCGTCGGCTGGAGCAGTATGTCACTGGCCCGGATCTTAAGGAAATCGTTGCAGGAGAATGCCGCGATTCCAACCAATTTGGCGGCCGCAGTGTATTTGGCTGGGAGGAGTGAGCGCGTCTAGCCTTGAAAGAAAACCTGCGGCGGAGCAGTCAGCGGGTCGCCACAATGATTAGTTAGTACGCGGTCAAGCCCCCAAAGATGGCGTCAATGCAATCCCGGCGTGCCAGAGATTTTCCATGAGCCGTCCGATGGGCAGGCGACGCCATCGAACCTCGTCGCGCCTTCAATGCTCTGCTGGCTCGTAATGAACTGTCGGCAGCCTTCCACGCCGCTGCTCTCCGTCTTGATCCGCTCAATGACACCGGCGCTCCCCGTCGCTGGGTTTGCCCATGCGAGCTTACTGACACCGGCAGGCGCGTTCCCGACGGCCTCAGCAATGATCGCCTGATCCGTTACCGGCGCGATCTTTGGTGGTGGGATGGAAACTGACGATGTCTCAAGCGGCTCGGTATGGGAGCACGCAATCAAGAGAAACGACAGCGCAACGAATGTCAGACAGCGAGATGCCGGTTTTCTACGCATTAAAACCCCAGTCTTTCGCTGTACCTGCCATGGCATTGTGGCAGCGGGATGTCCGGTATTCTCTCGCCAATCACAGCAACGAAGATAGGGCCTTCGTTGGCAATGGCAAATGTACGCTATACTCTCCATTCATTCGCATTTTATTAAATATGTTCCCAAATTATGGAATTCGAGGGCGGACCCTTCGCGGCGCGAACGAGTTGATTGTATCAAACAACGGAGGTCACCCAAAGATGCGTAGCGGAACCGTACTCATAGTCGACGACGAAATCCTCATCCGATTAATGTTGGCAGATGTCTTGAAGGAAGAGGGCTATTATGTTGTCGAGGCGGGAAATGTCCTGGAAGCGATGGCTGCGCTTGGGCGCCAACCGACCTTCGATGCTGTAATCACAGACATCGATATGCCTGGCTGCCTAAATGGTTTGGATTTAGCGGGCATGGTTCGAATTGTGGCGCCGAGAACAAAAATTATTGTGGCATCAGGAGGGGATGCTTCGCACAGCTGTCCCGCTGACTGCCATTTCCTGCAGAAGCCTTACAGCGTAAGCCGAATATTGGGTCTCTTAAGCCAAAACCCCGCTGAGTTGATCTCCAACGCGGTGGCCCAAGCTGTCTAACATGGACGTTGAGTTCCACTCTAGTGAGTTTTTGACGTTTCTCACCAACGCGTACGCGTCGCCTGCAGGCTTACAGATCGAATTTCAGTAGTATTTGATGATGCCTGTCAGGGCCCTCTCACTGGCAAAGAGGTCCGAGCAATGACCCAGACGTCAAGTTCGTCTTCGAGAGCTTCACCACCAAGCACTGGCGGTTTAACTCCTCAATGTCTTCACTCAGTCCAGCGTGGAGGAGGGCGGCTCCGAGCACGTTCATTTGTTCCCTTCCGGATACATGAATTTGCTTGCCTTTCGTACGGAGTGGCGAAGCGCTGGAATGCCAATCATTGGCTCTTTGAGATTTCTGGCGGTGTCACCCGGACGCGACCGGGATGGGGAACGCTGTTGCGGGAAAGAAACGGCAGGCGAGCACCCAACCTGTCCGGTTGCGATCTGACAAGGATTATGTCAGCTACGGGAGGCGGCGCCGAAAGCCATCGCGAAATTCTCTATAGCGTGCTGATCACAAATGATGCACGAATGCCGGAATGTCCATTCTGAGCCCATCACTTTTGCGATCCACCTCTCTCTTCTTGCTCATTGGGTTCGTCGCCCTGATGGGGATCGTCGCCGTGAACTTTTGGCTCGGCGAACGAGCACAGGCCGACTTTGACGATGCGATATCGGCACGCGATCTCCGCATCGCAGCGGTGGAATTGAGAAACGCGATGCAGACGGCCGAAGCCAGCCAGCGTGGATTTTTGTTGACGGGAAATGAGATCTATCTCGCACCGTATCAGACGGCCAAGATACAGGCGCGTCGGCGTCTATCGGCTCTCCAGGCACTCCTTCCGGCTTCAAGCATCCCCGAGTCAACATTCGGTCGGCTGGATACCGTTCTTGCCGCAAAGTTCGATGAGTTGGATAGGACGATCGCGCTGAAGCGTGACAAGCGCGACGAGGAGGCGCTCGCCGTCGTTCGAACAAATAGTGGGAAGGCGCTAACGGACGAAGCCAACGTCTTTTTCGCAGGCATCATCGGGCAGGCCGACGACACGTTGACAGCTGGCGCCGCCGAGCAGCGGGCAAACACGATGTGGGTCAGGTTGGTTTCGGCGGCCGGAGCGCTGGTCATCGTGGCGGTCATTGGCGGTGCTGTGCTGGGCGTTGCCGGTTACACGAGGGAGCTTCGTGAGACCCGAGACCAACTTGCCGCATTGAACGACGAACTTGAAGAACGCGTGAAGATGCGGACGCAGGACTTGGGTCAGGCGCGGGACCGGGCGGAAGTCCTCTTGTCGGAGGTCAACCACAGGGTAGCGAACAGTCTTGCGATGGTCTCGTCGTTAGTGACCATCCAGGCCAAGGCTGTGAGCGACCAAGTTGCCAAAGACGCCTTGGCGGAGACACAAGATCGTATTTTTGCAATCTCCCTGGTTCATAAGCGGCTCTATAGCTCAAGCGATGTCCGGGTCGTTGAACTCAAGGAATACCTGTCCAGTTTGCTGGATCATCTGGGAATTTCTTTGCGTAGCGAGGGCCATGGAGTAACGCTCACCACCGACATCGAGCCCATGGAACTTCCCACCGATCTCAGCGTGAACCTGGGCGTGATCGTTACGGAGCTTGTCACCAATGCCTTCAAGTATGCCTATCCTCTTGGGTTTGGGGAGGTGCGGGTACATTTGCGGAAGCTCGACCAAACTATCGAACTTTCGGTCGAGGATGATGGTGCAGGCCGGGCGGAGGGTGCGCCGGTAAAAGGAACGGGTGTGGGCACACGTATTGTGAATGCCATGTGCGTGAGTCTGGGGTCGGAAGTTGAGTATCGGGCACTCAATCCCGGGACGGCAGCCCGCTTGGTATTTTCATCAATATCGCCTAGCGTGAAGCCAAGCTAGACGCGACGTGGTCAAGGCGAGGGGCCGCTGATGGGGAGAATTCTATCTAACATCGTGCGTGCCACGTCGATCGCTGTCGCGTTGATGGCCATACAGGCTGCCGCTCAAGACCAGCCGCAGGGGATCACGAAACGGAGAGTGTTCGCGCCTTTCCAGCCTGACCAGCCGCCCTGCAACAAGCCGCCCGGACTGAAAAGCGAATTGGCATATGTCCAGGAAAATGACCGGGAGTTTCTGCAGGGCGTCAGCAATGGGCTTTCGATGGCCGCTCATGATCGAGGTCTAGTGTACCGCCGCAGTCTCGCGGACAATGACGTCGCGAAAGCCATTGCTGAGATCGAAGCCTTTCGAGCGGAGAAGACAGGAGCCCTTGTCGCCACGTCGTCGGACCCGTCCGCTGTGGCTAGCCGTCTACAGAATGTAATTTGGTCTGGCGCCTTTGTTGGCACGGTTGTGCCGCCACCCGCGACGTTGCTGCTCAATGCCCCGCAGTATGAGACGGGCAAGGTTCTGGCGGAGGCATCAATCGCATACATAAACAGCAAGCTCGGCGGCAATGCGAAGGTCGTCCTGCTTACGCAGGACACCATGGAGTACCTGACACCAAGGTTCGAGGCTATGCGCGACGCGTTCAGCAAGGTACCGGGCGTAACCATCGTTGCTGACATTGCACCAAACCCTGTCAGCAAGGAGGGTGGTTTTGAGACCATGAACACCATCCTTGCTGCTAACCCGGATATTGACGTCGTTCTCGGTGGTGACGCGGTCGTCCTCGGGGCATTGCAGGCTCTGCGTGCAAGCGGAAAAGATCGACCCGACCAGTTCCTGGGAGGTATCGATGGTGAGCCAGAGGCGGTCTCCGAGATAAGAAAGCCAGCGGGGCCGTTCAAGGCAAGCATTTCACTCTCGTCGCCTGTCTTCGGCTATGCCATGGGCCAATTCGCCGCCGACTGGCTCGATGGCAAAAGCATCCCTCAGGCGATGGATATCTTGCCGATAGCGCTAACCGGTCAAAATATCGATCAATACGAAGCTGATCAGAAAAATCCGGGCGCAGTCTATGCCGATCCGGCGCGCAAGGCTGAGTACCTCAGAATGTACGGGAACATATGCTTTGACACCCGCGACCAATATGTGAACTTTCCATGGTCGTCTGAAACCGGACGTTAGCTTGGCGGAGGGACGAGAAGTGACATCAAGGTTTCAGCCATTCATTGCTGAAGGTTAGGGTTGATACCGAAATCGGCTCTCCATCCGCATCGCGGACGGTGACTGAAATCGTCGCCCGGTCGGTGGTTGGAAGTTCATCTCGGGCGATCTCCAACATAATCTTCGCAACTTCCTGTATAACGCCGGTACGCGAGGCGATCTCGACGCCCAAACTATCCTTCAGCGGGCCATCGCCGTTGTGTAGGTCAAAATAGTATCGGCTCATCCCACCCTCCTTGGCCTACAATGCTAAAGCCTCTGATCTGCTTAATGTTCCCCTCTGATAGAACTTGGCTCTGCGTAGCGAACTCCTGATGCCTGCAGGTTTTTTGACATCGTGCGACAGCAGTGGCATCGCTTAAAAGATGGGCTATCCAATATCTTGGATGAGCGATGGAGGAGCATTCGTGGAGGGTTTGCAGGAGCTGATCGACTGGATCATTGGAGAGGTCCTGGCCTGCCCCAATCGGGT
>UEHQ01000066.1 GCA_900489925.1 Hyphomicrobiales bacterium | reverse complement strand
CCACTCCGCGCCTGAAGGTACTGAAGACCGAGGAGCCGTCCGGCCGCAAGGCAGGCGTCAAGGTCGCGTCGGTCGCCGAACTCGTCGAGAAGCTTAAAGTCGAAGCCGGCGTCCTCTAAGGTTCGAGAAAGGAAACATCCCCATGGCCATTCTTCTCCTGGCTGACCACGACAACGCAACCCTTTCCGACCAGACGGCAAAGGCACTGACGGCAGCCGCCAAGATCGGCGGCGACGTGCATGTTCTCGTCGCCGGCAAGGGCGCCAAGGCTGCCGCCGATGCCGCTGCCAAACTGTCAGGCGTCTCCAAGGTGCTGCTTGCCGAAAGCGACGAGCTCGCCAACAATCTGGCCGAGCCGCTGGCCGATCTGATTGTCTCGCTGGCCGCCGGCTATGACACCATCATCGCGGCCGCCACCTCGACCGGCAAGAATGTACTGCCGCGCGTCGCAGCGCTCCTCAATGTCGCGCAGATCTCGGAGATCATCGAGGTCGTCTCATCAGACACCTTCAAGCGCCCGATCTATGCCGGCAACGCCATCCAGACAGTGCAGTCGACCGATGCCAAGAAGGTCATCACCGTGCGAACCGCTTCCTTCGCAGCAGCAGCCGAAGGCGGCTCCGCTTCCGTCGAGGCGATCCCGGCCGTTTCCGATCCGGGTCTCTCGACCTTCGTCAAGGATGCGCTCTCGGCCTCCGACCGTCCGGAACTGACCTCTGCCAAGATCATCATATCAGGCGGTCGTGCGCTCGGCTCCGCCGAGAAGTTCCAGGAAGTCATCCTGCCGGTGGCCGACAAGCTCGGGGCCGCCGTCGGTGCAAGCCGTGCGGCCGTCGATGCCGGTTATGCCCCGAACGACTGGCAGGTCGGGCAGACCGGCAAAGTGGTTGCTCCTGACCTCTATATCGCCTGCGGCATCTCCGGTGCGATCCAGCATCTCGCCGGCATGAAGGATTCGAAGGTCATCGTCGCCATCAACAAGGACGAAGAGGCACCGATCTTCCAGGTTGCCGACTATGGACTGGTGGCCGATCTCTTCGACGTCCTGCCGGAATTGCAGAAGGGCGTCTGACCGAAAGAGCAGAGGGAAACAGGCGGCGATCCGCCGCCCGGATGTTTGCGGGCCGGCTCAATTGGATCCCGGGCCGGTACGCAACCTAACGAGAGGAAAGCATAGAAATTGAGCGCGCAGGAATTGCCCGAACGCGAAAGCATGGAATTCGACGTTGTGATCGTCGGCGGCGGTCCTGCGGGTCTGTCGGCGGCGATCCGGCTGAAGCAGGTCAATCCTGAACTGTCGGTCGTCGTTCTGGAGAAGGGTGCCGAGGTCGGCGCCCACATCCTCTCGGGCGCCGTCGTCGATC
>UEHQ01000016.1 GCA_900489925.1 Hyphomicrobiales bacterium | reverse complement strand
GGACGGCGAATACGACGCTGTCGTTCCCATACGCTACACAGCGATGAAGCGCGCACTCAGGAACGTGGTTGAGAATGCCGTCCGCTACGGTACGGAGGCAAGAATTCACCTAGCCGATGGCGGAGGAAACGTTCTCGTGCAGGTCGATGACATTGGGCCGGGCATCCCTGCGGGTGAGCGAGACCGCGTGTTCGAACCTTTCGTGAGGCTGGAGGGGTCAAGGAGCCGTGATACAGGAGGAAGCGGTCTCGGCCTTGCAATCGCCAAGGCCGTCGTAGAGAGCCATCACGGCGAAATCACGATCGGTAGCAGCCCTCAGGGCGGTGCGAGAGTGACAGTCTTTATTCCCCTGTAAAGGATCCGCTTGATCTTAAACAGATAGGGCGCAGCGATGGCAGCCGTCGGAGAGGGAAAGTGTAGTCGTATGAAGCGCACCCAGAGAAAGCCCTGGAAGAAAGCTGCAAGGACGAGCGCCAGCGATCCCGTGATCACGAGTATCCGCACCAAGCCTTCACACTCCCCGGTTTGGCGACGATAGGGGACTAGACAGCGCCGCCGCAATAAAGCTCGTCATGAATAAACTGGAGAATTGCGCTGCTTGATCCGACTTGGAAGGGTTCGCACGGCGGACGACCACAAGAAGCGGATCGGCGCACTCCGGGCGGCGTAATTCTTCAGGTTCACACCTACGGCGGAAAAACTACCAAACTTATGCTTTCAGGCGCGAACCAACGCGGGTTCACCAGCCAGTCTAACATTATTAGCCGCGCGAGAATTCAGTGGCGCACCCGACAGGATTCGAACCTGTGACCTTTGGAATCGGAATCCAACACTCTATCCAGCTGAGCTACGGGTGCATGCCTGAGGCGGTTTGAATCGCCTGTCCGATGGGTGGTTCTTAGCCTAGCTTCTCGCCAGCATCAATCTCCAAAATTGAAAAGTGCGCCGTTCTTGCAAACGGCGCACCGATTGTTGTCAGACCTGCATGGCGCCGGGGCCGGGGATGGCCTTTGGCGGGACCTTGCCGAGAATGATCATGCCGAGGACCTCGTCCTTGGTCACGTCCTCGGTGCGGGCGTGGCCGACGACCTGGCCGTTCTTCATCACTGAGACGCGGTCGGCGAGGTCGAAGACGTCGTGGATGTCGTGGCTGATGAGGAAAATGCCGATACCTTCCTTCTTCAGCTGCTTGATCAGCTCGCCGACCTGCGCGGTTTCCTGGGGGCCAAGGGCTGCCGTCGGCTCGTCCATGATCAGGATGCGGGCGTTGAAGAGGATCGCGCGGGCGATCGCCACGGACTGCCGCTGCCCGCCCGAGAGCGCCTTCACCGGCTCCTTGAAGCGGCGGAAGTTGGGGTTGAGGCGGCCCATGACCTCGCGGGTCGAGGCTTCCATGGCGACGTCGTCGAGGGTGCCCCACTTGGTGCGGATCTCGCGCCCGAGATAGAGGTTGGCGGCGGCGTCGACGTTATCGGCGACGGCAAGCGTCTGGTAGATCGTCTCGATGCCGTACTTCTTGGCATCGCGGGGATTGCGGATGTCTGCCGGTTCGCCGTTGATCAGGATCTCGCCGCTGTCGCGCTTGTAGGCACCTGACAGGATCTTGATCAGCGTCGACTTACCGGCGCCGTTGTGACCGAGAAGGGCGACGACTTCGCCGGGATAGAGATCGACCGAGGCATTGTCCACGGCGTGGATGCCGCCGAAGGAGATCGAGATGTTTTTCATTTCCACAAGGGGAGTGCGTTGATCAGTCATATCTAGGACTCCTCTTACTTCGACCGCGAGCGATAGACGGTGTCGAGCCAGACGGCTACGACGAGCACGGCGCCCACGACGACATTTTGTATGGGGGTATCGACATTGGCGAGACCCATGCCCGACTGCAGCGACTGCATGACGAGCGCGCCGAGCATGGCGCCGGCGATCGTGCCGGTGCCGCCGGCAAGCGAGGTGCCGCCGATGACGGCCGCCGCGATCGTGTAGAGTTCGTAGGTCGTGCCCTGCGAGTTAGCGGCGGCGTTCAGGCGGGCGGTGGAGATCGCCGCTGCAACGGCTGCCAGGAAGCCCATCAGCGCGAAGATGCGGACCGCGACCCAGCGGGTCTTGATGCCGGCAAGTTCTGCCGCTTCAGGGTTGCCGCCGATCGCGAAGACATAGCGGCCGAAGCGCAGGCGGGTGGCGATGAAGGTCATGACGATGCCGACGAGAACGGCGATCAGCACCGGCACCGCGATGCCGTAGGAGATGAAGAGCCCCGTTTCCGGCCAGGCGATACCGTTGGCTTCGGCGTATTTCTTGGCGATTGCCACCGGCCAGTAATAGATGGTCGAGACCCAGATGGCGCCGAGCACCAGCGCGCAGCCGAGAACAACAAGGAAATACTCGGCCCAGAGCGGCCGGCGCGGGAAGTTGAAGCGCTTGCGCTGGTGGCGCGAGCCGATGATGCCGACGATGATCAGCACGCATGCGACAAGCCCGATGATCCAGCTCCAGGTGGCGCCGACGGAGCCTTCGGCACCGCCGCCCATGATGCGGAAGGTGGTGTCGAGAGGGGCGACCGTCTGGCCGGATGTCACGTACCAGGCAAGACCGCGCCAGGCGAGGAAGCCGCCAAGCGTGACGATGAAGGAGGGGACGCCCAGGAAGGCGATGATGACGCCCTGGAAGAGGCCGATCAGCGTTCCGGCGATCAGGCCACAGACCAGCGTGATGAGCCAGGTCCAGGAATTGTCGAAGCCGAGATATTGCGGCAGGAATTTCGCCTGGACGACGCCCATGATCATGGCGACGAGGCCAAGCATCGAGCCGATCGACAGGTCGATGTTGCGGGTGACGATGACGAGCACCATACCGGTCGCGAGAACCGCGATCTCGGTGGTCTGGACCGAGAGGTTCCAGAGGTTGCGCGGCGTCAGAAACAGCCCGCCGGTGTAGAGATGAAAGCCGATCCAGATGACCAGAAGCGCCGCGACCATGCCGAGCAGGCGCGTGTCGATCTCGGTTGCGCGCAGGAAGCGCGTGAAAGCGTTGCCCTCCGCCGAGCGCGGATGGCCCGATGAGGATTGCGTGATGTTTGCCATGGGTTTGCCGTTTCCCCCATTGTTTGGGCTTCTGGCGCGGGTGCCCGAAAGCCCTTGCCGAGGTGCCCCTGTTCTTCAAATCGACCACCGAGAGACTTCCGAAGCGGCCACCCGAGGGGCGGCATCGTTGCGGCAGGGAATCAAAGCGTTCGCGGTGCGTTGCGAGGCGGGGAGCGTTCGTGGACGGCTCCATCCGCATCCGGCGCCGCGGCGAGATCGCCACGGCGCCGGTGTGTTGGTTACCTGGCGAGGATTAGTCGCAAGCCTTGACGCTGCCGGCCTTTACGCCCTGGCAAGCTTCAGCCTTGGAGATCCAGCCGGCGTCGATGACGACGTTCAGGTTGTCCTTGGTGATTGCCTGCGGCTTCAGGAAGATCGACTGCATCTTTACCTTCTTCGGGCCGCCATCGAAGGTGGTTACACCGTCGATCTTGTCCATGGTCTTGCCGCCAGCGAGGTCGAGCGCGATTTCAGCTGCACGCTTGCCGAGTTCGCGGCTGTCCTTCCAGACGGAAACCGTCTGAGTGCCGAGCGCGATGCGGTTCAGAGCAGCCTTGTCGGCGTCCTGGCCGGAAACCGGAACGGTACCTGCCATGCCCTGTGCGTCGAGAGCAGCAACCGCGCCGCCGGCGGTGCCGTCGTTCGAAGCAACAACGGCGTCGACCTTGTTGTTGTTGGCGGTCAGGAACTGTTCCATGTTGCGCTGGGCGTTCTGCGGCAGCCAGCCGTCGGTGTAGGCTTCGCCAACGTTCTTGATCTTGCCTGCGTCAACAGCAGCCTTCAGGACTTCCATCTGGCCGGCGAACAGGAAGTCTGCGTTCGGGTCGGAAGACGAGCCCTTGATGAAGACGTAGTTGCCTTCAGGCTTGACCTTGAACACGCCTTCAGCCTGCAGGCGGCCGACTTCCTTGTTGTCGAAGGTGATGTAGAAGGCAGCCGGGTTTTCGATCAGGCGATCGTAGCCGACAACAGGAATGCCTTCAGCGGCAGCCTTCTCGATGGCGGGACCGATTGCATCCGAGTCCTGAGCCAGAACGATGAGTGCGTTTGCGCCCTGCGAGATCAGCGATTCAACGTCGGTCAGCTGCTTTGCGGCAGACGACTGCGCATCAGCGGAAATGTACTTTGCGCCCTTGGCTTCGAGGGCCTTCTTGATGGCGGCTTCGTCGGTCTTCCAACGCTCTTCCTGGAAATTCGACCAGGAAACGCCGACGACGAGGTCGGCAGCCATTGCGGCGGTATGCACCGATACGAGGATGGCAGCACCTGCCATCAGCTTCAAAATTGACTTCATAATGTCCTCCCGAGTGGATAGCGGCCAGCCCCAGCCAGTGGTTCCTCCGGCCGCCGCGGTTCGCTGACGAGAAGGTTCAAATTATTTTCTCGACAGTCGAGAAATTTAGTGTCAGAGATTTTTTCAACTGTCAACACCGCACTACCAGCTTAATTTTCTACGCGGAAAGGTTGCTGGAGATACGGTGTGAACGAGGGTGGAATGCGAGGGGGAGAGGGCCGGCATATATGCTGACCAAGTCGAGCACGGAGTTGGTCCGGCAGAGAAACAGCGTGCTCGTGCTGTCAGCGCTTCGCAGACACGGCGCGCTGGCGCATACCGAAATTGCGGACTTCACGAAGCTGTCCTCGGCGACGATCTCGGCCATTACCGCCGACCTGGAAAAGGCTGAGATCATTGAGAAATCCGAGCAGCAATCGGCCAGTGGGCGGGGCCGTCCCCGGGTGCTGTTTCGGCAACGGCGCGACTGCGGCTATCTTATCGTCGTGGTTATTTCATCGGATGGCGCGCAATATTCGCTGGTCGATTACGCCGGCAAGCTGATCGACCGGTTCAGCGAGGAACGGTCGCATGATCCGGCGGGCGCTGAGCGGTTTGTTGCCTCCGTCCAGGACGGGCTCGCACGCATTCTCTCGCGCTCAAAGCTCCCGCAGGAGAAGGTGCTGTTGATCTCGATCAGCAGCAAGGGGCTGGTGCATGCCACCGATCCCGTGCTCGTGTGGTCGCCGATCTTCGGCGGCGATCGGATCGATTTCGAATCGGCTCTCCGGCCCGCCTGGCAGGCGAGGATCATCCTTGGCAACGAGACGCAGCTTGTCGCCGCCGCGCTCGGCGCCCATGAGGAGAATGCTAGGCCGGCGGAGTTCCGGTCGCTTGCGGCGCTGTCGCTCGGGCACAGCATCGGGCTCGGCATTGTCAGGCGCACCGGGCCGGGGGAGCGGGAGATTTCGGCTCCTAACTTCGGACATATGCTGCACATGGCGAATGGCGGTCTTTGTCGCTGCGGCAGCAAGGGGTGCATCGAGGCTTATGCCGGCTTTTATGCCATTCTGCGCATGGCCTTCGAGGTGCCGCTCGACACGATCCCGGCGAAGTTCGTGCCGGTTGCTGAGCTCGACAAGATTGCGGCGCAAGCCCGCCACGGGCATCGCATGTCGTCCTTCGCCTTCAGGCAGGCCGGCATCGCGCTTGGAAACGGGCTTTCGCGTCTGCTCAGCCTGACGGAACGCATGCCGATCGCGATCACAGGTCCCGGAACCCGCTACTATGACCTTTTGCGGCAGGGCATCGAAGAGGGGCTTGCCCAGGCGCATGTCGTGCGGATGGAGGGGATGCCGGAAATCCGCGTCGTGGCAGACGAGTCGATCCTCGTCTTCGAAGGGCACCTGGAAAGAGCGCTGTCGGTCATCGATCAGGAACTGGTCATGTCCGGCACGCAGGCAGGCGAATAGTCGTGCATCTCATGGCGCATCATCCTCATGAAACGAGAAATGGCCGGGCAGGGGCCCGGCCATTTCACAGTTGGCTTTCGGTCGGGAGAGGGCCGTCAGCCGATCTTGATGAGCTTGCCTTCCTTGACGGACTGAACTGCCGCGTCCGCGAGCGCGAGCGCTGCCAGGCCGTCGGCGCCGGAGGGCGAGATCTTGGCGCCCTTCTCGATGGCTGCGATGAAGCTTGCGATTTCGTTGGCGTAGGCTTCGGTGTAGCGGGTCATGAAGAAATCATGCAGCGGCGGGCGGGTGTAGCCTTCGCCGTTGGCGACCTCGATGGAAACCGGGCGCTGGTTCTCGGCCGATACCATGCCCTTCGAGCCGTGCACCTCGATGCGCTGGTCGTAGCCGTAGGTGGCGCGGCGCGAGTTGGAGATGATCGCCTGCTTGCCGGATTTGGTCTGCAGGATCACCGAAACACTGTCGTAGTCGCCGGCTTCGCCGATCGCCTTGTCGACGAGAACGGCGGCCGTGGCGCTGACGGCAACCGGCTCTTCGCCGAGCAGGAAGCGGGCCATGTCGAAGTCGTGGATCGTCATGTCGCGGAAGATGCCGCCCGAACGCTTGATGTAGTCGACTGGCGGGGCGCCAGGATCGCGCGAGGTAATCGTGACCATTTCAACGTCGCCGATTCGGCCGTCGTCGATCGCCTTGCGCACAGCCATGAAGTGCGGATCGAAGCGGCGGTTGAAGCCGACCATCAACTTTGCCTTGGTCTCGTCGACGACCTTGATGCAGGCCCGGACGCGATCGACGTCGAGATCAACAGGCTTTTCGCAGAAGATGGCCTTGCCGGCACGGGCGAAACGCTCGATCAGATCGGCATGGGTGTCGGTCGGGGTGCAGATGACGACCGCGTCGATATCCTTGGCAGCCTCGATCGCTTCGATCGTGCGGACCTCGCAGCCATAGGCGGATGCGATCGCTTCGGCCGCCTGCGGGAACGCGTCAGCAACGGCGACGAGCTTGGCGTTGGCATCGCCGCTGACGGCCTTTGCATGCACCTTGCCGATGCGACCGGCGCCGAGAAGACCAAATCGGACTGTCATGAAAACCTCCCTTGGTTCGGAATGAATGAACCGAACTTAGCTTATTCTGGAATTTTCATTCCATTTAATGGGCGCGGCGTCAAGCCGTCGCTCTTTCACATTTGCAGAAACCACCCTAAAGACATTCGACAGGTTTACACATGGGAACAAGATGCAGCTGATCGATCCGAACCACCCCGCCTATCGTCCGGTCTGGGCGCGCATGCTGATCGTGGCACTCTGTTTCGGCTGGGCGTTGGTGGAGGCCTTCAAAGGCGACCCCTTTTGGGCGGTGCTGGCAGGCGGTGCCGGTTGCTATTCCGTGTACATGCTGTTCTGGAGCTACAAGCCACCGGCCGCCGCAGAGCCGGAAGCGCCCGCCGCAGCGGAAGAACCTGCAGCACCGGAAACACCTACCCCCAAGGACGCGGATTAATTGCCGTCAGCGGCTTAGTCGCCGTATCGCCTCGTCGATCAAAAGGTTCGCGATCGTCATCCGCGCTGACGCCTGTTCACGGAATTTCGGGTATACGCCGTCGGGGTGATTCGATTTTGCGAACGAGCGCCGCTTTTCGCCGAGACTCTGAACAGTGTCACGAGCCGAGATCGCGAGCTCGGCTGCGACCTCCTGCGGGGACATCCGGGCGAGATGCTCGGGCATGGCTGGCTCCGGTACGGGCTCCGGGGGAGGCGGGACGATCGGCGCCGGCTCGATCATCGCGACTGTCTCCGGTTCGAGGTTGTCCAGATAAGCTTGGCCGGGCCGGGCGGAGGCGACAGAAATGCCTTCCATGACGTCGAAAGCGAGGCCGGTCGGAAGCCCATGGATGCGGGGCGATACCGCTAGCGCATCATCATCAAGGTCCTCATCCGCTTTCAGGCGGTCGAGCACGGACTGGAACACCGATTGGCCAAACAGCATCTGTGCGGCTCCTTTCAACGGGCGGCATTAGAACCGGTCAACATGGAGCAGAACTTGTCAGATGCCGCCGATCTTTTTGCTTTCAGCCAGAACCATGTCGTAGAGCAGTCTTGCGCTTGGCGGCAGGGCGCGCTCCCTGGCGGTGATCAGGCTGTAGGGCCGGACATTGATCTCGAAATCGATCGGCAGGATCCGGACGTCGGCCGCTCTCGATCGTTGCGCGGCGAGAAACTGGGCGACGTCTATGGCGATCGGCGCAATGGCATTCGTCTGGCAGATGATCGCACAGGTCAGCAGCAGCGACGACGTGTTGACGATGTTTTCCGGCAGCGGGACGCCATGGCCGATGAACAGATCCTCGACGGTTCTGCGCAGCAGCGTGCCGGGTGGCTGGAAAACCCAGTCGTACTGCGGCAGGTCCTCGAGGCTCGCCACCTTCTTCTTCAGAAGCGGGTGACCACTGCGGACAATGAGGCAGGCGCGCTCGATGCCGATCTCCTGGACCTCGAAGAGCCGGGGATTGAGATCGTCTGGAATCCGGCTGATGATGAAGTCATGACGGGCGGCGAGCAGTTCGCGCGCAAGCACATTGCTCGTCTCGACCTGTATGTTCACCTCAATGCCGGGGAACGCGCCCCGCACCTGTTTGATGGCCGGGACGACGAGGCTCATGGCCGGCGCCGTTACCGCTCCGATGAACACCGAACCACCTTTTCCGGTCTTCAGCTCGCCAATCTCGCGGCTTGCTTCGCGAAGCTCGAGCATGATCTTTCGGGCCCGTCTGGCAAGGGCCGAGCCGAAGGTCGTGAGGACCACTCCACGGGCGACGCGCTCATATAGGGAGGTCTTAAGAATCGTTTCCATTTCCGACAGCATGCGCGACGCAGCCGGCTGCGAAATGTTCAGAGCCTCGGCAGCCGCCGAAATTTGCCCGCTATCTTCGATTGCGACGATCATGCGCAGGTGATTCAGCTTAAGTCCCGACCTCAGAAGGCCGTCATCGCCAAAAATATCGGTCTGGATATCCACATGATCGACCGCCGAGGGGTCGGAAATAATCGCCATGGTTGCAGCCTCCCAACTGCGTTCCATTAAAAGTAATACTTTTTAACGATATACCAAATTTGTTATGCCTTTTGCCAGTTATTCTATTTGACAGTTATAGGAATCCATACCAGTTTGCCGCCGTGTGCTGGTTGGCACTCAACACGTGAGAGCGTGGAGGAGACCTACTTCGTTTCTCACCATATGAAGTATTATCCAAGACGAAACCTGCCACAGTTTCGGGGCGGGCGATTTTTCGTCCGCGCGTTTATTAACTAAGGGAGAGAGAGATATGAAAACCATTATCTCATTGATGGCAGCGGCGGCCTTCGGCGTCGCGTCGTTCGTTATGCCGGCTCTGGCTGCCGACAAGGGGACTGTCGGTATCGCCATGCCTACGAAGTCGTCCGCTCGCTGGATCGACGACGGCAACAACATCGTCAAGCAGCTCCAGGAAGCTGGCTACGCCACCGACCTGCAGTACGCTGACGACGACATTCCGAACCAGCTGTCTCAGATCGAGAACATGGTCACGAAGGGCGTCAAGGTTCTCGTCATCGCCGCAATCGACGGCACGACGCTTTCCGACGTTCTCCAGAAGGCCCACGACGCAGGCATCAAGGTCATCGCTTATGACCGTCTGATCCGTGACTCGGGCAACGTCGACTACTACGCGACGTTCGACAACTTCAAGGTCGGCGTTCTGCAGGCAACTTCCATCGTTGACGCCCTCGGCCTCAAGGATGGCAAGGGCCCGTTCAACATCGAGCTCTTCGGCGGTTCGCCGGACGACAACAACGCCTTCTTCTTCTATGACGGCGCAATGTCCGTTCTGCAGCCTTACATCGACAGCGGCAAGCTCGTCGTAAAGTCCGGCCAGACCGGCATGGACAAGGTCGGTACGCTGCGTTGGGATCCGGCAACGGCCCAGGCTCGTATGGATAACCTGCTCTCGGCTAACTACACCGACGCGAAGGTCAATGCAGTTCTGTCGCCTTACGACGGTCTGTCCATCGGCATCATCTCGTCGCTGAAGGGCGTCGGCTATGGCTCTGGCGATCAGCCGCTTCCGGTCGTTTCCGGCCAGGACGCTGAAGTTCCTTCGGTCAAGTCGATCATCGCTGGCGAGCAGCACTCCACGATCTTCAAGGACACCCGTGACCTCGCAAAGGTTACCGTCGGCATGGTCAACGCTCTGATGGAAGGCAAGGAGCCTGAAGTCAACGACACCAAGACCTACGACAACGGCGTTAAGGTCGTTCCGTCCTACCTGCTGACCCCGGTTGCAGTAGACAAGACCAACTACGAGAAGATCCTCGTAGAAGGCGGCTACTACAAGGCTGACCAGCTGAAGTAATCGTACCAAGTTGGCCGGAACCCGCTTCTTGCGGGTTCCGGTCTTCACTTTTATGATCGCCGCGCCCCTTTTGGCTGCTGGCGCTGGATATTGACCATGGACAATACAATCCTCGAAATGCGGAACATCACCAAGACGTTCCCAGGCGTGAAGGCGCTTGAGAATGTGAACCTCAAGGTTCGAAAAGGTGAGATTCACGCATTGGTGGGTGAAAACGGGGCCGGGAAATCGACCCTGATGAAAGTTCTCTCCGGCGTTTACCCCGCCGGCACCTATGACGGCGAAATCGTCTATGAAGGTGACGTCCGCAACTTCAAGGTCCTGAAGGACTCCGAAGAGATCGGTATCGTCATCATCCACCAGGAGCTGGCGCTCGTGCCGCTTCTGTCGATCGCCGAAAACATTTTCCTCGGCAACGAAGTCGCCAAGAACGGCATCATCGCATGGCAGGAGGCCTTCAAGCGCACGAAGGAACTGCTGAGCAAGGTCGGCCTGAAGGAATCCCCCGAAACGCTCGTCACTGATATCGGCGTCGGCAAGCAGCAGCTCGTCGAAATCGCCAAGGCACTGTCGAAGAGCGTGAAGCTGCTTATCCTCGATGAGCCGACTGCGTCGCTCAACGAAAAGGACTCCGATGCGCTGCTCGAACTCCTGATCGAGTTCCGCAACCAGGGCCTGACGTCGATCATCATCACGCACAAGCTCAACGAAGTGCGCAAGGTCGCCGACCAGATCACGGTCCTGCGCGACGGCATGACGGTGAAGACGCTCGACTGTCAAACCGAAGAGATCAGCGAAGACATCATCATCAAGAACATGGTGGGTCGCGAGCTGGCCGATCGTTATCCGCCGCGCTCCGTGCCGATCGGCGAGACGATTCTCGAGGTGAAGAACTGGAACGCCTATCACCAGCATCACCGTGATCGCCAGGTTCTGCACGACATCAACATCAACGTCCGCAAGGGCGAGGTGGTCGGCATCGCCGGTCTGATGGGCGCGGGCCGCACCGAATTCGCGATGAGCGTGTTCGGCAAGTCCTACGGCCACAAGATCACCGGCGACGTGTCGATGCACGGCAAGTCCGTTGATGTCAGCACCGTCCGCAAGGCGATCGACTCCGGTCTCGCCTATGTGACCGAAGACCGAAAGCATCTCGGCCTCGTGCTGGGCGAAAACATCGTTCACAACACGACGCTTGCCAACCTTGCTGGCGTGTCCAGCGCCACGGTCATCGACACCATCAAGGAATCGAAGATTGCGTCGGATTATCGCTCGAAGCTGCGTATCCGCAGCTCCAGCATCTTCCAGGAAACGGTCAATCTCTCGGGCGGAAACCAGCAGAAGGTGGTTCTGTCCAAGTGGCTGTTCTCCGATCCAGACATCCTGATCCTCGACGAACCCACTCGCGGTATTGATGTCGGTGCAAAATACGAAATCTATACTATCATCAACCAGCTCGCCGCCGATGGAAAAGGCGTTCTGATGATCTCATCGGAAATGCCGGAACTGCTTGGCACGTGCGACCGCATCTACGTCATGAATGAAGGACGTATCGTTGCGGAACTGCCAAAGGGAGAGGCGAGCCAAGAAACCATCATGCGCGCTATCATGCGCTCAGGGGAGAAGAAACAATGACTCCGGTCAACCCTTCAGCCACCGAGGAAAGCAACGTCGTATCCGTTGCCGACTATATCCGCGCCAACATCCGCGAATACGGCATGCTCATCGCGCTCGTCGCGATCATGGTGTTCTTCCAGTTCTACACGGGCGGCATCCTGTTCAAGCCGGTCAACCTGACGAACCTGGTTCTGCAGAACTCCTTCATCGTCATCATGGCGCTCGGCATGCTGCTCGTCATCGTGGCCGGCCACATCGACCTTTCGGTCGGCTCCATCGTCGCCTTCGTCGGCGCGGTGGCGGCTATCATGACCGTCAACTGGCAGATGAACTTCGTGCTTGCGGGCATTCTCTGCCTGATCATCGGTGGTGCCATCGGCGCCGCGCAGGGCTACTGGATCGCGTATCACCGCATTCCGGCCTTCATCGTCACGCTCGCTGGCATGCTCGTCTTCCGCGGCCTGACGCTGTTTGTCCTCGGCGGCAAGAACATCGGTCCGTTCCCGAAGGATTTCCAGGTCATCTCCACCGGCTTCCTGCCGGGTGACATGATCGACGTCGCCGGCACCCCGCTGCATTCGACCTCGCTGGTTCTGACCTTGATCGGCACCGTCGTGCTCTTCTATCTTGCCTGGCGCCGCCGCAAGGTCAACGAAAGCCACGGTATCGATGTCGAGCCGATGAGCTTCTTCCTGGCCCAGAACGGCATCCTGTCGGTCGCCATCCTGTTCCTCGGCTACCAGCTTTCGAGCTACAAGGGCCTGCCGAACGTTCTCGTCGTCATGCTCGTGCTTATCGCGGCCTATGCCTTCGTCACGCGTCGCACCACGATCGGCCGTCGCATCTATGCCATGGGCGGCAACGAAAAGGCTACCAAGCTTTCGGGTATCAACACCGAGCGCCTGAGCTTCTTCACCTTCGTCAACATGGGCGTTCTGGCCGGTCTCGCCGGCATGATCATCGCGGCCCGCCTGAACTCGGCAACTCCGAAGGCCGGCGTCGGCTTCGAGCTGGACGTTATTGCGGCCTGCTTCATCGGCGGTGCTTCGGCATCCGGCGGCGTTGGCAAGATCACTGGTGCCGTCATCGGCGCGTTCATCATGGGCGTCATGAACAACGGCATGTCGATCGTCGGTCTCGGCATCGACTTCCAGCAGATGGTCAAGGGCCTCGTGCTCCTCGCTGCCGTCTTCTTCGACGTCTACAACAAGAACAAGGGCTAAGCGCTTCGGCGCTGCCCACGCATTCGCAGTGAAATGAACTTGCACATCCGGCTCCTTCGGGAGCCGGAACGGCGGAGCATATTCCGCGCAATCGAAAGAAGGATGAAGACCGTGCTTATTTCGCAGATCAAGGGTTCGAACGGAGAGATCATCGTCGCCGTGCGCGAGCCGGGCGGTACCGCGAAAGCCGTCAAGAACGCCGCCAGCGTCTATGCGCTGGCGATGGAAGCCGCAAACGGCGGCAAGTCGCTGGTGTCAGTGATCGAAGCGCATGGCCTGGGCGATGCCGTCGATCTCGAAAAGGCTTACGCCGAAGGCCGCTTCCTGCCGCCGATGACGCATCCCGACGCGGCGCATCTGCACCTGACGGGCACGGGCCTGACGCATCTGGGTTCGGCGGCAACGCGCGACAGCATGCACAAGAAGACCTCCGAGGCCGCCGAGGAAACCCTCACGGACTCGATGAAGATGTTCAAGATGGGCCTTGAGAACGGCAAGCCGAAAGACGGCGAAAAGGGCGTTCAGCCCGAGTGGTTCTACAAGGGCAACGGCTATGGTTCGGCTGCACCGGGCGCACCGCTCGTTTCTCCGTCCTTCGCGCTCGATGGCGGCGAAGAGCCTGAAATGGCCGGCATCTATGTCATCGCTGAGGACGGCACGCCGTTCCGCATCGGCTTTGCGCTGTCGAACGAGTTTTCCGATCACGTCACCGAGCGGATCAACTACCTCTACCTCGCGCACTCCAAGCTGCGTCCGGCAAGCTTCGGCCCGGAAATCCGCATCGGTGCTGCGCCGAACGATATCCGTGGCACTTCGCGTATCAAACGCGGCGACAAGGTGATCTTCGAGAAGCCGTTCCTGTCGGGTGAAGCGAACATGTCGCACACCTTCGCGAACCTCGAATACCACCACTTCAAGTACGGCCTGTTCCGTGTGCCCGGCGACGTTCATGTTCACATGTTCGGCACGGCAACGCTGTCGTTTGCCGAAGGCATCAAGGCTGAAGAGGGTGACATCTTTGAAATCGAAGTCGCCGAATTCGGCCTGCCGCTTCGCAATCCGCTGAAGATCGACGCCGAAGAAGAGATCGTCGTCAAGCAGCTCTGAGTTTCTGATGGCCGGGCGCATATGCGTGTCCGGCCATTCTTTCATAAGCGGTAGAGGAGGCTGTTTCAGCCCATGACCATTTATCAGAACCTGATTGGCGGCGAATGGATCGGCTCGGACGCGACCGAGAATATCAACCCGTCCGATACCAATGAAGTCGTCGGTCTCTATGCCGATGGCTCGACTGAAGACACGAGGAACGCGATCGCCGCCGCCAAGGCAGCTTTTCCCGCATGGTCGCGCTCCGGCATCTGGGAACGCCACGTCATCCTGAAGAAGGCTGGCGACGAGATCATGGCCCGCAAGGACGAGCTCGGTGCGCTGCTGGCCCGCGAAGAGGGCAAGACCCTTCCCGAGGCGATCGGCGAAACCATCCGCGCCAGCCAGATTTTCGAATTCTTCGCAGGCGAAGCCTTGCGCCTTGCCGGTGAGGTCATTCCGTCGGTGCGCCCGAACATCGGCGTCGAGATCACCCGTGATCCGCTCGGTGTGATCGGCATCATCACGCCCTGGAACTTCCCGATCGCCATCCCGGCCTGGAAGATCGCGCCGGCGCTCTGTTATGGCAACACCGTCGTCTTCAAGCCGGCGGAACTGGTTCCGGCCTGCTCGTGGGCGATCGTCGACATCCTGCATCGCGCGGGCCTGCCGAAGGGCGTGTTGAACCTCGTCATGGGCAAGGGCTCGGTCGTCGGTCAGGCGATGCTTGACAGCCCCGACGTATCGGGGATCACTTTCACCGGATCCACCGGCACCGGCCGGCGGGTTGCCGCTGCCTCGCTCGAGCATAACCGCAAGTTCCAGCTGGAGATGGGCGGCAAGAACCCGATGGTGGTTCTTGATGATGCCGATCTCGACGTTGCCGTCGAGGCCGCCGCCAATTCCGGCTTCTTCTCGACCGGCCAGCGCTGCACGGCCTCGTCGCGCCTGATCGTCACCGAAGGCATTCACGATAAGTTCGTGGCGGCGCTGACGGCAAAGCTCGAGACCCTTGTGGTGGACAACGCCTTGAAGGCGGGAACCCATATCGGTCCCGTGGTCGACGAGAAGCAGCTGAAGACCGACACCGACTACATCGAGATCGGCAAACAAGAAGGCGCCAAGCTGGCCTTTGGCGGCGAGCTGATCAGCCGCGAGACGCCCGGCTTCTACCTGCAGCCGACGCTCTTTACCGAAGCGACCAACGAGATGCGTATTTCGCGCGAGGAAATCTTCGGACCTGTCGTCTCTCTTATCCGTGTCAAGGATTACGAAGAGGCGCTGGCGACGGCCAACGACACGCCGTTCGGTCTGTCTTCCGGCATCGCGACGACAAGCCTGAAGCACGCGACGCACTTCAAGCGCAACGCCGAGGCCGGCATGGTGATGGTCAACCTGCCGACGGCGGGTGTCGATTTCCACGTTCCCTTCGGCGGCCGCAAGGGCTCTTCCTACGGCCCGCGCGAGCAGGGCAAGTACGCCGCAGAATTCTACACAACTGTTAAAACCAGCTACACGCTGGCTTGACGACCAACTGGTGATCCGGGCCGTCACGAGGGCGGCTCGACATCCCTCAAAAGGCAGAAGAAAATGTTCAAGAAAGCGGAATGGCCGCGTAAACTTCGATCGCAGGAATGGTACGGCGGCACGAGCCGCGACGTGATCTATCACCGCGGCTGGATGAAGAACCAGGGACATCCGCACGACCTGTTCGACGGACGCCCCGTCATCGGTATCCTCAACACCTGGTCCGACATGACGCCGTGCAACGGCCATCTGCGCGAGCTCGCCGAGAAGGTGAAGGCTGGCGTGTGGGAAGCCGGCGGCTTCCCGATGGAGGTTCCGGTATTTTCGGCTTCTGAAAACACCTTCCGCCCGACGGCCATGATGTACCGCAACCTTGCGGCGCTCGCCGTCGAAGAGGCGATCCGCGGCCAGCCGATGGACGGCTGCGTGCTGATGGTCGGCTGCGACAAGACCACGCCGTCGCTGATCATGGGTGCCGCTTCCGTCGACCTGCCGTCGATCGTCGTCACCGGCGGTCCGATGCTGAACGGTTATTTCCGCGGCGAGCGCGTCGGTTCCGGCACGCACCTCTGGAAGTTCTCCGAAATGGTGAAGGCCGGCGAGATGACGCAGGCCGAGTTCCTCGAGGCAGAGGCCTCGATGAGCCGTTCGTCGGGCACCTGCAACACGATGGGCACCGCATCCACGATGGCGTCGATGGCCGAAGCGCTCGGCATGGCGCTGTCGGGCAATGCCGCGATCCCGGGTGTCGATAGCCGCCGCAAGGTGATGGCGCAGCTGACCGGCCGCCGCATCGTGCAGATGGTCAAGGACGACCTGAAGCCTTCCGACATCATGACCAAGCAGGCCTTCGAAAACGCCATCCGCACCAATGCGGCGATCGGCGGTTCGACCAACGCCGTCATCCACCTGCTCGCCATGGCCGGGCGCGTCGGCATCGACCTGACGCTCGACGACTGGGACCGTTGCGGCCGCGACGTGCCGACCATCGTCAACCTGATGCCGTCGGGCAAGTACTTGATGGAAGAGTTCTTCTACGCCGGCGGTCTGCCTGTCGTGCTGAAGCGCCTTGGCGAAGCCGGCCTGCTGCACAAGGATGCGCTGACCGTATCCGGCGAGACTATGTGGGACGAGGTCAAGGACGTCGTCAACTGGAACGAAGACGTCATCCTGCCGGCCGAAAAGGCCCTGACGCAGTCGGGCGGCATCGTCGTCCTGCGCGGCAACCTGGCGCCGAAGGGTGCAGTCCTGAAACCGTCCGCGGCTTCGCCGCATCTCCTGACGCACCGCGGCCGCGCCGTGGTGTTCGAGGACATCGACGACTACAAGGCGAAGATCAACGACGACAATCTCGATATCGACGAGACCTGCGTCATGGTCATGAAGAACTGTGGTCCGAAGGGCTATCCAGGTATGGCCGAAGTCGGCAACATGGGTCTGCCGCCGAAGGTGCTCAAGAAGGGCATCACCGACATGGTGCGCATCTCGGACGCGCGCATGTCCGGCACGGCCTATGGCACCGTCGTTCTGCACACCTCACCGGAAGCCGCTGTCGGCGGTCCGCTGGCCGTGATCAAGAACGGCGACATGATCGAGCTCGACGTGCCGAACCGCCGCCTGCATGTCGACATTTCCGACGAGGAAATGGCGCGCCGTCTGGCGGAATGGAAGCCGCAGCACGACCTGCCGACCTCCGGCTACGCCTGGCTGCACCAGCAGCACGTGCAGGGTGCCGACACCGGCGCCGACCTCGACTTCCTCAAGGGTTGCCGCGGCAACGCCGTGGGCAAGGACAGCCACTAAGCGTTCGTTTTCGATCGCGCGAATTGACAAGGAGGCGGGGCGAGAGCTCCGCCTTTTTGGTTTTGTTGGGCAGAGCGACGATTGGAGGTAGCGAAGAGCGTGTGTGAGGAGATCCGAGCCATTGAGGTGAGTGCGAAGGATTCCGTCAGTTCTTCTTTCGGGGTGCCGGTTTCGCTCTGATACGCAGCAGCTGGCCGTCTGCCTGATCAAGTTCAAAGGCGTTCGTCTTGCGAACCAGGTCACTCAAGTTCTTGGAATTGTACGTCCGATAACTGAAACCGGAAGGCAGTCGGACAAGTCGTGTGCCGACGCCATTAAGCGCAACCCAGCCGTTATCGCTGTCCATTTCGGTGATGACTTTCAGGATGATCGGTGTCGCAGCGCTCGGTGGTCGTAACGAGGCTGCCAGTTGTGCGCCGGTGGCAGTGGTTGGTGTCGCGGGCAGATGCAGGTTCTCGATGTTGATGAAGCGTCGGCAAGCATTTTGGAAGCTCTCGGGTGTCTTCTTGTTGCCGAAGCCGAACACATCGGTCCCCTGTTCTCTGATCCGTAACGCAAGCCGGGTGAAATCGCTGTCGGAGGAGACGATGCAGAAGCCATCGAAGCGGCCGCTGTGGAGCAGATCCATCGCGTCGATGACAAGCGTGATGTCGGAGGCGTTCTTGCCAACCGTGTAGGCAAATTGCTGTTGCGGGATGATGGCATGCCTTGCCAGCACGTCGGTCCAGCCCTTCGAACGAGCATTGGCGAAGTCGCCGTATATGCGGCGCACGCTCGCATGGCCGATCTTTGCGATCTCCTCGAACAGTCGGTCCGCGATCTTCGCCGGCGCGTTATCGGCATCGATCAGCACGGCAAGGCGCGGCAAGTGAATTTCTGGCATGCGCACTACCTTCTCTTTGAGAGACTGACGAAGGATGAGTGAGTAGGGGATGGATCGCAACTACCGCGATGATTCTATAGTTTATAAATCGCCTATAAATGGTGGCCGCGTGGTGACTTGGCTTATTCTCATCGGTATCGACCTGACGCTCGACGAGTGGGCGGTTGCGCCCAGAGCTGATAAAAGGCGGAGATGCAGCTTCGGCTTCTTTGCTCGAGAAGCGATGGCGATGGCCGCCGGGCTGCCTGGATCGGACAGCGCAAATTGAAATGAGGGCACGGCTCGTTGTAAACCTTCAGATGCCTGGCTTGGAGGAGTTGCGGTATGGACCGGTTTACGGGTGGTTGTCTTTGCGGCGGCGTGCGATTTGTGGCGTCTGGGCAGCCCTATCGGGTCGGCATCTGCCACTGTCTTAATTGCCGAAAGCATCATGGTGCGCTTTTCCACGCTTCCGCGATATTCCCTGAGGAGGCAGTGGCGATCGATGGCGAGACGCGCGACTATGCAGGGCGGTTCTTCTGCCCCCGTTGCGGCTCGCCGGTTTTCGGGCGGACGGGTGACGAGATCGAGGTGAACTTGGGATCGCTGGATGCGCCTGACCAGTTGGTGCCGACCTACGAACTCTGGACGGTCCGCCGCGAGGCGTGGCTGCCGCCGTTTCCGCTCAAGAGGCGATACGACCGCGACCGCGACGCGACGAGCCGCTTCGAGGACTAGGCTGCGCTCCGGCCGAAGCTAAGCGTTAATGGGCGTGGGCAGTGCCTCGATCGGCTCGGCTTCGGCGTCGAAAAGCGCGCGGATTGCCGACCACTTGCGCCGGAAGGCGGCGACGCAGGCGGGGTCGAAATGCGTTCCGCTGCACGCAATGATTTCGTCATAGGCCTTTTGCGGTGGCCACGCCGGCTTGTAGGGTCGGGCGGAGCAGAGTGCATCGAACACGTCGGCGACCGCAACGATCCTGGCCTCGATCGGAATTTCCTCGCCGCTCAGGCCCTGCGGATAGCCGCTTCCGTCCCATTTCTCGTGATGACCACCAATGATGGCGACGGCCACTCGCGACAACTCGGCGGAACTGTTGCGCAGGATGCCGACACCGATCGGCACATGCTGTCGCATCTGGTCTATCTCAACGGGGGTGAGCTTGCCGGGCTTCTGCAGAATGGCATCGGGTATGCCGATCTTGCCGATGTCGTGCAGGGGGGCGGCCAGATAGATGTTACGGCGCTGCAGCCTGTCCAGGCCAATGCCTTCCGCAATCAGTTCGGCAACGGTGGCAACGCGCTCGATATGGTCGCCGGTGTTGCCATCGCGCGAGGCCATGGCCTGCGCAAGGCACCAGATGATCTCCTGCTCGCGCATGTCGGCGCGCCTGCTGGCATTGCGAAAGGCGAGGTCGAGGCTTCGCGCCCGATCGGCAAGCTCGACCTGGGCGTTGCGCAAGGCCATGAGGTTGAGAATGCGCGCCTGCAGCTCGAGCGGGTCGAATGGTTTCGTCAGGAAATCGGTGGCGCCGGCATCAAGTGCCTCGAGACGTACGGAGCGTTCGGTCTGCGAGGTGATCATAACCATCGGGACGCTCTCGTAACCGGGCTGCATCCTGAGGCGTCGAATGAAGTCGACGCCGTTCAACCCGGGCATCATGTAATCGACCAGCACGAGGTCGAAATCGATATCGCGGCTGCGCTCCAGTGCGGCGAGGGGATCGCCGAAACTCTCGAGCTCATAGGCGGCAAAGCTGCGCACAGCGGTTTCCAGCGCCAGGCGGCTCGATTTGCTGTCGTCGACAATGAGGAGGGGCATGAAAAGGCCTGATGATAGGTACAACGCAGATGGCCGGCTTCCCCCAAGAGCCAAGTCCCGATGACCCGATTGCCATCGAGCCTGAAATCATTTCCATCGAAACCGCCGCAGTCGCATGCAACTGCATTCGCCGTCCTCAACATCGGACGGCGAAATTAAGATCGCGTTATTTCGAAATAGAGGATTATCTCTAGTGATACGTGCGCGTGCAAATAAAACTGCTTTTTATGGTTGTTGTAAAAAGCCAAGAGTTTTCAGGGGCGCGGCCATCAGCTCTGGCTTTGCATCTGCCCCTGTTCCTCGACCTTCACCGTGACCGTCAGCTTTTCGCCGGGTGTACCGATGCGCATGCCGGAGACAGGGGCGGCGTCGCGATAGCAGAGACCCGTTGCCATCCTGACGTAACGCGCATCCGGGCAGATCTTGTTGGCGGGATCGAAGCCGACCCAGCCAAGTCCCGGAATGTGGGCCTCGCCCCATGCATGCGTTGCGGCCTGCTCGATCTTCTCTTCCATCATCAGATAGCCGGAGACGTAGCGGGCAGGAATTCCCATCGTGCGCGCCGCGGTGATGAAAATATGCGCGTGGTCCTGGCAGACGCCGCTCTTCTTCTCCAGCGCCTGCTCGGCCGTCGTTTCCGTGTCGCTGGTACCCGGGCGGTATTCGACCGTTTCGTGGATCGCGGCCATCAGCGCATGCATGCGCGCCAGATCGTTTTCGCCCGTAATCCCCTTGATCAGCTCGCGGACAAGCTTGCCCGGCTTGGTGCGGGGCGTGTCGCGCAAGAACAGCCAGAGCGGGCAGAAACCGGTGTGCTGTCCGATGACGCCGTTGCGGTCCTCGGTTTCGACCTCGCCCTCGGCAACGATGCGCGTCACCCGCTGTTCGCCATCGAGCGAGACGAGATTGATGTGGTTTCCAAACTGGTCGTCGTATTCCACCTCTGGCTTGGCCCCTTCGACATGAAGCGCCCAGTCATGGACGGATTGCCCGGCAATCGTCGGTGGTGTCAGACGCAGCCGCTGCAGCGAAAAGGCGGCTGGCTCGTCATAGCGGTATTCGGTGACATGGCTAATCTTCAGTCTCATCTCATGACCCGCTCATACGTAGAATCGATAACCGTCGGAAATTTCCATACCGAGCTGGTTGTTGCGCGTGACGAAATCCTCGAGGAATTCGTGCAGGCCCTGATCCATCACATCCTTGATCGCGCTGGTCTTCAGCGTCTTATGAATGGCATCCGCCGTGTCATGGGCCGGCAGGCGCATGCCGTAATCCTTGGCGAGATAGCCGAGTTCGCTGACGATCTTCTCGTAGCAATAGGCAAGCGAACGCGGCATCTGGCCATTCAGGATGAGGAAGTCAGCGATGTTCGTCGCGCGATACTCGCCGTCATAGGCCCAGCTGTAGGAGCGGTGCGCGGAGACCGAACGGAGGATCGATTCCCACTGCACGTTATCGATCGAGGTGCCGACCGCCGACACCGCCGGCAGCAGGACATAGTATTTCACGTCGAGGATGCGGCTCGTATTGTCGGCGCGCTCGATGAAGGTGCCGATACGGGCGAAGTTGTAGAGCTCGTTGCGCAGCATCGAGCCGTGAAACGCCCCGCGGATCACGCCGACGCGATGCTTGATGACGTCGATCGCCTCGGGCAGTTCCGAGGCCTTCAACCGTTTGGACAGGAGTGCCTTGAGCTCGATCCAAAGCTCATTGGTCGCTTCCCAGGTCTCGCGGGTGAGGGCCGTGCGTACCATGCGGGCATTGTTGCGACCGAAATCGGCGCAGGAGAGCACGCTCGACGGGTTCGAACGATCCCTGAGCAGGTAGTCGATCGCATCGGCGCCGGTTAGCTTGCCGCGGCCCTCGTCGTAGGCTTCCCGGACGCCCGCGCTTTGAAGCACGCCGTCCCAATCGTCATCTCCTGCACCGCTTCGGGTGAGCGACATGCGCAGACCGACGTCTATGAGGCGCGCGATGTTTTCGGCACGTTCGATATAACGGAACATCCAGTAGAGTCCGTTCGCAGTTCTTCCGAGCATCAGTCCTCCAATACCCAGGTATCTTTTGTGCCGCCGCCCTGGCTGGAGTTGACCACCAGCGAGCCTTGCTTCAACGCCACGCGCGTCAGCCCGCCCGGAATGATCTGCACCTTGTCGGATACGAGAACGTAGGGGCGAAGGTCGACGTGGCGGGGCGCTATCCCCTTGTTGACGAGGATCGGGACGGTCGAGAGCGAGAGGGTGGGCTGGGCGATATAGTTGTTTGGCCGCGCCTTCAGCTTTTCCGCGAATTCGGCGCGCTCCTTCTTGGAGGCCGTCGGGCCGACCAGCATGCCGTAGCCGCCGGAGCCGTGGACTTCCTTGACGACCAGTTCCTCCAGGTGTTCCAGCACGTATTTCAGGCTGGAAGCCTCCGAACAGCGCCACGTCGGCACATTTTCAAGAAGCGCCTTGCGGCCGGTATAGAATTCAACGATTTCAGGCATGTAGGAATAGATTGCCTTGTCGTCGCAGATGCCGGTACCCGGCGCGTTGGCGATGGTGATATTGCCCGAGCGGTAGACGTCCATGATCCCGGGAATGCCGAGCGCTGAATCGGCGCGGAATGTCAGCGGGTCCAGGAAGTCGTCGTCGACGCGGCGATAGAGAACGTCGATCGCCTCGTAGCCGCGGGTCGTGCGCATCTTCACCTTGCCGTCGATAACGCGCAGGTCCGAGCCTTCAACCAGCTCGACGCCCATGGTGTCGGCGAGGAAGGAGTGCTCGTAATAGGCCGAATTGTAGATGCCGGGAGTAAGCACGGCGACGCGCGGCTTGCCCTTGCATCCGGGAGGCGCCAGCGATGCAAGGCTTTGGCGCAGGAGATAGGGATAGTCCTCGACCCGCTGCACCTTGTTCTCATGGAACAGCTCGGGGAACATCTGCATCATGGTTTCCCGGTTTTCCAGCATGTAGCTGACACCGGACGGGGTGCGGGCATTGTCTTCCAGCACGTAGAACTGATCTTCGCCGGTGCGCACGATGTCGGTGCCGACGATATGGGTGTAGACGCCGCCCGGCGGGCGAAAACCGATCATCTCCGGCAGGAACGTCGAGTTCCGCTCGATCAACTCACGCGGGATGCGACCGGCGCGAATGATTTCCTGCTTGTGATAGATGTCGTCGAGGAAGGCGTTGAGGGCGATGACCCGCTGTTCGATGCCCTGGGCGAGTTTGCGCCATTCGCGGGCGGAAATGATGCGGGGGATGATATCGAAGGGGATGAGTTTTTCGGAGGAGTCTGCGTGTCCGTAGACCGCGAAGGTAATGCCGGTTTTCCGGAAGATGTTTTCCGCGTCGCGGGACTTGGCAATCAGGTGTGCTCGATCTTGGCTATTGTACCACTCAAAGTATTTCTCGTATGGCTGACGCGAACTTTCGTCCCCGATGATCATTTCATCAAATGCCAAAGGTGTGGCTCCCTTTTTTTCTTCATTTGAATACAACGCAAATAGCAATGCAAGAACCATGCTCAGTTCGAAGGCGAGATTCGTAAAATCCTTCCGCATGGCCAAAAGAGCCAAAAAACTGGGCATTCATCGAGATTTGACGTGAAGGTGACATTCGTCAATCGTCGCCAGTCGCCCAAAATGTGAGCAGATGCTTGTTTTTGCTTCTCGTTTCGATTCAATTTCGCGCTGCCGCTATTTTCCGTGCACCACGCGAGCATCAGTGAAACTTCAGGTAAGCATCAACTCTTCGCCTTTGACGAAGCGCCCGCCGTCCGGCTATCAGCGCGCAGCCGTGTTCCAGAGGTAGTCCGTGTTGCTCGATCGTTTTGCGCCCGCCATTTTTGTCCTGTTGTGGTCGACCGGCTGGGTCGTCGCCAAGTATGCGGCAATTCATTCGGAGCCGTTCACCTTCCTGGCGATACGCTACAGCTTTTCTGCGCTGGCGTTTCTCGGGCTGTGTGCTGCAATGCGGGCGTCATGGCCGAGAAGGGCGCTTGCCTTGCGGGCAATTTACTCCGGCTTCTTTCTTCATGGTTTCTATCTGGCGGGTCTCTGGTGGGCGATCGCGAATGGCGTTCCGGCCGGAATATCGGGGATCATCGCCGCACTTCAGCCGTTGCTGACGGCGATGGCTGCGCCGTTCCTGATCGGCGAGCGATTGCAGCCGACGCAGAAGCTCGGTCTGCTGCTTGGCTTTCTCGGCATTGCGATTGCCATATCGCCGAAGTTGTTCGATCCCGCAACGGCCAACCTGGCGCATGCCATCGTACCGCTGGCGATCAACCTCATCGCCATGTGCTCGGTGACCTACGGAACGCTTTACCAGAAGAAGCATCTGCAGACGGGAAACCTGCAGACGATCGCGACGCTTCAGTATGTCGGGGCGCTGCTCGTCACCGTACCCCTCATGCTCTCATTCGAACACATGCACTTTGACGGATCGCGACAGGCGATCGCGGCGCTGATCTGGTCGGTCTTCGGGCTGTCGATGGGTGGCGTCGGGCTGCTGCTCTATCTCATTCGCCGTGGCCAGGTATCGCGCGCGGCCTCGCTGATCTACCTCATGCCGCCGACAGTTGCGATCGAGGCCTTCATTGCCTTTGGCGAGCCTCTGACGGTGCCGCTGGTCCTGGGAACGGTCATCGTCGTCACCGGCGTCTATCTCACGAACAGAAAGGCTGCGGCACCGCTGCTGGCGCGGGAACAGGCGCAATAAAAAACGGCGAGATCTCTCCCGCCGTCGATTGTCTGCCAGTGCTGTCGCTTATGCGCGTTCGCGGCGCTGACCGCCGTTACCGCCGCGCGAAGGACCACCGCGGCGGTTGCCACCGTTGCCTTCGCGACGTTCGCCACGCTCGCCGCCGCCATTCGCATGTGCGCCGCGGTCTTCGCCGTGCTTGCGAGCAGGGCGGCCGTGGGCATTGCGCGCGCCGCCGCCGGGATGATGGCGGTTTGCGTCGCCGTTGCCGTGGTTGCCATGCTTTGGGCGCTGTTGCTTGCGGGCTGCGCCTGCACCGCGGAAGTCCGACGTCGTTGCCAGATCGTTATCCGGACCTGCCGTCATCGGTGTAGCCTCGCCACGGCGCTGGCCGCGGAAGTCTTCGTTGCGCTGGGTCTGGCGTTCCGGACGCGGGCGACGCTCGCGGCGCTCCTCGTTGTTGGCGCGGACTTCGTCACCGGCTTCGGGGCGTGCACGACGCTCCGGACGGCGGGCACGGGCATCGCCGCGACCTTCGCCACCACGACCTTCACCGCCACGACCCTGGCCCTGACCACGGTGGCCATTGCCGCTGCCGCGCTTCGGCGCCGCGTTCATGTTGGCCGGGGCTTCGCCGCTGGCAACCGCGATCGAGATGTTCATCAGGCGCTCGATATCGCGCAGCAGACGGGTCTCATCCGGTGCGCAGAAAGCGATCGCGATGCCATCGCGGCCGGCGCGGGCCGTACGGCCGATACGGTGAACGTAGGCGTCCGGCACTTCAGGCAGATCGTAGTTGTAGACGTGGCTGACGGCCGGGATGTCGATGCCGCGCGCCGCGACGTCGGTCGCGATCAGCGTCTTGATGTCGCCGTCCTTGAAGGCCTTCAGCGCGCGCTCGCGCTGACCCTGGCTCTTGTTGCCGTGGATCGAGGCGACGGAGTAGCCGACGTGCTCGAGATGCTTCATCAGCTTCTCGGCGCCGTGCTTGGTGCGCAGGAAGACGATGGCGCGGCCATCGGGGTTCTCGGAGAGCGACTTCTTGAGAAGGTCGGTCTTGTCGTTCTTGCCGTTGACGAAGTGAACATACTGCTCGACCTTGTCGGCGGCCTTGCCCGGAGGCGTCACTTCGACCTTGACCGGATCGGTCAGGAAGTCGGCGGCGAGATCGGCGATCGCCTTCGGCATGGTGGCGGAGAAGAGCATCGTCTGGCGACGCTTCGGCACCATCTTGGAGATCTTGCGCAGATCATGCACGAAGCCGAGGTCGAGCATCTGGTCTGCTTCGTCGAGCACGAGGTAGCGCACGGCGGTGAGGCCGATGGCGCGGCGGGCAACGAGATCGAGCAGGCGGCCGGGAGTGGCGACCAGGATGTCGGTGCCCTTTTCAAGCTGCAGCTGCTGCTTGTTGATCGACACGCCGCCGACGACGACGTTGATGCGCAGGTGCGACTTGCGCAGGAAGTTCTTCAGGTTCTGGGCGATCTGGTTCACCAGTTCGCGGGTCGGCGCCAGGATCAGCGTACGGGTGGTACGGTTGTCGGGGCGGCGTTCTTCCGGGATCAGCTTTTCGATCAGCGGCAGGCCGAAAGCGGCCGTCTTGCCGGTGCCGGTCTGGGCGAGGCCGATCAGGTCGCGGCCTTCGAGAAGAAGCGGGATCGCCTTTTCCTGGATGGGGGTCGGCGTTTCGATGCCGAGCTGGAACAGTGTGGCGACGATCGGCTTGGAGACACCAAGCGATTCAAAATTGGTCAAGTCATAACCTTTTTAGGGCGCGCCAAAACAATATCGCCGGAATGCAGCATGCGATCCGGTTTTACTCTGGCGTCAAGAACCCCGCGTGAAGTGGGAACTTGTCTTGTTGGAAAAAGCTTTCCAGCGCTTCTGCCGCGTCTTGGGATGCGGTCTATTCGAAATGCGCTTTTGCCCTTCTTCCTGCATCCTATTTGCTGGCAGGGGCACGCTCACGCGGCGGCCGGAAGGTGAAAGCTGGCCTGCATTTGGTCTAGTTCGGCTGGAATGTCAAGGGGAACACCCGATAAAGGCGCCAGAGCGCCGCCTGGCAAGCGGCGCTGCGAGCCAGGTTCTGGCTCAATAGGGGCAAACACTGACCCTGTAGCTATCTCCCCAACTGCCGCGCCGCCATTCGGTGTGGCAACGGCGATAGGAATGATAATAGTAAGGCCGGTACTGTGAACGGTAGACCGGATAGCCGCCGTAATAGCCGGTGTAGGGCCGGTAGGCCCGATAGGGATATCCGTAACGATAGCCGTAGGCATACGGATAGCCGTAGCCGTCGGGATATCCGTAGGTGTAAGGATAAGGACGGACGGCCTGTGAGAGCAGCACGCCGCCTACCGCGCCTGCGGCAACGCCGCCCCAGAAGTCATCGTGGGCAGCTGCCGGTGCCGAGGTCACGATCGATGTGCCGGTCAAAGTCAACGCCATCAGGCCCGCCGCCATGCTTTTATGAAGTACGGACACGTTCGTCTCCTTTCGTGGACGAGGCTTGTTCTTCACGCCGCCAGCAGAAAGCGCACTGGCAGTGCTGGCCGGTGGTCTGCGGCTTTGCGGTAAATAAACAACGCGCCAAATGGTAGCACAGTTCCGCAGGATTTGCTTGCGGACATATTGGTAGGAAGTCCCTGAATGCAGGGCGTTCCTGCCGCTAGACTTGAAGCCGGCGAACATTTGTTTTTGTGGGTGTCCGTCATGGTTAATGCCTTATTAAAAGGCTTGCGAGTATGTTCCTCCCGACGGACCATTTCCTTAATCGATTTGCGCGGGAGCTTTTTTTGAGATCAAGCGGGGACCTTCTCGAACTGGCATGCCGCCGGATCGCAGATCTGGGTACCCCGGCCTATGTCAAGAACAGCGAACTCAGATATGTCGCGGTCAACCAGGCGTATGCGGATTTCTTCGGGAAGGACATTTCCGACTTCATCGGCTGCCGCAGCCTCGAGCTGTTTGATCGCCCGGAGGAAGAGGACCGCGAAGATAAGGAGCGCCGGGCGCTTGTGTTCGGCACTGAGGAAAGCGCCAACTGCTTCGACGCGGCGGGGATTGGTCACGACCGCGTGCGGATCGAGAGCTTCATGCCGTCGGAAGGGCGGATCTATGTACTCGGCCTCTTTGAGCCGCAGCGTAAAGGCGCAGCGCGCGTAGCGGGCAACCCTCAGGCGCGCATTGGCGACGAGGCTTCCGAGGTCGGGCTGTTGCGCGCGATCATGGAGGCGCTGCCGGTCGCGGCCTTCGTTCGCGACGAGGAGCACCGGCTGGTCTATGCAAACCAGTGCTACGAGATCTTCACAGGTCAATCGCGCGCTGACGTTCTCGGAAAAACCGAGCAGGAAATATTCGGCGATCATGCGGGAGATGTCATTCGCCGCGGCAATGTCGCCGTCCTGGAAAGCGGCGAAGCGACCGAGGTCGAGAGCCTGCTACCCGGTGCCGGCGGCAAGCTCTATCCCGTGCTTGCCCGTATCAATCGCGTCGAAGGGAGCGAAGGCAAGCGCTATGTCGTCGGTTCCTTCTCCGACGTCTCGCTGCTGAAGGGGCGCGAGCAGGAGCTGATTGCGGCACAGGCCCAGTCGGAGGTCCTACACCGCGACATCGCCAGTATCCTGAACTCCCTGCCGGTCGGCGTTCTCATTCTCGAGGATGATCTGACGATCCTTTATGGCAACGCGGCATTCTATGACATCTCGGATCTGCCGCAGGGCAGCTTCGACAATCGCTCTTTCCGGGAACTTGTCGAGTACAATCACGCGCTTGGTCGCTACGGGCAGGGAGTGACTGCCGAGGAGATGTTCGAACGGCGCGTCAGACAGTTCCGTGCGGAAGAGCAATCGCCGGCCGCCGAGATCAATTGGAGCAGCACATCTCTCATTGTCGATAGCCGACGGATATCGAGAGGGCGCATTCTTCTCACCTATGCCGACATTTCTGCTATCCGCCTGCACGAAAAGGAAATCCACGCGGCTCGCGAAGCCCTGGAGAGCCTCGGGGAACTGATGCAGGATGCGACGCAGGCGATGTCGCAGGGGCTGCTGATCATCCAGGACGGCAAGATACTGCTGGGCAACGATGCGCTTGCCGGGATGCTCGATATTCCGGACGACTATCTCGACGCTGGACGGGACTGGAGCGAGCTCTTCACATTCTGCGCTGCGCGCGGCGATTTCGCTGATGACCCGGCCGTTCTGGTCGATGGGCTGCGCAAGAGTCTTGTCGATGGGCAGCCGGTCTCGGTGATGTTTCGCGTGTCCGATGGCCGCTGGGTGCAGATGGAGGTTGCCGTCAGCGAGCGACGGCACTGGGTTGCGCTCTTTACCGACATAACGGCTACCAAGAGCCGCGAAGAGGAGCTGCAGCTGCTGTTGGCGCGAGCCGAGGCCGCCGACAGGGTGAAATCCGAGTTCCTCGCGAACATGAGCCATGAAATCCGTACGCCCATGAATGGCGTGCTCGGCATGGCGGAACTGTTGGCCAAGACCAATCTCGATACCCGCCAGAAGACCTTCGTCGACATCATCGTGAAATCCGGCAATGCGCTGATGACCATCATCAACGACATCCTCGACTTCTCCAAGATCGACTCCGGACAGATGACGCTTCGAAGGATGACCTTCGATGCCGTCGAGGCGATCGAGGACGTGGTGACGCTGTTATCGTCGCTTGCCGCGGAAAAGGGGATCGAACTGCTGGTGAGAGCGGCGCCGGACCTGCCGGCGGCCATCATCGGTGACGCCGGTCGCTTCCGCCAGATCGTTACCAATCTTGTCGGCAACGCCGTCAAGTTTACCGAGCGTGGCCATGTGCTTGTCGATATTAGCCACACCGTCGGCGCGGCGGACGAGATCATGGCAAGGATCCGCATCGAGGACACCGGCATCGGCATGCCGCAGGACCGTCTCGATTCCATTTTCGGGAAGTTTTCGCAGATCGATTCCTCTTCGACGCGACGTCATGAAGGAACGGGCCTGGGGCTTGCCATCACGGCCGGTCTCGTTGATCTGTTCGGCGGCTATATCGATGTCGAAAGCAAGCTGGGGCAAGGATCGGTTTTCACGGTCAGCCTGCCGTTTACCGTTGCCGCAGCCAGGATCGATCCGAAGCCGCTGCCGATCAACGTCAAGGGCGCACACATTCTCGTCGTGGACGACAATGCGGTGAATCGCCAGATACTGACCGAGCAACTGGCCCTCTGGGGCTTTGACAGCGCCGCTGCCGAAAATGGGATCGAGGCGCTGGAGATCCTTGAGGGAGCCCATGAATTCGGCGTTGGGATCGACGCAATCGTTCTCGACTACCAAATTCCCGGTATGAACGGCGCGGATATCGCGCGAAAGCTGCGCACGGACGATCGGTTCAACGAGCTACCGATCATCTTCCTGACTTCGATGGATATCTCGGGCACGGAAAAGGAGTTTGCGGCACTTAACGGTCAGGCCCATCTGATGAAGCCGGCGCGGGCAAATGTGCTTCGCAATACGATCGTCGAGGTGGTGCGGGCCAACAGGATCCGGCTTGCGACCGCCGACGGCAGTATCCGGCAGATTTTGGAGGCGCCGGCGCTGCCGGAGCCAGACGCTCCGCTGCAGGCGGAACCGGAGCCCGCGGCATCGTTTATTGATGTGCTGGTCGCCGAGGATAACGACGTCAACCAGATCGTGTTCACGCAGATCCTGCAGGCCACGGGGCTGAAGTTTCTTGTCGTCAACAACGGCCAGGAGGCAGTCGAGGCCTGGGAGAAATACACGCCGCGCATCATCATGATGGACGTCTCGATGCCCGTCATGAACGGTCACGACGCGACGCGCCGTATCCGGTCGATGGAACGGGGGCAGGGACACCGCGTCCCGATCGTCGGTGTCACGGCGCATGCGCTGGAAAGCGACCGGGAGCTTTGCCTCGACGCCGGCATGGACGACTACATGTCGAAGCCGATCAGCCCCGAGCTTCTCGAGGAAAAGATCAGCCTGTGGCTGGGCAATGGTGCGCAGCAGGTCGGCGGTGCGGCAAGCTAGGCGCTGGCCTGCGAAAAAATCGTGACACTGCGATCCGTTTCGCGTCAGCGCTTCGTCCTTTGTATGTCCACATGAGAGGAGACATTCAAATGGCCGACAATTCCGTTGTTCTTGTCAACACGCTCAAAGTTGATCCGACCCGCCAGAAAGAGCTGATATCGATGCTGGAGCACAACATTGAAACGGTTATCCGCAGCCTCGACGGCTGGAGGGGCAGCCGGCTGATCGCTTCCAAAGACGGCACCAGCGTTGTCATTTATTCCGAATGGGAAACACCGGCTGCCGTGCAAGCCATGCGTAGCGATGCTCGCATGGTCGCCTATTTCCCCAAGATCCGGGAACTGGCGAACTTCGAGTCGACGGTTGGCGAACTCGTGTTCGAACGTGGCTGCTGAGGGGAGCCATGAAAGGGACCGGTGTAACCTTCGGACTGACGAATGGGGATTGTCCTATGAGGTTTGATGCATGACGGATCAGGAGTTCGAAGACAGCCTTCAAGCGCTGAGGCCGCGCCTGCACCGCTATTGTGCACGGATTACCGGTTCTGTCCTGGACGGCGAGGATGCCGTTCAGGATACGCTCGTCAAGGCCCTGCGGGCGCACAGGGAGGGGACGGAGGTCGACAACCTGGAGATATGGTTGCTGCGCATCGCCCACAATACCTGTATCGACCACCTCCGCCGTGGAAGGCGTCAGGTGGTCGTTCCGCTGACCGACGATATCGAAGATCGTCCCATGCCTCAGGCCGGCTTACTCGCCGTTGGCTTTCGCACCTTTCTGCAACTGCCTGAACTCCAGCGCTGCGCGGTTATCCTGAAGGATGTGCTTGGCCACTCGATGGAGGAGGTTGCCGAGATTGCGGATTGCACACCGGCAGCGGCCAAATCGGCGCTCCAGCGAGGACGAAAGACCCTGCGACATCTCGCGGAGATGTCAGGCGATGTTCTGGTGCCGCTGATGTCGGCGGCCGACCTTCAGAAAATCAGGACCTATGTCCAGCTGTTTCAGCGCGGCGACTTTGATGCCATTCGCGCGATCCTGGCGGAGGATGTGAAGCTTGATCTGGTAAACCGGCTCAAACTGGAAGGGCGCGAGAAGACTGGCGTCTACTTCACGCGATATGCCGCCGAGCCGAAATGGCGGTTCTCAAATGGTGCTGTTGACGGACAACCGGCAATGCTGGTGTTCGACAGTGCAAGCGGTTCGGAACATCCGTCGCATTTCGTCATCATTGAATGGCGGAGTGACGAGATCGCGGCGATCCGCGACTTCCTTTTCGCCCCTTATGTCACCGAAACCACCGACTGGGTGCAAACCGCCTGATGACTTGTGGTCTCAAGCGCTAGGACCTGACGCCGCACAGCATCTCGCGCTTGCCGGCAAAGCCGCTGCGGCGCGAGACGGCAAAGCCTGCTGCGATCAGGTTGCGCCTGACAAAGCCTGCCGCGGCATAGGTGGCGAAGCTGCCGCCAGGCCGCGTCTTGGCGCAGACCAGCTGCATCAGTTCCTGCGACCACATGTCGGCATTGCGCGACGGCGCGAACCCATCGAGATACCAGGCGTCGAACTCGGGATCTGCGGCTGCAACGCCATCGATTGCCCGACCGCAGACCACGCTGAGCGTGGTCTGGTCATCCAGTTCCAGCCGCACCGTGGCTTCGGGCACTTCCGGCCAGGCTGCGACCAGCGCCTTGCGCTCGGTGTCGATCTCGCTCCAGTGCGACAATGCGCGATCGATCTCTGCGCCCTGCATGGGGTAGAGTTCGAACGACATGAAATGCAGGTGCTGGCCGCCAACGCGGTGCTGCTTCCACTGCCGCCAGGTCTCTGCGAAATTGAGGCCGGTGCCGAATCCCAGTTCGCCAATCAGGAACGAGGCTTGGTTCTGCCAGCGCTCAGGCAAGCCGTTGCCTGCCAGGAAGACATGGCCGCATTCGAGCCGGCCGTCGGTCTGGCAATAAAAATGGTCGCCAAATGCCGGCGAATAGGGCATATCGCCGTCGCGCCATTCAAGCGGCTGGTTTGTCCTGCCAATCTGATCGGGATCCGTATCTGTCATGCCAACAGCCGATAGTCCGGCCTTGCCCTCGGGTCAATCGTCTGCAGCGCTGCTGATCGTCGGCGGCGGGATAATGGGCCTTTGGGCCGCCGTTCATGCCGAGCGTCTCGGCATCGAGACGATCCTGATCGACGCCGGGCAACTCGGCCAAGGTGCCAGCGGCGGATTGCTGGGCGCGCTGATGCCGCACATGCCGGACAAATGGAACGCCAAGAAGCAATTCCAGTTCGATGCGCTGGTGTCGCTGGAGACGGAAATCGCCGCAATCGAGAGTGTGACCGGTCGTTCCGCAGGTTACCGGCGCTCGGGTCGTCTCATACCTCTGCCGAAGCCGCACCTGCGCAATATCGCTCTCGGCCATAGCGCCGATGCCGAGTGTCAGTGGCACGCCGGCGCCCGCCGTTTTCACTGGCATGTCCTTGATGCCCCGCCCGTTAGCGGCTGGATGGAAGCGGGAGACGTCGAAGGTGGTTTCGTGCATGACACGCTTGCCGGCCGGGTGGCGCCGCGCGCGCTTGTGGCCGCGCTTGCCGCATTCCTGCGTGACGCAAAGCATGTGCGTATCGTCGAGAACAATGCGCTGGCGGATATCGACCTCACGCGCAATGTCGCGATCACGGAAGCCGGGGAGATTGCCTTCGGTCATTGCATCGTCGCCGGCGGCCACAGCTCTTTTCCGTTGCTCGCCCGATATACCGATGGGCTGACGCAACCCTTGGGGCAAGCCGTCAAGGGGCAGGCGGCCTTGCTGAAAGCCGATGTCGATCCGTCGCTGCCGACGATTTTCCGTGACGGGCTCTACGTCGTTGCGCACGAGGGTGGCCATGTCGCGATCGGCAGCACGAGCGAGAACCGTTTCAGCGATCCCTACGCCACGGACGCTCAACTGGATGCTCTGCTGGCCAGCGCGCGGGAGCTCGTTCCGATTCTGGCGGACGCACCGGTGGTCGAGCGTTGGGCGGGCTTGCGCCCCAAGGCCATCGATCGCGATCCTATGGTGGGGCCGCATCCCGACCATGAACGGCTGCTCGCCCTGACCGGCGGCTTCAAGGTGAGCTTCGGCCTTGCCCACCGTCTCGCGGAATATGTCGTCAGTGCGGTTGCGGGGCGCCAGCCGTCGTTCGCGCTGCCCGAAAGCTTCCATTTCGCCAGCCATATTCAGGTCGCTTCACGCTAAACGTGAATTAGCGTTTGCTGCCTTTCGTTATTCTGTCATGCAAATCACCTATCTGCATGCGCAATGGTAGCGCTGTGGAGCGGCGCGCCAGTTTCCGACGGAGGAACCGCATGCGCTACGCCATTTGTTTCACGCCCGCTGCAAGCGATCCCTTGTCGCATGCCGCCGCAAACTGGCTTGGGCGAAACGTATTCTCGGGCGACATGGTCGAGCCCACGGCAATTCGCGGCCTCAGCATCCACGAAATTGCGTTCCATACCGCGGTGCCGAGGCGCTACGGATTTCACGGTGTCCTGAAGGCGCCGTTCCGGCTTGCGCCGGATGTTTCGGAAGCTCAACTTTTGCGCGATCTGATGCGGTTTTGCGGCACGCTGACGCCGTTTCACATCCGCCAGCTCGAAGTTGCGCGCACGGCCTCGTTCTATAGCCTTGTTCCGTCGCTGCCTTGCGAGCACATCCACTATCTTGCCTCGGCGATCGTGCAGCAGTTCGACCATTTTCGTGCGCCGCTGAGCGATGCAGATATCGAGCGCTGCGATCCCGATGGTCTCTCGGCAGCGCAATTTGCCAACCTGCATCGCTGGGGATGCCCGCATGTCATGGACGAGTTCAGGTTTCACATGCCGCTGACCGGGCCGGTCAGCCAGCAGGACATGCCGCGCATCGAGCAGGCCTTGCGTGGGGTCTTCGACCAGGTGCTTGCCGAGCCGGTGAAGGTCTCGAATGTCGCGCTGCTGTTCGAGGAGGGCAATGGCGGGCCGTTCCGGGTGCATTCGCTGCATCCGATGGGGAAGGTCAGCGCGCGCCGGGAGCGCATCGCGGTCCCGGCCTAAGGGGTTGTGCCGTAAAGGCAAAACTCTGTTGCGTACTTTCCGTCTCGACATTCGCTGCCCGGATGCTACCGTTCGCCCGACTTTCAGAAGGTGATTTCATGGTATCCGAGACTTATCCGCGCAATCTCGTCGGCTACGGACGCAATACGCCCGATCCGAAGTGGCCGGGCGACGCCCGTGTGGCCGTTCAGTTCGTCATCAACTACGAGGAGGGTGGCGAAAGCTCGATCCTCGATGGTGACCCGGCCTCCGAAAACCTGCTGTCGGAAATCGTCGGTGCCGCCGCGTGGCCAAACCAGCGCAACCTGAACATGGAATCGATCTACGAGTACGGCTCGCGCGCGGGCTTCTGGCGGCTGTGGCGCATGTTCACGGATTTGAAGGTTCCGGCGACCGTCTACGGCGTAACGCTGGCAATGGCACGCAATCCGGAAGCCGTCGCGGCGATGAAGGAAGCGGACTGGGAAATCGCCAGCCATGGCTACCGCTGGCTGGAATACAAGGATTTCGCCGAAGATCTCGAGCGTAAGCACATTCAGGAAGCCGTGCGCCTGCACACCGAGCTGACGGGTGAGCGTCCCTACGGCATGTACCAGGGCAAGCCGTCGGACAACACGTTGCGGCTCGTGCAGGAGGAGGGCGGTTTCCTTTATTCGTCGGACTCTTATGCCGACGATCTGCCCTACTGGGTGAAGGGCGTGGATGACAAGCCGTTCCTGATCATCCCCTATACGCTCGAGACCAACGACATGCGGTTTGCGACGCCGCAGGGGTTCAACGCGGGCGATCAGTTCTTCACCTACCTGAAGGACGCTTTCGACACGCTCTATGAGGAAGGCAAGGAGGGCAGTCCGAAGATGATGTCTGTCGGCCTGCACTGCAGGCTGGTCGGGCGTCCCGGGCGTGCAGCGGCTCTCAAGCGCTTCATGGAATATGTGCTGAAGCACGACAAGGTATGGATCCCGCGACGGATCGAGATCGCCGAGCACTGGCATCAGCACCACAAGCCGGAGACGATCTGATGATCTCCCGGGATGAATTCGTATCCCGCTTCGGCGGCGTGTTCGAGCATTCACAGTTCATTGCCGAGCGAGCCTATGACGATGGCTTCGTAGGCGACGAACTCACGGTCGATCGGGTTCACACGGCGCTCGTCGCGATCTTTCGCGCGGCGAGCCCGGAAGAGCGGCTGGGCGTGCTGCGCGCGCACCCTGATCTGGCAGGGCGTTTGGCGATCGCTGGCGAACTGACCGAAGACAGCAAACAAGAGCAGGCCGGCGCGGGTCTCGACCGGCTGAGCGCCGACGAACATGCGCGCTTCACGACGCTCAACACGGCCTATGTCGAGAAATTCGGCTTTCCCTTCATCATCGCTGTGAAGGGGCTGAACAAGGACGACATTCTGGCCGCGTTCGAAACGCGGATCGACAACAGCCGCGACGAGGAATTCGCGACGGCGACAGCGCAGGTGGAGCGGATCGCGCTGCTGCGGCTGACGGCGCTGCTGCCCGAGCGCTGAGGCCGGTTTGCTCTTTCAGGTCCGTGGCTTATAGTTGCGGGCGAGAGGTCTGACGCGATGAAACCATCGGAAGCGCTGGAAAAGAACAGGCAGGCGATCCGCGAAGCGACGACGCGCTTCAACGCGACGAACCCGCGTGTCTTCGGCTCGGTGGCGCGCGGCGAGGACCGGGCGGATAGCGATCTGGATATTCTGGTCGATACGCTTCCCGGCACCACCCTGTTCGATCTCGGGGGACTGCTGGAGGAGTTGAAGGATATTTTGGGGGTGAAGGTGGATCTTGTAACGCCGGGAGGCTTGCCTCCGAAGATTCGGGACCGGGTCCTAGCCGAAGCGGCAAGAATATGAGCGCAGGCAGATTGGTTGACTACGTTGATCGGATGCAGGCCGCTGCGGAACAGGCGCGGATGCTGACGGATGATATGGAGCTGCAAGACTTTCTTTCAGACGTGCGGACCCAGCTTGCGGTCACTATGTCGCTGGTGCTGCTCGGCGAGGCGGCCGCGCGGATCGCTGCCGATGACCCAGACTTTCTGCGTGATCACGCCGAGATACCGTGGAGCAAGATCCGGGGTATGCGCAACCTGATCGTGCACGACTACTACCGAGCCGATCTGACGGCTATCTGGAGTACCGTGCGGAGCGATCTTGAGACATTGATCACCCAACTCGATTCCTTACGCCACTGGCGTATTCAAGGCGAATAATCGTGACTGAATTCCTCGAGATCCATCCGCTTACCAAATCGGCCTTCGCGCCTTTCGGCGAGGTCATCGAAGCCGATCCGGCGACGATGCGGTTCATCAACAATGGCACGACCGAGCGCTTTCATGCGCTGGCGTCGGCGGAAGCGGCAGGCGAGGGCGCGCGTGTTATCATCAACCTTTTCCGTGGCCAGCCGCGGGCGTTTCCGTACGCGGTAGGCATGATGGAGCGCCACCCCTTCGGCAGCCAGAGCTTCTCGCCGATTTCGGGTCGTCCCTTTCTCGTCGTCGTTTCGGAAGACGAAGGTGGTCGGCCGGGCCGTCCGCACGTGTTCCTGGCGCGCGGAGACCAGGGCGTTAATTATTTCAGGAATGTCTGGCACCATCCGCTGATGTCGCTGGGCGCCGTCAGTGATTTCCTCGTCGTAGATCGCGATGGACTGGGCAACAATCTGGAAGAGTTCTTTTTCGATACCCCCTTCATCATCAGCGAGCCCGCCTTATGACCGGACTGACCACACATGTTCTCGATACCGCCTCCGGCAAGCCGGCCGAAGGGCTAAAGATCGAGCTGTTTCATCTCGAAGGCGACATTCGCCACCATATCAAGACGGTAACGACCAATTCCGACGGCCGCGTGGACGGCGGGCCGATCCTCTCCGGCGAGAGCTTCAAGGCCGGCACCTACGAGCTTTTGTTTCATGCCGGCGATTATCTGCGGGGAACAGGCGTGGCGTTGCCGCATCCCGCCTTTCTCGATCTCGTGCCGATCCGCTTCGGCATCGCCGACGAGAGCGGGCACTACCATGTACCGCTGCTGATCTCGCCCTACGGCTACTCGACTTATCGCGGGAGCTGATCGATGCGCTTTGCGGCGATCGCGGATGTCCATGGCAACCATCTTGCGCTCGAAGCGGTGCTGGCCGACATCAGGGCGCAGGGCATCGACGAGATCGTCAATCTTGGCGATTGCCTGAGTGGGCCGCTCGAGGCGGGCAAGGCCGCGGACACGTTGATGGCGTTGGATGCGGTGACCGTGCGGGGCAACCATGACCGCTATCTGATCGAGAGCCCTGCGGATGCCATGCCGTCGTGGGAGCAGCACGCCTATTCGCAATTGGCGCCGCGTCATCTCGACTGGCTGCGCAGCCTGCCGTTCAGCGCCGTCTATCGCGACCGAGCCTATCTCTGTCACGCGACACCCGTGGACGACCAGACCTATTGGCTGGAATCCGTCTCGCCCGAAGGGCATGTCTTCGTGAAGCCTCTCGATGAGATCGAGGCGCTGGCTGCGGGTATCGGGTTTCCACTGATCCTGTGCGGCCACAGCCATGTCCCCCGGGTAATCCGCCTTTCCGATGGCCGTTTGATCGTCAATCCCGGCAGCGTCGGCTGCCCCGCCTACAGCGATGACCTGCCTTACGAGCACAAGGTCGAGGCGGGTCATCCGCTGGCGTCCTACTGCGTCATCGAGACGTCTGCTGATGGGTGGTTGCCGCAGTTTCGAACTGTCGCTTACGACCACATGGCGATGTCGCGGCTCGCAAAAGAAAACGCCCGCCCGGATTGGGCAGGCGCGCTTGCGACGGGCTGGGTGCGTTAGGCTAGCTTACTGGCGGCCCAGGATGATCGAGGAGTCGACATCGTTGATGTCGCGCTTGCCGCAGAGTGCCATGGTGACGTCCATCTCCTTGCGCAGGATGCTGAGCGCCAGCGATACGCCTTCCTTGCCCATGGCGCCGAGACCGTAGAGGAAGGGGCGGCCGATATAGGTGCCCTTGGCGCCGAGGGCGATCGCCTTCAGCACGTCCTGGCCGGAACGAATGCCGCTGTCGAGGTGGATTTCGATCTTGTGTCCGACGGCATCGACGATCTGCGGCAGCATGCTGATCGAAGAGGGGGCGCCATCGAGCTGGCGGCCGCCGTGGTTGGACACGATGATGGCATCGGCACCGGTTTCAGCCGCGGATTTCGCGTCCTCGACGTCGCAGATGCCCTTGATGATCAGCGGACCGCCCCACTTTTCCTTGATCCAGGCGACGTCATCCCAGGAGAGCTGGGGATCGAACTGCTCGGCCGTCCACGAGGAGAGCGAGGAGAGGTCGGAGACGTTCTTGGCGTGGCCGACAATGTTGCCGAAGCTGCGACGCTTGGTCTGCAGCATGTCGAGGCACCAGAAGGGGCGCGTCGCCATCTGCCAGATGTGCTTCGGCGTGAACTTCGGTGGTGCAGAGAGGCCGTTGCGCAGGTCCTTGTGACGCTGGCCGAGGATCTGCAGGTCGGCGGTCAGAACCAGCGCCGAGCACTTTGCGGCCTTGGCGCGGTTGATCAGGTTCATGACGAAGTCCTTGTCCCGCATCACGTAGAGCTGGAACCAGAACGGCTTTGTCGTCACCGATGCGACGTCCTCGATCGAGCAGATGCTCATCGTCGAAAGGGTGAAGGGAACGCCAGCTTCCTCGGCGGCGCGGGCTGCCAGCATCTCGCCGTCCGCGTGCTGCATGCCGGTCATGCCGGTCGGCGCGAGGGCCACCGGCATCGAGACCTTCTGGCCGATCATTGTCGTCTCAAGCGTGCGGTTGGTCATGTCGACCAGGACGCGCTGGCGCAGCTTGATCTTGGTAAAATCGCTCTCGTTCGCCTGATAGGTCGACTCCGTCCAGGCGCCGGAATCCGCATAGTCGAAAAACATCTTCGGAACGCGGCGCTGGGCGAGTGATTTCAGATCGGCAATGGTGAGAGGCGTGGCCATGGATAAGACTTTCAAACCTGAACAATGCAACGGGCCATATCACATAAAAATTGCATTCGAAACGGTATCTTTTGCCACGCGCCGGTACGTGCTCAGGGGATGAGAAGCAGGCTGCCGCTGCTGCGTCCGGCCTCCAGCTCAGTGTGCGCGGCGGCGGCGTCCGCAAGCGCGAATTCGCGGACGGGAAGCGACAGAATGCCGAGCCCGATGGCGTTGATAACGGCAACGGCGGCCTCGGCATAAAAGTCCGCATCGGTGCTCGCGGCCATGATGCTTGGGTGCGACAGCGAGCGGTTCGGACGAAGCGCCTCGATCGCCACCGGCGGTATCGGCCCTGCTGCCTGGCCGAAGCTCGCGGCCATGCCGAAGGGGCGGATGCATTGGATGGTCTTTGCCAGCATCGCCCCGCCGATGCCGTCATAGCCAACGTCGACGCCGCGCCCGCCGGTCAGCGCCATGACTTCGCCAACGAGATCGGCGTCACGGCCGATGATCAGATGATCGGCGCCGTTGGCGCGCGCCAATGCCGCTTTCTCTTCGCTGCTGACCGCGCCGATCACGGTGGCGCCGAGGTGCTTTGCCCAGCGCACGAGAAGTGTGCCGAGGCCGCCGGCGGCGGCATGGACGAGGATGGTCGATGCCGAGGTGACGGCATAGGTGCGGGTGAGCAGCATGTAGGCCGTCATCCCCTTGAGCAGGGTAGCGGCTGCCTGCGTCGAGGCGACGTGGTCGGGCAGGCGGATTGCCCGGTGCGCCGGCAGGAGACGCGTGGAGGCGTAGGCACCGACGGGAGCGCCCATGTAGGCGACGCGGTCGCCGGGCGAGAGCGCCGTGACCTCCGAGCCGACCGCCTCGACCACGCCGGCGCCTTCCGCGCCGATAATGGCGGGATAGGACGCCAGCGGATAGAGGCCCTTGCGGTGATAGATATCAAGGAAGTTCACGCCGATGGCGTCGTGGCGGACGCGGATCTCGTTTGCTTCAGGCGCTTGCGGCTGCTGCGGCACGACAGTGAGCTGCTCGATGCCGCCGGGAGCAGTCAGGGTGATTGCGATGTCCATGCTCGGTCTCCTGGAGTTGGCTTGGAGTCCAAGATGGAGGCTGGCTGTGTGATTGAAAATTCCCTATTATTTCACATTCAATGGGAAAATATGATCAATGCTGGATTGGGAAGATCTGCGGCATCTGCTGGCGCTCTCGCGTCTGGGGACCTTGTCGGGCGCAGCCCGGGCGCTTGGCGTAGAGCATGCGACGGTATCGCGCCGCGTGGCGCATCTCGAACAGGAGATTGGTGCGAAACTGGTCGACCGGCGCGGACGACGGATCCAGCTGACCGCCGAGGGCGAACGGGTCGCTGCCATTGCCGAGCGCATGAGCGCAGATGCGATGACGATCGAGCGCGGCGGTATCGGAGCAGATCAGCGCCACGTCGGCGAAGTCCGCATCAGTGCACCGCCGGCTTATGCCGGCGTGGTCCTTGCGGCGCCGCTCGTGAGGCTACGGCAACGCCATCCGGGTATCCGTGTCACGGTCATAGGGGAGACACGCTATGCATCGCTTGGGCGGCGGGAGGCGGATATTGCCGTGCGGCTCAGCCGACCGGAGAGCGGCGATCTCACGGTCAGGAAGATCGGCGAACTCGGCTTCCATGTCTATGCCGCACCTGGTTACGCCGAGACGACCGACGAGCGCGACTGGACGTTCATCGGCTACGACGAGGCGATGGCATCGTCGCCACAGGAAGAACGGCTGACGGAGATTGCCGCCGGACGGCCGATCGCAATCCGGGCTTCGACGCTCGAGTTTCAGCTGACAGCGGTGAAGGCTGGCGGTGGCGTGGCCCTGCTGCCGGATTTCATTGCCGCGGGCCAGGGGCTGACGCAATTGCCGCTTGAGGGCGCGGCAATCACCCGTGATCTCTGGTTGGCAGTGCATACCGATATCAAGGATGTGCCGCTGGTGCGGGCCGTGACGGATGCCTTGTGCGGGCGGTGAGGCCTGCCGGTTGAGCCGCGCGCAGGGTCGCGCGCCGCGTTCGAGCGTCGGTCCGGTTCGTTTCTTGTGTTTGGTGAATGAGGGGTGTCGGAACCAGCTAGTCCCGCTCGTCCTTGGTGCAATCGATGCGAGGAGGAAGTGATGAGAGAGTTGATCCTGGCCATGTCGATGTCGCTCGATGGCTTTGTCAGTGGTCCCGCGGGCGAGACCGAGTGGATATTTTCGGGTGACCAGGAGGCCATTGCCTGGAAACTGGAGAACGCCTGGAACGCCAGCCTACACATTATGGGCAGCCGCACATTCCAGGGGATGGCTGGCTTCTGGCCGACGTCCACGAACGCCTTCGCTCCGCCTATGAACCAGATACCCAAGGCGGTCTTCTCGAAGCAAGGAAACGCGATCTTGCCGGCCAAGGCAGAGAGTGCGCCTTCGACAGAGCTTCAGCCGGGAGCGGAAAGCTGGGCTGATGCCTACGTGGCGAGCGGCAACCTCGCCGACGAGATCTCCCGGTTGAAGGCTGGAGAAGGCAAGCCGATCATCGCCCATGGCGGCGCGACCTTCGCGCGGAGCCTCATCGCCGAGGATCTGGTCGATCAATATATGCTGACGGTGTACCCGCTGGCCCTAGGCCAAGGTCTGCCGATTTTCTCGGAGCTTGCCCAGCCGCGGCGCCTTGAACTGATCAGTTCGCGAGTCTTCCCAAAGGGCTCCATCGCTCAGATCTACCGGCCGGTGTGAGGAGGGCCTGCGGCCGGGGCGCCTGAAGTGCCGCTTCAGCTTTCAGCCGCTACTCTCACACCCGCTGCGCCAATGGCGCTGCCTGAGCGATTATCTTCGGATACGGCGGAAGTCCACGACACGGCCATTTCGGCGATCGAGGGAGATTTCGAAACGCTGGGCACCACGCCATGCGCGGTAGACGAAAAAGCGGCCGCGGCAATCGATGCGGCGCACGTCCCGGAAGCCACGGTCGCGGATCCGCCATTCCCCTTCGCGGCAGGTGATGGGCCGGCCGTGGTTGAGGTTGGTTCCGATATTGATATTGATGGTGACGGCATGCGCCGGTGTCGGAACGACAAGCGGTGTTGCAAGCAGGCAGAAGACAAGTCCGAGTGTCGTGGCTGTGCTTTTGGGCAATGTATGCTCCTCCGGGACCGATGGAAGCGTCGAAAAGTTCTCCAACGCTGTTGCTTGAGGTTTCTTGGAGGATTGTCGGGCTTCGAGCGATCACATGCCGCTCGATCTAGCGTGGCAATCTCCTTGCATGCACGAAATCAAAGCGGCGGCCAATCTAGCGGTGAGGCATTGAAGCTGGCCCAAACCGCTGCCGTGGTCGCGACGTTAAGTGGTACACGCCTGCAGACTAGCCATCAAGTCAACAGCCCGAGATCGCGTCTTAGGATGCCGCTCAATGGCTTGTTGTAGCCGCTGGCGGTTTGGCTATGCCGACATCCACTGTCAAAAGCCAGACGACCTCGAGCGGCCGCCACAACAATCTCATCCTTGGTGTAACAAATCTCGCTTGCCTCCCGTACCTGCCATGAGACGCCCGCAACCCGGCATCGAGGGACGACCATGGCGACGATCGAAGACTACGACGAAAGACCGCCGGGAGCGCCAAGGACGACGTTGATTCAACGCCATTCGGCGCTGACTCGTCTCACGCACTGGATCAACGTACTCTGTCTTAGCCTGCTTTTGATGAGCGGACTCCAGATATTCAATGCGCATCCGGCCCTCTATTGGGGGCAATATGGCGCCGACGCCGACCCCTCATGGCTTTCGATCGAGGCGGTCGAAGAAGGAGATGGTCTCCGCGGCATTTTGCGAGTTGGCAGTCTCACTGTAACGACGACCGGTATTCTGGGCATTTCGGGGGCCGGTGACGATGCAGCGCAACGAGGTTTCCCGTCGTGGTTGACGATACCGAGCTATCAGGACTTGGCAACAGGTCGCCGTTGGCATTTTTTCTTTGCCTGGCTCTTCGTCATCAACGGGCTGGTTTACACCTTGCATGGCGTCGCAACGGGGCACTTCCGCCGTGATCTGGCGCCTAGCGCGGAGGAGATGTCGCCGCGTCATCTCAAGCAAGAGATTGCCGACCATGCGCGGTTGCGCTTTCCAAAGGGTGAGAAAGCGCGTCACTACAATGTCCTGCAGAAGCTGGCTTACCTCGCCGTGATCTTCGTTCTGCTGCCGCTAATGCTGGCGACCGGTTTGACCATGTCCCCCGGCATCGACGCGGGATATCCGTTTCTGCTCGATGTCTTCGGCGGGCGGCAGTCAGCGCGCTCCATTCACTTCATCTGTGCGTGGTCGATTGTTCTCTTCGTCATCCTGCACGTCTCAATGGTCATTCTCTCCGGCCTTTGGAACAACCTGCGTTCGATGATCACCGGTCGCTATGCCATTGAAATTGCAGGAGACGATAAATGACCTTTTCAATCACACGCCGTCGTCTGTTGATCGGATCGGCCGTAGGGCTCGGGGCTATCGGCCTGACTGGCTGCGATGACGTTTCCCAGGATGCCAACGTTCAAAATGTTCTCGCAATGGCAGAGCAACTGACGCTGAAAGGCCAGCGGCTATTGGTTCCCAAGAACAAGCTGGCTCGTGAATTCTCGGAGGCGGATATTTCGCCGACCTTCAAGCCAAACGGGACCAGTCAGCCCGATAGCGAAGAGTATGCTCGCCTGGTGGAAAATGGGTTCGCCGATTGGCGGCTAAAGATCGACGGTTTGGTAGAGCGTCCCGTCGCCCTTTCTCTTTCCGACCTGAAGCTGCTTCCATCGCGCACACAGATCACCCGTCATGACTGTGTTGAGGGCTGGAGCGCCATCGGCAAATGGACCGGCACACCTTTGGGGCCGCTGCTGCAGAGCGCGGGCCTGAAGACTGGTGCGCGCTATGCTGTGTTCTATTGTGCTGATCAGCTTGAACAGACGATGGACGGCAGCGGCACTTATTACGAGAGCATTGATCTCATAGATGCGTTCCACCCGCAGACGCTTCTTGCCTATCAGCTCAACGGCAAGGATCTCGAGGTCGCCCACGGCGCGCCGCTGCGCCTGCGGGTCGAGCGGCACCTCGGCTACAAGCACGCGAAATACCTGATGAGGATCGAGATCAAGGACAGCTTCGCCGGCCTGTGGGGCGGCAAAGGCGGTTTCTGGGAAGATCGTGGTTACGAATGGTACGCGGGAATCTGAGCGGCTTTACCAACGGGCAATGGTGCCCACAATGAGGAGAAGACGATGTTGAAATTCACCCTGGCTGCCATTGTTCTGGCATCGGTTTCGGGCACGCCGGTGCTTGCCGCAGAGACTATGATGAAGGCGAAATGCGACAATGCGTCGATGATGAAAATGCAGACGAAAATCGACGGAATGACCGATCCGATGATGAAGGAAAAGAAGGAGATGGCATCCAAGGAAATGATGATGGCTCACGATTCGATGAAGGCCAAGAAGATGGACGACTGCAAGATGCACATGGACAACGCAATGAAAAGCATGGGCACGATGTAATCCTTCGGCATCGATACAGGCTGCCACTGCGGCGGCCTGTATCGATTTTGGAATCCGAGTAATCGCGGACCGTCCGGTCCCGGCTGCCCTAGATTGTGCTCTTGAAAGCGATGCCGGCGACATAGGTCTCGACGATTGCCCGGTCGTCGCCCATGGTCTGAAGCAGGAAAAGTTCTTCCGGAAGTGTCTTTACCACCTCCATCTTCAACGCCATGGCAGGCGTAGCGGCGGCGTTCAGGACGACGACGTCGGCGTCGGTGCCGTTATCCAGCGTGCCGATCTTGTCGGCCAATGACAGTGACAGGGCGTTGCCCAATGTCATGAGGTAGTAGCTTTCCAGCGGGTTCAGGCGTTCGCCGAGCAGCTGCTGGATCTTGTAGGCCTCGTCCATGGTGCGCAGCATGGAATAGCTCGAGCCGCCGCCGATATCCGTGGCGACGCCGATACGCACAGGCTTGTCGCGCCGCGCCAGCGCCTTCAGTGGGAAGAGGCCGGAGCCGAGGAAGAGATTGGAGGTCGGGCAGTGAACGGCGACCGAGCCGGCCTCGCTCATCGCATCCGCTTCGCGGTCCGAGAGATGGATGCAGTGGCCGAAAAGCGTCTTGTTGCCCAGCAGGCCGTAGCGAGCGTAGATATCGGTGTAGTCGACCGCCTCGGGGTAGAGTTCGCAGGTGAACTTGATCTCGTCGTGGTTCTCGGAGAGATGCGTCTGGATATGCAGGTCCGGAAATTCGCGCGCCAACGCCTGGCTCGCTTCCATCTGCGCCGGCGTGGAGGTGATCGCAAAGCGCGGGGTGATGGCGACGTGGTTGCGTCCCTTGCCGTGCCAGTCCGCGATGATCTGGCGGGTCTCGTCATAGCCCATCTGCGGTGTATCAAGCAGGCCCTGCGGCGCGTTGCGGTCCATCATCACCTTGCCGCCGACCATGCGCATGTTGCGCTTCATAGCCTCGGAGAAGAAGGCGTCGGCCGAGGTCTTGTGGACGGAGCAATAGGCAACCGCCGTCGTCGTGCCGTGGCGGATCAGTTCGTCGTAGAAATGGGTCGCGATGCGCTGAGCATGCGCGCTCTCGACGAAACGGCACTCCTCCGGGAAGGTGTAGGTGTTCAGCCATTCCAGGAGGTTCGCCGCATAGGAGGCGATCACTTGCATCTGCGGGAAATGCAGGTGCATGTCGATGAAGCCGGGCATGATCAGATGCGGGCGGTGGTCGATCTCGGCGGCATCCGCGGACGCCCTGGCCTTGACCTCGGCGTAGGGGCCGGACGCGACGATCTCGCCGTTCTGCATCAGCAGCCCGCCGTCGTCTTCATAGCGGTAGCTTTCGGTGTCGGTCAGGCTCTGCGGGGCACGCAGGAAGGAGAGCAGGCGGCCGCGAAGAAGGGTTTGTGTCATGGGCTTCTGCCTCTGTCGATTATGGTTTTCGTTTGTGTCGTGCGGCACGGCTCGGCGGTATTCGGCGAGGCTGGCCGTTGAAGCTGCTTCTCGACTTGCGTCAGGGCGCAGGCTGGGCAGCGATCGCTGCCGGAGACGCGGCGCAGCCGTATAGTGTCTTGTCCCGAAATGCCAGCGTTGCCTTGAAGGTATAGTGGCGGTCGGACATCCCGTCGGAGCAGTCTTCCTTGGTGAGCGTCAGTGCGAAGGGAGCAGCTCCGCCCTGGACTGTCCAAGTGGCCGCGCCTTGGGCGACCACTGGTCCGGGGTTTGCGCTTTTGACATCGTCTTCGCCCGGCCGGCTGAAGGTCAGCCCTTCAGCGCGGATTGTCACGGCCCAGAACGGCTCCGTCCCAAGGGCGTTGAGATCCCCCGAAAAGTCGCTCGCCGTTGTCGCCTCCGCCAAGGCTGACGTCGCGACCTGGCCGCAAAGGGCCAGCGCAGAAAGCAGGAGCAGGGCGCGGGAGACGGTCATCATTCCTTCTTGCCTTCGACAGCGCTTTCGAACCAGGCGACCAGCAGCTTGCGCTCGTCCGGCGTGATGTCGGTCACGTTGCCGGGCGGCATCGCATGGCTGCGGCCCGCCTGAATATAGATCTCGCGCGCATGGGCGGCAATTTCGGCATCGTTTTCAAGGACGACGTTCTTTGGCGGCCGCGCCAAGCCCTCATAGACGGGCTCGGCGGCATGACACATGGAACAGCGGGTGCCGATGAGCTGCTTCACCGCCGGAAAATGCGGGTCGCCGGCAAACTGCTGGAAGGCGGGTGCGACGGTTTCCGCTGCTGCATCCTTTTCGCCGGTCAGAACCTTTGGCACCGTCGACAGCCACATGATCAGGATGAACAGGATGACCGTGGCGATCCACGTCCACGTCGGACGCCCCTTGCGGGCATGCGTGGTGTTGAACCAATGGCGGATGGTCACGCCCATCAGGAAGACCAGCGCCGCGATCACCCAGTTGTAGGCCGTGCCGAAAGCCAGCGGGTAGTGGTTCGACAACATGAAGAAGATGACCGGCAGCGTCAGGTAGTTGTTGTGCAGCGAGCGCTGCTTGGCGATGGCGCCATACTTCGCATCCGGCGTGCGACCGGCGATGAGATCGGCGACGACGATCTTCTGGTTCGGGATGATGATCATGAAGACGTTGGCCGACATGATCGTCGCGGTGAAGGCGCCGAGATGCAGGAAGGCGGCGCGGCCGGTGAAGAGCTGCGTATAGCCCCAGGCCATGAATACCAGCACGGCATAGAGCACCACCATCAGGCCCCAGGTGTTCTTGCCGATCGGCGACTTGCAGAGCAGGTCATAGATGATCCAGCCGACGGCCAGCGAGGCGAGCGAGATCGCGATCGCGACGGGAGCGCTGACGTCGAGTACGTGGCGATCGATTAGGAACAGATCTGCGCCGCCGTAATAGACGATACAGAGCATCAGGAAGCCGGAAAGCCAGGTGAAATAGCTCTCGTATTTGAACCAGGTCAGGTGCTCGGGCATCTGCGCCGGCGCCACCAGGTATTTCTGGATATGGTAGAAGCCGCCGCCGTGGACCTGCCATTCCTCGCCATAGGCGCCCGGCGGAAGATGCGGGCGCTTCACCAGGCCGAGATCGAGCGCAATGAAATAGAACGACGAGCCGATCCAGGCGACTGCGGTGATGACGTGAAACCAGCGAGCGGCAAAAGCCAGCCATTCCCACGCTATGGCGTATTCATACATTTAGTTCCCCTGTTCTTCCTCCGATTCAGCACCATGCAAAAAGTTCGGCCCGGAGGAAAGGGGAAACGCGTCAATCAGCGCTCTTCCCCAGGCTAACTAAGTGCGTGCGTCCATTTTTGTTTTCCCGAATGTAGCCGCCTGCGGGATATGGACGGGCGGCCAGCCTGCGGCGGCATCGCTTTCCGGTGGGAATTTGGCGGTCCTTGAAATGTTAAGATTCGATTACACTTCTGTTTGAGGCCACCGCGATGAGGTCGGAACCGCATCATCACGGCGACGCATTCATCGACGGAGAAGATGCCGATGCGCAGTATTCTTGTGTTTGTGATGATTGCCTTTGCATCAGGGGTTTACGCCCATGACGCGCCGACGGGCTGGAGCTACGAGCCCTTCTGTTGCAACGGCAACAACGAGACCGGCGACTGCCAGATGATCCCTCCGAAGAGCGTTGCAATTACCCCGCGGGGCTATCGGGTGACACTGCTACCCGGCGATCACCGTCTTGTTACTCACGCGCACGTCTTTTTTCTACCGATGACCAAGGCGATGAAGTCAGGCGATGGCGACTACCATCTCTGCCTGTTTCCGAACGAGGATACGCCGCGCTGCTTCTACGCGCCCGAGATGGGATATTGACGTCTGATTACTGTCCGTCCGCCTTCATTTCCGCCAAAATCCAGTTGCGGAAGGCTCGGATCTTGGCAACGTTGCGACGGTTTTCCGGGTAGGCCAGCCAGTAGCCGCGGTCGTCGGAACATTGCAGTTCGAAGGGGCGGTAGAGTTTTCCGCTGGCAAGTTCATCCGGATAGAAGGCGGGCGTCAGGATGGCGACGCCTTGGCCGGCCACGGCCGCCGCTGCTTCGAAGGCCTGAGCGCCGTAGAAACTCTTGATGCGTTTCTCAAGGCCCGCGCTGCGCACGCCAGCCTCTTCCAGCCATTGCAGCCACCATGGATCGGAGGGGTCGAAGATCTTCAACTTCAACAGGTCAGCCGGTTCATGGATGCCGCCGATGCTTTCGGCCAGCGCCGGGCTCAGCATCGGAGTGAAATAGACCTCCATCAGCTTCTCCGCCCGCAGGCCAGGCCACACGCCGTTGCCCGAGCGGATGGCGACATCGACAGCTTCGCGGCTGAAATCGACAAGCGCGTCCGAGGTGCTGAGCCGCACGGCGATATGTGGATTGGCGAGTTGGAAGTTGCCCAACCGGCGCGCCAGCCATTGCGAGGCGAAGGTGGTCAGGCAGGTGATCGTCAGCGTCACCTCGGTTTCGCCGCGGGCTTCGGCAATGGCCTGCTGCAGCGTCTCGAAGGCTTCGGCGACCCGCGGCGCCAGCCGTTCACCGGTTTCCGTGAGCGAGATCTGGCGCGGCCGGCGGAGGAAGAGTGGCTCGCCTATATTCTCCTCGAGAAGCTTCACCTGGTAGCTGACTGCCGTCTGGGTCATGCCCAGCTCCTCGCCGGCCTTGGTGAAACTGCCAAGCCGCGCCACTGCCTCGAAGACACGCAGGGCATTCAGCGGGAATTGCTTCGACAGGTTCATGGATAAGTTCTCTTTATGCATGCAGATGGTTGTTCGATTGGAATTGCATCACTTTTTTCGACAAACTGCAATCTAACAGATCAGATTGTTGAGGTGATGTCATGAACTGCAATAGCAGCGTTATCGAGCACAGCAGAGAATTGGATGGTCACGGCGTCCTGCGTTGGGTCGTCGGGTTGGCGCGCAGAATGCTTGTCCACCGCCGGCGGGCCGATCGACTTTATATGGAAGGAATGCCTGACCGTGTGAAGCGCGACCTCGGATTTCTCGACGGCCGCGAGCCGCGCTACGAGACGGAACTCAGGCGATGATGCGTGGCAAGCGCCGTCAGGATCTCGGCGGCGGTCATGGCGGCGATCACTTCGGGCCGCTTGTCCTTGACCGTCGAGCCGCCGATCGGCAGCGTCAGCCTGTCCATCCAGTTTTTCTCGCCGCTGCCTTCGCGCAGCAGCCAGCTAGAGAAGGTCGCACGCTTCGTGGCGGAGCCGATCATGCCGGTATAGGCGAGGTCGGTGCGCGCGAGCGCTTCCCGCGCGATCAGGAAGTCGAGCGCATGGTCGTGGGTGAGAATGACCACGGCGGCGCCGGACGGAATTTCCTCAACCAGCGCTTCGGGCATCGGGACGAGGCGTGTCCGGGCTTCCGCTGGTAAATTGGCGAGCTCTTCCTTGCGAGTTTCGACGAGCGTTACCAGCAGCGGCAACGGCGCAAGAGCAGCCGCGAGCGCCCGTCCGACGTGGCCGGCGCCGAAGAGGTAGACCTCGGCTTGCTGCTCCGTTTCGCCGCTTCGCTTTTTCTCCAGTTCGGAAACGACACCGCCTGTCACCTTGCGGAAATGTAACTGCGTTCGCCCACCGCAGCATTGGCCGATCTCCGGGCCGAGGGGGATGTCCATCGTTTCCAGGCCGCCGGAGCCGGCGAGCAGTTCCCGCGCGTTGCGGATCGCCATGTATTCGAATTGTCCGCCGCCGATCGTGCCCCAGATGGCATCGTCGGACACAAGCATGAAGGTCCCGGTTTCCCGTGGCGTCGAGCCCTGCGTGCCGATGATCTCGATGAGGATCGCGTGCGGGCGCGTCGCGAGGAAACCGCGGAAGTCACTCCTCGGAATAAACCCTGAGAGGACCTCGCGCCGGGTCATCGGTTACACCTTCTTCATTCGCTCGACGGCCATCAGCACCCGTTCGGGCGTTGCCGGCGCATCGAGCTTTGGGCACACCTTGTAATCCGCGACGCTGGCGACAGCCATCGACAGAGCTTCCAGCACGGAGATCGCCAGCATGAAGGGCGGCTCGCCTACGGCCTTGGAGCGACCGATGGTGTGCTCGGCGTTTTCCGACCATTCCGCCAGGCGGACGTTGAAGATCTTCGGCCGGTCGGAGGCGAGGGGGATCTTGTAGGTCGAGGGTGCGTGCGTGCGCAGGCGGCCCTTGGCATCCCACCAGAGTTCTTCTGTGGTCAGCCAGCCCATGCCCTGAACGAAGGCGCCTTCGACCTGGCCGATATCGATGGCCGGGTTCAACGAGCGGCCGACATCGTGGAGGATATCGGTGCGGTCGATCAGGTATTCGCCGGTGAGTGTGTCGATAGAGACTTCGGTGCAGGATGCGCCGTAGGAATAGTAGTAGAACGGCGTGCCCTTGCCGGCGGCGCGGTCCCAGTGGATCTTCGGCGTCTTGTAGAAGCCGGCAGCCGAGAGCTGCACGCGGGCGAAATAAGCCTGCTTGATGAAGTCGGGGAAGGGGATTTCCTTGTCGCCAACGCGAACGCGGTTCGGAAGGAAGACGACCTCCGATTCCGGCACTCCCCACATATCGGCAGCAAAGCCGACCAGCCGCTCCTTAATCTGCCGGGCGGCATCATAGGCGGCCATGCCATTGAGGTCCGAACCGGAGGACGCGGCCGTTGCCGATGTGTTCGGCACCTTGCCTGTCGTCGTCGCGGTGATCTTCACATGCTCGATATCGATCTGGAAACTGTCGGCGAGGACCTGTGCGACCTTGGTGTAAAGACCCTGGCCCATTTCGGTGCCGCCGTGGTTCAGGTGGACCGATCCGTCCTGATAGACGTGGACGAGGGCGCCGGCCTGGTTGAAGGCGGTCATGGTGAAAGAGATGCCGAACTTCACAGGCGTCAGCGCGATCCCCTTGCGAATGTAGCGGCTGTCGCGGTTGAACTCGATGATCGCCTTGCGGCGAGCCTGATAATCGACACTCTCTTCCAGTTCGCCGACGATCCGCTCCAGAATGCTGTCCTCGACCTCCTGGTGGTAGGGTGTCAGGGTGCGCCCTGAGCCGGGCTGACCGTAGAAGTTGAGCTTGCGGACCTCCAGCGGGTCCTTGCCGACGGCGTAGGCGATCTCCTCGATGAAGCGCTCGCCGCCCAGCATTCCCTGCGGGCCGCCGAAGCCACGGAAGGCGGTGTTCGAGACCGTATGGGTCTTGAGCGGCTTCGAGGTCAGGTGAACATGCGGGTAGAAATAGCTGGAATCCGCATGGAAGAGCGCGCGGTCGGTCACCGGACCGGAAAGGTCGGACGAGAAGCCGCAGCGTGCGGCATAGGTCGCGTCCACGGCGTGGATACGGCCTTCGTCGTTGAAGCCGAGTTCGTAATCGACCAGGAAGTCATGGCGCTTGCCGGTCGCCGCCATGTCTTCGTCGCGGTCCGGACGGAACTTGATGGCGCGCTTGAGCTTCTTGGCGGCGATGGCAGCCAGGGCGGCGAACTGGTTGCCCTGGGTTTCCTTGCCGCCGAAGCCGCCGCCCATGCGACGCACGTTCACCGTAACGGCATTCGAGGGGATGTTGAGGACGTGGCCGACGATATGCTGGATTTCGCTTGGATGCTGTGTCGACGACCAGACGGTAACTTCGTCGTCTTCGCCGGGGATCGCCATGGCGATGTGGCTTTCGAGATAAAAGTGCTCCTGGCCGCCAATCCGCATCTGCCCTGTGAGGCGGCGCGTTGCCTTCTCCATCTCGGCCTTGGCTTCGCCCCGCTTCAGCGTCATCGGCGTGATCACCAAGGGGCTGCCGTTTTCCAGCGCGCCGTCGATGTCGCTCCAGTGTGGAAGGTCGCGATATTCGATCTTGGCCTTGCGGGCGGCGCGGCGAGCAATGTCGCGGGTCTCGGCAATGACCGCGAAAATCGGCTGGTTGTGGAATTCAACCTTGGTCTCGGCAAGCAGCGGCTCGTCGTGGCTGCCGTTGGAGCTGACATCGTTGACGCCAGGGACGTCTTTGCCGGTGAACACCCACACGACGCCCGGCGTCGCCGCAACCTCCGAGAGGTCCATGCTGAGAATTTCGGCGTGCGCGCGGTCGGATAGTCCAAGCGCGCCGTGCAGCAGGCCCGCGGGTTCCGGCAGGTCGTCGATGTAGTCGGCGGCTCCGGTCACATGCTTGTGCGCGGAATCGTGGCGCAGCGAACCGTGCATGGCGCCGTTGATGATGAACTTGGGTTCGGGGAAGGCAGATTTATCCATTATGCCACCTCCTCGAAGCGGCGCAGTTCCGCGGGCGTGCCCGAGGTTTCGAGATAGAAGCGCGTGAGCAGGTTCTTGCCGGTCAGCTGCCGGTATTCGGCCGTTGCGCGCCAGTCGCTGAGCGGTTGAAAATCGATATCGAAGGCCGCCCGTGCGGCTTCGATGGTTTCCTCGTTCCAAGGCTTGCCCATCAGTTCGCTTTCGACGGCCCGGGCGCGCTTGGGCGTGCCGGCCATGCCGCCGAAGGCAATGCGGATGTCGTTGACGTCATCTTCGGCGTCCAGCGTCAGATAGAAGGCGCCAAGAACGGCGGTGATGTCTTCGTCGCGGCGCTTGGTGATCTTGTAGACGGAGAATTTCGTGTCCTCGGCCGGGTAGGGAACGAAGATGCTTTCCACGAACTCGCCGGGGCGGCGGTCCTGTTTGCCATAGTCGATGAAGAAATCCTCGAGCCGCAGCATACGCGTGCCCTGGGTCGAGCGCAGCTTCACGGTGGCGCCGAGCGCGATCAGTGGCGGTGGACTGTCGCCGATCGGCGAGCCGTTGGCGATGTTGCCGCCGATCGTCCCCATGTTGCGAACCTGCTCGCCGCCGATGCGATCGATAAGGCGACCGAGCGTCGGCACCTTGCGGGCAATGGTTTCGAACGCGCGGGAGTAGGTAACGCCGGCGCCGATGGTGAAGCCGCCTTCGCCCGCCGTGATCGTCTGCAGTTCGGACAGGTGATTGATGAAGACGACGGGGTTCAGTGCCCGCATCTGCTTGGTCACCCAGAGCCCGACGTCGGTAGAGCCGGCAACAATGGTTGCGTTCGGTTCATCGGCCAGAATCCGTGCGAGGGCCTCTTCCGACTTCGGAACCAGCAGGCGCTCGTCGCCTGATGTGATCGAGATGGTACCGCTCGGCTGCATGGCCCACAGCCTTGCGACGATGTCGGATCGGGTTCTCTGCAGGGGATCGAACAATGCGCTCGGGCGAACGCGGCTCACCTGTTCTGCCGCCTTCACGATCGGCTCGTAGCCGGTGCAGCGACAGAGGTTACCCTGGAGCGCCTTTTCGATATCGGCGCGGCTCGGCTTCTCGTTCGACAGCCATAGGCCGTACAGGGACATGATGAAGCCCGGCGTGCAGAAGCCGCATTGCGAGCCATGACAATCGACCATTGCCTGCTGTACCGGGTGCAGCGTTCCGTCCTTGGCCGCCAGATGCTCGATGGTGACGACGTGGGTCGCGTTCAGCGATCCCATGAAGCGAATGCAGGCATTGACGGATTCGTAGTGCAGCTTGCCGTCAATCAGCCGGCCGACGAGAACCGTGCAGGCGCCGCAGTCACCTTCCGCGCATCCTTCCTTCGTGCCCGTCAGCCGCCGCTTCAACCGGAGGAAATCAAGAAGCGTCTCGGTCGGCCGGACATCGTTTAAGGAGACGTCCTCGCCATTCAGGATGAAGCGGATGCAGTCGTTCATGTTGTTCCTTGTTTTTTATCTTTATTTTGAATGGTTATGCCGCCGTCCAGCCACCGTCAATCGAGATATGGGTACCGGTGACCTGACGGGCGTCGTCGCTTGCGAGATAGAGAGCCAGCGCGCCAATCTCTTCCGCCTTGACGAATTCATGCGTCGGCTGAGCCTTGAGGATCACCTCGGTCTTGACCTGTTCCTCGGTCATCCCACGGGCCTTGGCCGTATCGGGTATCTGCTTCTCGACGAGCGGCGTCAGGACATAGCCCGGGCAGATCGCGTTTACGGTCACGCCGAATTCCGCGAGCTCGAGCGCTGCCGTCTTCGTCAGGCCGAGTATACCATGCTTCGCCGCGACATAGGCGGATTTGAACGGCGAGGCCACCAACCCATGCGCCGAGGCGATGTTGATGATCCTGCCGTGCTTCTTCGCCTTCATCAGCGGTATTGCAGCCCGCATCGTATGAAAGGAGCTGGACAGATTGATGGCAATGATCTGGTCCCACTTTTCGATCGGGAAATCCTCGATCTTCTCGACATGCTGGATGCCGGCGTTGTTGACCAGGACATCGACCGTGCCGAAGCGCGTGGCGGCGGTTTCGATCAGGTCCGCGATTTCGCCGGGCTTGGTCATGTCGGCCGGATGATGGATCACGCCGGCTTTGGACAATGATTCAAGGCGTTCGGTTATCGCCTTGATTTCTTCCGGTTTTCCGAAGCCGTTGATGACGAGGTTATCGCCCTTGCCGGCAAACGCCGTGGCAATTGCCAGGCCGATGCCGCTGGTGGATCCGGTGACGACGACTGTCCTGGCCATGTTGTTCTCCCGGTCTGATCGGTTTTGCGACGCAATAGAATGGGAGGTTATGCGCAAAGCGGCAGCGCTGGCAATTGCGTTCCTGGCAAATCTCTTGTGTCCAAAACGACACCGGGCGCTTTCCTCGCCCGTTCGGCTGTCCTATTGATTCGACGCGATAATCATGACGCGGGGGAGGACTGACATGAGCGGATATGTTCTGGCGATCGATCAGGGGACGACATCGACGCGGGCGATCGTGTTCGATGGCGACATGCAGATCGCCGGCGCGGGGCAGAAGGAGTTCACCCAACTCTATCCGCGTTCCGGCTGGGTCGAGCACGATCCGGAGGAAATCTGGGATTCCGTCGTCTCCACGATCAAGATGGCGATCCGCGAAGCGAAGATCGAAGCCAAGGACATTGCCGCACTCGGTATCACCAACCAGCGGGAGACTGTCGTTGTCTGGGAGCGCGAGAGCGGCCGGCCGATCCACAACGCGATCGTCTGGCAGGATCGCCGCACGGCCAGCTACTGCGACAAGCTGAAGAAGCAGGACCTCGAAAAGACCTTCACCAAGAAGACGGGCCTGCTCCTCGATCCTTATTTCTCCGGCACCAAGCTTTCCTGGATGCTTGCCAACGTGAAGGGTGCCAGAGCCCGCGCCGCCAAGGGCGAGCTTTGCTTCGGCACGGTCGATACCTTCCTGATCTGGCGCCTGACCGGCGGCAAGTGCTTTGCAACGGATGCGACCAATGCATCGCGAACGCTGATGTACAACATTGCCGAAAATGCCTGGGACAAGGACCTGCTCGACATCCTGCGCGTTCCTGCAGCGATGTTGCCTGACGTGAAAGACTGCGCCGACGATTTTGGCTTGACCGAGCACGATATCCTCGGCGCCTCGATCCCGATCCTCGGCGTCGCGGGCGATCAGCATGCGGCGACGATCGGACAGGCCTGCTTCGAGCCGGGCATGATGAAATCGACCTATGGTACAGGCTGCTTCGCGCTGCTCAACACCGGCAGCGACATCGTGCGTTCAAAGAACAGGCTGCTGACGACGATTGCCTATAGGCTCAACGGCGAGACGACCTATGCGCTGGAAGGCTCGATCTTCATCGCGGGCGCTGCCGTGCAATGGCTGCGCGACGGCCTCGGCATCATCGATAGCGCATCGCGCACCGGCGAGCTTGCCGATGCGGCCGATCCGACCCAGGAGCTCTATCTGGTGCCTGCCTTCACCGGCCTCGGCGCGCCGCATTGGGACGCCAACGCGCGTGGTGCGATCTTCGGTCTGACGCGCAACAGCGGTCCAAAGGAATTTGCCCGCGCTGCGCTCGAGGCGGTCTGCTACCAGTCGCGCGATCTGCTCGATGCGATGCACAAGGACTGGAAAGGCGGCGTGGAAAGCACCGTGCTGCGCGTCGATGGCGGCATGGTGGCCTCCGATTGGACGATGCAGCGGCTTGCCGATATTCTCGACGCACCGGTCGATCGGCCGGTGATCCTCGAGACCACGGCATTGGGTGCGGCCTGGCTCGCCGGGAGCAGGGCCGGGGTCTGGCCTGACAGGGCGGGCTTTGCCAAAAGCTGGAAGCGCAATCGTCGCTTCGAACCCGACATGGACGAGAAGACGCGTGCGACGAAGCTCAAGGGCTGGCGCAGCGCCGTGAGGCGGACTCTTTCGGAGAGCTGACCATCGTTTTCGTGTATAGTGGACGGCTACGATGATCTGACGGGCGGGATTGGCCGCTCGTCGGTCGTCGGTATCTGCGCGTTCGAATTCGGGCGAGACGATCGCCCCGTGCGCCGCATGCATGCATGCACGCGCGGCAGCAAAGATGGAGTTTAGAGATTGGCCGTTGCCTTCACCAAGGAAGAGAGCTTCGAAACAGCTTCGGAAACGCTGCTGCCCGACCGGGTAATTTCGCCCCACCCGAACCTTGTCACGGAAGCGGGATTGAAGGCCCTCGAACTGCAGCTTCAGCAAGCGCGCGAGGCCTATGAGGCCGCGAGCGCAATCGAAGATGTGAACGAACGGCGGCGTCAGGCCGCAGCCCCCTTGCGCGACGCCCGCTATCTTGTGGCCCGGGTGCGCACGGCCCAACTGGTCCCGGATCCGGTCTCCACCGACACCGTGGCGTTCGGCAGCACGGTGACCTTCAGCCGCGACGACGGCCGCGTTCAGACCTACCGCATCGTCGGCGAGGACGAAGCCGATCCCAAGGCCGGCTCGATTTCCTTTGTCTCGCCGGTTGCCCGGCTCCTGATGGGCAAGGGCGTCGGCGATGCCGTCGAAGTCGGTGGCCACGAACTCGAGATCACCGCGATCAGGTAAGTTTGGTATCTACCTATCGGCGAGGGCCTGTAGATATGAAGCCGGTGTCACTTAGCCTCAAGCGACAAGCCATTCGGCATGGTCAGCTGCAAGCCCTTCTTGTCCCCACGTTTCGAGCGAGGTGTAGATGCGTGTATCTGGCCATTGTGGTTCGAATTCTTGGCGCTGAGACCACGTCAAATGGACCATCGCTACTCGGCCATCGCCAAGCTGAAAGAGCGCATCGTCACAGTCAAACCTGCGGGCTATGAGCTTCGCGCTGATCTGGTGGAGCGGATGCCCGGGCCCAGTCTCTAATGCAAGCTCCGCTTCCCAAGCTTGTGAATACGCCTCGTCCATCAAGTCGTGGACCGGCTCCCAAGGCTCAAGCCATTTCATAGGATTCTTCCTCGGTCATTCGCTCGCGATAATGGAATAACTCGAGCTATTCCATCTCCGACGCTTCGTGAGCGAGTTTGTCAGCAAAGGCAACGCCTCCGTATGATCCTTCGTCGAACTCGAATCCCAATCCATCCGAGCAGCGAATGAGACCCGACATCAGAAAAAATCCTGCCTGCCATTCGTCAGTCGATGTTCTAAACGTCAACGAGAGAACATAATCGCCGTATCGGAAGCTGGGGTCGGCCACGCCTAGTTTTCTGAGTTCCGTGTTCAGATCAAGCGGCACAAAATCGTTTAACCCTTTGGGGGTGACCGTCTCGCCATGCTCGACTTTCAAGCTGTATGCGAACGATGTGGTGGCGCTCAATTGTGTGATTGCCGCTTCCAGTTCAATGGGCTTGTCCTTGAAGGCTACTGCTAAAGTCCCGTCCGTCTCCCCTAGCGGGAAATTTCCAGCAGCAAATGGAATACGGACCGGGTAGTTCAAGCCAGCCAAGCACTGATTGATCATTGCTACCGACGGCCAATCATCATGGTGTATTGCTACGTAGTAACTTGCGCCCATCTGCACTGCCTCCCCTAGTCCCCGTCGGTCGGGCGTATCACAGAAAATCAAGTATTGTTTGAAAATGCTGCCGCCTGAGCATGAACGCGGCTCAGAAGCCGATCCCAAGCCGGTTCTACCTCCTTCGTCTCGCCAGTTGCGCGGCTCCTGATGGGCAAGGGCGTCGGCGATGCCGTCGAAGTCGGTGGGCAGGAACTCGAGATACCGCGATCTCTTAGTGCAGTTTGGCTCATTTGCCGCAGAACGGATCTTCCGCTAGTACACTCACCGTCGTCAGTGGAGAGGAAACGTCATGGAATATCGCCGTCTTGGAAAGTCTGGCCTGCAGGTCAGTGAATTTTCGTTCGGATCGTGGGTTACGTTCGGCAAGCAAGTCGACGGCGGCGATGCCGTAAGCTTGATGGCACATGCCTACGATAACGGCGTCAATTTCTTTGATAACGCCGAGGGCTACGAGAGTGGGAAGTCGGAAGTGGTCATGGGCGAGGCGCTCAAGACGCTCGGCTGGACCCGCGACAGCTATATCGTCTCGAGCAAGGTTTTCTGGGGAGGCAGCAAGCCGACGCAGAGAGGCCTGTCGCGGAAGCATGTGACAGATGCCGCGCACGCCGCGTTGAAGCGCCTGCAGGTGGACTATCTTGATCTGTATTTCTGCCATCGCCCTGATATCGATACGCCAATCGAAGAGACCGTACGCGCGATGCACGATCTGGTCACTCAGGGCAAGGTTCTCTACTGGGGCACCTCCGAATGGTCGGCGCAGCAACTGACGGAAGCCTTCGCGGTGGCCCGTGACCTGCGCATGACGCCGCCGACGATGGAGCAGCCTCAGTACAATATCTTCGAGCGTCAGAAGGTGGAGAGCGACTACCTGCCGCTTTACGAACTGATGGGGCTCGGCACGACGATCTGGTCGCCGCTGGCGTCAGGCATCCTGACCGGCAAGTACAACAAGGGTACCCCGAACGATAGCCGCCTGAACCTGCCCGGATATGAATGGCTCAAGGAGAAATGGTCGAGCGAAGCCGGACGCGCGCAGCTGTCTCAGGTAGAGGAGCTGACACGCCTCGCCGACGAGATCGGAATATCCATGACCCATCTCGCCCTGCTTTGGTGCCTTTCGAACCGCCACGTCTCGACGGTCATTCTCGGTGCATCGCGGCTTAGCCAATTGAAGGACAACCTGGCGGCCCTGGAGAACAAGAAAAAGGTAAATTCAGAGGTTCTGGCGCGCATCGACGCCATCGTCGGCAACAAGCCGGCGGCGCCACAACGCTTCTGAGATCTTGCTTCCAAACCAAATTAGAAAGGGGTCCGCAACAAGCTGCTGCGGACCCCTTTTTATGCAAGTCACTGCACTGCCATGCTTTACATGCGTGCTGCACATATGCCCTTGCAGCGTCGCTAATATGCGCCTGGTTGGTTAACCGTTGTTTAAACAGAATTGATGGGCTGCGTCCGGGGCTTGAGTAACGCATGCCGGCCGGTAGTGCTCAGTTGTTGACGCAAAGCTGCCGAGGGCGCCGGTCGGCCCGCGAGGTTTGTCCGCGACAAATAAAAGTGCCGCTATCTCGGACATGATGTCGGATCGGAGGCCGCTTGGGCGTCATTGTACCATCGGGTCGCTTCTCGACCTGACGGAGACAGCAAGCCGGAGGACAGCACGATGCCTAAGAACACAATTTGCCTGTGGTACAACAAGGACGCTGAGGAAGCCGCCCGTTTTTATGCCGCGACTTTTCCTGACAGCAAGATGGGAGCCATCATCCGCGCGCCCGGCAGATACCCCGACGGGGAAGAGGGCGACGTTCTGGTCGTCGAGTTCACGGTCTTTGGTGTCGCCTGCGTCGGATTGAATGGCGGCCCCACATTCAAGCATAGCGAGGCGTTCTCATTCCAGATCAGCACCGAGAATCAGGAGGAAACAGATCGCTATTGGAACGCGATTGTCGGCAACGGCGGTCAGGAAAGCGAATGTGGTTGGTGCAAGGACAAGTGGGGAATTTCCTGGCAGATCACACCTCGCACTCTCATGGACGCCCTTGCAGCGGGCGGTAACCAAGCGAGCCGCGCATTCGAAGCGATGATGACGATGAGGAAAATCGACGTTGCTGTCATTGACGCGGCACGAAGAGGGGATGACGCTCGATGAGCACCGAGAAGGTCAAAGGACCTGCTTCCTATTTTCCATCGATCGAAAAAACATACGGCCGCCCGATCGATGACTGGCAGCAGCTCGTGCGAAGTCACTATCCCGCCAAGCACATGGAACTGGTCGACATGCTGAAGCGCGATCACGGAATGGGTCACGGCCACGCAAACGCGCTCGTTGCGCACACCCTCTCGAGCGACAAGCAGCCAGCCAGGTCGTGAGCAAGGTCCATAGTTCACCACGTCTTTCCCATGCTGTCGTGGCGAAGCGCGGCGACTTTCTGTGAGCAGGCATTGCTGACCAGATCATGCACGCCATCGGCTATAGGATCTGATCGTCAATTGTAACCGCCGCTGCCATTGGGGTCATCGGCATGAGCTGAGCTCGGCCTCAGGTGGCTCCCAGGTGACGGCGACCAGGCGCATCTCCCGTGCTCGACTGAAATTTTTGCTGCGTCCTGTCGGGCATCGCGTTACTCCTGCGTCATTGAGGAAGAGGAGTATGAGATGCTTTATGCAATTCTTTGTTATGCCAATGAAGAGACGGTTTTCTCCTGGACCAAGGAGGAAGAGGACGCCGTGATGGCGAAGCTCTACGCGGTTCAGGAACCGATCGCCAAGGCCGGCAAGCTTGGACCGGTCGGGCGACTGATGCCGACGACGGCGGCGACGACCGTGCGCAAGGGCAAGGAAGAGCCTCTGGTGCTCGACGGTCCCTTCGCCGAAACGAAGGAAGCGCTTCTCGGTTTCTATGTGGTTGATTTCGACACGCTGGAGGAGGCCGTGGCCTTTTCCAAGGAGTTGTCGTCCGTCAACCCGGGTTCCACATCTTACGAAATTCGGCCGTTCTACGTGTTCCGGCCGGGAGAATCCTCGACATGACAGACATTGCCTGGATCGACGTGACGCTTGCTTCGGCCCGACCGAAGGCGCTTGGCGCGCTGCTCAGATACTTCCGCGATCTCGATATCGCGGAAGAGGCCTTCCAGGAGGCTTGCCTGCGCGCCATCCGCACCTGGCCGGACAAGGGGCCGCCGCGCGATCCGACGGCATGGCTGATCTTCGTTGGCCGCAACAGCGGCATTGATGCGGTGCGCAAGCGCTCGAAGACGCAGGCGCTTCCTGACGAGGAGCTGATTTCCGACACCGGGGACGCCGAAAGCGATATCGCCGAGCGGCTGGACGATTCCAACTATCGCGACGATATCCTGCGACTGCTGTTCATCTGCTGCCATCCCGACCTGCCGGCGACGCAGCAGATTGCTCTGGCGCTGCGCATTGTCTCCGGGCTTTCCGTGCAGCAGATCGCGCGGGCCTTTCTCGTCGGCGAAAGCGCCATGGAGCAGCGTATCACCCGAGCCAAGGCGCGCGTTGCCAAGGCCGGTGTGCCGTTCGAGACGCCGGATGCGGCGGAGCGGACGGAGCGGCTGCAGATCGTCAGCACCATGGTCTATCTTGTCTTCAACGAAGGCTACAGCCAGGCAGATCCGAAGCGCGAGGCCTGTGCCTTCAGCGATGAGGCGATCCGCCTTGGCCGACTGCTTCTGCGGATCTTTCCTGCCGAGCCCGAGATCATGGGATTGCTGGCGCTCATGCTGCTGCAGATCTCGCGGCGCGAGGCGCGTTTCAGCGCAGACAACGACATTGTCCTTCTGGAAGACCAGGATCGGTCGCGCTGGAACCGCGAGCTGATCAACGAGGCGCTGGCGCTGCTCGACAAGGCGATCCGCCACCGGCAGCCTGGTCCCTACCAATTTCAGGCAGCGATCGCAGCGCTGCATTCGCGGGCCAAGCGGGCCGAGGAGACGGACTGGGAAGAAATCGAGCTGCTCTATCGCGCTTTGGAGCGAATGCAGCCGTCACCTGTCGTGACGCTCAACCGGGCCGTGGCCGTATCGAAGCTGCGGGGGCCGGAAGAGGCGTTGATGCTAGTCGACACGCTGCAAGAAAAGCTTGACGGCTATTTCTATTACCACGGCTTGCGCGGTGGTCTCCTGAAGCAGATCGGCCGGGTCCGCGAGGCAAGGGAGGCCTTCGATCGCGCCATCGCGCTGGCGCATTCGGCACCGGAAGCGGCTCACATCCGCATGCAGATCGATAGCCTGCAGCATATGCCCGCGCTTCCCCTCGCAAAATAAATCTTGCAGGAAATCTTGCTGCCTGTCGGGACGGCGACAGATCCAACGTCCTTGTAACAACCTGATGCAAAACGGGTTTCGTTCAAACGGAGAATTCGGAAAATGACCGCTACTGCCGAACACGAATTGGTTCTCGTCCGCGAATTTGATGCGCCGCGCGAAAAGATATTCAAAGCCTGGACGGATCCGGAGCTGATGAAGGAGTGGTTTGTGCCACGACCCTGGAGCATTGCCCGTGCCGAAATCGACCTTCGCCCCGGCGGCGCCAATCTCATCGTCATGCGCAGCCCGGAGGGACAGGAGTTTCCCAACCGCGGCGTCTATCTCGAGGTTGTCGAGAATGAGAAGCTGGTCTTCACCGACGCCTATACCAGCGCCTGGGTGCCATCGGAAAAGCCGTTCATGACGGCAACCGTGCTGCTCGAAGACCTCGGCAACGGCCGCACGAAATACACGGCGACGGCCGCGCACTGGACGGCCGAGGACAAGAAGACCCACGAGGAGATGGGCTTCCATGAAGGCTGGGGCAAATGCGCCGACCAGCTTGCCGAGCTGCTGGCCCGGATGTGAATTCAGGAATCCGAACAAGGGGATATAGCCATGTCCGCAGTTGTTGATTCACATGCCGTGCAGCCGCGTTGGCAGACCGTGACGGGGAGCGTGATGAGCGGGCTCATCGTTGCTTTCCTCCTCTTCGACGGCGCGATCAAGCTGGTGCCGATCGCGCCGGTGACGGACACGCTGACGGCACTCGGCTATTCCGCCGACCCGGCGCTTGCGCGTAGCCTCGGCATCATCACGCTCGCCTGCGCGCTGCTCTATGCGTTGCCGCGTACATCGGTGCTCGGCGCCATTCTCCTCACCGGTCTTCTCGGCGGGGCAATCGCGACGCATCTGCGCGTCGGCAGCCCGGTGTTTTCGCATCTGCTGTTCGGCGTCTATCTCGGTCTCATTGCCTGGGGCGGGCTTTATCTCCGATACGAGGCCGTTCGGAAGATGATTCCGTTCCGGCTCTGAAGTCCTTGAATTCCGAATCGAATTCTGGTCGCGGCGCAGGTGTTGGACCTGCGCCGCCCATCAATATTCTCGAACAATTCGTTCTAGAATTTGTAATTGCACCTCGACTGCCCCATCCTTATCTCCAGACATGAATTCAACGGGATGCATGCCATGGAACTAGGCCTCTATACCTTTGCCGACGTGAACCCCAATCCAAGCCGGAGCAAGGGGGCGGAGGGGGCCGAACGACTGAAGCACCTGATCGAGGAGATCGAGCTTGCCGATCAGGTCGGGCTTGATGTGTTCGGCCTGGGCGAGCATCACCGGCCGGATTATGCCGCTTCGGCGCCCGCGGTCGCACTCGCGGCAGCTGCCGTGAAGACGAAGAACATTCGGCTGACGAGCGCGGTGACGGTGCTCAGTTCCGACGACCCGGTGCGGGTTTTCCAGCAATATTCGACGCTCGACCTGCTTTCGAACGGTCGCGCGGAGCTCATGGCCGGGCGAGGCTCGTTCATCGAGTCCTTCCCGCTGTTCGGCTACAATCTTGAAGATTACGACCAGCTGTTCGAGGAGAAGCTCGATCTGCTGATGGCGCTGCGCGACAACGAGGTGGTGACGTGGTCCGGCGAGATGCGTGCGGCCATCAATGGGCGGGGTGTTTATCCGCGGCCGTTGCAGGATCCGCTGCCGATCTGGGTGGCGGTCGGCGGTACGCCGCAGTCGCTGGCGCGGGCGGGGGCGCTCGGGTTGCCGGTGGCGCTGGCGATTATCGGCGGCGAGCCGCGGCGGTTTGCACCCTTGTTCGATCTCTATCGCGAGGCGGCCCGACGGGCGGAACAGGACGTTTCGAAGCTCAAGACCAGTATCAACGTCCACGGCTTCATCGCCGATACGGCGGACGCGGCGGCCGATCAATTCTATGGTCCGCAGGCCGAAGTGATGAACCGCATCGGCCGCGAACGCGGTTGGGGACCCACCAATCGCGCGCATTTCGACCTGTCGCGCGGTCCGAAGGGGGCGTTGTTTGTCGGCGACCCCGAACTGGTGGCCGAAAAGATCATCGCGCATCACAGGCTGTTCAAGAACGACCGGTTCCTGTTGCAGATGGCGATCGGTCTGATGCCGCATGAGCAGATCATGCGCGGCATCGAGCTCTATGGCACGAAAGTCGCGCCGATTGTCAGAAAGGCATTGACTGAAAGCGGCGAAGGCGCGAAAGCCACCGCCTAAGCACAAGCATGGCGCAAAAGGATGAGTTGGAATTCCCGCGACGTCATGCTCTCATTCTGACTGAGAGCCGGCCGACCGGCCGCGGAGGCCGGACAGGTTCATGATTATCGAGAGTGAAGACGAACTCCTCAAGCTGAAGGAAATCGGACGCATTTGTGCCAATACCTTGAAGGGGATGGCTGCTGCGCTCGAACCTGGTATCACCACGCTGGAGCTCGATCAGATCGGACGCAAGATGCTTGAGGATGCCGGCGCACGCTCGGCGCCCGAGTTCTGTTATCAGTTTCCCGGCGCGACCTGCATCAGCGTCAACGAGGAAATCGCCCATGGTATTCCGGGCGCCCGCGTCATCCGGCCGGGTGACCTCGTCAATATCGACGTTTCGGCTGAAAAGGACGGGTTCTTTTCCGATACGGGGGCTTCCTTCAGCGTGCCGCCATCCAAGTCAAATATCGATAAGCTCTGCCGGGATGGCAAGCGCGCGCTTTGGGTTGGTCTCAACCAGGTGAAGGCGGGTGAGCCGCTGGCCAAGATCGGCCAGGCCGTCGGCGCCTTTGCTGCCAAGAACCGCTACACGCTGGTCACAAACCTTGCGAGTCACGGTGTCGGGCGCTCGCTGCATGAGGAGCCCGGCGAGCTGTCGACCTGGCCGGATCCGTCTGAAAAGCGAATCATGAGCGATGGCCTTGTCTTTACTGTCGAGCCGTTCCTGTCGCTTGGTGCAACATGGGCCGAAGGCGGGGACGATGCCTGGACGCTCTATGGCGATCCGCAGGCGCCGACCGTCCAATACGAGCATACTGTTGTCGCGACGCGCAACGGACCGCTGATCCTGACGCTGGCCGACGGCGAAGCGTAACGCTACGCCGTCAGGCTTCCATATCCGCCTAGCCGGCGGATGCATATTTCAGTCGCGCTGGCCGCCCTGCAGAATTTCCGCCGCTGCCCGCTCGAGAATGCCGGCGATCCGCTTGGCTTCCTCTTTCGACCAGGGGTGGCGCAGCCGCAGCGCTGATTTCAGCAGCATGCGGGCAGCCCCGACCTCGCTCCTGTCGTCGCCGAACCCTTCGTCGTCCTCGCGTTCCGGTCCTCGGCTTTCAGGATCGAATATACGGCGTACATGCGCCATCTTGGCGCCGATCTTTTCCAGCTTTCCGAGCGTCATTTCAATCATCGAGCTGTTCTCTTCCACGAGTTTCCGGCCGCTTTCGGTGATGCGATAGAGCTTCTTGGTGCCTTCGCTTTCGACGTCGGCAAGGCCGGTTTCTTCAAGATATGTCAGTGCGGGATAGATGACGCCGGGGCTCGGGACGTAGAAACCGCCCGACCGCTCTTCCAGCAGCTTGATCAGCTCGTAGCCGTGGCGCGGCTGCTCGGAGAGCAGGGCCAGGATCACCAGCTGCAAATCGCCGGCCGCAAATTTCCGCCCCATGCGAAAACCGCCGCCACCCATCATTCCACCTCTAAAACCTCTCATAGGTCACTCCTTAGATGTATCTTTCACTATGTCGTAAAACATATATCGTAAGATAATGGCTTTCAAGAGCGCCGCGCACTTTTCTCAAATTGATCGACCCATCAGAAAATCTTGATTGCCGCCGGCATTGTGCAGCGCGATAAGCGAAGCATGTTGGCACGCAATGAGACTCTCCCCGCAAATCTGTTCCGCACGGGCCTCGCAGGCACCATTGCCATGGCTGCGGCCATGGGCTTCGGGCGCTTCTCCTACACGCCGATCCTGCCGGGCATGATGAGCGGGGTGCCGCTGTCGGCCGCGGATGCCGGTTTCATCGCTTCTGCAAACTTCGTTGGCTACCTCGTCGGTGCCGTGCTGGCTGCCTATGGCTGGGCTTCCGGGCGCGAGCGCAAGGTGGCGCTTCTGGCGCTTGCGGCCACCGCCGCGCTGCTTGCGGCGATGGCGCTGACCAGTTCGGTCATGGTTTTTGCGGTCATCCGGTTTTTCGCCGGCGCCGCCAGCGCCTTCGCCATGATCTTCACATCGTCAATCGTGCTCAGCCATGCCGCGGCCGCTGGCAACGATCATGTCCAAGCCGCCCATTTCGGTGGGCCCGGGGCAGGCATTGCGCTGTCGTCGGTCATGGTGATGCTGATCGGTCTTGGCTATCACGGCAACCCCGACGCGTGGAGGGCCGACTGGATCGGCGGCGCGATCTATGCCGCCGTCAGTCTCGTGGCCGTGTGGTGGCTTTTGCCCGCGGGGCCTGTTGCTGCGGCGCAAGCGGGCAAGGAGCCGGCGATCGTCTGGAGCAAGCCGATGCTCCTCTTGACCGGCTCTTATGGATTATTCGGTTTCGGCTACGTCATCACCGCGACATTCCTCGTGACCATCGCGCGCATGGATGCTGCCGGCCAGATGGTGGAATTCCTCTGCTGGTTCATTGCGGGCGTAACGGCCGCGGTGGCGCTGTTCCTCTGGAAGCCGCTGGTGCGGCCGCTGGGATTGGGATGGGTCTATATCGCGGCACTGCTGGTCGAGGCGCTTGGCGTGCTTGCAACAGTGCTTTTGCCCCGGTCGATTGCCCCTTTGATCGGCGGTGCACTCTTCGGCGCAACGTTCCTCGCGATCACAGCATACGGATTGCAGATCGGCCGCAGGCTTTCTCCGGCCAGCCCGCGCCGCGCGTTTGCGATGATGACGGCGGCTTTCGGTATCGGCCAGATCGTCGGCCCCATCGTGGGCGGCTGGATGGCCGAACGGACCGGGAGTTTCACGGCCCCGACCTATGTCGCTGCGGCGGCACTGGTGGTCTGCGCGGTGCTCGTCCTGCCGGTGGTCAAGAAAGTATCCTAGTCGGTTACAATTGCGTAACAATGGGGTGAGCCCATTGCTGCTTTCCGCGAACTACCTTAGTTTTCGCCGCAATTGGTCTGTTAGAGACTTCGAAGACTCCCGTACAGGAAAGCAACGTCTCCGTGTTCGTATCGTACTTCCCCAAGCCGAAACTCTTCTTCATCTCAGCTGTCGTCTGGTCGCTTCTGGCCGTTCTGCTCTGGTATCTGGGCGGCGCCAGCTTCGGCTCCGTCATCGGCTTGCCGCCGCTCGCCGAAGGGCAGGACGCGCCGATCGGCGTTTCCGTGTTCTGGTCGACGCCATTCCTGTGGTTCTACATCTACTACATCGTCGCGGTCGCGCTATTTGCAGCCTTCTGGTTCACCTACAGCCCGCACCGCTGGCAGATGTGGTCCGTGCTCGGCTCGGCGCTGATCATCTTCAATACGTATTTCTCAGTGCAGGTCAGCGTTGCCATCAATGCTTGGTACGGCCCGTTCTATGACCTGATCCAGCAGGCGCTTGCCAAGACAGCACCGGTGACGGCAGCGCAGCTCTATCTTGGGATGCTCGGCTTTGCAGGCATCGCCTTCATCGCCATCACCGTCGGGGTGTTGAACCTGTTCTTCGTCAGCCACTGGATCTTCCGCTGGCGTACTGCGATGAACGAGTACTACATGGCGCATTGGCCGAAGCTCCGTCACATCGAAGGCGCATCGCAGCGTGTTCAGGAAGACACGATGCGTTTTTCCTCCACGGTGGAAAGCCTTGGTGTCAGCCTCGTCAGTTCGGTCATGACGCTGATCGCGTTCTTGCCGGTTCTCTTCAAGATCGGTGCCAACATCACTGAACTGCCCCTGATCGGCGAAGTGCCGCATGCGCTCGTCTGGGCCGCCCTGTTCTGGTCGATCTTCGGTACGGTCTTCCTCGGGCTGGTCGGTATCAAGCTGCCGGGCCTGGAATTCCGCAATCAGCGGGTAGAGGCGTCCTACCGCAAGGAACTTGTTTACGGCGAAGACCATGCCGATCGTGCGACGCCGCCGACCGTCGCGGAATTGTTCGCGAATGTCCGCCGTAACTACTTCCGCCTCTATTTCCACTACATGTACTTCAACGTCGCCCGCATCTTCTATCTGCAGGCGGACAACCTGTTCAGCCTGATCGTGCTCGTGCCCTCGATCGTCGCCGGCAAGCTGACGCTTGGCCTGCTGACGCAGATCAACAACGTCTTTGACCAAGTGCGTGGCTCGTTCCAGTATCTTGTCAATTCGTGGACGACGATCGTCGAGTTGCTGTCGATCTACAAGCGTCTGCGTACCTTCGAGTCTGCAATCGAAGGCGAGCCGCTGCCTGATATCGACCAGCGCTATCTCGAGCGCGAGGCGGGCATCATCCACGCCGACGGCTAGTTCAGCCTATGATCAAGAAAAACGCCGCTCATCTTCCAGATGGGCGGCGTTTTCATTTGGGCGAATGTAACAGGCGGCCTCAGAGGCCGGAGGTCGATGCCGGCTGCAGCTTTCCGCGTGCCTTGATCAGCGGGATGGCTTCGGAATAGCTGACGCAGGAAACGTCCTGGCGGTGGCATACATCGCTCACCAGACGGTCGAGCGCACGCCAATAGGCGCCACCGTTCATTTCCACGAAATGGAAGCCGAGCTGGAGCGGGATGCGGTTGCCGGCATACTGCTTGTCGAAGGCCTCCTTGAAGGCGGCATAGGCGCGGTCTTCGAATTCTTTTGTGTCGGCCTTGTCTTCCTCGCCCTTGGAATGGCGGACGAAGAGGTTGTAGTCCATGCCGATGATCGGCTTCTCACGCGGGCCCTCGGGGATCAGCGGCAGGCCGAAGCGGATGATGCCGGCTTCCTCGACGGGCATGGCCGGGCCCTTGGTGACGAGGCTGGCGTCATAGGTGAAGCCCGCCTTCCTTTCCGCGGAGATCATGTCGGCGCCGGTCGTCGCGGAGAGATATGGCGCGCGAAAACCCTGGATGCCGTGGTCGACGAGATCCTGCCAGCCTTTCGGCTCTTCGAGATCGACGCCTTTCCAGGCGTTCTTCAGGGTGGCGTGGAAGGTCGCATACTCCTGCGACCAGTCGGCCTCGCTCCACTGGCGGCCGTCGAAGTGGCCGCATGCGTGGCTCGATATGTCATGACCCTCGAGGTGGGCGTGCCAGATGTTGCCGAGCCGCTCGCGGATCTCGTCATCGCTCTGGGCAAAGCCGACATTCGACCGTCCCTGCTTCTGATGCGGGGCCTGGTAGGCCTTCTTCGCAGCCTGGTTCATCAGGAACGTGCAGGAGAGGAAATAGGTGAAGTGTGCGCCATTCTTGGCGGCCATCTCGCGGCTTTTCTGCCAGAGCGCATTATCGTGCGCTCCGTCAAACGAGATCATCACCAGCTGTTTCGGCTGGTCGGCAGCGCCGGCTGCAGCCGGCATGAGCAGGGAAAGGGCGAGGGAGGCTTGGGCAAAGGGACGAAACATGGGCACCGCGACAATTTGTTTGCGGCTTTCCTGTTACAGAATTGCGGCGAAGCTGCGGTGCCGCTGGCGTTTTTTCCCGCCTGCCGTTAAGTCAGGTAACGCACAGGAGGCGCATCCATGACATTGCTGATCGTAGGCATCATACTTTTCCTCGGACTTCATCTGGTGCGGGTCGTCGCCCCTGGTTTTCGCCAATCCATGATCTCGACACTCGGGGCGAACGGCTGGAGGGCCACCTATTCGATCGTGAGCATCCTGGCGCTTGTGCTGCTGATCTATGGCTTTGGCCAGGCGCGGCAGGTTACCGGGATGCTTTACACCCCGCCGGTATGGATGGCGCATATCACCATTACCTTGATGCTGATTGCAGTTATCTGTCTGGTCGCCTCGCTGCTGCCGGCGGGGCATATCGCGGTCAAGACCAAACATCCGATGGTGCTGTCGGTGAAGATCTGGGCGTTTGCGCACCTGCTTGCCAACGGCGAGACGTCGTCTGTGCTGCTCTTTGCAGCGTTCCTCGCCTGGGGCGTGATCCTGCGTATCTCGCTGAAGCGACGCGAGCGCGCCGGCGAAATCACGCTTCGTCCATTCGTCTCGGCCAAGTATGACCTCTACGCCGTGATCATCGGCGTGATCGCCTGGGCGCTCATCACTTTCAAGCTGCATGAACTCCTGATCGGCGTTTCCCCGCTCGTCATGTGACGAATCTTTCACATCCCCCTTACAACCGCCGCAAAATGGGGTAGAAGGCCCCACAATGTGCGTGCAACCCGCATGACTGGGCATATCCGCGGCCGGAGACGAGAATGGCATTCAACGACGACAGCTTCATTCGTGAGGTCAATGAGGAACTGCGTTCCGATCAGGTGAAGGGCGCGTGGCGCCGGTTCGGCCGCTATCTGATCGCGCTCGCCGTCCTGATCGTGCTCGGTACGATCGGCTTCAAGGTCTACGAATACTGGGACGACAATCAGTCTTCCGGCGCCGGCGACAAGTTCATTGCCGCCATGAAGCTTGCCGACGAGAACAAGAACGACGAGGCACTTGCCGCACTGGAACAGCTGGAGAAGGACGGGCACGGCGCCTATCCGATCCTCGCACGTCTGCGCGCTGCCTCGGTTCTGGCCCAGAAGGGTGACACCGCTGGCGCCGTTGCTGCCTTCGACGTGATCGGCAAGGACAACGCAGCACCGGCTGCCGTTCGCGATGCTGCCAAGATGCGCGCCGGCTGGCTGCTGATCGAGGGCGGCACCTACGAGCAGGTTTCCGCCCATGTCGAGGAAATGGCCGTTCCCACCAACGCATTTCGCCACTCCGCCCGCGAAGCACTCGGTCTTGCCGCCTACAAGGCGGGCAACATGACGCAGGCTCGCCAGTGGTACCAGGCGATCGTCGACGACGCGCAGAGCCCGCGCAATGTTGCCAATCGCGCCCAGATGATGCTTGATAACATCACTGCATCCGGCAAGGCGCCCGCCGCACAGGGCTGAGTGTAAGGAATTTCCATGAGTTTTACGGTTGCGATCGTTGGTCGCCCGAATGTCGGCAAGTCGACCCTTTTCAACCGCCTGGTTGGGAAGAAGCTGGCGCTTGTCGATGACACGCCCGGCGTAACCCGCGACCGTCGCCCCGGCGATGCGCGGCTCATGGGGCTGACCTTCACCATCATCGATACCGCCGGCCTCGAAAAGGCCGACGCCGAGAGCCTTCAGGGCCGCATGCGCGCCCAGACCGAAGCGGCGATCGACGAGGCAGACATCTCGCTGTTCGTCGTGGATGCCAAGTTCGGCCTGACGCCGGTCGATAAGGAACTGGCCGAGATGCTGCGCCGTCGCGGCAAGCCGGTCGTCCTCGTCGCCAACAAGTCGGAAGCCAAGGGCTCGGACGGCGGCTTCTATGACGCCTATACGCTCGGCCTCGGCGAGCCGGTGCCGATCTCGGCCGAACACGGGCAGGGCATGCTCGATCTACGCGACGCCATTGTCGATGCAGTCGGCAAGGACCGCGCCTATGCCAAGGACGAGGAAGACGTTGCCGAGACGAATGTCGACCTTCCCGCCGAGATGGAAGAGGACGAGGACTACGAGCCCGAATACGACGATACCAAGCCGCTGCGCGTGGCGATCATCGGTCGTCCGAATGCCGGCAAGTCGACACTGATCAACCGCTTTCTCGGCGAGGACCGGTTACTGACCGGACCAGAGGCCGGCATCACCCGCGACAGCATTTCCGTCGAGTGGGACTGGCGCGGCCGCACTATCAAGATGTTCGACACGGCTGGCATGCGCCGCAAGGCGCGCGTCACCGAAAAGCTCGAGAAGCTGTCGGTCGCCGATTCCCTGCGTTCGATCCGCTTCGCAGAAACCGTGGTGATCGTCTTCGATGCGACCATTCCGTTCGAGAAGCAGGACCTGCAGCTGGCGGATCTGGTTATCCGCGAGGGCCGTGCCGCCGTGCTCGCCTTCAACAAGTGGGACCTGATCGAAGATCCGCAGGCGGTACTGGCCGATCTGCGTGAAAAGACGGAACGTCTGCTGCCGCAGGCGCGCGGCATCCGCGCTGTGCCGATCTCAGGCCAGACGGGCCGCGGCCTGGACAAGCTGATGCAGTCGATCATCGACACCGACATGGTGTGGAACAAGCGCGTCTCGACCGCCAAGCTCAACCGCTGGCTCGATTCGATCACGACGCAGCATCCGCCACCGGCCGTTTCCGGACGGCGCCTGAAGCTGAAGTACATGACCCAGGTCAAGGCCCGTCCACCGGCCTTCATGATCTCCTGCACCCGCGCCGATGCGCTGCCGGAGTCTTACACGCGCTATCTGATCAACAGCCTGCGCACTGACTTCAACATGCCGGCCGTGCCGATCCGCATCCACTATCGTGCGTCGGAGAACCCGTACGAATCGAAAAAGCGCCGGACGTAGTGCCGCAGCGGAGGTCTCCTCCGCCACGGCATGACTGCGCCTGGTCTAGGTCCCCGTGAGCGGAAGCTCGATCCGGCGCGTTATCCTGATTGCATCCAGGAAGACCTCGTCGTGGCTGACGACGAGGAGCGCCCCGTCGTAGGCACGCAAACCGGCCTCGACTGCCGCGATTGAATCGATGTCGAGATGGTTGGTCGGCTCGTCGAGGACGAGCAGCGATGGCGGCGACGACCCGCCGAGGACGCAGGCAAGCCCGGCACGCAGCAACTGGCCGCCGCTGAGCGTCGATACGCTCTGCAGCGCGGCGTCCGCGCGAAACATGAAGCGGGCGAGGGCGGCGCGGCAGGCGTTCTCGTCCGATTGCGGGTTCAGCCGGCGGAAGTTGTCGCGGATCGACAGCCCGGCGTCGAGGATGCTCACCTGCTGGTCGAGCATGGCGAGGTCGGCAACAGTCGATACCGTGCCGGTGAATGGTTGCAGGCGTCGGGTGATCAGGGCCAGCAATGTCGTCTTGCCGGAACCGTTCGGGCCGACGATCGCCACACGTTCGGGTCCCGTCATGTCGAGGGAGAGGTCGGTGAAGATCGGGCGGTCCGGGTGGTAGCCGGCGGCCACACCATCGATCTTCAGAACGGTTCTGCCCGCCGGCAGGTTGGTCGGCGCCAGCTTGACGGCCATGGGCTGGAGAACCTCGATCCTTGCGCGTGCCGCGTTGGCGTCACCGAGCGCCTGCGTACGGCGACGCTCGGCGAGGCGGGCGTCCTCGCCGCTCGTGGCCTCGCTTCGCTCCTTCATGCCACCGAGCACGATGCGCGGAGCATCGCCCTTGGCAGCCTTGCGCTTGCCGGCTCCATCTTTCCTGGCCTTCCGTTCGGCGACGATCTGCGCGTTGCGGGCGAGGTCGGCGACACGTTTTTCGGCATCGGCAAGATCGTGCTGTGCGGCCGCGAGTTCCAGGCTCTTGCGTTCGCGGTAACTGCTCCAGTTGCCCCCATAGCGCGCTGCACCAAGCGATGTCAGCTCTACGATGGCATCGACGGTCTCCAGCAGTTCCCGGTCGTGGCTGACGACGACCGCGCCGGAACGCCAGTCGGCAAGCAGATCGATGACTGCCTGTCTGCCGTCGCGGTCGAGATTGTTGGTCGGTTCGTCGAGAACGAGAAAATCGGGTTCGGCAAGGACAAGCGCGGCGAGCCCGGCACGGGTGCGCTGGCCGCCGGATAGCGCCGACAGCTTTGTGTCAGGCTCGGCATCGAGACCCACGCGTGCGAGGGTGGCGGCGATCCGAGCCTCCAGCATCCAGTCGGCGGCAGCGAGTTCATCGGCGGTTGCCTCGCCCAGTTCTGCGCGACGAAGCACGTCGAGAGCCTCCGTCGCTCCCATGAGGTCGGCCACGGTCTCTTCGGCGGTGACCTGCACCACCTGACGCAGAACGCCAAGGCTGCCCGCAAAGGATATCGTGCCGGAGCGGGGTTGCCGTTCCCCCGAGATCAGTTTCAGGAGCGTCGTCTTGCCGACGCCGTTCCTGCCGACCAGTCCCGTGCGTTCCGGGCCAAGTGTCAGGTTTAATTCGGAAAGGAGAGGGTGTCCGTCAGGCGTGGACCAGGAGAGATTCGAGATGGCAATGGATGTCGGCATGGATATGAGATTCCCCGTTGGCAAGGCAAATTGGCGTTGCGATACGGTTGGAATCCATTGCGGCACACATCCTGTTGGTATGAAAGACGGTCGGAAAATAGGCGATGAGGGGCGGGTGTTCAACCCCGGTCGGCCGTTATTGAATGTGATGCGGCACCGTGCGGTCTAAGACACGCTCGTTCACTCGCCGAAATAATAAACAGGTTCGCGGGTCAATTCTCCGCGCCCGAGGTGGCCGTAGACGTCCTTGCCCAGGATCCAGAAAGAAATCGTCTTGGTATTCGAACAAAAGATATAGTCTCCGGAGATCCAATGCTCCGACTTGCTGCTGGATATGGGGTATAGTGCGTCGCCGGCCTGATACATTACGGCCTTGTGCGACTTGTAATCATATAAATAACGCTCGCCAGACATGTCGCCTTCCGATTCTATTGTTTTAGAATCTCACGGCGATCGCGTTATGTCTAATAGTAGTATTTTAATATATCCGGACTCTGTGCTTGTCGGAGCGCGAGTAATAGCCAGTCGACTCGGCGCGGGACAGTGAGGAGCCTGCAAAAAAATGCGACCGTGATGTCGAAAGCGAGCTTGCCGGGACGTCTTAATAGCACGCATGCTGTGAAGGCATGCCGTAACGCTGATTGGATCAATATTTCGGCTCGGGAGGTTACGTGGCCATGAGTATGTCCTACCGGTGGGTCATTGTCGGTGCAGGTGCGCTGATGACCTGTGTTGCGCTTGGCGCGATGTTCTCGCTGGCGATTTTCCAAGAACCGATCGCAACGGCAACCGGCTGGTCGCATGTCGGTATCGCCAGTGCGATGACACTCAATTTTCTTGTCATGGGCGTCGGTGGCTTTCTGTGGGGGGCGGCAAGCGATCGCTTCGGCCCGCGCATCGTCGTCCTGTTTGGAGCCGGTCTTCTTGGGCTGGCTCTCGTCTTGTCGAGCCGCGCGACGACGCTTCTCCAGTTTCAGCTCACCTACGGCATTCTCGTTGGCCTGGCGGCGAGCACGTTCTTCGCGCCCATGATGGCGGCGACGACGGCATGGTTCGACAAGAATCGTGGTCTGGCCGTTTCCCTTGTCTCGGCAGGGATGGGCGTTGCGCCGATGACCATCTCGCCTTTCGCTCGGTGGCTGATTTCTGCCTATGAGTGGCGTCCCGCCATGCTGATTATCGGCATTGGCGCCTGGGCACTGCTGTTGCCGGCGGCACTGCTCGTCCGTCGTGCGCCTGCGACCGCGGGCGAAGCCGCCACCGATGTCTCGACGGAAGGCGCTCCCGTTGCGCTATCGAAGGTGTTTCGGTCGCCGCAATTCATTGTGCTCGGCCTGACCTTCTTTGCTTGCTGCGCGGCGCATTCGGGACCGATTTTCCACATGGTCAACTACGCGACCATCTGCGGCGTGGCGCCGATGGCGGCTGTCAGCATCTACAGCGTCGAGGGCCTGGCGGGTCTCGGCGGCAGGCTGTTCTATGGAACGCTTGCGGACAGGGTCGGGGTGAAGCCTGTTATCGTCGGCGGGTTGCTGGTGCAGGCCGTTGCGCTCGCCGGCTATCTGTTCGTCAGCCAGCTCAGCGAGTTCTATATGTTGGCGGTGATTTTCGGCAGTGCCTATGGTGGCGTCATGCCGCTCTACGCCTTGCTCGCCCGGGAGTACTTCGGTCCCCGGATCATCGGCACCGTGTTTGGCGCGGCCACGATGCTGTCGAGCCTCGGCATGGCGTTCGGACCGCTGATTGGCGGCTGGATCTTCGACACCTTCCAGAATTATTCGTGGCTGTTTATCGGCTCCGCGATGGTTGGACTTGCGGCTGCTGCCATTGCTCTGGCGTTCCCGCCCTTGCGGAGGGCAGAGAGCGAACCGGCGCTTGGCCTGTCCTCCTGAGTTGGAATCAGAAACCGGCCTTAGCCGTTAAGGCCGGTTCCGCCGCATAGCTGCGCCGCCTCGTTCTCGGATCGTCTTGCCTTGGCGCGGGACTTCGCCGCGAACTGCCAGGCCTTCTTCCATTTTGGCGTGATGATGCCGTTGGCGGCGCGGATATTGTTGATGAACTGCTGCGTCGCGGCTTCCCAGGAATACTGCAAGGCAAGCTCGCGCGCCTTTTCGCGGGAAGATGCAAGCGCCGCGAGGCAGGCGCTACGCAGGTCGTCGTCAAGGGCGCCGACTTCGCTGATCTCCCCGATGATGTCGAGCGGCCCGGTAACAGGATAGGCCGCGACCGGAACGCCTGAAGCAAGCGCTTCGAGGATGGTATTACCGAAGGTATCCGTCAGGGACGGGAAGACGAAGACGTCTGCCTGTGCATATGCGCTGGCCAAGTCCTCGCCGACCTTCATGCCGGTAAACAGCACATCAGGGTAGCGGCTCTGGAGTTCGGCGCGCGCCGGACCATCGCCGACAACGACCTTCGACCCGGGCAGGTCAAGGTCGAGGAAGGCCGGCAGGTTCTTTTCCAGGGCAACGCGGCCGACCGTCATGAAGATCGGGCGTGGAAGATCGAAGGGCGTCGCTTCAAGAGGCGCAGGGCGGAAGAGGTTCGCGTCGATGCCACGGCTCCAGGGCATCAGATTGCGGATACCCTTTCCAGAGAGTTCCCGCGCCAGGCTCGGGGTGGCCACCATGCAGCCCGCGCCGGAATTGTGGAACCATCGCACGAAGGCATAGAGCCAGCTCTTCGGCACCGGCAAACGGGCGGACACATATTCCGGAAAGCGTGTGTGATAGCTGGTGGAGAACGGCATGCGGTTTTTCAGGCACCAGCGCCGCGCCCGCAGGCCCAGAGGCCCTTCCGTGGCGATATGCACATAGGAAGGCTTGTGCTTTTTGATTGCGCGGGCCACGCGGCGGTAGCTGGCGATCGACAGGCGAATTTCGGGATAGGTAGGGCAGGGAATGCTGCGGAACTCCTGCGGCGTCACCATCGACACCGCAACGCCCATCGTCGCCAGTTCCCGGTTCGTGTTCTCGATGGAGCGGACGACGCCGTTGACTTGCGGGTGCCAGGCATCGGTGACGATGACCAGTCGTTCGGCTACCCCCGGACGGTCTGCCTCCGAGGCGAGGCTCTGGGCGCTTGGGGTATTCGACAGACGCTGCAGCATGGCCCTGACTTCCATCCGCGCCGTATCCGGTCATGGCGCAAATTCCGGGCGGTCGTCGGACAAGCGATTCCCGCAGGGCTTATTCTGCCGGGCCTCCATGATGGAAATATTACAGCTGTGGCGAGGGCTCTTGATGTCTACAGCGCCTCAAGCCCGAGCTTCTCACGTGCCACGAGCGCGCCATGCTCGCTGACGACGCGCGCGGCGACCTTGGCTGCGGCGCGCGCCGCCTGTGTCGCGTCGTTCGTTCGCAGATAGCTCGCCAGAAACGCGCCGTTGAAGCTGTCCCCAGCACTGGTCGTATCGACGACCTGTTCCACTTTTTCCGCCGCGACGAAACTGACGGTGCCGCCGAAACTGAGGGTAACACCGTCGGCGCCGTTCTTCACGACGACACTGGTGGCGCCGAGCGCGCGATACCGTTCGATCGTCGCTTCGATCGAAACGTCGCCGAAGTGAGCTGCCTCGTCATCGAAGCTGGGGAGGACAATCGACGATGCGCGCGCGCCTTCGCTGATGGTCGCATGCATCTCATCATAGCCGGACCAGAGCCGTGGGCGAATGTTCGGGTCGAATGCGACGAGCTTGCCGACCGCCTTCGCACGACGGATCTCGGCAAGGAGCGTATCGACGTGGTCGCGCGACAGGATGGCAAGGGTGATGCCGGAGAAATAGATGACGTCACAGGCTTCGATCGCCTCGCGCAGGCGATCGGGATCGGCGGCGAGCAAGCGGGCAGCCGAACTATCGCGCCAGTAGCTGAATGAGCGTTCGCCGTCCTTCAGGCTGATCATGTAGAGGCCTGGCGCCTTGCCCTTGATGCGACGGATGAAGCCGGTTCCGATCTGCGCCTGATTGAAGAACGCGAGCATTTCGTCCGACATGGCGTCGTCGCCGAGTGCCGTGAAATAGTCGACCGACCACTCCGGCGACAGGCAGGCGCGCGCATACCAGGCGGTGTTCAGCGTATCGCCGGCAAATCCCTTCCTCAGCAGACCGGCACCGGCCTGCGAGAGTTCCACCATGCATTCGCCGATCGACAGAAAACGTTTGCTCAAAACCAGCCTCCCTGAATTGTGCGCTTTCGCTGATACGCGGAGAGACTGGCGGTGACAAGCGCAGGAAGCGGAAGTTTGGGTGCAAATGGCTGGATTTGCGGAGCGTTTGGTTCAAGCGTAAGCTGAAGCTGAAATGCCTGGCAAAGGAGAGGGGCGATGGCGCCTACCGTTCGTGTCGCTGTGGTTATTGCTCTGCTATTGCCCTCGTTCGGTACGTTATCCTATGCGCGTGGCGGCGGAGAAGGCAAAAGCACTGCGGAAAAATGCCATATGCTTCTCATGAAATGGCGCGGGGCGGATCACAGCCATCACATGGCCAAGGTTCTCAACGCACGCGACAAGGCAGAAAAGAAGATGAAGAAGCTCGGCTGCCCGCCACCTGAGACCGCGTGAGAACTTTTCACGGTCCATTTCTTCCAACACTTCGCTTTTGGTTGTCTTTTGCTTCGTCCGCTTTAGTCTGAGATGGAATGAATTCGCTTGAGGGACGAAGACGCATGGCATTGCGGGTAGACGGGAATGCGGACTGGTGGCGTGGCGCGGTTATCTATCAGGTCTATCCGCGATCGTTTCAGGACACCAACGGGGACGGCCTTGGAGACCTAAAGGGCATTACCCAACGCCTGCCATACATCGCCAGCCTTGGTGTCGATGCCATCTGGCTCTCTCCGTTCTTCAAGTCGCCCATGGCCGACATGGGCTATGATGTCTCGGACTATTGCGATGTCGACCCGATCTTCGGAACGCTCGCCGATTTCGACGATTTGATGGCAGCGGCGCATGCGCTGGGCATCAGGGTCATCATCGACCAGGTGATCTCGCATACGTCGGACGTTCATCCCTGGTTCGTCGAGAGCCGGTCGAGCAGAACCAATCCCAAGGCGGACTGGTATGTCTGGGCTGACCCGAAGCCCGACGGCACCGCGCCGAACAACTGGCTTTCGATCTTCGGTGGCCCGGGCTGGGAATGGGATGGCGTGCGGCGCCAATATTACCAGCATAATTTCCTGACGTCGCAGCCGGACCTCAACTTTCACAGCAAGGACGTTCAGGACGCGCTGCTTGCGACCGTGAAATTCTGGCTCGATCGCGGCGTCGATGGTTTCCGCCTCGATACGGTGAACTATTACTTCTGCGACAAGCTCCTGCGGGACAACCCGCCGCACGAGCCGGATGCGAGCGACGGCGGCCTCGATGCGCCCGATTCCAACCCCTATGGGATGCAGAACCACCTGTATGACAAGACGCAGCCGGAGAATATCGGCTTCCTGCAGCGTTTCCGCGCGCTTCTGGACCGCTATGAGGCGCGTGCCACGGTTGGGGAAGTGGGGGATGGCGCGCGGTCGCTGAAGACGGTGGCCGCCTATACCAGCGGCGGCGACAAACTTCACATGTGCTACACCTTCGACCTGCTCGGCCCCGATTTCACGGCCGCGCATATCCGCAATTGCGTCGATGCCTTCCAGAAGGCGGTGGTCGACGGCTGGGTATGCTGGGCTTTCTCGAACCATGATGTGAACCGGCATGTGAGCCGTTTTGCAAAGACCGAGGAAGAGCAGCCCGTCGTCGCGAAGCTGGCGATCTCCGTGCTTGCGGCTTTGCGCGGTTCGATCTGCCTGTATCAGGGGGAAGAGCTCGGGTTGCCGGAGGCGGAGCTTGCCTTTGAAGACCTTCGAGATCCTTATGGCATCCGCTTCTGGCCTGCCTTCAAGGGGCGCGACGGATGCCGCACGCCGATGCCGTGGGAGGCTGCCAAGGCATATGCCGGCTTCACGACCGCGGAGAAATCCTGGCTGCCGGTGCCCTATGAACAGGCGGCGCTTGCCGTGGATGCACAGGATGGGCTCGACGGCTCCGTGCTCAGCCACTACCGACAGGCGCTCGCGTTCCGCAAGAGCCGTCCTGTGCTGATGGATGGTTCCATGTCGTTCATCGACACCAACCAGGACCTGCTGGCCTTCACGCGAACAAAGGGCAGCGAGACGCTGCTCTTCGTCTTCAATCTGACGCGGCTGCCGGCTGAATTCAGGCTGCCGGTCGGGATGTCGCTGGGCGACGTTGTTCCGATGCCGGGCTTCGAGGCGGCCACGGCGGCTGGCAGCATAAAGCTGAGGGCGTTGGATGCCATCTGCCTCGAAGTTCGCGGCTGAGGCGGCTCTGGGCCGCCTCGTTCACTTGATCAATTGGAACTTGTCCACATCCACCATCCCCATATCCGAAATCTTGAGGTGAGGGATGACGGGCAACGGCAGGAAGGCGACCTGGAGGAAGGGCTCTTCCAGAGTCGTTCCAAGGGCATAGGCCGCTTTTCTCAAGCTGTGCAGCGTGTCGCGCACGGCCTCGTAAGGTTCCAGGCTCATCAGGCCAGCGATCGGCAGTGCGATTTCGCCGGTCACCTTGCCGTCTTCAACGACGACGAAACCGCCCTTGATTTCGCCGAGCCTGTTGGCGGCGAACGCCATGTCGTCCTCGCTGACGCCGACAACACAGATGTTGTGGCTGTCGTGGCCGACGGTCGATGCGATTGCACCCTTCTTCAGGCCAAAACCCTGAACGAAACCATTGGCATGGTTGCCATTCTTGCCGTGGCGCTCGATCACGGCCACCTTGATGATGTCGTTGCCGAGATCCACGGCGGTTTCGTTGCCCTTGACCGGCAGCCGGTAGCGGCGGTGCTCGGTGATGATCTTGCCCGGCATGACGCCGATCACAGGTGTTTCGCCATCGGCGACCGGCACGCCGAAGTGTGCGGCATTCACCGGGCGGGCCTTCACGCTGTCGAGGCCGACGGGCGCGACAGGCTTGCGGGTGGCGAAAAGCTCGGAGGTGACCTTGCGCCCACCGGAAAAGACAATCTCGGCCTTGCAGCTTTCGAGGCTGTCGAGCACGACAAGGTCGGCGCGCCAGCCCGGAGCGACAAGACCACGGTCCCTGAGGCCGAAGGCGCGAGCGGCGGAGATGGAGGCGGCACGATAGATGGCAAGCGGCTCGACGCCGTTGGCGATGGCGGTCCGGATCATGTAGTCGAGATGGCCCTGCTCGGCGATGTCGAGAGGATTTCGGTCGTCGGTGCAGAGCGCCAGGTGAGGGGACAGGCGTTCGGTGATGATAGGCATCAACGCCGCGAGGTCTTTCGATACCGAGCCTTCTCGCACCAGGATGTGCATGCCCTTGCGGATCTTCTCAAGCGCTTCCGCAGCACTGGTGCATTCGTGCTCGGTGCGGATGCCGGCCGAGAGATAGCCGTTGAGATCGTTGCCGCTGAGGAGCGGGGCGTGCCCATCGATATGCTCACCTTGAAACGCGTCGAGCTTTGCCATGCAGATGGGATCCTTGTGGATCACGCCGGGGAAGTTCATGAACTCGGCAAGGCCGATAACCTTCGGATGGCCGCGGAAGGGGAGCAGCTTCTCGATCGGCAGGTCGGCGCCCGAGGTTTCGAGATGGGTGGCGGGCACGCAGGAGGAGAGCTGGACACGGATATCCATGATCGTTTCCAGCGCCGAATCCAGGAAGAACCGGATGCCGTCGCTGCCGAGCACGTTGGCGATCTCATGCGGATCGCAGATCACCGTCGTGACGCCGTACGGCAGGACGCAACGGTCGAATTCATGCGGCGTCACCAGCGACGATTCGATGTGAAGATGTGTATCGATGAAGCCGGGGACGACAATGCGGCCGGAGATGTCGATCTCGACTTCGCCCTTATAGGTGCCACAGGTGCCGACGATCCTGTCACCGCAGATGGCGATGTCCGAGGCGACGAGTTCACCGGTTACGAGATCGAAGAAGCGACCGCCTTTCAGGACGATGTCGGCCGGTACGCGGCCTGTTCCCTGATCGATTAAGCGTTCGAGTTTGGCGGTCATTGTTTCCCTCATGCTGTGTGTCGTTCGTTATAACCCATAAGCGGGACAAAGCGAGATCGTCGCTGTTGGCCAAACGAAAACCGGGCGCTGTTGAGGCGCCCGGTCGAGTCTCGATTTTGGAAAGATCAAGCCTTACTCGGCCGGAACGATCTTGCCACCTTCCCACTTGTAGAGCGCGAAGCTCTGCGAGGTCAGGTCGCCGGTCTCGCCGTAGGTGAGCTTGCCGATGGCGGTTGCGACCGGTTCGCCGGCCTTCAGCGCCGTTGCAACGGCTTCCGCATCTTCCGCGCTGCCAGCCTTTTCGATGCCGGCCTTGATGACTTCAACGGCGGCGTAGGCGTTCAGCGTGAAGGCTTCAGCCGGGATGCCCTTGGCCTTCAGCGCGTCGGCTGCAGCCTTGGAATCGGGGCTCTTGGTCGCGTCCATGGCATTGGTGAAGATCGTGCCGGCAGCAGCTTCGGTGCCGATGTTCCAGAACTCGCTGTTCGAGAGGCCGTCGCCGCCGATAATCGTGGCGTTGACCGAGAGGTCATGCAGCTGACGGGCGAGCAGGCCGCCTTCCGGGTGATAGCCGCCGAAGTACACGACATCGGCCTTTTCTGCCTTCAGGCGGCTGGTGAGCGCGCTGAAGTCCTTGTCGCCGGGTGTCAGCGCGTCATCGAAGACTTCCTTGACGCCGCCGGCGTTGAGTGTTGCCTTGAAGGCGTCAGCGAGACCCTTACCGTAGGCGCCCTTGTCGTTGATGATGGCGACGCGCTTGTCCTTGAAGTTCTTCAGGACGTAGTTGGCGGCGACTTCTGCCTGCTGGTCGTCGCGACCGCAGGTGCGCAGTACGTTTGCAAGGCCGCGCTTCGTCAGGTCAGGAGCGGTCGCGGTCGGCGTGACCATGAGGACGCCGTTTTCAGCAAGCACGTCGGAGGCCGGGATCGCAACGCCCGAGGTGACCGGACCGACGACGAAACGGATACCGTCGCCGACGAGCTGGTTCGCTGCCGATACGCCCTGCTTCGGTTCGCCAGCGTCGTCTGCATACTTCAGGACAACCTTCTCGCCGAGAATGCCGCCGCTCTTGTTGATCTCGTCAACGGCTGCCTGGGCGCCGTTCTTCACCTGGTCGCCGTAGGCGGCGACAGGGCCGGTCAACGGCGCAATGAGGCCAATCGTGATGTCGGCATGGGCAAGCGGCGCGAAAGAGATGGAGGCAACGAGCGCTGCCGTCAGTGTCTTCAGGGTCATATTTTGTCTCCTTGGATGGGTTTCAAACCCGCGACTATCCTGCCGCAGCGGCCAACCCAGGTCGTACAACAGCCCTCAAGGGATGCGCCAAGAGACGACGGGTCGCGCGCGGCGAATGCCCCCGTCCGCCATGTTTGGCTTCGACGGGTGCACGGCAAGTTTCTTAAGAATTTACCGGTGATTGCGCAAGAAGATAAAAAAATTAGGCCCGTTTTGCCGAAACCGACAAAAACGGGCCTATGAGAACGCAGTTTAGATGTTGTTCTGCAGAATTTCGCGGAGTTTTCCGAAAAGTTCGTCGATGTGATGTTTCTCGATGATCAGCGGCGGCGAAAGCGCGATGATGTCGCCGGTCGTACGGATCAGCAGCCCCTTCTCGTAAGCCTTGAGGAAGGCCGTGAAGGCGCGCTTGGTTGGTTCGCCTGCAATCGGGTCGAGTTCGATCGCGCCGATCAGGCCGGTGTTGCGGATATCGATGACATTCGGGCAGTCCTTCAGCGAGTGCAGTGCGTCCGCCCAGTAGTCGGAAAGCTCGGCTGCGCGCGTCAGCAGGCCTTCTTCCTTGTAGGTGTCGAGGGTAGCGATCGCGGCCGCCGCGGCAATCGGATTGCCGGAGTAGGTGTAGCCGTGCATGAACTCGATCATGTGCTCCGGACCGGTCATGAAGGCATCATGAATTTCGGAGGTGACAAACACGGCGCCCATCGGAATGACGCCGTTGGTCAGGCCCTTGGCGGTGGTGATGATGTCGGGCTTGACGTCGTAATACTGGGCGGCGAACGGAGCGCCGAGGCGGCCGAAGCCGGTGATGACTTCGTCGAAGATCAGCAGGATGCCGTGCTTGGTGCAGATTTCGCGGAGCTTCTGCAGGTAGCCCTTCGGCGGGATCAGGACGCCGGTGGAGCCGGAGACCGGCTCGACGATCACGGCCGCGATCGTGGAGGCGTCGTGCAGCGTGACGATGCGCTCGAGCTCCGTTGCAATGTCGCCGCCATGTTCCGGTTCACCGCGAGTAAAGCGGTTCTTGTCGGGCTGATGGGTGTGCGGCATGTGGTCGACGCCGGTGAGCAGGGTGCCGAACATCTTGCGGTTCGAGACGATGCCGCCGACGGAGATGCCGCCGAAATTGACGCCATGATAACCGCGTTCGCGGCCGATCAGGCGGAAGCGGGAGCCGTTGCCCTTCACGCGGTGGTAGGCAAGCGCGACCTTGAGGGCGGTCTCGACCGATTCCGAACCGGAGTTGGTGTAGAGGACGTGATCAAGACCCTCGGGGGCAAGGTCGACGAGGCGGTTGGCCAGCTCGAAGGCCTTGGGGTGGCCGAGCTGGAAGGCCGGTGCGTAGTCGAGTTCGCCCGCCTGCTGGCTGATCGCCTCGGTGATCTTCGGGCGACAATGGCCGGCATTCACGCACCAGAGGCCCGCCGTGCCGTCGAGCACCTGCCGGCCGTCGTGGGTGGTGTAGTACATGTCCTTGGCGCCGACGAACATGCGCGGCTCCTTCTTGAACTGCCGGTTTGCCGTAAAGGGCATCCAGAAGGCGCGTAGATCGTTGGGGGCATTCAGGCGATTGGACATGCTGTTCTCCATGGCCGCCTTTGAGGAGGCCGTTCCCGGTATTTGGCGAGTGCCGATATTTTTACTGCCCGGTCAAATTATCAGGGCATCCCCGGGCGTCAAGCCGGGGAAATGTCTCACCGAGAGCGGGCGACGAGGGCCTGAAAAAGATAAAACCGGCAAACTTAGTTTGCCGGTTCAGGAATATGAAAAGGTGATGAAATAGCAGTGCCGCGTAGACCAGTATTCACTCGCCAACGCGGCTTATAAGCCGAAATGATGTCAAGCGGACCGTTAAGCGGCCTTGGTGCGAACCTGGACGGAATAGATGTCCTGGAGGGTTTCGAGGATCTTGATGACCTGCTCGGAGCTGCTCGAATAATAGATCGTCTGCGCGTCGCGACGGGTCTTTACGAGCTTCTGCGCGCGCAGCTTCGAGAGGTGCTGCGACAGGGCCGACTGGCTGAGGCCAACTTCGGTAGCAAGGGCTCCGACGGGAATTTCGCCTTTGACCAGATTGCAGAGAATGAGCAGACGTTTGGGGTTCGCCATTGCCGATAGCAAGGCAGCTGCAACGTTGGCGTTGGCTGTTAAATCGATTGTGTCCATAATCGTGATCCCATGCGAAACTATATTCAAAAAGACATGTGTCTGCCCGAAGCCAGCGGACGTATCAAAAATACCCACGCCGTCTCAAGATTGTATATAGCTAAATTTCAGGTATTGCGTATTTCATGTTAGACATACGCAAATAAACATATTCCGCGTCCTGCGCAACCTCTTCAAACTCGTGCCGCAGCAGCGAATCCCCTGAAATCACGTCAAAACCGGCGCAATCCACTCCACAAATGCGCCAATCGGCATTGTCGGGGCCCTTGAGCGCAAGGGCTGTCTTTCTGGCCAGTTGGGGGTGGCTGACTAGCAGTTCTCGCACTATTTGCTCGGATCGTGCTGCCAGCGTCTCGTTTGCCTCCGATCGAATCGTGAGGTCGTCGCCGGTCAAAATGTAAGCACGACCGAAGCCTCCGTTCATGCTGGCGGATTGCGGTACGAGGCGGAAAAAGCGGAAATCGGGAAAGTCGATATAGAGCTTTGCCTTGGCATGGCGGTCGAGGAACCGTGCGCGAATGCGTGCATGGATCGGACTGTCGCGGTCCACCGGTTCGGCCAGGCACTGCGTCGTCAGGCGAGCATAGGCGAGGGGATCGCCCTTGCCGGGCTCGCCCGTCAGCAGCGATGCCCTCGAGTCGGCATCGAGCGCGCGGGTATGCGCCGACAAGCCGGAAACGAGAATAACGGGTGTGCCATCGATATCGGTGCCAAGCAGAACGCGGCTGGAAAACGGGAAGCCCGTCTCCGGGTCGATCACGGCAATGGCGGCATAGCGGGCGGAGCGGAGAAGTGTGCGAGCGAGCTTGCGCGCTTCTCCGTCCGTTTCCCTGATTACAGAAGCTTGATCTTTCATGTCCACTTTTCTGACGTAAGCGGACGATGGGATCAAGCCTGTTCTTTTCGCCTATGCTGCGTCAGTCCCGAGACAACGTCCTGTGCCGAAATCGTGCCGATGATGGCACCATTTTCAACGACGCCGATGCTGCCGGGCTGACGCGACAACGCATCCAGAATGTCGATCAGCGGTGTCTCCGCGCGGGCGGTGCCGCTGACCGTGGAACCGACGGCGGCATGGCCCAGACCAGGCTGCATGACATCCTGGGCCGTCAGCATGCTGATCGGGTTCATGTGCTGGACGAAGTCGGCGACGTACTGGTCGGCCGGGTTCTTCACGATGTCCTGCGGCGTACCGCACTGGATGATGCGCCCGCCTTCCATGATGGCGATGCGGTTGCCGATGCGAAACGCCTCGTCGAGATCGTGGGAGACGAAGAGGATCGTCTTCTTGAGACGCCGTTGGAATTCGAGCAACTCATCCTGCAGGCGGGTTCGGATGAGCGGGTCGAGCGCCGAGAACGGCTCGTCCATCAGAAGGATCGGCGCACCTGTTGCAAAGGCGCGGGCGAGACCGACGCGCTGCTGCATGCCTCCTGAAAGCTCGTTTACCTTGCGGTCGGCCCATTTCGTCAGGTTGACCAGCTCAAGCTGCTCGCCGACCCGTTTCTTGCGCTCACTTTCCGGCATGCCGGCGAGTTCGAGGCCGAAGCCGACATTGTCGGCAACGGTGCGCCAGGGGAGCAGTGCGAACTGCTGGAAGACCATCGATACGGTATGCATGCGAAGGTCGCGCAGGCCCTTGGCGCTCGTCTTGTAAGGATTGCAGGGACCGGAGGCGGTCGAAACCGTGACCTCGCCGCGGACGACCGGGGCAAGCCCGTTGACGGCGCGCAGCAGGGTCGACTTGCCGGAACCGGAAAGGCCCATCAGGACGAGGATTTCGCCTTCCTCGATGCTGAGGGAAGCGTCGGCGACGCCGAGGACGAGGCCGGTTGCAGCCCCGATCTCGTCACGAGTCTTGCCCTGATCAGCCAAGGAGAGAGCGGCTTCCGGCTTGTCACCGAAGACGATGCTGACATTGTCGAAGCGGACCGCGCTCATACGCCATCTCCTTCACCCGCGGTGCGGAACATTCGGTCGAGAATGATCGCGAGAATGACGATGCAGAGGCCTGCCTCGAAACCCTTGGCGACGTTGACGGTATTCAGAGCACGGACGACCGGCACGCCGAGACCGTCGGCGCCGACGAGGGCCGCGATGACGACCATCGACAGCGACAGCATGATCGTCTGCGTCAGGCCAGCCATGATCTGCGGCGTGGCGTAGGGAAGCTCAACCTTGCGCAGCACCTGCATCGGCGTCGCACCGAAGGACTCAGCTGCTTCCACCAGCGAGGGCGGGGTCGAGATGATCCCCAGGCGCGTCAGTCGAATGGGGGCGGGGATCGCGAAGATGACGGTTGCGATCAGGCCGGGCACCATGCCGAGACCGAAAAGGATAAGCGCTGGAATCAGATAGACGAAAGTCGGAATGGTCTGCATCAAGTCGAGGATCGGTCGCAGCGTGGAGTAGACCCAGGCGCGCCGGGCAGCCGCGATGCCGAGCGGGATGCCGACGATCATGCTGACGAAGGTGGAGGCCAGCACGAGCGCCAGTGTCTCCGTCGTTTCCTTCCAGTAGCCCTGGTTCATGATGAACAGTAGCCCAAGACAGGTGAAGACGGCGACGACGACCGAGCGGCGGAGCCAGTAGGCGATGGCGCTGATGCCCAGGACGACGATCAAAGGATGCGGCTTCTGTAGGACGAAAAGCAGCCCGTTGATGACGTGGGAAAGAATGAAGGCAAGCTGGTTGAAGAACCAGTCGGCGTTGGACGTCAACCAATCCACGAAGGCTTTCGCCCACGGGCCAATAGGAATTTTAAAGTCGGTGATCCAGTTCAAGGGCTCGCCTATCCAGAAAGAACAACAACAATCGCGATGATAGCGGGAGCGGGGTGGGGTAGACCACCCCGCTTTTCGATATCAGAGGCCGAGGCTTTTCTTGACGGCCGGAAGGCCATCAGCACTGCCGTCGCGCGTCTTCACGCCGGCGAGCCACGGGTCAAGTGCCGTCGGATTGGCTTTCAGCCATTCCGCCGCTGCCTTTTCAGGCTCTTGGCCATCGTTCAGGATCTTGCCCATGATCTGGTTTTCCATCTCGAGCGAGAAGACCATGTTCTTGAGCATGACGCCGACGTTCGGGCAATCGTTGAGATAGCCCGCACGAACGTTGGTGAAGACCTTCGCGCCGCCGAAGTCCGGCCCGAAGACGTCGTCACCACCCGTCAGATAGGTGAGCTTGAAGTTGTCGTTCATTGGATGCGGTTCCCATCCGAGGAAGACGACAGGCTTGCCTTCCTTCTCGGAGCGGGCGACCTGCGCCAGCATGCCCTGTTCGGAAGATTCGACCACTTCCATGCCCTTGAGGCCGAAGGTGTCCTTGTCGATCATGTCCATCACGAGGCGGTTGCCGTCGTTACCAGGCTCGATGCCGTAGATCTTGCCGTCCAGGTCTTCCTTGTGAGCGGCGATATCCTTGAAATCCTTGATTCCGAGTTCAGCGCCCTTGGCGTTGGTCGCCAATGTGTATTTCGCGCCGACGAGGTTCGGGCCAAAGGATTCAACCGACTTGTCGTCGAGGAACGGACGAACGTCCTTTTCCTGGGTCGGCATCCAGTTGCCCAGGAAGATGTCGATGTCCTTGTTCTTCAGCGACTGGTAGGTCACCGGTACGGAAAGAACCTTGACGTCGGGGGTGTAGCCGAGGCCCCGGAGGACAACAGCTGCGGTTGCGGTGGTCGAGGTGATATCCGTCCAGCCAACGTCCGAAAAATGGACGGTGGAGCAGCTGTCCGGATCGGCTGCAAATACGGCGGTTGCGACGGAGAGAGCGGCAACTGCAGTGGCGGTGATCAGTTTGAATGCGCTTGTCGTTTTCATTTATAGACTCCCAGTCTTACGTTCCCAAGCCAATCACCAATAGCGCAGTTTTACAAGCGACCTCAGTGCGTTTGCGCCGCATTGCAGTATCCGATTGCGACGTCGGCACTTTTCTCGGAATGCCCGGATTTTCAGGCTTTGCACGCATTTCGGGCGGGAATTTCCTGTGGCTAATAAAATGCGGGGCTTTTCTTCGCGAGCCCGAGCTTTCAAGAAGCAAAAAGACGGAGAAATCGATGGCAAAGCTCTATTTCAACTACTCGACCATGAACGCCGGCAAATCGACGATGCTGCTTCAGGCCGCCTACAATTATGAGGAACGCGGCATGCGCGTCGTCCTCCTGATTGCGGCCTTCGACGAGCGGGCCGGGAAGGGCGTGATCGGGTCGCGGATCGGTCTCCAGGCAAATGCCGTGGCGTTCGAACCGGAGGCGGATCTGTTTGCGCTGATCGGGGATCTGAGTGGCGATGAACCAATTGCCTGTGTGTTCGTCGACGAGGCGCATTTCATGACACGCGAGCATATCTGGCAGCTGGCGCGCATCGTCGATCGCAAGAACATTCCCGTCATGGTCTACGGCTTGAGAACGGATTTTCAGGGCAAGCTCTTTCCGGCATCGCAGGAACTCATGGCGATTTCGGACGAGATGCGTGAGGTTCGCACCATTTGCCATTGCGGGCGCAAGGCGACAATGGTGGTGCGCCTGGACGGCAACGGCATGGTGGCTCGGGAAGGTGCGCAGATCGAGGTCGGCGGCAACGAGAAATATGTCTCCCTCTGCCGTCGTCATTGGGACGATTCCATGAACGGCGAATGGGTTGCCGAGGCTGTCTGACGTCGCAAGCAGGTTTTCTTTGTGAAGGCGACCAGCTAGTTTCGTGGCAATGATTCACGGGAGCGTCCGGTGCGCAAGGCTTTCTCCTTCGACATGCAACTTGATGCGGCTTGCGCGCTTGCAAAAGCACTGCCGCCTGAAGGGCGTCTCTGCGTCGATTTCATCGGTGAATTCGCCAGAAGCGACAGCGAGATCGACGACGAGCGGTTTCTGACGGAAAACACGCGGTTTCACACCTTTGTCGCCAACGGCACGACCTTCACGGATCTGGCCGCCGAGCTGGTCTCCGGCCTTGATCTGCTGACGGTGAAGGTATCGGCCGATCTCGACAGTTTTCGCGGTCTTACCGCCGTCGAGCGGTTGATCGGGCGCTTTTCCCGCCAGCGCATGTGGCGTCGCCACAGTGCTCGCGTGCGCGCAGCGCCCGTGGTCGAGCGGCTTCGCGACCTCATGGTGAAGTCAAACGCCGCTGCCGGTCTGGTCGCGGACTACCGGACATTCGCGCTTTCCGCACACAAGGCAGCCGAGCGCAAACTCATCGATATTATCGAACACCGTCGGCGGCTCGTCGATGAGATCGATATCGCGCGGATCCGCATCAAGGAACTGAATGCCAAGGCCCTGACGACGCAGGGGCGCATCGGCCTCTACGGCAGCAAGACCGAATGGGAGCGCATGGAGCGCGAGCGGCAGTCGCTCAAGGCCGAGGCCGATCGCATCTCCACCGAAGAGCATCGTCTCCGCGATGAGAGCCAGCGGCGCGAGCGTTTCATCGGTATCTTCCAGATGTTCGTCGATGCGTTGAACAATCAGGTCGGTCTCTGCAATACGCTCATTCGCAAGCTGATGATCGATACGGAAGAGCGCCTGCTGATCTATCAGGCGCAGGTCGATACCGATATTCCCGGTTCAAAGGTGCAGATATCGGCGGAACTCTTTCCCAATATCGCCGACGCCATCTCACTGTTCGAGCGCAACATGCTGGTGCCGCAGGATCTGCAGCAGCGCAAATACACCGCCGACGCCGCTTTCGACAAGAAATTCGCGGCATTCGCGCATGAGCGGACCGAGGAGCCCGGGACGCCGCTCATCGACACCACAAAGATATCCACGCGGTTGCGCTTTCGGTTCCTGCGCTCCTAGCTCGTCTCAAAGACACAATAATATCAGCCGCATGTTGTGCTTGCGCGACCGAGCACATATGTCAATGCGAAGAGATATCGGGCTTATGCACGCTGGGAGAAGATGATGGGTGACAGGATCGCCGAGTTTTTCAGGTCGATCGGCCGGGCTCTCGGCCGTTGGGCTCGGCTTTTCATTGCCTGGGCCGTCTGGCCATTCATGGCCGCTCGCGGCTGGTACGTGCGGCGGACATGGATGGTCCGTCTTCCTGTCATGGGGCTCGTGGCATTGCTTGTGGGCCTCTACGGCTACTTCTTCTGGCAGACCCAGTCCTGGTCCGGCTTCAACCCGTCCTTCGTGGACGAATACAGGCTTTCCGAGCGCAAGGTGCCGGCGGGGCAGGAGCTTCCCGTGGCTGAAGGCGCCACCGCACCCGCCGCCAAGACCTGCCAGCGTTCCGCGATCGTCGATGTCGCGGCGGATCTCACCGATTTCAACGTCAACCAGAATGCGTGGATTTCTTCCATGCTCCTCTATCGACTGGGCTTCTTCGGCATCGATTGGGATCACACGCCGTTTCTCGACAACAAGGCCTCGTTCCAGCGCGGCGTGAACCAGGCGGTACGACGCACCTCCGTCGAGCTGGTCGACAGTCTTGGCCGCGTGCGGGGTACCTCGGGCATCAACAACGATCTCCAGAAGGCCCGCGGCAATCTGCAGTTCGATGAGTACAGCTGGTATTTCGGGCTTGATCCGTTCGGGCCGAAGACGCCGACGCCAAGCTATTATCGTTCGGCGATCGAAAGCCTGCGCAAGTTCAACACCGATCTTTCGAACTGCGACGCGATTTTCGATGGCCGCGCCGACAACCTGATCCAGTTCATCGACCGTATTGCCAACGATCTTGGCAGCACCTCGGACATGCTGGCGGAGCGTTCCGCCAATCATTCCCGCGGTTGGTTCGACACGCGAGCCGACGATCGGTTCTGGTTCGCTTACGGCCAACTCTATGCGTATTACGCGATCCTGAGCGCGGCGCAGTCGGATTTCTCGAGGGTGGTTGCCGAGCGCAATCTGGGGGCGATCTTCGGTGCGACCATCAAGCAGTTCCAGGCGGCGCTGCGCATCCAGCCGGCGATCATCTCCAACGGACGCGAGGACGGCTGGATCATGCCGAGCCACCTGGCGACGATGGGTTTCTATATCTTGAGGGTGCGTTCGAACCTGGTGGAAATCCGGTCGGTTCTTGACCGGTGATGCCGGTCAGCTGATCAGCTGCAGGCGGATGGCCTTGGCGACGAGCTGCGTGCGGTTCACGCAATCGAGCTTCTTGATGGCGCTCGTCATGTAGGCATTGATCGTATGGTCGGACAGCGACAGGATCTGGCCGATCTCTATGGATGTCTTGCCCTGCGCCGTCCAGCGCACGACCTCGCGCTCGCGGGCCGACAGCGGCGGGTGCTCGACGCTCTTGGCGCGCTTGACCCTGTTATAGGCATCAAGCGCGTGGAGGATCACCATGGTGAGCTCGTTTATTTCCGTCTGGCCGAGTGGCGCGCGGTCGCCGCCGAGCCAGAACAGCAGCCGATGCCCCTCGATCGAATGCACGGGGATAGCCACGCCAACGACCATTCCATAATCACGCTTCAGCGCCTGCAGTTCCGGCGGGAAGATGCAGGCCGGATCGGCAAGGTTCCACAGCCGGGGCAGGACCGAGTCCTTCATGCCGGTGGCGAACAGGGGAAGCTGCATGAAGCGGGAGCGGTCGAACTGGTTGACGTAGGCGTTGGGTAGGGATGTTTCGATCAGGAGGGGCTTGAGCAGGATGTTATCGGGCGATGGCGCATCCATCAGGGTGATGTAGTTGAAGCCGAATGCCGTGGCGATCTTGGCAAAAAACTGACCGAGAGCCGGTCGCGTTTTTACGTCTGTGGCTTCCGTCGTTAAAAACGACTGCCGCTCCGATGTGCTCACGTAAGACATCAATCCGCCCCTGCTTGTCTTCCTGTGGCCTGCATCAAATATGCAAACTGATATATTTCATAGCCCTTATTGAGTTTCTACATTGTGATTAAATGACGATTTCTTAATTTAATCACTAAGCAGCTTCTCTTGATTGTTTTTCAGGAGCCGGAAAATAAACTTCTGGGTGCGGTTGTTCGGTTTGGTCGGTTGCATTGTTGCGCGATTGGCAACAATGCAACCGAGCTGGCTCGGAATTGAATTCGGCAGTGGGCCGAATCAGAAGCTGTCAGTTCTTGTCAGCTGTCTTGGGCTTCTTCATCAACTGCTCGAGGAAGCCCAGCATCACCGCCGAGACGACGAAGGCAAGGTGCATCACCGTCAGCCACATGATCTTGCCGTCGCTGAACTGGTTGACGTTGAGGAACACCTGGAGGAGGTGGATCGACGAAATCGCGACGATGGAGGAGGCGACCTTGATCTTCAGGCTTCCGGAATCGAGCTTGCCAATGAAAGAGACATCTGCGTCGGTCTCATCGAAGCGGCTGACGAAATTCTCGTAACCGGAAATCATCACCATCACGATCAGGCTGGCGACCAGCGCTGCGTCGATCAGGCCGAGCATGGCGAGGATCATTTCGCCTTCATCGAGGACGAAGACATTGCCGGCGACCTTCAGGAACTTGTAGCCGAAGGAGACGGCATAAACGGCCAGCGACAGCGCCAGCCCGATATAGAAGACGACCAGGATCCAGCGGCTGGAAAGGATGATCCGCTCCACCAGGAGCTCAAGTGATTTCATGTCTTATCCTCGCAATTTCAGAATCAGTGGCTGACAGATAGGCATTGGGTGGGCCCCTGGGCAACGGTGCCGCGCTTCACACTGCCACTGTATTTCGCTGGTCGGTTGAAATAAACGTGAAGTCGATACGGCGCAGATGATGGGAGCACAGGGTCATGCAAGCATTCAAGTCCGACATCGAGATTGCCCGCGCGGCGGACAAGAGGTCGATCATCGAGATCGGCGGCAAGCTTGGCATCCCGGCAGCGCACCTGGCGCCCTATGGTCACGACAAGGCCAAGGTCAGCGCCGAGTTCATTGCCGAACAGGCGGGCAAGCCGGACGGCAAACTCATTCTGGTGACGGCGATCAATCCGACGCCTGCCGGCGAAGGAAAAACGACGACGACCGTGGGTCTGGGTGACGGACTGAACCGCATCGGCAAGAAGGCCATCGTCTGCATTCGCGAGGCCTCGCTCGGGCCGTGCTTCGGCGTCAAGGGCGGCGCGGCGGGTGGCGGCTATGCGCAGGTTATTCCGATGGAAGACATCAACCTGCACTTTACTGGCGATTTTCATGCCATCACCTCCGCTCACAATCTGCTGGCGGCGATGATCGACAATCACATCTATTGGGGGAACCAGCTCGACATCGACCTGCGCCGCGTGACCTGGCGGCGGGTGATGGACATGAACGACAGGGCGCTTCGCGAGATCGTCTCCTCGCTCGGTGGCGTTTCGAACGGCTTTCCGCGCCAGAATGGCTTTGACATCACCGTTGCATCCGAAGTGATGGCTATTCTGTGCCTCGCAAACGATCTTGAGGATCTCGAGCGGCGGCTGGGCAATATCATCATCGGCTATCGACGCGACAAGACACCGGTCTATGCCCGCGACCTGAAGGCGGATGGGGCGATGGCGGTGCTGCTGAAGGACGCGATGCAGCCCAACCTGGTGCAGACGCTGGAAAACAATCCGGCCTTCGTCCATGGCGGCCCCTTCGCCAACATCGCCCACGGCTGCAACTCTGTCGTCGCGACCAAGACGGCACTGAAGCTCGGCGACTACGTGGTGACGGAGGCGGGTTTCGGTGCGGACCTCGGCGCCGAGAAGTTCTTCGACATCAAATGCCGCAAGGCCGGCCTGAAGCCTGACGCAGCTGTCATCGTTGCAACGGTGCGGGCGCTGAAGATGAACGGCGGCGTGAAAAAGGACGAGCTGGGTACAGAGAATGTCAGTGCGTTGAAGAAAGGCTGCTCCAATCTCGGCCGCCATGTCGCGAATGTGCGCAAGTTCGGCGTGCCGGTCGTAGTCGCGATTAATCATTTCGTGTCGGATACGGAAGCGGAGATCGCCGCGGTCAAGGAATATGTATCGCGGCTCGGAGCGGAAGCCATTCTCTGCCGCCACTGGGCGGAAGGCTCGGCCGGGATCGAGGAACTTGCCTACAAGGTCGTTGAGATGGCGGAGTCCGGGCAGGCGAGATTTGCGCCGCTTTATCCCGATGACGTGCCGTTGTTCGAGAAGATCGAAGTGATCGCTTCGAAGATCTATCACGCCGGCGAGGTGACCGCTGACAAGGCCGTTCGCGACCAGCTGCACGTGTGGGAAGAGCAGGGCTACGGCAACCTCCCTGTTTGCGTGGCCAAGACGCAGTACTCCTTCTCCACCGATCCGAACCTGCGCGGCGCGCCGGAAGGGCACATCGTGCCGGTGCGCGAGGTTCGCCTCTCTGCCGGGGCCGGGTTCATCGTAGCCATAACGGGGGAGATCATGACAATGCCGGGTCTCCCGAGTTCGCCTGCGGCGGAGCGGATCTATCTGAACGAGCAGGGATATATTGAGGGGCTGTTCTAGGCAGCTCAAAGCAAAAACGCCGCGCTCTGTCGAACGCGGCGTCTGGTGCTTCAAGCTCTTCAGCCAGATCGGCTGCTGTTAGAACTTCTTGGTGAGCGAGATACGGAACGAGCGACCGGTTTCGGTGTAGTAATCGGCATCGGCGACCGTGACGCCGTCCGGCACGTCGATTGCGTTCCAGTACTTCTTGTCGAAGATGTTGAAGACGCCAGCCTGGACCTTCAGGCCTTCGATCTGCTCCGGTTCCCACCAGACAGTTGCGTCAACAAGGCCATAGCCCGGAGCCTTGAAGCCGCCGTCGCTGACTTTGTTACGTGCTGCAGCCATGGTCACCGAAACATCCGAGCCCCAGGTTTCCGCAGCATATCCGAGGCCGGCGATCGCGCGCAGAGGCGCAACGGAGTTGAGGTAATCACCGGTGTCGGTATTTTCGCCATGCGCCCAGGCGAACGAACCCCAGGTGCGCCACTTGTCAGCAAAGCGCCATTCGCCAGAGAGTTCGACGCCGTAAATACGGACGTGGTCAAGGTTTTCGTAGCCTGTGACGCCACCAATCGGGAACTCGGTGCTGGCGCTGGCGTCGACCAGCGTGACGGCTTCGATGAAGTTGCGATAGTAGTTGTTGAACACGGTGCCGGACACTGTGTAATCCGGGGCATCGTATTTGGCGCCGATTTCGAAGCCGTTGCTTGTTTCCGTCTTCAGGTCAGGGTTGCCGATGACCGCGTAGGAGCCCGGCGAGCCATAAGTCTGGTAGAGCTCGGTCGCGCTGGGTGCGCGGAAGCCTTGAGACCATTGTGCGAAAAGTTCAAGCTCGGGGGTTGCCTTCCACGCAGCGCGCAGCTTTGGCGAGAAGCGTGAATCGCTGGTGCCCTGGAGATACGCTGTGTCGTAGAGCGGACTGTCTTCGTAAGCTGCGGTCGATTTCGGCGAATGCTTGTAATAGTCGAAGCGCAGGCCCGGCGTAATGGTGAGCCTCTCGTCCATCAACTTGATGTCGTCTTCGAGATACATGCCGAACACGACGCTGTTGACGTCGGGCATGTCGGAGGCATTGCTGTGGAGCATGCGGCATGCTTGCGGGCCGACACTTACGCCGCCAGGAAAGGTGTAGATCGGGACCGTCGACCAGTCGACGTCCGGGCAATTGTCCTTGCCCCAGGAGTATTGATGGGTCTTCTGCCCGTAGAGCTCGCCGCCGAACCTCAATCCGTGCTCGATGCCGCCGAGTTCCACGTCCTTGGAGGCATTTCCGCTGACGCCGTAGGAGGTCTGCTCCAGCATGTTGTCGCGCTTGTAAACGCCCGTCGGCAGGCCATAGAACAAGTCCTCACCGCTGGCAGTTCCAGGGTAGCCGATAAACGGAATTGCCGGGATGGCCGGAAGATCGGCTCGACCGTCGCGCAAGCGGATGGCATTGGTCGTGTTGTTCAGGCGCTGCTTCTGCCAGTAGGTTACGATGTTTGCCTGATCGACCCAGTCCGTATTGTCTGGCGAGATATAGTCGTAGGAGGCGGAAATACGCTTGCGGTCGACTTCCTCGCCTGACTGCAAGGAGCCCGGCTCGTAGCTGGACGTCGTGCCGCGCATGTTGTCGATGTCTTCGTCGCGGTTGAACAATTCCCCGGTCAGTCCGAAGCGGTGTCCACCGTCGATGTCCTGGTAGAGCTTTACGAGGGCGTTCTTCTGATCGAAGTCGGCCGGATTGGCTTCTGTTCGGGTGGTGGTGTATCCGCCGATGTCGCCTTCGTTCCCGGTTTCATGGCCCTGCTTGTAGCCGCCCTGGAAGAGCAGCCATGTGTCCTCGATGTGGCCAGCAACCGCAGCGTTTCCGTTGATGCTCTTGTCGGCGCTGTCATAGCCGGTCTTCACGAGCGCACCGAATTGTTTGCCCTCGTCAATCAGGTCCTGCGGGTCGAGCGTTCGCAACTGAACAACACCGCCCAATGCGCCGGATCCATAACGGCTTGAGTCAGCGCCCTTCGTTATGTCGATCGACGAAAGGCCATCGAAGTCGAATGCATTCAGGCCGCCCTGCGCAGAGCCGCGCGGGTCTACCAGCCACGGCACACGGATGCCGTCCAGCGTTGTCAGAACCCGGTCGTCCTGAAGGCCGCGGATGTTGATGCTGTTGTTCTGTGTGTTGAAGTTGACACCGGCATCGATGCGACGCCCAAGATCCTGGAAATCGGTGACCATGCGCTCCTGGATTTCGGTGCGCTCCACCGTCTCTGTGAGAGGCGACGTTGCCGTCCGCGCACCCTTGCCAGTCACCGTAATCGGCTTCAGTGGCGTGGCCTGGTCGGCCGACTGTTCAGTTTTTGTTTGTTCCGTCGTTTCTGCCTCCTGTGCAAAGGCAGGCAGGGCGAGGCTCATGGCGATCGCGACGGCGGTACCGGCCAGCAAATGCCTGGTCAGCGGTGAATTCGAAGTCATCTAAAAACCCCTCTAAAAAATGCACGCAGAAAATCAGCACGCGTGGCGTTGGTGCACACGCGATCGACCTTCAAATTTGTAGATTCCGCTTTGGCAGAAGCCCCGTTGGCGACTGTTAAAAATATAGACAAAAGGAGTCAAGTTTGAAAATGAGTGATTTAGTCAAGTTTTTAAAAGTGTGACAAAACTGTCGTTTTTGGGCGGCGATGGCCGTTGGCCAAGGCATCTATTGGTGCTGGTCAACGGCAGTATCTGTAGCCGTTTGTCCTTTGCAGCACGTCGAGATGAAGATGGGTTTCGTGCGCGGCGTCGCTGCCGGGGGAGAGGACGGTCGTGAAATAGAGACATGCTGCGGCCGTTGCGGCGCGCTGGAAGGCGCCCTCGAGCGTCGAGTCTTCATCGCGCGGCTTCATCGTCAGGCTTTGGCCGTTGTCCAGCTTGAAGTCAGCGATGTCGATGGCATTGCCGTGAGCGTGTTCCGAGATCTTGCCAGTGGAGGCGCCGTTGCGCAGGCGGCAGACATAGGTCGAAGCGTGGGTGATCCCGACGATCTTTCGGCCGGGCATGGCGACGTTCAGAGCGGGCTGCACCATATCCTTCATCCATCGCGCCAAGGCTCGTGCCGTGTCGCAGCGCATGTCAGCGCCCGCGGAGACCGTCACGCCGTCAGCGATCGCCTTCACTTCGACAGGGTGTTCGATGCCGCAACCTTCGCCCTCGGTGACCGCGGGCTTTTCCTCAAACTGAACACCTAGCGTGCGCAGGTCCGCGAGGCAGGCCTTCAGCTTTTCCGGATCCTCCTTCTCGATCGGCGGCGGTGGTGGCGAAGCAACGCTATCCTTTTGTGTTTCTGCCGGGGTGTTTGCGCCATCCGGTGTGGTCTCGGGTGCGCCCTCCTTCAGCGCCGGCTTCGGTTCGGGCTTGGGAACCTCTGCCGTTTCAGGGCGCGGAGGACCTTGAAAGGGAGCGGCGGATGGGGCTTCGGAGGAGGGTTTCATGGCTGGAAGAGGGCCCGTGGGGGGCAGGGTTGGGCTCATGAGAAGAGCCGCGCTGATCAGAGATGCCATGCCATATCGCCGCATTTTCCACTGCTCCGTGAGATGTTCGCAAAGACGGAACGCATTTGCCCCCGGTTCGGTCGCATCGCTGCGAAGAAATTCGCTTGCGCGCCCAAACGCTTCACGCTAACAATTCCGGCCATGAACATGTCCTTGAACATCGCAATCTGGTGGTGGGCTCGCTAAGGCGGCCTCGACCAATCGTGTCCAAAGACGACGATGAGCCGCCCGGAAAAACCCAGGCGGCTTTTTTTGTTTTAAGGCTGCCTGTCATCCGGGCCCGATAACGGAGTGGAACAATGGTAACGATCCTTCGGGATGACGGAGCGGAAATCTACGAGACCAAGGGTGGCATCACGGTCACGCGGCAGCGCCGGGCGATCCCTTATGCCGACGCGGTCTCCTCCTATATCGACAAGCTCGACGAGCGCCGCGGAGCGGTGTTTTCGTCGAACTACGAATATCCGGGCCGTTACACCCGTTGGGATACCGCCGTCGTTGATCCGCCGCTCGGCATTTCCTGCAACGGCCGCAAGGTCTGGATCGACGCCTATAACGAGCGCGGCGAGGTCATCCTTGGCTTCGTCACCGAACGGCTGAAGACGATCTCCGATCTCGAACTCGGCGCCTCGACGGCACGGCGGCTGGATCTGACGGTGAAGACACCGGATCGCGCCTTCACCGAGGAAGAGCGCTCGAAGATCCCCACGGTGTTCACCGTGCTGCGCGCCGTCACCGATCTCTTCTATTCGCAGGCGGATGCGAGCCTCGGACTTTACGGTGCCTTCGGCTATGACCTTGCCTTCCAGTTCGATGCCATCAACCTGAAGCTCACGCGCCCGACCGATCAGCGCGACATGGTGCTCTACCTGCCGGATGAGATCCTGGTCGTCGACAACTATTCGGCCAAGGCCTGGATCGACCGCTACGACTTTGCCAAGGGCGGTGAGACCACCGAAGGCAAGGCGGGCGATATTCCGGCTGAACCGTTCCAGCGCACCGATGCCATTCCGCCGAAGAGCGATCATCGCCCCGGCGAGTATGCCGAGCTGGTGGTGAAGGCCAAGGAGAGCTTCCGCAAGGGCGATCTGTTCGAGGTCGTCCCCGGCCAGAAGTTCATGGAGCGCTGCGATAGCAAACCATCCGACATTTCAAAGCGGCTGAAGGCGATCAATCCGTCGCCCTATTCCTTCTTCATCAACCTTGGAAACCAGGAATATCTGGTCGGCGCATCGCCGGAAATGTTCGTGCGTGTGTCCGGCCGTCGCATAGAGACCTGCCCAATCTCCGGCACGATCAAGCGCGGCGACGATCCGATCGCAGACAGCGAGCAGATCCTGAAGCTGTTGAACTCCAAGAAGGATGAATCCGAGCTCACCATGTGCTCGGACGTCGACCGCAACGACAAGTCACGCGTCTGCGAGCCGGGTTCGGTGAAGGTCATCGGCCGCCGGCAGATCGAAATGTACTCGCGTCTCATCCACACGGTCGATCATATCGAAGGCCGCCTGCGCGACGACATGGACGCCTTTGACGGCTTCCTCAGCCATGCTTGGGCGGTTACCGTCACCGGTGCGCCGAAGCTCTGGGCGATGCGTTTCATCGAAAGCCATGAAAAGAGCCCGCGCGCATGGTATGGCGGCGCGATCGGCATGGTCGGTTTCAACGGCGACATGAACACGGGGCTGACGCTGCGCACCGTTCGCATCAAGGACGGCATCGCCGAGGTCAGGGCGGGGGCGACCTTGCTCAACGATTCCATTCCCGATGAAGAAGAAGCCGAAACCGAACTGAAGGCCTCCGCCATGCTTTCCGCCATCCGCGATGCCAAGGCCGGTAACTCCGGCAAGGTCAGCCGCGACGTTGCTGCCGTCGGTAAGGGCGTCAACATTCTGCTGGTCGATCACGAAGACAGCTTCGTGCACACGCTCGCCAACTACTTCCGCCAGACGGGGGCAACGGTCTCGACCGTGCGTTCTCCTGTTGCCGAAGAGATCTTCGATCGGCTGAACCCGGACCTCGTCGTGCTGTCGCCGGGACCGGGTAATCCCAAGGATTTCGACTGCAAGGCGACGATCAAGAAGGCGCGGGCACGCAACCTGCCGATTTTCGGCGTCTGCCTCGGCCTGCAGGCGATCGCCGAAGCCTATGGCGGCGAGCTTCGCCACCTGGCGTTGCCGATGCATGGCAAGCCGTCGCGCATCCGTGTGCTTGAGCCCGGCCTGGTCTTCTCGGGTCTCGGCAAGGAGGTCACCGTCGGCCGCTACCACTCGATCTTTGCCGATCCGGCAACGCTGCCGCGTGAGTTCATCATCACCGCGGAAAGCGAAGACGGCACGATCATGGGTATCGAGCATGCCAAGGAGCCGATCGCGGCCGTGCAGTTCCATCCGGAATCGATCATGACACTCGGCGGCGATGCCGGCATGCGGATGATCGAGAATGTGGTTGCGCATCTTTCCCGCAAGGCGAAGACCAAAGCCGCCTAAGGGGCTGCGTTAGCGGCCGGTTCGGTCTCTGTTGAAGGATTGTGGGCGTTGCCAACCGGCCGCGCCCACACCAAACAACCGGCTCCTCAGTGGCGGATGGCAGCGTGCTTCGGAAGCTTTTCAAATTGCTGCTGACCGTCGTTGTCGCGATCCTGGTCGCGGCGGCTATTGGGGCCACGCTCCCGCGACCGTTCTGGCGCGAGGCGAATTCGGGCACTGTCGATCGCCGGATTGTTGTTCTCAGCAATCCCATCCATACCGACATTGCCATCGCGGTCGATGCCGACGTGCGGGACCGCTTTGACTTTCTGCGCGATGGCGGGCTTGCTCTGGACGATCCCAACCTGCGCTACATCATCTTTGGGTGGGGTGGACGTTCTTTCTATACGGAAACGCCGACATGGGCCGAGTTGAAGGCGATGCCGGTATTGAGAAGCTTCGGCCTCGACCGTTCGGTCATGCACGTTTCGCTGGGTGGCGACATTCCACTCGACCATCCTGATGTCACTGCCATCGGCGTCGATGAGGCAGGATATCGGCGGCTGCTTGACTTCATCCGTGCCAGTTTTGCAGAGCGGGCAGGCAAGCCGATGTCGTTGGACGGGGCGGGGGACGCATTCTTCGAGGCCGAGGGCTATTTCAACGCGTTGCTTGGCTGCAACAGCTGGACAGCCGCGGGGCTGCGCGATGCCGGTCTTGCTTCCGGCTGGTGGACGCCGTTGCCATGGCTGCTTCGCGTCTCTCTGCGCCTTCACAATGGCTCAGACCGGTTTGGCGCCGAACCCGCCGGCTCTGCGCCGTAGGGAACCGTGGGCGGAGTTTCATCGAAGAGTGGACCGACTTCCATTGACTTCCCGACACAAATCAGAACATTTCAGGAACGGTCAACCGGGAAATATCGTCGTGGCAAATACCGAAAAGTTCATCGTTCTCCCTTACCGCAAGAGCCGCGGTAATCTCGTGCCGGGCGAGATGCGCCAGGCGTCGAACCCGATCAGCGCGGAGAAGATCGCATTGTCGATGTCGGAACGATTTGTGGGCGTCGCCGCCTATGCTGTGATCGTCGACGAGGAGACCGGCGACATGTCCTCTCCACGGCTTCTGGCACGACACGGCGAGATTGCCGATTTGAACGCCGCGTAGTCCGCTTCTCATGGAGACAACGCTTTATCTGCCGGTCAAGGCGTTCCTGGAGGCGGCGGGTTACGTCGTCAAGGGAGAGGTGAGCGGGTGCGATATCGTGGGGCTCAGCGATGCGGAGCCGCCCGTCGTGGTCGTCTGCGAACTCAAGCTTTCCTTCAACCTCGAGCTCATTCTTCAGGCGGTCGATCGCGCGGCGATGAGCGACGAAGTCTGGATCGCAGCGCGCGTTTCGGCCAAGGGGCGGGGACGGGAGGCCGACAAGCGTTATCGCGACCTCTGCCGCCGGCTCGGAATCGGCATGCTCGGTGTCTCCGATGCCGGCGAGGTCAGCGTGATCGTCAGTTCGGTTTCGCCGATGCCACGCACCAATCCGAAGCGCCGGTCGCGTCTGGTGAAGGAGCATCAGCGGCGGCGCGGCGATCCCGTGGTCGGCGGCGGTTCGCGGGCCCCGATCATGACGGCATATAGGCAGCAGGCGTTGCTTTGCGCGTCAGCGCTTCAGGACGGGCTGATGCGCCCGCGAGACATGAAATCACTTGTGCCCAACGCCGGGAGGATTCTGCTCGACAACGTCTATGGATGGTTCGAGCGGAAGGACAAGGGGATCTATGCTCTGACGCTGGCGGGAGAGGACGCGTTGTTGCGCTGGCCGCAATCGACGGCCGATCGATCCGTTGTCGAGGACGTCGTCCAGGCGGATGCAATCGAGAGGCAGTCGGCGGCGGGGAATAAGCGACGCGATAAGCCGCAGCTTTAGCGCCGCGCCCCTTTGACAAATCGCATATTCTTGCCCATATGGCCCTCATTGACCGCCTGCGCGATTTTCGCGCGGGCGGTTTTGCGTTTGAATGGCATAGTTTCTGCAATTCGTTCGCATCCGCACTGAGACTGGCGCAGAGGGATCGATATGGACAAACAGGGCAATCTCACGGTTCGACGGCTGGCGTTTTGGGGTATTCCCGTTTCGCTCGGCATCATGGGATTGAAGATGGTGGCGTGGTGGGTGACCGGTTCGGTCGCGCTGCTTTCGGACGGGTTGGAATCGACCGTCAACGTCGTTGCGGCGTTCATCGCCTTTTTCGTCATTCGCTATGCGCAGAAGCCGGCCGACCACGACCATCCTTTCGGGCATCACAAGGCCGAGTATCTTTCGGCGGTGACGGAGGGCGCACTCATCGTTGTCGCGGCGTTGCTGATCGTCAACGAGGCAGTTAGCCATCTTGCGGATCCGCGGATGCTCGAAGCGCCGGTGCTCGGCCTTGCAATCAACTTCGGAGCTGGTGTTCTCAACGCGATATGGGCACGCCTGCTGATCAAGACTGGGCGCAAGTATCGCTCGGCGGCGCTGACGGCCGATGGCCAGCATATCATGTCGGATGTCGTGACATCGGTCGGCGTTCTCATCGGCTTGCTGCTGGCACTTGCGACCGGCTACGCAATCTTCGATCCGATCCTGGCTATCCTCGTTGCCATCAATATTCTCTATCAGGGCTGGAAGGTGATCAGCCATTCCATCGGCGGTCTGATGGATCGTGCCGTCGAGCCTGAAGAAGAGGAAGCGATCAAGCAGGCAATCGCGACGCATGCGACGGGCTCGCTTGGCGTCCACGACCTCAAGACACGCACGGCTGGTGCGGTCACCTTCGTCGATTTCCATCTTGTGGTGCCGGCCGCCATGTCTGTAAGGCAGGCGCACGATATCTGCGACCGCCTTGAAGATGCCATCCGCGCCGTGCATCCGGGCTCCAGCATCGCCATTCACGTGGAGCCAGAGGGCGAAAAGGCCCATGGCATCCGCGTCAAAGTCATCAAGGAGGCTTGAATGCCCAACACAGACGTTTCCAACCTCTCCATGCTGGGCAACCAGACAGAGGCTCCGAAATCGCCCGAGGAGGCGGTGCTGGAGAAAGTGCCGTCGAACCATGCCGGCACGGACTATGTCGTGCGCTTCACCGCGCCGGAGTTCACGTCGCTCTGCCCGATGACGGGCCAGCCGGATTTCGCGCACATCGTCATCGACTACATTCCGAACGAGTGGCTGGTGGAATCGAAGGCGCTGAAGCTCTTCCTGCATTCCTTCCGCAATCACGGCGCCTTTCACGAGGATTGTTCGATCTACATCGCCAAGCGCCTCGTCGAGCTGCTCGATCCGAAGTGGTTGCGCATCGGCGCCTACTGGTATCCGCGCGGTGGCATTCCGATCGACGTGTTCTGGCAGACGGGCAAGCCGCCTGAGGGCGTCTGGCTGCCGGATCAGGGCGTTGCGACCTATCGCGGTCGCGGCTGAGGATGAAAAGCAAACGGCGGCCCTCGGCCGCCGTTTCTTTTTCCATTCATTGTGGTCCGCTGAGAGCGTCAGACGTCGAAGGTGTCGTCGTTGCCGAAATCCGACTGGTCGTCATCATCGTCCTGATAGTCGGCCTGTTGGAGGCCGGCGTTGTCGTCATCATTGTCGGCGTTGACGTCTTTGTCGTCGGCCACGGTCTGCGTCTTGTCCTTGTCGTCACCAAAATAGTTGTTGATGACGGTTTCCTCGACCGGGCTGCTGCCTAAGGGGTTTGAGCCTGCCAAGGGCGAGCCCAATCCGAGAGACGACATGTGGCTGCCGAAGATGCCGCTCAGCGAATTGGCAAGCAACATGCCGCCCGCCACACCTGCGGCCGTTCCAAGGGCACCCTGCAGAAAGCTGCCGCCGGCGGACGGAGCGGATGGCTGCGGGTTCCACGGGCCTGCCTGCTGCTGCGGCATGGCGCGAGGGTTTCCGTCGAAGCCACGCTCCTGCTGGATGGCCTGGCGCGGCGCGTTGCCCCATGGGCCGGAAGACTGGGCCGGTGGCGGGGCGGACGCGCTGCCGAAGATCGAGCTCAGGAAGCCGCCGCCCTGTTCGGCCTGATGGTGCTCGCTTTCGGCGGCTTCGAGCTGGTGGACACGGCTTTCCAGCTCCTTGATGCGATTGGCGGCGGCCTCCAGCCCCTTTTCCTGGACGATGACGGCCTGCGCCAGATAGTAGGGCGCGTAGGGCTGCTCGCGTGAGGCCTGTGCAATCAGGCTTTCGGCGTCCGGGTCACGCGTGGTGGCTGAGGCGGTGCGGACGCGGTCGAAGAGGGAGGTCAGCAGTTGGCGTTCTTCGGGTGACATGGCGCGTCTCCTTGATGGGCACAGGTGGGTCCGTACTGAAGTGAGGTAGGTAGCGATTTGGGCATTTCAAAGCCATGCGGCGTTACATTTCGGTAAGTCCCGGCACCCTAACCATATGTTCACCCGTTCCGTGGCTTGTCTTTTTCTCGCATTGTTTTACGCATTGAGTCACACTATGTGCGGGGAACCCGAATTCACGTGAGAGAGGTTCGAATGAACGACGAAGACCAGGACGACAAGACGAAGGAACTGCCGCTCGGCAAGGAAACGGAGGCGAACCTTTTCAAGTCGCGTTCCATCTTCATCTATGGACCGATCAATCAGGAACTGGCGCAGAAGGTCTGCTCGCAGCTCGTGGCACTCGCCGCAGCCAGCGACGACGACATTCGCATCTACGTCAATTCGCCCGGCGGCCATGTCGAGTCCGGCGATTCGATCCATGACATGATCAAGTTCATCAAGCCGAAGGTCTGGATGATCGGAACGGGCTGGGTCGCATCGGCCGGCGCGCTGATCTATGTCGCGGCTCCGAAGGAGCAGCGTCTTTGCCTGCCGAACACGCGCTTCCTACTGCACCAACCGTCCGGCGGCACGCGCGGCATGGCGTCCGACATCGAGATCCAGGCTCGCGAGATCATCAAGATGAACGAGCGCCTGAACAAGATCATGGCTGCGGCCACCGGTCAGTCCTACGAGAAGATCGCTGCCGATACCGATCGCGACTACTGGCTATCTGCTGAAGAAGCAAAGGCCTATGGTCTCGTTTCGCGGATCGTCACGTCGCAGAGCGACATCTGATTTTGTGCTATGAGAAGCGCCCTTGCTTGCCGGAAGGCGGGCGAGGGCGCTTTTTCATTTTCGGCAACCTGACTGCGAAGTTTCATCGTGCCCGATTTGCACTACGACCATCCGCGTCTGGCAATTCTGTATGATCTCCTCTGCGGTTGGTCTGCAGACCGCGACTTCTATCTCTCGCTGGCAGACGGCGAGCCGAAGTCGATCCTCGATCTTGGCTGCGGAACCGGACTGATCTGCGATGCCTATGCAGCACGCGGGCACGATGTCACGGGCGTCGATCCATCGTCATCGATGCTCGATATCGCCAGGCAAAAGCCACATGGCGGCAGGATTGAATGGGTCGAGTGTTACTCTCAGGATTTCCGATCTGATAAGCGCTTCGATTTGATCATCATGACAGGTCATGCCTTTCAGGTGTTGCTTGATGAGACCGCCGTCCTCGCCGCTTTAGGCGCCATGCGCGACCATCTGACGGATGGAGGTCGCATCGTCTTTGAATCCCGCAATCCTGAAATCGACTGGAAGACACGCTGGGACGGAGGTGTGTCCGAGGTCGTTCAAGATGAGCTTGTCGTCCGAGAGACGCGGCACGTAGTCTCGTACGGTGAAGGGCGGGTTCATTTCGAAACCAGCTATCATTTCCCTAGCGAGACTTTGGTTTCGACGAGCAAGCTTCTGTTCCTGTCTCGCGGGGAGATCGAACGGCTAATCCAAGTTTCCGGGCTGCGGACCGAGGCGGTTTATGGCGATTGGGACCGCAAACCGTTCGACGGGCTGATGTCGGATGAGATGATTTTCGTCGTAAGGCACGCCTAGGTGGACGGGGCCGGCTGGTAGGTACCGAATGGTGCCGATCTGCACTTGCGCGACTCTGCCCGATACGGCTCCATGCAGCATTTCTTTTGCAAGAGTGCTGCCATGCTCAAAGACTTTTCCGTCCAGGCCCTGTTCATGGGCGTCCTGACAGCGTTCGTCGGGTTCGCCAGCTCGTTCGCCGTCGTGCTGCATGGTTTGCAGGCCGTGGGCGCGACGGAGGCACAGGCCGCGTCCGGCTTGATGGCGCTGTCGATCTCGCTCGGGCTTTGTGCCATCGTCCTCAGTGTCAGTACGCGGCTGCCGGTCAGTATGGCATGGTCGACGCCTGGCGGGGCGCTTCTTGCCAGCACCGGCGTTGTCGAGGGTGGCTTCAATGCCGCCGTCGGCGCCTTCATCGTCTGCGCGCTTCTGATCGTCGTTGCCGGACTGTTCAAGCCGCTTGGCCGGGCCGTTGCCGCGATTCCGGCGCCGCTCGCCAATGCGATGCTGGCGGGTGTGTTGATCGGGCTCTGCTTCGCGCCGGTGAAGGCGATCGGGTTCAATCCCTTGCTCGGGCTGCCGATCGCGCTGGCATGGATCGTCGTCGGCGCCTTCAAGCGGCTTTGGGCGGTGCCGGCGGCGCTGGCGGCCTTCGTGCTGGTGGTGGTCTTCGGCGTCGACGTGCCGGATGGGGCGCTGGCGTCGGTCCAGCGGTCGCTGCTACCGACGATCGAGCTGGTAACGCCTGTCTTCAATGTCCCCGCCTTCATCTCGATCGCGCTGCCGCTGTTCATCGTCACCATGGCGTCGCAGAATATTCCTGGGATCGCGGTGATGAAGGTTAATGGCTACGAGACGAAGCCTGGCCCGCTGTTTGCCGTGAGCGGCATATTCTCGCTGTTCTCGGCACCGTTCGGTGGCCATGCCGTCAATCTGGCGGCGATCACGGCGGCGATGTGCGCCGGCCCCGACGCGCATCCCGATCCCCGTAGGCGCTACTGGGCGGTTATCGTTTGCGGTATCTGCTACCTCATCCTTGGTCCGCTCGCCGGCGCGGTGACGGCTTCTGTGGCGCTGGCGCCGCCGATCCTTATCCAGGCCGTAGCCGGCTTGGCGCTGATCGGGGCGTTTTCGGGCTCCGCCACGGCGGCGTTTCAAGCGCCTGCAACGCGCGAGGCGGCGGCGGTGACCTTCCTGGTCACGGCGTCGGGCGTCTCCTTTGGCGGAATCTCCGGCGCTTTCTGGGGGCTGCTGGCGGGCGGTTTGATGATGGCGCTATCGCAATTTGTGCAGTTGGCAAAAAAATAGGCGAGGGGATTGCCACTTTTTGGTCCCCCGGCTATACACGCAGCCATGAAGAACACGGGCATCATGATTTCTGAGCAGATTGCACGCGGGCGCATCGCCCTGCGCGACAATACGCGCGCCCTGACATCGCTTCTTCTCCTCGGCCTTACGCGCGGTTGCCGGGTCCGTTGAGGAGCGCCCGGCGGCCGAAAGCCCGCCAGGCCATCGCTCCTCGTGCCAATCCCCAAAATTGATCAACCGGATGCTTTTGCTCCGGATTCGTCATCGCCAAGCGACGCTCCATGAGCTATTACGCGGCTGGCCGTATGACGGGAAGAGGAAGAGAAGACATGGACACGAAGACCCGCTCCCAAACCAAAGGCATGCCTGACGCGGCGGTGAAGTACCGCCCTTACCCGCAGGTGAACATTCCCGACCGCACATGGCCGTCGAAGACGCTGACGAAGGCGCCGATCTGGTGCTCCGTCGACTTGCGTGATGGTAACCAGGCTCTGGTCGACCCTATGGGCCACGACCGCAAGGCGCGGATGTTCCAGCTGTTGCTGGACATGGGCTTCAAGGAAATCGAGATCGGCTTCCCGTCCGCATCACAGACCGATTTCGACTTCGCGCGCTGGTGCGTGGAGCAGGGCAATGTGCCCGACGACGTATCGCTGCAGGTTCTGGTACAGTGCCGTCCCGAACTGATCACGCGCACGTTCGAAGCCCTCGAAGGCGCAAATCGCCCGATCGTGCATTTTTACAACTCGACCAGCGAATTGCAGCGTCGTGTCGTGTTCGCCAAGGATGTCCATGGCATCAAGCAAATCGCCGTCGATGCGGCGAAGATGATTTCCGACATGGCGGCGAAGGCTGGCGGCGGCTATCGCTTTGAATATTCGCCGGAGAGCTTCACCGGTACCGAACTCGATGTGGCGCTGGAAATCTGCAACGCCGTCATCGACGTCATGAAGCCGACCCCCGACAACAAGCTGATCATCAACCTGCCGTCGACCGTCGAGATGGCGACCCCGAACGTCTATGCCGACCAGATCGAGTGGATGTGCCGCAACCTGGATAACCGCGAGAACCTGATCATCTCGCTGCATCCGCACAACGACCGCGGCACCGGCATCGCTGCCGCTGAACTGGCGCTGCTGGCCGGCGCCGATCGTGTCGAAGGCACGCTGTTCGGCAACGGCGAGCGCACCGGCAATGTCGACGTCGTCACCATGGCGCTGAACATGTTCACGCAGGGCGTCGATCCCGAGATCGACTGCTCCGATATCGTGCGCATGAAGGACGTGTTCGAATATTCGAACCAGATGCCGATCGGCGAACGCCACCCTTACGTCGGCGAATTGGTCTACACGGCCTTCTCCGGCTCGCACCAGGATGCGATCAACAAGGGCATGAAGGCGATCAAGGTTGCCAACCACCCGGTCTGGGAAGTGCCCTACCTGCCGATCGATCCGCAGGACGTCGGCCGCTCCTACGAGGCGATCATCCGCATCAACTCGCAGTCCGGCAAGGGCGGCATCGCCTATATCCTGCAGCAGGACTACGGCCTGAACCTGCCGCGCAACCTGCAGGTGGAGTATCGCGAGGAGATCCAGCGGATCACCGACGAAGAGGGCAAGGAATTGCCGTCGAAGCGGATCTACGATCACTTCATCGAGCGGTACGTGACGCAGCCGGAAGGCCGCATCAAGTTCGTCGATCATCACACCTACGCTGATCCGGACCGCAAGGGGGTTCGCATCGTTGCCGCCGAGATTACCGACAACGGTGAGACGAAGCGGATCGAGGGCAAGGGCAACGGCCCGGTTGATGGCTTCATCAATGCGCTCTCGCATTATCTCGGCGTCGAGATGTCGGTGCAGGATTATTCGGAGCATTCCTTGCAGCATGGCTCGAATGCCGCGGCCATCTCCTACGTCGAGACGTCCTATCCGGGCGGAAAGCTCTTCGGTGCGGGCATCAGCACGAACATCGTCGGCGCGTCGCTGGAAGCGATCGTCTCGGCGGCGAACCGTGTGCTTGACCTGAAGGCCGGCAAGGCCTGATCTCTCATCAGAGAAGGGCAGGCGCCAGGTGGCGCGCCTGCCTGAGATGACGCCGTTGCGTCAGATTTCCGTGGCGATCTGCATCGCGAGCTGGATGAGCGTTGCCTCGGCGGAGGGGCCGACGAGGACATAAGATGTCCCGGCATTGTGCCAGGTGACCAGACCGATTTCGTCGCGGATCGTTTCCTTGAAATCTTCGGTATCGTCCGGCTGGTTGTCCTTGCGGAAGGCGATCGTGGCGGTGTCGCCGTCGGCGCTGGTGTAGATCAGCTGACCGGCAGGTTTTCCGTCGGCGAGCACGACGCGGGCGCCCTGGAAGGTCCATCCCCCATCAGAGATGTCAGGCACGCGGAAGGCCACTCCGACCGTGGTCGTCAACCAGCTGGAGATTTCCTCGGACTGGGAGGCCGGGACTTCCACCAGGTGTCGTGGCTGCCGGGCCAGCAGGCGCTGGTAGGCGGTGATGTCGTCGAGCCATTCGTTGGGCTCCGGCGCTGCCTCTACCGTCTGGGATGCGGCGGGAGCATTCCTGTTGTCGGCGACGAGATAGCCGACACCGCAACCGGCGGCAAAGAGGACGAGCGCCGCGGCAATCGCCTGCGGGCGGCTCGGCGTCAGCTTCAACGACGGGCGAGACAGGCGCGGCGCGATCGGCGCCTTTGGCGGCTGCACGCTCTTGATCGAGCGGACGAGGGCGAGTGGCACCGGTTCTTTCAGAACATCGTCCATCCGGCGCTTTCCGAAGTCTGCACCGTGGCGCAGCTTGTCATAGAGCCGCTTCGCGCCGTCGTCGGTCGCAACGCGCTGCTCCAGCTCCAGCTTCTGCTCCGGCGTTGCCTCACCGTCGATCAGGGCGGTCAATTGAGCATCTAGCGGCAGTTTCTTGAAATCGAGCAATTCAGTACCTGTGAGGATAGTGGTCTGCGACGCTGGCGAAATGCAGTCGCGCCAATGCCAGTTGCGACACTATGATGTTGACGCCGACACCCATGATATCGGCGGCCTGCTGATAGGAGTGGCCTTCGACGGCCACGAGAAGGAATGCAGCCGATATACCTTCAGGCATTTCGGCGATCATACTGTGGATCATGTCGGTATCGATGACCGAGGCACCATTGCGCGTGGCGTCCCTTATGTCGGTAACATTCGATCTTGCGGCGGCCTGGGGCTTGCGTCTGCGGCTGTCGTCGGTCCACTGCTGGCGTTGCAGCATATAGACCCAGCTTTCCAGGCGACCTTCGCCATTCCACTGGTTGCTCTTCGCGATGGCGCGTTGGCAAGCGGACTGCACCAGTTCGTCGGCGCTCGGCGCGTCGCCGGTGAGGGTCATCGCAAAACGACGCAATCGGGGCAACAGCCCTACCAGGTCGCGTCTGATATCGATGGTCGTCACGGGTTGACGCATGGTCTTTCCAGATTGCCGCTTGCGCGGTCGGGCGAAGTGCCCTGCATGGAATCGAATAATATCTCTCTGTGTCCTTTATGAAACAAACCGCCGATGGTCTGCAAGCGCCGGCTGGCTTATCCTCCGGGTTCTCAAAGCTTTTTTTCGGTTGGGTACTGCCGCTGACATCAATAGGTTCGGTAGCCGTTCAACGTCTGCAGCAGCGAGCGATACGCCCATGTGTTCTCGCCACCGCGATCGCGGATTTCGACGAGTTGCACGCGCGCTCCCTGCACATCACCCTGTTCCATCAAAGCTTGTCCCATATATGACCGTGCGAGAATATAGTTCTCATCAGCCTGCAGCGCCTTGCGGTAATACGACATGCCCAGTTCCATCCGGCCGGCCTTTCGATTGGCATAGCCCAGATAGTTCAGGATGCGGGGATCATCCTGATTTTTTGCGAGGTGAAGAACGGTGAGCGCATTGTCGTATTGGCCGGCATAGGCGAATTCGCGAGCGGCCTTGTAGAGATCGTCATCGTTGAAGCTGCTCTTCTTCGGGACAACGCATTCCTTGCGCTTCTTGTCCCAGATCTTGCCATCGGCGCATTTGGTTGTCGTTTCCGTCTTCGGCGGAGGTTTGGTTCCGTCGCTCTCCTCTCCGGCAGCAAAGGCGGGGGCGGAAAAGGCGAGGGCCATGCAGCCGGCAAGAGCGAGACTGCGGAAACGATGAACGGAATACATGCGGTAACTCCTTCAAAGGATGCGCTGATTTCCGGATTGTACGCTCACATTCCCAAATACCAAGAGGCTGACGTGGTCAGCACGTTAAAGTGTTGAATCCTGTCGTTGCCAATATGACTCCGCGAAGCGCGCTAACGCCTGAAAATATCGACGCTTTCCTGGAGTACGTCATCGCCGGTCTCGTTGATGCTGAAGCGCTCGCCCTTGAGTTCCCAGGCGCCGGGCGAGCCGTCGATGCTGAAGAGATTGTAGGCGCCCGGCGGCTTCAGGCCGCCAGGCCCCTGCGACGCGGATGCAATGCCGACGACCGGCACGGGGGCGACCTGCCCACGCAGCCAGTGGACCGTATTGAGGTGCGTGTGCCCGTGAAGCACCAGCTCCGCACCGCCCGTGGATATGACGGCGCCGAACCGGCGAATGCCGATCATTCGCTTGTGGAAAGAGGTGGCGCCCCGGATCGGCGGATGGTGGATCAGCACAACGCGGAAGAGGCCGGCTTCTCCTGCCGCACGCAGCATGTTCACGGTGTCGCGGGCCTGTCTTTCTCCGAAGAAGCCGCTGGCGGCAAAGGGCGGTGTAGCGACCGCCGTGGAACAGCCGACAATGGCGACTTTGCCGCGCACGCGCAGATAGGGAAAGATATGGCGCCCTTCTTCCCATTCCTCCGGCGCAAGATCGCCCCGTACGTTGTCGTACCATGCGCGCATGGATTTCTCGTAGGCGCCGGGCACATAGGCGTCGTGGTTGCCCGGCACGACCGAGGTGTCAGCGGCCTCGCCAAGTTCCGTCAACCATGCCGCCGCAGCGCGAATTTCGATGCCGCTCGCGAGGTTCACGAGGTCGCCCGTCACCGCTAGGTGGTCGGCCTGTTTGTCGCGAATATCGTCGAGCAACAGATCAAGCGTGCTGCCGAAAAGGTGCTTGCGCCGGTTACGATGCCAGTTCACAAAGCCTGTAATGCGTTTGGAAAACAGTTCTCGGACCGAAAGGCGAGGCAGCGGACCGAGGTGGGCATCGGAGATGTGGGCGAGCTTGAACATGGTTGCACACATAGCCCACTACGGGAGCAATTCAAACACAATGGCTTGAACGGATTGATGGAATTGGAAATCGCTTGAAACATATACGCCCCTGGCAGTCGCGCCTGCTGATGCGCATCGTCCATACCTATTTTGCCGTGGCGCGCGGGATGACGATGGGCGTGAGAGCCGCATGCTTTGATGACGCGGGCCGCATCTTCCTCGTTCGCCACAGCTATGTGCCGGGCTGGCATATGCCCGGCGGCGGGCTGGAGCGCAACGAAGTGGCCGAAGAGGCGCTGATCAAGGAATTGCGGGAAGAGGGCAATCTGAAGATCATCGGTCGCCCGAAATTGATCCATGTCTATTTCAACACCGGTGCAAGCCGACGCGACCATGTGTTGTTCTATCGTGTCGACGTGGTGCAGACCGCTCCCCGTGGGCCGGATCGGGAGATCGTCGAATGCGGCTTCTTTTCCCTCGACAATCTGCCTCAGGGCACGACCGAGGCGACGTATCGCCGCCTCGCCGAACTGGCGGGCGAACAGGAGCCCGCCCATATCTGGTAACCCCCTGACCTGGCTGCCGTTCAGGCGGCAGCCAAGGTTCCGCGATTGTGCGGTCGATCGAGCTCGAGCACTGGCCCGACCGGTACGATCCCGGTCGGATTGATCGTGCGGTGACTGCGGTAGTAGTGGTGCTTGATGTGGCGGAAGTCGACCGTCTCGCGGATGCCTGACGTCTGGTAGAGATCGCGCAGATAGCCGGAAAGGTTCGCATAGTCGTCGATCCGGCGAATGTTGCACTTGAAATGGCCGACGTAGACGGGATCGAAGCGCACCAGCGTGGTGAACAGGCGCCAGTCGGCCTCCGTCAACCGGTCGCCGAACAGGTAGCGTCCCTTGCCCAGCCGTTCGTCCAGCATGTCGAGCGTCTCGAACAGCTTGACCACGTTCTGCTCGTAGGCTTCCTGGGTCGTGGCAAAGCCTGCCTTGTAGACGCCGTTGTTCACCGTGTCATAGACGATTGCGTTCAACTCATCGATCGAGGCCTGCAGGTCGCCGGGGTAGAAATCGGCTGTCGAGCCGGTCAGGCCGTCGAAGGCGCTGTTGAACATGCGGATGATTTCGGACGACTCGTTGTTGACGATCGTGCCGGTCTTCTTGTCCCACAGCACCGGGACTGTCACGCGACCCGAATAGTTGGGATCGGCCTTGGCGTAGATCTCCCAGAGCCATCTGGAGCCAAACAGCTGGTCGCCGGTCGCGCCGTCGCCCGTCTTGAATTCCCAGCCGTTCTCCAGCATCAGCGGATCGACGACCGATACCGAAATCAGGTCTTCGAGCTTCTTCAGTTTGCGAAAGATCAGGGTGCGATGGGCCCATGGACATGCGAGCGAGACGTAGAGATGGTACCGCCCGGCTTCGGCCTTGAAACCGCCGATCCCGGACGGGCCGGCCTGTCCGTCCGCCGTGACCCAATTGCGGAACTGCGAGGCCGCGCGTTTGAAATGGCCCTTGGTTTCTATCGTGTCGTACCAGACGTCCTGCCAAACTCCGTCCACCAGTCTGCCCATTGATCTGTCCTTCAATTCGTTCGCTGCAGCGGAAGATATCGCAGCGCGCGTATCTTTACAGGGCCGCAAAGATTGAACAGTGCGTCACGTCGGCCACCTGGGGCCGATTTTTCCATTGGACGGCAGAAAATTTTCCTGCTATCGGCCATTTCACATTTTGGAACCCGATTTGATGTTTGCACCAAGAAACCTGCGACGACGCTGATGCTCCCGAACGCCTGACGGCGTGTTCGAGAACCTATCAATGCGTTTATCCGGTTTCTGTCTCATCATGCACAAGCACGATCTGGTCTACCTCACTGAGGATGCGTCGCACGACGCTGCTATCGAACATATCAACGAAGAAGCGTTTGGCCCCGGTCGGCATACGCGTGCGGCTGCCCGCATTCGTGAGCAGGGTCCCCACGATCTTTCGCTGTCCTTCATCTGCGCCGACGATGGCGAGACGATCGCCTCCGTGCGGATGACGCCTGTCGTTGCCGGCGCGGTCAACGGGCATCTGCTCGGGCCACTCGCCGTTCGGCCATCCCACAAGAGCCGGGGCATCGGCCGCGAACTTGTGAGAATCGCTGTCGAGGCCGCGAGACGGAAAGGCTCAGAGGCTGTCATCCTCATCGGCGATCCGCCCTATTACTGCCCGCTCGGCTTCGAGAAGGTCGCTTATAACGCGCTGACCTTCCCAGGCCCCGTCGACCCGGGCCGCGTCCTTGTCGTGCCGCTTGCCGACGATACACATACGCGGCTGAAGGGAACTATCGGCTGGCGCAAATAGCGCGCATGCGGTAATGAGCCTTATCGTCTGAAGCGCGCTTCGCGTGATCTTTCAGAGGCTTGGGGGAGGGCGCATGGCGGGAATATCCATGGACGAGGCACTGGACCGTGCCGGCACGGGCGCGTTTCAGCGGCGATTGATGGGTATCTTCGGCCTCGTCTGGACGGCAGACGCGATGCAGGTTCTCGCAGTGGGGTTCACTGCCGCACCAATCGCGGCGACCTTCGGGCTGACCGTGCCGCAGGCACTGCAGACGGGAACGCTCTTCTTTCTCGGCATGCTGATCGGCGCCGTCGTCTTCGGACGTCTGGCCGACAAGGTCGGCCGGCGCTACGTGCTGATCCTGACCGTCGCCTGCGATGCGCTTTTCGGAACCCTGTCGATCTTTGCCCCGGATTTTACCAGCCTGCTTGTCCTTCGCTTCCTGACCGGTCTTGCCGTCGGCGGCACGCTGCCGGTCGATTATGCGATGATGGCGGAGTTCCTGCCCGCGAAAAGCCGCGGCCGCTGGCTGGTCGCCCTCGAGGGGTTCTGGGCGATCGGAACACTGATCGTTGCACTTGCGGCCTGGGGTTTCAGTGTTGCCGGCGTTCAGGATGCCTGGCGTTACATCTTCGGCGTCACCGCCGTGCCGGCGCTGCTCGGCCTGACCTTGCGCTTTTTTGTTCCGGAATCGCCTCTCTATCTGCTGCGGACCGGCCGGGCGGAAGATGCAAAGGCAATCGTCAACCGGGTGTTGACCTTGCACGGAAAGGCGCCGCTTGCGGCACACGACGAGATCGTTGCCGCGCCGCATGCCGCCGGCGAAGGAATATTTTCTGGTCCGCTGCGGCGTCGCAGCCTGCTGATCCTCGCTATCTGGTTCCTGGTGTCCATTTCCTATTATGGCGTCTTCACCTGGATGCCGGCCAAGCTTGCTGGTGACGGATTCGGTTTCGTCCGCGGCTATGGTTTCCTTGTGTTCGTGGCTCTGGCGCAGGTGCCGGGCTATGTTCTTGCGGCCTACGGTGTCGAAGCCTGGGGCCGGAAGCCGACCCTGATCGGCTTTTGCCTGTTATCGGCACTGGGATGCCTCCTGTTCGTGCTGTCGGGCAGCGATGTCCTGATCGGTGCGTCCCTTCTGATCATGAGCTTTGCGCTGCTCGGAACATGGGGCGCGCTTTATGCCTATACACCGGAGCTCTATCCGACAGCCTCGCGGGCGACGGGCATGGGGGCGGCCGGCGCCATGGCGCGTCTGGGCGGGCTGCTCGCACCGTCGCTGATGGCCTTCGTCGTTGCCGAGGGGCTTGGCGTTGCCATCGGGCTTTTTGCCGGCCTGCTGGTCATTGCGGCCATTGCCGCCACGGCGATCGATGCGGAGACGCGCCGGACAGCCCTGGCCTAGTCACAGAGCTGTCGATCAGGCTTTCTTGGTATCGAAGAAGTCGACCAGACTGTGGGGCGCTTCGGTTCCGAGGCACATCTTGAGGATCTCCGCCGACTCCGCGGCTTCAGCGGCGCTGCGAACGAAGAGGTCTGTTTCATACGCTATCAGTGCAGCTTCAATATCGCCCGGATTGGCGGCGATCGCCTTGCCGAGTTCGGCGGCGTCGAACATGGCGAGATTCGCGCCTTCGCCAGAGGGCGACATCAGATGCGCGGCGTCACCGAGCAGGGTTACTCCCGGTACCCGGTCCCAATTGTGGTCGCTCGGTAGCGCATGGATCGGGCGAAGCGCCGGGTCGGTCTCGCCATCGGTAATGAGTGCGGTCAGCTCGGGGGCCCAGCCGGGGAACTCCTCGGCGATCCGCGCCAGGGCCGTCATCCGGTTGGAAAAGTCGATCTTGGTGAACCACTCCTGCGGCCTGTTCAATTGCACGTAGGTGTGCAGCACACCGTCATGCTCACGGTGGGCCGTGATGCCTTTTCCCGGTGCCAGGGCATACATCGCGCCGCCACCGACCGCCTTCGCACTCGCCTTGTGCCTCGTGTCGCTGTCGAACAGGTATGTCTCGATGAACGAGGTGCCGGTATAAGCAGGTCTGGCCTCGGAAAGAAGCGGACGAACCTTCGACCAGGCGCCGTCGGCACCCACGAGGAGATCCGTCACGACCGTCGAGCCGTCGGCAAAGCTCAGAGCGTGCTGCCCACCGCCGAGAGGTGAGGCCTCGATGAGCTTGCTTCCCCAGCGGACGGTGTCGGCCGGAAGCGCGTTCAGGAGGATGTTGCGTAGGTCTCCCCGGTGTACCTCGGGGCGACCGCCCGTGCCGTCGTCGTGGTCGTCCAGCAGGACGATGCCGTTCTTGTCGAGTACGCGCGACGCTTGCCCGCCAGGATGGATGATCTCGAGGAAGTGGTCGAAGAGACCGGCTTCCTTCAGCGCGGCTTGCCCGTTGTACTCGTGTATATCGAGCATGCCGCCCTGCGTACGCGCGTCTGCCGATACTTCCGCCTCGTAGACGGTCGCAGCGATGCCGTGAACGTGGAGAATGCGGGCAAGCATCAAACCGCCGAGACCGGCTCCGATAATCGAGATTGGTGTCTTCATCCTGCTTCCTTCATGAATGGAATGTCATTCCATAGTTGGAATGCCGTTCCATTCATGTCAAGATCAGGCATGATCAAAACGGCTCAAGGCAAGCAACGGCGGGAAGACTCGCTTTCCCGGGACCGCATCGTGGAAACGGCGATCGCGCTGTTGGACAGCAGCGGTGAGGGCGCCCTCACGTTCAAGGCGCTGTCCGAACGGCTCGAAACCGGGGCGGGGGCGATCTATTGGCATATCGACAACAAGAATGATTTGCTGATTGCCGCATGCGACGCGGTGGTTGCCCGGACGCTGGGCGCTCAGCCGGAGAATGCCGTCCCGGAGGCGGCGATCCGCGCACTCGCGCTGGATATGTTCGATGCGATCGACGCACATCCGTGGGTCGGTGCGACGCTTGCGCGCGCTGCAGGGCAGTTGCCGACGGTGCGGATTCTTGAACGTATCGGTCAGCAGGTGCGCGCGCTCGGCGTGCCGGATCACGCGCAGTGGGCCGCTGTGTCAGCGCTGTTAAGCTACATTCTCGGTGTCAGCGGCCAAAACGCGGCCAATGCGCAGTTGGCTCGGGTCCGCAACCTCGATCGGTCCGATTTCCTTGGCGAAATGTCATCCGCCTGGTCCAGATTGGATCCGGTCGAGTACCCATTCACGCAGAGTGTGGCGGCACAATTGCCTGATCATGATGATCGGGCGGATTTTCTCGCCGGCATTGATTTCATCCTCAGCGGCATCATCGCGTCACGATCTTGCTGATGCCGGCGGAGGTTGCATGGCGGCGCTGAAACTCAGGACTGGCCGAGTTTCTTGCGCAGGAACGTGCGCGTGCGGCCGGCGGGAAAATCGGGAAGTTCGCCGAAGATCTCGTATCCCTGCTTGAGGTAAGCGCGGAGCGCCTGGGGATTGAACGTGTCGATCCATGCGCCATGGCAACCGCGGGCCGTTGCCTCGTCTTCGGCGCTGGCGAGGATCAGGCCAGCCATTCCCTTGCCGCGCTGCTGGTCGGGAATGTAAAGCCATTGCGTGAACAGCCAGCCCCAGGCCGTGTAGCCTGAGAGCCCTCCTGTCACGTTTCCGTCGGTATCGCGGATAAGCACGGTCAGCACTTGGCGCCCAGCCGGTCCGACGTCGGCAGTATTGAAGGCCGACAAGCCGTCTCCGATCACCGCCAGATCGTCGGGCAGGGGCGAACTGGTGACTTCGATCATCGTCATGGGGTCATCGACCTTCGCGCCACCACATCGCACCAAAGGCCAGCAGCAGGACGCCGACGCCCGCAAAGCCCGCGAAGAGCGGCAGGGTGTTGATGCCCTTCAGCACTGTCTCGTTGGTCAGGCGGATCTGCATACGTTGGTCGTCCGCGGCGCGGATCTGGCCGCGGACCGGCAGAATCGGCGGGACTTCGATCGCACCGCTGGTGGTGGAGACGCGGGCGATCAGGCCCTTGGTCTTGTCGGTGATTGGCTTCAGATTGTTTGTGGTCGAGATCATCGCCTTGAATTCAGGCGCATCGACAGCACCGATATGGACCAGTGTCGTCAGGTCACCGTTGTGGATCTCGAACAGCCCGATTTCGTCCATCCTTTTCTCGGCCTTGTAGAGGCCAGGCTCGGCTTGCGTGAGCGGGAGGGTCTCCATCCGGCCGGACGGATAGCGTACGGTCGCGTTGCCGGGATTGTCGCCGATGGTCTGGCGAGTGATCTCAAGCGTGCGGCCGGAAGCGCGCGCCGTCAGCGCCTCTTCTTCCAGCGCCGGCTCCTTCATCAGCCAGTGCGCTATGCGACGGTAGAGGGAGACGTGGGGGCCGCCGCCCTCAAAGCCGCGCGCCCAGAGCCAACCCTGGTCGGAAAGCAGCATCGCGACACGGCCTTGTCCGGCTCGGTTGAGCACCAGCAGCGGATGATTGTCAGCGCCCACCATTACGGTCTGGCCCTGCGGCGGCTCGACGTCGACGCTGCGGAACCACCGGCCCCAATGCGGCGGCTCGTCGGCGGAGCCGTCGAGGCCACGCGTGACCGGGTGCTTGCGGCCTTCCTCGGAAAGGCGGGGATAGAAGGCCTTCTCGATCATCTGGCCGGTCGGTGCGGCAGGCAAGACGGAGGAGAGCGGTGTCAACGCAATCGAATCCTGGCCGGCATGTTCGGGGCCGGCTGCGATCAGCAGCGCACCGCCGTTTTCGACATATTGCGCGATGTAGTCGTAATAGAGGATCGGCAGGACACCGCGATGCTGGTAGCGGTCGAAGATGATCAGGTCGAAATCCTTGATCTTGTCGACAAACAGCTCGCGGGTCGGGAAGGCGATCAGCGAGAGTTCGTTGATCGGCGTTCCGTCCTGCTTTTCAGGTGGGCGCAGAATGGTGAAGTGGACGAGGTCGACGGCGGCATCTGACTTCAACAGGTTGCGCCAGGCGCGCTCGCCGGCATGCGGCTCCCCGGAGACCAGAAGAACGCGTAGGTTCTCGCGGATGCCGTCGATGACGTGAACGGCGCGGTTATTTGCGTCGGTGACCTCGCCGGGAACGGCTGCGACCGAAAACTCGAGAACATTGCTGCCGCCACGCTCGACCTTGAAGGAGAAGGGCGTGTCCTGCCCAGGCGTCGCCTGCAGGGTAGCAATCTCGTTTCCGTTGAGCTTGACCGTGACGTCTGCGATGCCTCCGGGACCCGGGCCATCGTCGAAGACGCGCAGCACCAGTTGCTGCTCCTCGTTGACGATACCGAAGCGCGGCGCCTTGACGACTTCGATGCGGCGGTCGAACTCATTCGCCTTGCCGGTGATCAGGCCGTGTATGGGGGCATCGAAGGCAAGCGCCTGGTTGACGCCGGGGACGTCGTGAACCTCGCCGTCGGTCAGCATGATAGCGCCGCCGATGCGGGCGGGCGGAACGTCTGCGATTGCGGCCGAGAGCGCGTTGAACAGGCGGGTGGCGGGAGCGTCCGAATTCCGTTCTTCGTTCACATCGACGAAACGCGGCTCGATCTGCGGAAAGCGGGCGACCTGCTCCTTCAGCTGCGCCAGCGCCTCGTCTGTCATCTTGATGCGTTCGGGTGTCTGCTGGCTCTGACTGCGGTCGACGATGACCGGCACGACCGTCGACAATTGTTCGCGGTCCTCCTGCAGCAGGACAGGATTGGCGAGCGCGGCAAGCAGGGCACAGGCCGCGGCGAGGCGGACCCAGGCTCCGCGCATGCGGCGCCAGACGGCAAAGGCGCCGATCAGCGCGGCTACGAGCGCAAGTGTGGCCAATAGCGGCGAGGGCAGGAAGGGATGAAAATCAAGCGTCATATCATTGCCCCAGCCGTTCCAGCAGGGCCGGGACGTGGACCTGATCCGTCTTGTAGTTGCCGGTGAGCATATACATCATGATGTTAACGCCGCTGCGGTACGCGTATTCACGCTGGGTTTCATCCGGCGGGATGGTCGGAAGCAGCGGCTGTCCGCCTTCATCGACGGCCCAGGCCCCTGCGAAGTCGTTGCTGGTAATGAGGATCGGGGAGACACCGTCGGCGGCGCCCGCGGACTTCGCGTTCGCACTGCGATTGTCCTGCCGTGCTTCGATCCAAAGAGGGCCGCCGGCGTACCGGCCTGGAAAGCTGGAAAGGAGATAGAACGACTTCGTCAGAACGTGGTCCGACGGTACCGGCTCCAGTGGCGGAATATCGAGATTGGCGAGAATCTCGCGCAGGCGCGCACTATTCGCACTGGTGCCGCCATTGTCGTTGCTTCCCACACCGTCGAACTGGTCGCGGGTGTCGAAAAGCACCGTACCGCCGTCGCGCATATAGGCGTCGATCCGGTTGATCGCGGCTGCCGATGGCATCGGCGCCGTGGCGGAAACCGGCCAGTAGATGATCGGATAGAAGGCCAGCTCATCCTTGGCGGGGTCGAGGCCGACGGGGGCCCCCGGCTCGAGCGTGGTGCGGTAGGTCAGGAACTCCGTCAGTCCCTCAAGTCCGCGTTCGGACATCTTGTCGACATCGGGTTCGCCGGTCACGACATAGGCGAGGTGCGTGTTGTCCAGTCGCTGCAGGATGACGTCGTCGCCAGGCTGCGAGTCATTGGCGCGCAGTTCGCCCGGCTGCACGAAGAATGCTGCCATGACGGCAAGCAGGATGGTTGCCGCTCCGGCGGTCCGGCGCACGCGCGGCAGACCATTGTTCATGACCAGCATGATGAAACCATCCAGAAGCAAGAGCAGGAAAGCCGCCAGGAAGAGCGAGGGTTTGGCGGACCAGCTCTCGCCGCCGATCAAGCCCTCCCGAATGACGCTGGCTCCCTGTGTATCCAGTGGCTTGAGCTCCGCGCCCGTCGGAAGCACGTTCAGCGATACGAAGCCGTCTTCGGAGCCGTACAGCCCGGGCGGGTTGTCGAAGCCGGCAACAGGTTCGGTTTTTGCGTTCGGCAACAACGGTCGCGCCGAGCCGGTTTCGGTCGACAACGCACCGTTTGCGGTGAGCATCCGGAACGGCGGTAATGCTTCCGACACGCGAAGACCCTTCGCGGCTTCCGACGTTACACCGCCGGAGCGGGACATCTGTACGAGCCTGCGCAGCATATCGACGAAGGTACCGGAAATCGGGAGATCAGACCATGTGGCTTCGGCGGTTACATGGAACAGGACGATCTGTCCGGCATCAATTGGCTTGATTGTGACCAGCGGTGTCCCGTCCGAAAGGCTCGCCCATGTGCGTTCAGCCAAGTCAGGCGTCGGTTCCGCCAGGACCTGCCGCTTGACGGTCACATCGGTCGGGCGCGGGATGCCGGCAAAGGGACCGAAGGCCGGAAATTCGGCGAGCGATTGCGGCTCGCTCCAGGAGAGCGTGCCGCCCAATGCGCGTTCGCCCTGTCGCAGGATGACCGGTATCAGCGGATCGTCGGCCGGTGCCGCCGCCATGCGCGACCCGGCGAAGCGCAACAGCATACCGCCGTTCGATATCCAGCGCTTCAGCGGTTCATAGGTCTCTTCAGGCAACCGCCCGATGTCGGCCATGACGATGACGGAGGGATTATTTGCGAGGAGCTTCGGAATGGCGACCGCAAGGTCGGAATCCGTCGGCTGGATGAGATCCGCATATGGCTGAAGCGCGCGCTGGATATAGTACAGCGGCGACAGAAGCGGCTGGAAGTTATCGGCGCTCTCACCGGACAGCAACACGACGCGGCGGCGCTTGAACGCATCGTCAAGCAGATGAACGGATGCGGCCGTTCCGGCGTTGGTTACGGAAATGCGGGCAAAGTCATTGCGCATTTCGAATGGTGCCGAGACCGAGCTCGTGGCGACAGTCTGGCCGGCTCCGAAATCGGCGCTGCCATTGGCAATGGCGCGGCCTTGCGTGTCCAGTGCGCTGAGAGCGAACGAGGCCGGCTTTGAACCATCGAGCCTGGTCAGTTTTACATTCATCGAGTCCGCTGCGTTGGCCGCCGATGTGATGGCCACGATGCCCGAGGTGTCGCCGGTGATCAGCCGCAATTGCGCCGGTTGCAAATCCGAGAGCTGGCGAACGATCGTGTCGTTGTCCTTTGAGGCGGCACCGTCCGACAGGAAGGCGAGCGTACCGGGATGGACACGGTTCAGGGCAGCACGCAGCGCGTCGAAGGCGCGATGGCGATCCGGCACGAGCGGTGCCGGTTCGGCAGCGCGCAGCTTGTCGCGGGCGGCCTGGGCAGTGCCGGGTACGGCGTCGTTGGTCTGGTCCGCGGTAAACGCGATCGCAACCGGCGTGCCTGCCGCCTCGGCGTCATCGATCAGCGCATCGGCGGTTTTGACGCGACGCTCCCAGTCGGGGGAGGTCGCCCAGCCGTTGTCGACGAAGAGCACTAGCGGACCGCCGGAGGCGAGCGTGCCGGTGCGCGGATTGAACACGGGATCGGCGATGGCGAGGATCACAGCGGTTGCGATCAGCATGCGAAGCAGCGTCAGCCACCATGGGCTTTGGGCTGGCGTTTCCTCGCGCTTCAGCACGGTTGCGAGGATCTTCAGCGGCGGAAAGACCTCCGCCTTCGGACGCGGTGGCGTCAGCCGTAGCAGCCACCAGATGACGGGAAGTGCTACAAGAGCACCCAGGATGGCGGGATAGGCGAATGCGAAGGGAAGGGCGTTCATAGCTGCCCTCCGTGCGTGGCCTTAGCCGGCATGCCTGAGAGGTACATGTGGACAGCCACCAGCGCCTCCGACGCAAGATGATCCGTGCGATGGCTTATGAATGTCCAGCCGAGATGGCGCAGCGCCTGGCCGAGATCATCGCGTCGGGCGAGATAGGCGCGGGTGTAGGCATCGCGAACATTTTCGGCACGGCCGGAGGTGAGCTTGAGGCCGGTCTCCGGGTCGCTGAACTCGGTTCGTCCGCTATAGGGAAACAGTTCTTCGGCCGGGTCGGCGACTTCGATGACATGACCGCGCAGACCGCGCCGCGCCAGCGGGCTGAGGCGCGCCATAACAGCCTGCGCGTCATCGAGAAAGTCACCGATCAGCACCAGATCGCTCCAGCCGCGGATCATCGAGGTTTCCGGCAGTCCGCCGGTGAAGGGTGCGTGCATCAGTGCCGCGGCGAGCCGCTCGGCGGCATTGCGCGCCGAAATCGGCTCCATCACGCCGGGGCAGCCGACGCGTTCGCCGGAGCGGGACAGGATCTCCGCAAGCGCCAGCATGATGACCAGCGCCCGGCTTTCCTTCGAGACGCTGCCGAACGTGGATTTGTACATCATCGACGGCGACATGTCGGCCCACAGCCATATCGTGTGGGCCGCTTCCCATTCGCGATCGCGAATGTAGGTATGGTCGTCGCGAGCGGATCTGCGCCAGTCGATGCGCGCCAGGCTTTCACCCTCGGTATAGGGGCGAAACTGCCAGAAGTTCTCGCCGATGCCGCGCTTGCGGCGGCCGTGCCAGCCGGCGATCACCGTGTTGGCGATACGCTTGGCTTCCACCAGACAATCCGGCACCAAGCTGGCGCGCTGCCTTGCACGCGCAAGCGCATCGCTGCCTGAGGTCGGATTGACGATCTGTCCGATAGATGCCACGCGTGAGGCTTCCTTATCCCTTGGCCTGCTTGACCAATCCACCGATGACATCGCGAACGGACATGCCCTCCGCGCGAGCCGCGAAGGTCAGCGCCATGCGGTGCTGCAAGATCGGCTCGGCGAGCGCGTGGACATCGTCGAGCGACGGCGCGAGGCGGCCTTCGTAGAGCGCGCGGGCGCGGGCGCACAGCATCATCGCCTGGCCGGCACGCGGGCCGGGGCCCCAGGCGACGTTCTTGTCGGTCGAGGCATTGCCCTGGCCGGGACGTGCCGAGCGAACCAGTGCCAGGATGGCATCGACCACCTTGTCGCTCACCGGCATCTGGCGGATCAGCGTCTGGATCTCGATCAGACGCTCGGCGCTCAGCACGGTTTCCGGCTTCGTCTCGCTGAGACCGGTCGTCTCGAGCAGGATCTGTCGCTCGGCGGCAAGCTCAGGATAGTGAACGTCGACCTGCAGCAGGAAGCGGTCGAGCTGGGCTTCGGGCAGCGGGTAGGTGCCTTCCTGCTCCAGCGGGTTCTGCGTCGCCAGCACATGGAACGGCGTCGGCAGGTCGTAGCGCTGGCCGGCAACCGTGATGTGGTACTCCTGCATCGACTGCAGCAGGGCCGACTGAGTGCGCGGCGAGGCACGGTTGATTTCGTCTGCCATCAGCAACTGGGCGAAGACCGGTCCCTTGACGAAGCGGAAGGATCGGCGACCGCTGTCATCCTGGTCCATCACCTCGGAACCGAGAATATCCGACGGCATCAGGTCGGGTGTGAACTGGATGCGGTTTGCGCCGAGGCCGAGCACCTCGCCAAGCGTCGTGACGAGCTTGGTCTTTGCCAGGCCCGGCACGCCGACCAGAAGTGCATGGCCGCCGGAAAGGACGGCGAGGAGCGTATTCTCGACAACGCTCTCCTGGCCGAAGATCACCTTGGAGACCTCGGCCCGGACGGCGGCGATATCGGCAAGCGCTTTCTCTGCTGCGGCGACGATCGCCTTTTCATCGAGGGGGGCTTCAGTCTTCATCATACCCATCAGGCATCTCCAGCGGCTGACATCATTCGTCGCGAATCGGCGGACTTACACGTGTGCCTCATACCCGATAGAGTTATGAAGATGTTGCGGGCTGACAAGTTCGTTTCGAATGACTATCTCGTGACGATACTGGGTTAAGCGTAAACCGGGACGGAAGAATGGCAGCCGAGGATATCAAGGCGACGACGGATGCAGCGGATTTGGCCGCGTTGATCGCGCGCGCCGCGGGCGATACCGGCAGCGGGAAGCGCGGTCTTCCCCCCGTTGACCGTTGGAATCCGCCCTTCTGCGGCGATATCGACATGGAAATCCGCGCGGACGGAACCTGGTTCTACATGGGTACCCCGATCGGTCGGGCACCGCTGGTTCGACTGTTTTCGACGGTCCTGAGAAAAGATGACGATGGAAGGACTTACCTCGTAACTCCTGTGGAAAAAGTCGGCATCAGGATCGCCGATGCGCCCTTTATTGCGGTGGAGATGAATGCCTCGGGAGAAGACGGCGAACGGCAGCTGACCTTTCGCACCAATGTCGGTGACGTCGTGGAGGCCGGCAAGGAGCATCCGCTCCGTTTCGTGATCCATGGCGACAACAAGGAGCTGAAGCCCTATCTTCATGTGCGCGGCCGGCTCGAGGCTCTGATTTCGCGCGCGGTCATGTATGAACTCGTCGAACTTGGCGAAATCTGCGATGTCGATGGCGTGGCGATGTTTTGCGTGCGTTCCGGCGGAGAGATCTTCGCCGTCATGCCTGCCGACGAACTGGACTTGCTATCCAGATGACCGATGTGTTGAGCAATCGCAGCGCTCTTTATTCCGCTTCAGAATTTCGCCGGCGCGCGCTTCATCAAAGTGGTGGGCCGGTCGAGCTCTCCTGGCGTGACCACGGCGATCATATTCTCAATCCCGACATCGTCGCGAAGGTCGAGACGTTCAAGCTTCGGGATGCCGCCGTTCTGGTGCCAGTGGTGGACTACGGTGACGATGCGCGCGTGATCTTTACGCAGCGCACCTCGACGTTGCGGGAGCATTCCGGGCAGATCGCCTTTCCGGGCGGCAAGATCGATGGCGCCGAGGAGACGCCGGAAGACGCTGCGGTACGTGAAGCCGAGGAGGAAATCGGGCTTGCGAGTTCCTTCATCGAAACGGTGGGGCGGCTGCCCAACTATCTGGCATCGACAGGATTCCGGATCACCCCGATCCTCGCCGTCGTCAATCGCGGCTTCGAGCTCAAGCTCAATCCTGATGAGGTCGACGATGTCTTCGAGGTGCCGCTGTCCTTCCTGATGAACCCGTCCAACCACAACCGCAACAGACGGGCGGTCGATGGTCTCGATCGGCATTTCTACAGCATGCCCTATGAAACGCGCACGATTTGGGGCATCACCGCGGGCATTGTTCGGACGCTCTATGAAAGGCTTTATGCATGACCAACCTTGCTCACGAGGCATGGTTCAAGGACCTGGCGCTCGGGCGCGTTCTTGCACTGCTGAACGCGGATGGCGGCGAGGGCCGGGTTGTCGGCGGGGCGGTTCGCAACAGCCTGATGGGGATGCCCGTCAGCGATATCGACGTTGCAACAACGTTGACGCCGGATACTGTCATCGAGCGGGCGAAGGCGGCCGGAATCAAGGCTGTTCCGACGGGTGTGGACCACGGAACGGTGACGCTGGTGATTGGCGGCAAACCCTTCGAGGTGACGACGCTCAGGGCCGACATGGAGACGGATGGCCGTCGGGCGAAGGTTGCGTTCAGCACCGATTGGCAGACGGACGCCGACAGGCGGGATCTGACGATCAATGCCCTTTACGTCGATGAAAAGGGAGAGGTGATCGATCTCGTCGGCGGGCTTGCCGATATCGAGCGGCGTAATATCCGCTTTATTGGCGATGCGGCGACGCGGATTGCCGAGGATTATCTCAGGATCCTGCGTTTCTTCCGCTTCTTTGCCTATTACGGCTCGGGGAGGCCGGATGCCGACGGGTTGCGCGCTTGCGCGGCCGCGCGATCGAAGCTCAAGACGCTCTCCGCCGAACGGATCTGGTCGGAGATGCGGAAGCTTCTGGCCGCGGAAGATCCGGGACGGGCGCTGTTGTGGATGCGCCAGGTGGCGGCGCTCACGGAAATCCTGCCGGAGACGGAAAAGTGGGGCATTGATGCGATCCCATCGCTGATTGCGACGGAAAAAGCGCTCGGTTGGAAGCCTGATCCGCTACTGCGGCTCGCCGCGATCGTCCCGCCGGATGGCGAACGGCTGGAGAAGATGGCTGCCCGGCTGAAGTTTTCGCGGGCCGAGGCGGAGTTTTTCAAGCGTTGGTCGAGCGTCACGCCTCCGAGCGACGAGATATCATCCGCGGCGTTCGACCGGCTGCTTTATCGCAACGGTGCAGACGGGATAACGACCCGGCTGAAGCTGGCTCTAGCGGTTGCCCGGGGTAAGGTCGAAGGCGACATGAACGAAATGGCACGGTCGGCGCGGCTCGGGAAGCTGCTGGAACATGCCATGCGGTGGGAGAAGCCAGCCTTTCCGCTGAGCGGAAGCGACATGCTTGGCGCCGGAATTCCCGCAGGCAAGCGGGTCGGCGAGACCCTGTCTCTCCTTGAAAACCAGTGGATCGAGGAGAATTTCGCTCCTGACCGGGCGGCGCTGCTCGCCCGGCTTTCTCAACTGGTAAAGTAAATCAGGCGGCCGTCGCTTCGTTGCGGATCCGCGCCTTGATGTTGTCGACCATGTTTTCGCGGATGATGGTTTCGCCGTGTGCCGATTTCATGTGTTCGACCGCGCGGCGGACAACTTCCGCATCATCATTGGCCCGGGTATGCCAGTTGCAACCGGGCACGAGCGTTCCACATTCGAAAAGTCTCATTCCTTCCTCCTGCCTGAATTCAACGAGTTCATGACGCTGTCGCGCCATGGGTGAATGTTCGAAGTGGTGAGAAGGTTCCGGCCGGTGCCGCACCGGCCGGTTTGATGACGGCGCTATTCGGGCATTGCCCAGGCGCGATAGCAGGCGTTGTTGGCGGTGTTATTCTGTCCTCGTACCAAGCCCGCCAGCTCCTCCGGAGACCTGCCTCCGGCCAACTGAAGCTTTACCTGTTCGATATAGCAGGAAAGGGGCAGGTCGGAGCCGCTTTTTGCTCTCAGCTCTTCGGCAAGCCTCTGCAGGAACTCCGGTGCACCGATTGGACGGGATGTCTCCTGGACATCCGCCGATGCCGGCGATCCACTCTGTATCGTCATGACAATCCTCCTCCGATTGTTACGTACGAACACCTCTGAAATTAGTATTCCATGTGCAGAATTGAAAGCCTCTCAACGCTTTTTTCGATCACTCCTCCGCTATCACGGCCAGCGAACCGTCGGGGGCAGGGATGAGAGGATGGACTCCACGTTCCCGCCCGTTTTCAGGCCGAAGATCGTCCCACGATCGTAGAGGAGATTGAACTCAACATAGCGCCCACGGCGAATCAATTGTTCTTCACGATCCTGGTCTGTCCACTGTTTATTGAAGTTCGAGCGAACAATCCGTGGATAAACCATGGAGAAGGCGCGACCGACGTCACGCGTGAAGGCAAAATCGGCATCCCATCCGCCGGCTTCGTCGCTCGAATGGAGCCAGTCGTAGAAGATGCCGCCGATGCCGCGGGGCTCGTTGCGATGCTTCAGGAAGAAATACTCGTCGCACCATGTCTTGTAGGCAGCATAATCGGCGACGGTCGAGTGGCTGCGACAGGCGATTTCCATCGCCTTGTGGAAGAGCCTGCTGTCCTCATCCTCCTGCGTTCGGCGCCGGTCGAGAACAGGGGTGAGGTCTGCGCCACCGCCGAACCAGCGGCTCGAGGTGACCACCATGCGCGTATTCATATGGACGGCCGGAACATTCGGGTTGACCGGATGGGCGATCAGCGAAATGCCGGATGCCCAGAAGCGCGGGTCGTCCTTGGCGCCAGGCATCTGGGCGCGAAGGTCGGGTGCGAACTCGCCGAAAACGGTGGACGTATGCACGCCGACCTTCTCGAAGACGCGGCCTTCCATCATCGACATCCGGCCGCCACCACCGGCGCCGTTTTCGCGCTGCCAGTCCTTGGCGACGAAACGTCCCGGCTGGCGGTCCGACAGTGGGCCTTCCAGCTCATCTTCCAGCGTTTCAAAAGAGGCGCAGATCGCATCCCGGAGACCTTCGAACCATGTCCGGGCCGCGGTCTTCTTGTCTTCTATGTCCTCGGGCAGCCCGATCGGCAGTTCCGGTCTTTCCATGTCGTCTCGTCTCCGGTGAGCGTGCGTCATCCGACGCGACTCGTACTTTCGTCATTATCGCCCCTGATAGCAGTTGCGCAGGGTTATCGCCAACAGTCGCCACGGTCTGAGCCCGCTTCAGATTCGACTCGCAAAAAGCGATTTTCGATATTACCTTTTCCTGTAGAGGTAAGGTTTATGACGAAGATCCCAGGACCTCCGTCCTTTGACGGCTTGAAGCGCAGGATTGCAACTCATAGGGCCGAGGGTACGCCCCGGAAAAACGACCGCTTCGTGCGGCAGACCTACTGTCTCGCTCTGCTCGACGCCCGCGCCAAGGCGCGCGAATGGTTCGACGAATATCCCAAAGCTGCCTACTGGACCGAAGTGGAGAGCTGGCGCCAGCTCGACGGCGATCAGATCGAGTTTACAATGCGCCGCCTGCCATCCGCCGATTGACCAGAGCTATTCCGCCGCTTTGCGGACGCGGCTTTCGATAAGCAGGCCGCTTTCGTCGAGGATGGGGTGTGCGACGGAGACGATGTGGGCGTTGATGCGCTTGAGGTCGCGCAGCATGTCCAGGTGCAGGGAGCTGGTCTGCAGGCTGTCGGCGCGACCGTCGCGCAGGCGCTCGAGGTGGCGCTCGGACGATTGCTTCTCCATGCGGCGAACCTCGACCTTCACCTCCATGATCTGCTTTGCGAGATTGAAGTCGCGCGTGACGAAGATCGTCTGGGCAATGCGCAGGTTGTCGATCGTCAGGT